>NZ_CP036262.1:3006912-3608295 GCF_007741495.1 Roseimaritima multifibrata
ACGTAACCAGCAACAAAGTTCGGCGACATGTCCATGCGAGACTGCCCAGAGATACTAGATTGCCGAGAGATGGAAGTGCGGTGGAAGAATACCTTGTGCACGGTGCCGGCCTTCTGGATTAGAGGTTTTTGGCGATGCTACGAAGAGGCCTTCAAAATCGCAAGTTCAATTTTTGCGGTCTCCATGCGACGCCGAGTAGAGGACTTCCTCATAGCGATCGACCATCGCTGGCCAGCCGTAGCGTTTTACAACGTTTCGAGCGGCATTCCCCAGTTCCTGACGTTTGTCGGGAGCCTTCATTAATTGTGCGAGACCTTCGGAAAATGTCTCGGCGTTGACCAGCATGCCATCCACTCCATCCTGGATGATTTCACGCGGTCCGGTGGGGCAATCGATAGCAATCGCGGGGAGCCCCGCGGACATCGCCTCTAGCAATGCCGACGGAAACCCTTCGTAGCGACTTGGCAATGCAAAAACGTCCGCTTGTTGGTAAAGCGGTTCGATGGGGCGTTGCCATCCAGGCATCCGGATGCGGTGGCGATGGGGGCTGTCTGAATAAAGGTTTTCTAGTTCGATTCGATCAGGCCCTTCTCCGGCGATGACCAAGTCCCATTCTGGATTCGATTCCGCATGTTGCAGAAAGGCTTTGATTAAACGGTCGAATCCTTTTTGATCGACCAAGCGTCCGACGCCAAGGATCGTTCGTCGCTTTGTCGATCCGGGGGGTGTGGAAGTTTCCCCAGGGCTGGATTCTTTACTGACGGCGGGGATAGCGTCGATCGCCGAAGGGATGACTTCGATAGGGTGCCGGTTCCAGGATTGCATGCTTTCGGCATTGCGTTCGGTTAGGGCGATTAGTCTTGCCGCCGAGCGATAGCTCCAGCGGCGCATGGTTTCCCAAACCGTCCCTAATTTTTGTTCTTTGGGATCGTTCCGTTCGGCGGCGACCACCGGGATCGATAGCGGTTTGGCGGCGATCAGCGTCAGGATGTTCATGCGATCGCAAAAACTGAGCACGACATCGGGTTGCTGTGCTGCGATTGCACTGCGGAGGGCCGTGATTCGTCGCCGTGTATTGCGGATGGCATCAAGGGGCGAGGTGCTGACCCGCATCAGCCGGAGGCAATTCCGTTCGACTCGGGGGTCGACAAGGTGCCGATCCGCAGACCCATCATCCAGAGTCAGTAGGCAAACTTGGTGGTTTCGGTCCGCCAGGTGGCCCGTTAAACCCGCCATAACCCGTTCTGCCCCCCCGCCAGCCAAGGAGTGGATCGTGCAACAGATCTTGAGAGGACCGTTATAATCGTTACGATCGGTATCAGAACCTACCGATTTGTGGTGCGGCAACGATTGAATGGGCATTGGAACGAGACTAGGGTAAAAATTGTCCGCGAAATTTTGACAATCGCGAAAACGTTAAAACGTCTATTGTAACTCCCCGCTCCCGCCTCCTGCGAGATCAACATCATGAAGTCGCTTTGCATGACCGCTCTATTTGCCTTGGCTGCCACCGCGGTGTGCGGTTCGTCCGCCGAAGCTGGTAGTCCCGCGCCGTATTCGTATGGCAACCTGGGTTTCTTTAACCCGTACACGTTCCCTTCCAATGGAAATGTTCGCACTCCGCCGTACTTTTCGGTACATCCGCCCGTTTATTATTCCACGCGGCATGCTCGTCCTTATGGGATGAGCCCTTTCGCTGCACCGCCAATGGTGATGCCAGCAGAAAATTATCGTGGTCGCCAGGATGCGCAGTTCACTCCGCGTTCCTTGCCAAACCCATTCTGCACCGTTTCGCCTGTCGTCGAGCCTGTCGAGGATTCGGAAGTGATTCCAGTGAACGCGGTCGATCATCCGGACTTCGTCATCGGCGACATTCAATCGAACCCGTTTGCCGGCACTCAACGCGTTGCAGGTCGGTAGGTTTTCACGGCTGTTTGGACGCTAGCTTGCGGTTGCCGGGAAGGGTTTTTGGGAACTGGAACTGGGGCTAGCTGTTTGGCTGGGGAGACAAGGAGACATGGAGACAAGGAGACAAGGAGACATGGAGACATGGAGACATGGAGACATGGAGACATGGAGACATGGAGACATGGAGACATGGAGACATGGAGACATGGAGACATGGAGACATGGAGACATGGAGACATGGAGACATGGAGAGGGTTTGCTCTTTGTGGTTTTTTTCCTTGTTGTTGACGCTGTTGGAACCTTGCTTCTTTGGAGTTGATCGTTGCGGATGGGATTTCTTGATTGATTTATGTGGCGATGGCTTGCCTTGCCTGGTCGATTGAGTTGACTAAAGTTTCGATCGATCGTGAATCCGAGAAGGGGCTCATGATGTAGGATTTTAGGGCGACGATCGGTTCTCCATTTTCCGACTCTCTGTAGCAGTCGGTCATGCTTAGAATCGTTCCTTCGCCTTGCAGTGCATTGCTTCGCAGCTGATGGAAAATTTGTCGGTTGTATTCATTGTGTTTGCGGAGCACTGCCGTGTGATTGCGGTTGTTCCGTTCCTGAATTTCCGTTTCTGTCTTTTCAATTCCATCCGGGTAGACGCGGAATAGAGTTACCGGTCCATGGTTCTGCCGGTTCACCACGACGATCGAGGGATGTGTTGAAAGCTGGTCACGGAGGTCGGCGGCGACCGTGACTAAGTGACCTAGTAAACATCTCAATCCTGTCTTGCCTAGCAAGCGAAGGCTGCCGATCGCGGACATCGGGCCACTTCCCGATCGCGAGGTTTCCAGCGTAAATCGGCCCGGGTTGTAATCGCCCGTCTGGAACAGATAGGGACTTAATGTTGCGTCGCGGGAAATTCGTTGTAGGTCTTTGCGTTCTTTGGTGAATATCGCACTGGAAACGTACGATGCGAATCCTGTCTTGTGGTAGTCGACGCCGATTGAATCGGCTTGTCCTAGGTGCCGCACGCGGTGGTTGGTCTGTGTCAGCGCGTCTAGAGTTTTTTCGGGAAAACCGAGAGGGTTCGTTTCAAAGTCGTAATCTGCAAACACCGACCACGCCCATCCGATTACGGCATCGGCATGTAAATGCGGGAGGTAAGGCAAATGGAACCGCTTCGCAACTTGATCACGAACCTTGCGAATTTCCTCGAGAGGATCGATTCCAAACGCGTCGGTGGTTCCCATCGTTGCAATGATGGCTGCGACCTTTTGACCTTTGCCCAGGACGTCGCAGAGCGTCTGTTGCAATGCGTCCAGTCGCATCGAATGTTCGCTGGTTGAAGGGATTGCAATCACTTGCTCCAGCCCTAGACCAAGCCAACTGGCGGCAGTTTTTGTCGCGTAGTGAGCTCGATCGGAACAGAGGACAACCGGACGATCGGTGATCCCGTGTTGTGCCGTCCCTGGGCACGATTTTTCAATCCCGATACGGATGGCATACAGCAGCGTTCCGGTCCCACCGAACGTGAACACGCCGTCAGATTGTTCGGGGTCATATCCCATCAAAGCGGCGGTCATGCTGATCACCTCCGCTTCTGCTAGGGCAACGCCTTGGCTCCCTTCTTCGCTGCACAGATTGGGATTATGGATTGTGGTCAGCAGCGTCCCAAGGATCGCGGGGATCGAGGGTGGGGGAATCACATTGGACTGA
Organism: Roseimaritima multifibrata; assembly: GCF_007741495.1. Classification (NCBI taxonomy): domain Bacteria; kingdom Pseudomonadati; phylum Planctomycetota; class Planctomycetia; order Pirellulales; family Pirellulaceae; genus Roseimaritima; species Roseimaritima multifibrata. The sequence goes on from NZ_CP036262.1 coordinate 3,010,525, forward strand.
GTCTGGGGATGGCCCCAGAGGAACATCCCGGAAAGGTAGTTGACGAGGACTTCGAAAACTTCTGGGATTGTGCTGGAATCTTCAGGCATCCGGGCGGCGGAAGCATGCGAGAAATCACCTTGCGTACGGTCTCCTAAAGTCGGGCGATCCGACTTCATGGATTCGATTCGGGTGAGTGCACCGATGATCTCTGACGCAAGCCAACGATCGTGGGTTGGGCTGGCAATCGGTTGCGGAAACGACCGACGAAGATGGACTAGGTGGTCGTGGTACTTGGCGCTGTCGGGATTCAAATTCGTTTGCGTCGATTCGTCCATTGGGAGCGGCAACCGAGATCGCTCACGGGACTCGCGTTGAAATCTGGGGGTGCCCCCCGCCGCTATCGATCTGGATGGATAAGTGTCTTCGCCAGTTTTCATCATCCGGGGCGGGGAAGTCCATCCGGTAATGGACTCCACGCGATTCTTCGCGAGCAAGAGCGGCGGTTGCCATGATTCGCGAAGTTTGCAGCATGTTCTGCGTTTCCCAGCCCTCTTCCGTTTGGAATTGCTGAGGCATGACATAGGCGAAGAATGAATCGATCATGGTGATCGCTTCACGTAGGTCTTCTCCGGTCCGCTGGACTCCGACAAATCGTCCCATCAAGCTTTTTAGTGATGCCTGGATATCGCTTAAGTCCAAAGCCTGAGAGGGCTGGTTTCTCGGTGAGCTTTCAATCGGTAGGGCTTCCAGCGAATTTGGCATTTCTGCGGCAGCTCGAGCAGCCCCTTCGCCGGCATGAGCTCCGTAGACCAACGCTTCTAGTAGGCTGTTGCTTGCCAACCGGTTCGCGCCATGCAGTCCGCTGCTGGTGATCTCGCCAGCGGCCCACAATCCTGGCAGGCTGGTGCGACCGGCGCGATCGACGGTCACTCCGCCGACCATGTAGTGAGCTCCCGGACGGACTGGAATTCGATCGGTAGCGATGTCCAGGCCAAATTCAGCACAGGTTTTTGCGATTCCTGGAAATCGATTTTTTACCTGAGCGCCATCGAGGTGGGACATGTCCAGGTAGACACAGTTGTGTTTTGTTTTACCCATTTGGCGGAGGATCGATTGGCTGACGATATCGCGCGGCGCTAGTTCCTTGCGTTCGTCATATTCGGCCATGAACCGATGCCCATTAATATCAACCAGATGAGCTCCCTCACCTCGGATCGCTTCGGTGATCAGGGACCGTGAGGATCCGGCTAGGTAGAGTACCGTTGGATGGAATTGGATAAATTCCATATCCCGGAGCTCCACCCCGGCACGGTAGGCTAGGGAGAAACCGTCTCCCGTTGCGACAGGGGGATTCGTCGATTCGCGAAAGACCTGCCCAGCACCACCGGTGCAAAGGATTGTCTGCTTGGCCCATACCAGTGTTGGCGGCCCTTCGTTGCGGGAAATTACGGCACCGCGGCAACGGCCATCGTGTGTTAGTAGGTCAAGGGTAAAAGCTTGTTCCCAGATTTCGCTATGCGAGCTATCGCGTGTGTGCTGTTCCATCGCCCGCATCACTTCGCGGCCGGTCGCGTCGCCATGGGCATGGACAATTCTTTGATGGCTATGTCCGCCTTCGCGCCCGAGGGCAAGGCCGTTTAGGCCTTTGTCGAATTTGGTTCCCCAGGAAATCAATTCTTCGATTCTCCGTGGCCCTTCACGGATCACCATTTCGACGACATCCGCATCGCACAGATTGGCACCTGCGATCATCGTATCGGAGACATGGCTGGCGAAATCGTCTTCAGGCCCGAGAACTCCGGCAATCCCGCCCTGGGCGTAATTACTGTTGGATTCGCGAATTTTGTCTTTGGTTACTAGCAGGACGCGCTGGTGAGGGTTCGCCGCATTCGCCGCGCGCAATCCGGCTAATCCGCTCCCGATAACCAAAATGTCGACAAAGTGGTGAGGAACGTGCTTCGGGTGAAAGGGAACCAAATAGCGCGGCGTCATGGGCAGTTGATAATAGGAGATGCTGTTCAAATAAGCAGTTGGATCGAAGAAAAGTATAGCGACCCGGCCTTCGGCTAGGTTCTCCGCGGGCCAATTGAGCGGAATCTAGTGCGAATTCGGTTCAGTCTGTAACGAACAGGACTCCTTGTTTGACAAAAAACGTTTGGAGGATCTTGGCAAACCGGTGGCGTACCGGTCATTCTGGCGTAATATCCTTTGTACCCGCTCCCAGCGTATTCGACTCTTTGCCTATAATGATTGTTTTACTGGCGGAGTCCATGAAAGGGGATTGGCATCCAATGCGATCGACCCGAAAGAAACCACGTGAGTGAACTGAAACGACGAATTTGGCCCCGACGCCGCGGATTGGGCAGTCGGAGAAGATCCCCGCGACTGATGCTGGCGGTTCTGCCGACCATGTTGACGCTTGGTAATGGCGTTTGCGGGATGGCCTCCATCGCGGTGGCCGTCAGTGTGAATCTGCCATGGGAAATCGAGCAAAAGTTGTTTGTGGCGGGGATCCTGATTTTTGTCGGGATGATTTTCGATGCCTTGGATGGCTCGGCTGCCCGGATGACCAATCAATCCAGCCAGTTTGGTGCCGAACTGGATAGTTTGTGCGATGCGATCACCTTTGGTGCCGCACCGGCGGTGATTCTTTGGCGGTATAGCGCTTTGTTGCCAAACCGCTTGACCTGGGCGATTGGAGTCGTGTTCACGCTTTGTGTGCTGATGCGGCTGGCAAGATTTAATGTCGAAACCGAAGAAGACGATGCGCATGATGGTTTTGAAGGTTTGCCAAGTCCTGCGGCGGCCGGAACCATCGCAGCTTTCGTGATTTCCATTCCCCATTTGGCATCTCTGACTTCTCCCGAATATCCGGAACGAGTCCAATCTATTGCTTCGATCGCTTTGACGGTCTTTCAGTACCTGATTCCGTTGGTTGCGCTCGGATTGGCCTACCTGATGGTTTCTCGGTTCCATTACCCTCACCTCGTGCAACAATGGTTGCGGGGGCGTAAGGCACCGCACCAAATCGGCAAAGCCCTTTTTGCGATCGGGGGGATTTTCCTGTTTAATGAACTGGCGTTGCCGCTGGCACTTTGCTGGTACGCGTTTAGTTTCCCGCTGAAGCACCTGCTGGTAAAAGCCGGCTGGTTGAAGGCTTCGGAACTTTCGCATGCTCTGCAGGCCGAGGAACCGCCGGCAGCTTCGGGCAATTAGGCGCCCTCGATATCAAGGATTGGAGTCTCCAACGAATATCTGAGAACGGACAGCACGCACGACAATTGTCAGCGGTTCGCAAATGTTCTAAAAAGTTGGAGGCTTTTAACTGAGACAATGGTACCGCTAGGACCGGAATAGCGACGGTGGGGTTGCTTGGTTCTGAGGAATTTTGACACCTATGAAGACAACGATGGACGGAAGTCAAAATTCTGCGCAAGAATATTCGGTGCCGAATGGCCACCCGAAGGGGAAACTGGTCAGGAAGGCGAACCCTGAAAGAAGTCATTTCTACAGCAAGTTCACGCCCGCTTACGAGGCGGTCTGGCCGTTGCTTCTGCAGAAACGCATTCTGCGATCGATCGAGAAACTGCACATTCCCGCGAGGGCAAAGGTTCTAGAAGTTGGGATAGGGACAGGGATTTCGATGTCCGCGTATCCCCAGCACGCGGAAGTTGTCGGAATCGATCTTTCCAATGGGATGCTGGACCAGGCACGGCAAAAAATCGAACGAGAAGGCTGGAAGCATATCCATGTGGAAGCGATGAACGCGGAAGAATTGACTTTTCCCGATCAAACGTTCGATTTCATCACCACGTTTCATGTCCTGAGTGTCGTGGCGAACCCGTTAAAAATGATGTCCGAGGTGACTCGAGTTCTAAAGCCTGGCGGCAAGGTGCTGATCATCAATCATTTGCGGAGCGAAACGCCATGGTTGGCCAAAGTGATCGACCAGGCAGACCCTTTAACGCGGCATTTAGGTTGGAGAACCAAAGTAGGTGTAGAGGATGTCGTGGGGGACCTGCCGTTGGACATCCGAGTGCAGCGAAAATCTTCGCCTCTTTCCCTATTTACGATTTTGCAGGCGACGAAACGCCAAGGTTAGAAATCGTATCGCGACGCGTTCCACACTTCATCGGGAGGTGTTGAACGATGAGGGGGTTACGCTTTACCCTATTACACACCGATTTGTCTCTTGCTTCTTTTGTTTCCACTTAGGCCGTTTGTCGATCATGTCCGCATCGAGTACCGACGTTTTTCAGAGTCTACAGAATCGCCTGAAGCCCTATTCTCAGTCGCATCTGCTGCAGTTTTGGGAGCAGCTTTCGGCGTCCGAAAAGGAATCGCTGCAGGCTCAGATCGAGGCAATCGATTTCGCGGAGCTTTCGCAGTTGGTCGCCGATCAAACGGAGGGAATCGATTTCGGTGCGTTGGCGGCTCGAAGTGAAACGCCACCTGCTGTGAACGCGGATGGGACCGGCGCGTCGTGGTCAACCGAGCAGGCGATTAAGCTGGGCGAGCAGGCCATCGCCGCTGGCGAAGTGGCTGCGATCATCGTTGCGGGAGGGCAGGGGACGCGTCTGGGGTTTGACCTCCCCAAGGGAATGTACCCGCTGGGACCGCTTTCCAATCGGACCTTGTTTCAGATCTTTGCCGACCGTCTGTTGGCAATCGGAGACGCATACGGCGTTTCAATTCCGCTGTACCTGATGACCAGCCCCGCAACCCACGAAGCGACGGTGGAGTACTGGGAAACGAATCAGTGGTTGGGCCTCTCGCCAGATGATGTCCATGTCTTTTGCCAGGGAACGATGCCTGCGGTCGACGCACAGTCCGGGAATGTTCTGCTTGCTTCCCCAGGCGAAATTGCCCTCAGTCCTGATGGACATGGTGGGACGGTCGCCGCATTGAAAAAATCGGGTTGCTTAGAGGACGCGAAGCGTCGTGGTGTTCGGTACCTAAGTTATGGACAAGTCGATAATCCGCTTGTCGATTTGTGCGAACCAAAATTGATCGGCCATCACATCGCGGCCGAGAGCGAGTTAACGACTCAGGTTGTCCGGAAGCGATATCCACTTGAAAAAGTGGGGAACGTGGTTCTGGCAGATGGCCGAGTTCAAATCATCGAATACAGTGATCTGCCAGAATCGGCAGCCGTGCAAACCAATGACGCGGGCGAGTTGAAATTATGGGCGGGAAGTATCGCCGTCCATGTGTTTGATATTCCGTTTCTAGATCGAGTCAGTGATCAAGCGGACGCGCTCCCATTTCATCGGGCGAATAAGAAGGTTCCCCATCTTGATACTAGCGGCAATTTGATTGAACCGGGCGAGCCAAACGCAACGAAGTTTGAACGTTTCATTTTTGATCTGCTGCCGCAAGCCAAGAATGCGTTTGTCGTTGAAGGGTTACCTGAAGACATTTTTGCGCCAGTAAAGAATGCCGATGGAGCTCCCGCCGACACGCCGGACCTGGCCAAGCAAGCGATCTGCAGGCAAGCGATCCGCGATCTAGCGGCGGCTGGCATCGAAGTCGCAGAAGGGGTGCAGGTCGAGATCAACCCAAGGTTCGCAATGAACCCAAACTCGCTTCGCAATCAGTTGCCTGGAATCAAGACGGTTACAAGCGATACCTATTTCGCATAGTGGCAAAAGAATCGAGCCGTCCTCCGATGTCGGTTTAACAGGCACGCATACGAGAGCGATTTTGGGGCCGTCGTTTTGCGAGCTGTGGTTTTAGTGGTTGTCGCCTTTCGCTCGGGGGGGATTTATAGGTGACGATTTCAACCTTGCCCATCCGAGTCGAGTGCAGTGGTTTTAGCCCAGCGGGCGGCAGATACTTGCCGTTGGCGTAACGGGCTGTTGATTTATTCATGTCGAATGGAGTTTCTGACAGCCTTCCCCCTTTCCCCCACGTTCGCTGACTGCGCAGCGATTCTAGGGAGAGAGCGACGCGGGTTGGAAGAATGACGGACGGGAAAAATGGGCTACGATGCCGGACACGCCAGCGGCGGATCGGGGTTGCTTTGGATGAGTGCCATCAAGAGGTCTAGGTTCAACGCGGTGGTCAGCCAATGCCATTGCTGACGCACCTTGGAGCGACCTCGCACCGAGAATTGACGGATCCCGAGGTGTTGCTTGATCACTGCGAAAGGACGCTCACCCGGATGACGGCGGCGAGCATATTTTTCCTGTGATGACTCCTCGGCCATCTTTTCGGCATGCTCGATCCGATCGGCTTCGTGCTCTGTGTGACGAATCTTGCGGCGGCCAGTTTTTGCGTCGACGCATTGTTCCAACAACAGGCAACCGCTGCACGACGGGGCGTCGGATTGGTAGTGGTGCCGAATCACTTGGCGGCCGTTTTCGGTTTCCGTCGTCTGACCAGTACGAGATAAAACTTCGCCCTGCGGACAGCGATAGAGATCCTCTGCGGGCACGAACACGAACGCTTCTTTGTCTAACTTGACAACTTTCTTGCCCCCCACGCGAACCGTCCTAGTGGGCAATTTGTCGTGCTCTTCGTTCGGCACCGGTTGGCTCAAGTCCTCGCGAATTGCTGGGTTATCTTGAGCCTTGTTTAAGCTGATCGGTGAGAACAAGTTCACGCCTCGCTCTTTGCAGCCGACGATATTCTCTCCGCTGCTCATTAAGCCATCAGCAAGCACCTCATCGATCGGAGCTGGGAGACCGAACCTTTCCTGCACCGCGTCGATCGACTGAAGCATGTCACGGTCTTCATGGTGCCCGAAGACGACGTCGGCATCGACCACGATCCCGCTGTCAATATCGACCGTGGCGGTGGGCGTGTAATTGGGAGCAAAGCCGCCCTCTTTGTTCGGAGCGACTCGGCTTTGTGGATCGGTAATGGGCAGCCGGGCTGGCTCTTTAAGTCCTCGAGCTTTGATCTCATCGAGTTCAGCGACCGCCGCGTCGACCTTTGCCTTGCGGGCAGCGATGTCCCGAAGCGACTCAGGCAAACGACCTCGGCACCGCTCGCCATACATTTCTGTCTGCTGGGCGTCGGTTTGACGAGCCTGTTCTTCAGCCTTGTCATAGAGTTCAGCAAGTTCTTGCTGTTGCTGCCGCAGTCGTTCGGGGGTGCGAGTTCCAGTGCGTCGATTATTCGCTCGCATTCGGGTCCCATCAAAGCCTAGGGCAGCCAGCGGCAGGTGCCCCATTTGCCGAGCGATCAGGACGATCTGAGTGAAGAGATCTTTGAGCGGCTCTTGATTGTCAACGCGAAAGTTGCAGATCGTGGTGTGATCGAGATTGGTGCCGTGAGCGAGCCAACGAAAATCCAAGCGCACAGTGATCGCTTCTTCGAGGTCTCGGGAGGAATGAGTGCGACGGAGGATCCCGTAGAGAATGACCGAAGCGACGATTCGGGGATGGATCGGCGGCCGCCCTCTCTGCAGTTTGTAACGCCGGGTCCAGGGACTCCAATTGATTCGGCCGAGTAAGTCGTCGAGCAACCGTACGCTATGATCGCGCGGGATGGCTTCATCAAGACGCTCAGGAAAAAGGATCGCCTGCTGCCGGTCCAGTGGTCGTTTCGCAAAACCCATAGAATGCTCGAAAAGAGAAGCCAAAAGTCTATCGCAAAACGCCAAAATCACTAAGTGGAAAAGAGAATAAATCAACAGCCCGGTAAGCCAACGGAAACCTAGTTTGCTTGCGCATGAAAGCCCAGCGGGCGACAGACAAAGGTGGTTCTGTCGCCCGCTGGGCTTTCCTTTTCGCGATACCCACTCCGGCGGCTTGCGCCGCCGGCAAGTATCTGCCGCCCTCCGGGCTACGTGTTCACTCGGCCCTATGTAGACTCGTCAACTGCTGTAAACCCTTCATTCATAAATTTTACGTCCCCCGCGAAAGTAGCTTTGGGAGGCGTTCTTTTGCGGAGCGAAAGGCGACAATCGCTGTCTGGTTTGCAACCAACGTTTTGCTGTATCCGCTCGGTTGCCACCGCTTCCTACTACAAGGTTCCTGGAAGGTTGGTGCCTCTTTGGATATCGACGGCCCAGGTTTCGATGAGGGTGGCTTGGTTTGCGTTGCGTTCGATTTCGTTTAGGGCATCTAGCGAGCGATTTAGGCGGTACAGGATCCTATCGGTTGGCTGTTCGTTGGCGGCTCCTGCGCGTAGGGCCCGACGGAAAAACTGCACGGCAACTCCGAAGACTTCTCGCAGTCGCGTTCGTCGTGCGGGAGCGTCCTTGCCGGCTTCGTCGACGTAGGTCGAAACGCTCCGAGCTAGGCGGATGCCATCGATTGGGTGTCGCTCGAGCGACGTTTTCAGCCCCGACTGAAAGGTTCCTGAATCGGGTTGCAACAAAGCGACGGCTTGATGAATGTCGCCTCCGGCCAAAGCGATCGCATGTTCCGCTTCCGCGACGTTTTCTACCGTGACCCCGTGTATTTTCAGCAATTGCAATGCATCTTCGCCTCGGGGTGTTGCGAAGCGAATGGTCCGGCAACGCGAGCGAATGGTTGGCAATTGCCTTTGGGGGCTGGTTCCAATCAGAATTAGAACTGCCGCAGCTGGCGGTTCTTCCAGCGTCTTCAGCATGCTGTTTGCGGATTCGATGCTGAGAAAATCAGCGTCTTGAATGATCCCAACTCGGCGACGTCCGCGGAAAGGACGCAGGTAGATGTCATGGCAGAGTCCTGACTGCATCCGCGCATCGCGTGGGCCAATCAAAAGTTCCACCGGAATCATCGCTCGATCTGCCGGTTTGGCAACCTGCAATAAATCGGGGTGGGTTTCGGCTTCGACCTGTGCACACCCTTCGCAGACTCCGCACGGATTAAAGTCGGCAGCGGAGTGATTTTCACACAGCAGGGTCTTGGCCAGAAGTTTCGCAAACGTCCGCTTGCCGACACCTGCAGGGCCAACGAATAAGAAAGCGCCCCCCAGCCGTTTTTTAGCAATGGCTGTGATAAACCACTCACGTTGCTGTTGGTGTCCAAGTAGTTGGGTCCAGTCCATCCTGCCTTATTCCTTTGCCATAGTGCGTTTCAAGGATTGAACCGCTTCGATGATATCGTTGTGCATCGCCTGAATCGACTGGGTGGCATCCACGATGACGTGATGGGGCCCGCTGCGTGAGAGTTGGCTAAGGAAAGCTTGCCGAACCTTTTCCAGGTATTCCACGCCGCGAGATTCCATGCGGTCCGCCGGTCCCTTTAGTCGCGTGATCGCGAGTTCGGCAGGCAGGTCCAGCAGAATGGTCAAGTCGGGCTGTAGCCCATCGGTGGCAAGTTGTCCTAGGTCCCATAATCGCTCGACCGATTCATTCCCGCCGACGCTCTGGTAGACAACGTTTGCCAACAGGAATCGGTCACTTAATACGGTCGCTTGATTCTCGAGAGCGGGGCGAATGCGTTCTTCCACCAATTGGCTGCGGGCCGCCATATAGAGGAGCGCTTCGGTCCTTCGATGCATTTCTAGATCGGAATCGAGCAGTAATCCGCGGATCGCTTCGCCAGGGGCCGTGCTGCCAGGGTCGCGCACCGAGACGACCGGTCCGGACGGGAGAAGCCAATCCTTCAGTAAACCGATCTGAGTCGATTTGCCTCCGCCATCGATGCCATCCAGGGTGATAAACATACGAATGGTCCTTAGAAGTCGCGATAGGATTTGGTCAGATCGGTATGCGGTGAAAAACCATCCGGGCCACCGATGACAGGAAGGTGGGTGTAGTCGACCACAAGCCAGCGGTCGTCTCTTTTCTGAAACCGGAGAATCAAGCGGCGTGAGACCTCTTGTTCTCCGAAGGCGCCGCTGCGGGCGCGGACCGTCACGTTTGCCGTGATATCCACTTGAGCTTCGAGGGGGACTGCGTTTTGGTTAAATACCAGCGACCGAATCTGTCCGACTTGGGCGCGTTTGAATTCGTAGTTCGACATTTCGGATGTCGCCAGCCTCCGGATCTCTTCCAGTTCGGGAGCGATCACTGCGGCGACTTTGTCCGCATCATTTTGCTCCACCGCGAGGGCGGTCTCGTAGACCAGAGCCGTGATTCGCTCACGGTCGGTTTCCCAGTTAGCGGCGATCCAAAAGCCGAGCGGAATCAGAACAAAAAAAAGGGCTCCGGCCAGCAACGCTGCTCGTTTACCTGACTGCAGCCAACCGTACAGGCAACCAACCCCAAGCACTGCCAACACAATCGCTAACAAAACGGGCTGCTCTGCTAACAATTTGGTCATGGCGGATCCTGAGGTTGGTATTGTGCCATCGCCGGCAGGAAGTGGTTGTCAAAACCTGCGGGCGGTCTGGTTTCGGGTACCGGCTACTTGGTTGGGAAGAGTGGCCCAGCGTAGCGTGCACCGTTCCCCAGTTCTTCTTCGATGCGAAGCAACTGGTTGTACTTTGCCATCCGGTCGCTGCGGCTTGCTGAACCGGTTTTGATCTGACCGGTCGAAAGTGCCACGGCTAGGTCGGCGATCGTCGAATCTTCCGTTTCACCGCTTCGGTGGCTGCTGATGCTGGTGTAGTTATTGCGTCCAGCCAATTGAATCGCGTCGATCGTTTCGGAAAGGGTTCCGATTTGATTGACCTTGATCAGGATGCTGTTGGCAATTCCTTCATCGATGCCTCGTTGCAGGCGTTCGACGTTGGTGACAAACAGGTCGTCCCCAACAAGTTGGACTTTATCACCCAGTTTCTGAGTCAGTTTCTTCCAGCTGTCCCAGTCGTCTTCTGCACATCCATCTTCGATGCTGCAGATGGGGTATTTCGCACACCAGTCAGCGAGGAAATCGACCATTTCATCGCCTGACAGGTCTTTGCCATCGATTTTGTAGGTCCCTTTTTCGCTGTTGTAGAATTCGGTCGAGGCCACGTCCAACGCGATCGAGACTTGTTCGCCGGGCTTGTAGCCAGCGTTTTCGATTGCGGTCAGGATCAGGTCCAACGCTTCCTGGTTGCTACCAAGGTCGGGTGCGAACCCACCTTCGTCGCCGACAGCGGTGTTCAAGCCTTTGTCCGACAGAACCTTTTTCAGGTTGTGGAAGATTTCCGTTCCGGCACGCAAAGCATCGCTAAAGCGTTCGAAACCGAGAGGCATTACCATGAATTCTTGGACATCGACCGAATTGTCGGCGTGTTCACCACCGTTGACGATGTTCATCATCGGGGCGGGCAGCAGATGGGCACCGACGCCACCCATGTAGCGGTAGAGCGGTTGTTGGGTGTAGTTGGCGGCGGCGCGTGCGGTTGCCAGCGAGACACCTAGGATGGCATTTGCCCCCAGTTTCTTTTTGTTTGGCGTTCCATCTAGTTCTATCATCGCCAGGTCAACACCCCGTTGGTCAAGGGCGTCATACCCTTGCAGGGCGTTGGCAATCACGTCATTGACGTTACCGATTGCCGTCAGGACTCCCTTGCCCATGTAGACGCTTTTGTCTCCGTCGCGAAGTTCCCATGCTTCGTGGGCTCCGGTGCTCGCACCGCTAGGGACTGCGGCTCGTCCAAAGCTGCCGTCGATTAGGGCGACTTCGCATTCAATGGTCGGGTTGCCGCGGCTATCAAGGATTTGGCGGGCGTGGATCGATTCAATAAGGCTCATGGCTTTTCCGTTGGTTTCACACTCAATAGACACAATAGGGCCCCGCTGCGGGACCGGCTGCTGGAGTATTTTGACGGAAGGGGCAGGGCATGGCTAGGGCATCCGAAGCCGTCTTAGCGTTCCTCAGCCCTAGAATCGCTAAAACGCTAATCTTCGCTGGTTGCCGAACAGCCGATTTTCTCAAAACTTCATTGACTCCGGAATCCACCGGCCTACATACACACAGGAAAAAGCTCCGTAGTCCAGTAAGTTTTTAAGTTAGCGAATCAAGGATTTCCTGTGTTTGAATTTTTCGTCGCCCTCAGTTGTGGATTTGGTGGCCTGCTTGCAGGCTGCTACTTGCGAGGAATCACTCACCATTCGGCCGCGGATACGGTCGAAGCGGAGCCAGGGGCCGAACTGGACGGCGCGGCGAAAATTGCTCAGGACCAAAGCAAACTGAAGCGGGTCGCTGAACAATTACGCCAGGTTTCGATGCGGGTCGCCGCGGATGTCGATGAACATCAGTCAAAAGTCCAGCATGCAAGTCGGGTTCTGTCGGGAAATCAAAACCTGCTCGACTCCGATACGATCCTGGAGGCGGTCAACCAGCTGGTTCGTGCCAATGAAGAAATGCAAATTCGGTTGAACATGGCCCAGGAGCGGATTCAGAAACAAGCTTCGCAAATTCAATCGGCCGAAGCCAAGGCCGCGACCGACGCGCTGACTAAGCTCCACAACCGCCGCGCCTTTGATGCCTACATCGAAAAATGTCAGAGCAACGGTTCGATCGAGAATTGTGTGTTGATGATCCTGGATGTCGATAAATTTAAATCCTTCAATGACAACCATGGCCATCTTGCCGGTGACGAAGTGCTGCGACGCGTTTCCACAATCTTGAGTGTTCGGCTTTCGGACGTTGCCTTTGTGGCCCGCTACGGTGGCGAAGAATTCGCCGCGGTCTTCACCGGAAAGAGTTACGAGGAATGCCAGAAGATCGCAGAGGAGACGCGATGTCTGATCGGTACGCGGTCCATTCACTTTGAGGGACAGGACTTGGCCGTGCGAGCGTCGATGGGGCTAGCTAAGTGGAATCCTGGCGAAGAAAGAAATGGCTGGATCAAACGGGCCGATTCGGCGTTGTACCATTCCAAGCAGACCGGTCGCGATCGAGGGCACTGGATGGATGGCAATAAACCTCGCCCCATCGGTCAATTGAAAACCGAGCCCGCTAGCGAAAATTCACAGCGGTTGTCGGTTTCACTGAAAACAAAAGAGCAAGCCATTGTCAGTACGGAAGGGGCTCCAAATGCGGTTACCAGAATCCCTGCAGAACCGAAAATGCGGGAAATGTTCAGTGAACTAAAGGCTCGACTGCAGCACGTCAGCGTGGACCTTTTTGTGATCCTTATCAGTTGCGATCAAGAGCCCACCAAGGCTGCCAATCATCCTCATATCCTTCGTGTGACAAGAGCGACTGTGCGTTCTTTGGACCATGTTGGGAAATCGGCAAACGGAGACTTGATGGTCTATATGCCAAGTGCAGATGTGCGGGGCGCTATCGATCGTGCAGATCGAATCTGCCAAGGTATCTTTAGCGCGACTCAGTCCAGTTCAGGATCCCCGATCACTGTAAGCATTGGGATCACTTGGGTTCCCGACAATGAGTCGTTTGATGAAATCCGCAGTCAAGCTGAGAAGGCGGTTACCAAGGCGAGACAGGCTGGTGGGAATCAAGTGGTTGTTCAAGGTTGCCCAGCTTAACGGCGGAGGTTTTTGGGGGTCGTAACGCCAAAAAAACTTTCGTCCGTCAGGTACCCGGATTACTGGGAATGCGGCCTGCTCTTTCCAAAAAAACGGAATATCTTGCAAAGCCGTCTTGACCTGAAATTCAATGTCCGCGTATGTTCCCCTCATCGCCGGTGAGGCAAGCCCAAGCGGCTTAACTCTGCTGGCGATGTGCTTATGGTAAGCGGTCTCGCATGGGTGCTTTGGCGCTGCGGACACGATTAACAATGGCAACGCACACGGACGTGTTGTTGGCATCAATCGGCGACACTTATAAGCATTCCGCTCGACGACGGAGGGTTGCAAGGATGCAACTTGATATCGTCGAAACGAAAAACCACCGGCTCCCGGATTTTCAGCACGTCGTCCTCCGCCCCCCTGGGACACGTACTATCCGGGGGCTTTTTTTATGCGCTGACAGTTTCGGCTATAATCTTGCCAACAGGCTCGCAGTAGCGGTCGCTTGTCCAGCCATATTCTATCTGAAGGAAGGATTCCGGCTGCCGTTTCCCTTCTGCCTTCAGTAAAACTTGCCTTTGACTTTTTTACCGGAGCTTTCCCGATGTCCACCGTCCGTTCTGATCGCCGTAACTTTATTCGTACCACTGCCGCGGGGATGGCCGTTGTCGGCGCGTTGCCCGCGACTCGTGCCATTGCTGCCAATGAGGAACTTCGTGTCGCAGTGGTCGGTGCAGGAGGGCGTGGGACCGGCGTTGCTGCCGCGTTTGCCGCGACCCCCGGTGTCCGTCTGGTGATGGTCGCCGATCCCGATTCCGGGCGGGCTAATAAATTGGCTGCGAAGCATGACGCGGTCCCTGTTGCCGACATGCGGAAAGTATTTGATTCCGACGATGTCGATGCGGTCGTGATCACCACCTGTAATCATTGGCACTGCTTGGCAGCTATCTGGGCCTTGCAGGCTGGCAAGCATGTCTACGTTGAAAAACCTCTTTCCCATACTCAGTGGGAAGGGCGTCAGCTTGTCGAGGCGGCTCGCAAGTCTGGGTTGGTGTGCACGATCGGAACGCAACAGCGAAGCGATCCGATGCAAGCCGAAGCGAAGCAGTTTTTACATCAGGACAAAGGGTTGGGGAAAATCGAGTACGTCCAGGCGAATCGACTTGGCCGGCGCGAAGCGATTGGCCGCCGTGCGACCCCGCTGACACCCCCCGCAGAAGTCGACTACAACCTCTGGCTTGGACCGGCTGCAGAACAGGCGATGTACCGAGATAATCTCCATTACGATTGGCACTGGGATTTTAATACGGGAAGTGGCGAAATGGGCAATTGGGGTGTCCACATCCTGGATGATATCCGCAACGTCGCCTATCAAGATTCTGTCAGTACCCCCAGCCGAATCGTGGCGGCTGGCGGACGCGTCGCCTGGAACGACGGTGGGAATACCCCGAACGTCCATTACGCCGTGTTAGAAACCGATTCATTCCCGACCCTGATGGCACTTAGTAATCTTGCCGATCAGCCCGACGGAAAGGGGAGCTGGAATTGCCCCATCCATCCGCGAGTCAAAAACCCTGGAAGCGGCTATGTCGTCGTGTGTGAAGGAGGCTATTACTGTGGTCAGCGGCAGGCCGGCAAAGCCTACGACAAGGATGGGAAAGTGATTCGGACGTTCAAGGGAGGGAACATCGTCCCTCTGCATGTTAAGAACTTTGTTGAATCGGTCTTGGCGAGGGATCCCTCGAACCTAAACGTGTCGATTGAAGAGGGGCACAACAGTACCGGGTGGTGCAACCTAGCGAATGTCGCTTTCCAGGTAGGGCGTTCGTACGATTCCGGAGCTTTGGCAAATGCGAGCGACGTCGCTGGCTGGTCTCGCTTAGTCGAGCAGATGGAATCCCAGCTGAAACCGTTTGGTGTGAACGCCGATAGCCTGTCGGCGTCGGCAGTGCTGACGCATGATCCGAAGACCGAGCGTTTTGTTGGCAACGGTTCCGAAGCTGCAAATGCAATGCTGAAAAGAACTTATCGCAAAGGATTTGAAGTCCCTGAAATCGTTTCGGCATAATCGGAATATTTCTCCAATTCGGCTTAAGGCGGACCATCGACACATCCGATAGGTTCGTAGACGGGATCCTCCTGCACGTGTGTAGGAGTGGGGTCGCATGGATGCGATGCTTGATTTTATCCCTTGGCAACGAGTCGTTAAAAGCGTATTTGCTTTGTTGCCCCACGACTCACAGCACAGATGGATGAGCAATAACATGAGTTCAAGTCGTCTCAAGGTTTTTAAACCAGGAAATGAAAAATCCCGCCGTACTGAACCCGAGATTAATCTGACGGTTGCCCAAATCGTTCCGCTGTTGGTGGATGCCTACCAAACCGATCGAGTTTGGCTAAACGATTTCGGTGACGAGCCCGTACGCGTGACGTCGGATTTGTACGAAATTTTGCTGGCTTATCAGCAGATGCGACGCAGCGACGCCGCCTAGTTGCCGTGGTCGTTACTGGGGCATTACGGGCTATGATCGTTTGCGTTCCTAAGCCCTTCCGCGGCGATCGGTCCAGCCTTTGCGACGGCTGGGCCCTCTAAGTCGTTCGCAAAAGGTCCTGGCATTTCGGGTCAAAGAACCGATTTTATCCGACGCGAGTGCCGCTTGGCTTTCCTGGGGCTTTTGCGTCTGGGCCTTTCGCGTCTGGAGCTCCGCATTCTTTTTCACAGCCAAGCGTGCAGTCTGCGGACGCGTGCCTTTCTTGAAACTGCCTGCGCAGTTTATCCATTTTGCGTTCTTGCCGAATTCAGCGTTCCTTATCGGGTCGGTCGCTGAATCGCATTCGCTTGCTTACAATGCTCGTCTTTGCCAGTTTGTGCGACTCCAGCATTGTTAGTGACGGATGACTGAAGATTTACTGGGGTTTCCCCGCAACGAACCCGATTTGCTTGATTCGCAGCCACGCTTGTTTTTGCTTGACGGCATGGCGTTGGTCTACCGAGCCCACTTCGCACTCATTCGCAGCCCGCGAAGAAATTCTGCAGGGCTTTGCACGTCCGCCGTTTTTGGGATGACCAACACGGTTATGGACATCCTGAAAAAGGAGCGACCGACGCACATCGCCGTAGCCTTTGATACGAGCGAACCGACCGAGCGTCACCGTATGTTCCCTGCCTATAAGGCACAACGTGATGCCATGCCGGAGGAGATTGCACTCCAGTTGCCGATCATCGATCGACTGTTCTCTGCGTTGAAAATCGAATCGCTGCGCAACCCGGGTTACGAAGCGGACGACATTATTGGCACGCTGGCAACCGAAGCGGCCAAGCAACAAGTTGAAACCTGGATGGTGACCCCCGACAAGGATTACGACCAGTTGGTGGGGGAACATGTTTCGATCTTTAGGCCCGGAAGAAAGGGATCGGATTTTGAACGAATCGGAGTCCCTGAAGTTCTTCAAAAATGGGGAATTGAACGGGTCGATCAAGTGATTGATGTGCTTGGGTTGATGGGGGATGCGAGCGATAACATTCCCGGCGTTCCCGGCATCGGTCCGAAAACCGCTCAGAAGTTGATTCAGCAATTTGGATCGATCGAATCCCTGTTGGACAATGCAGACCAACTGAAAGGGAAGCAGCGTGAACGAGTCGAAGAAAATCGCGAACTTGCGTTGCAGTCGAAACAGTTGGTGACGATTCAGTTGGACGTTCCACAAGACGTCAGTATCGAATCGCTTCGTTGGGACGGCCCGGACGAAGCCGCCTTGCAGTCGCTGTTCATGGAATTGGAATTCGACACGCTGGGGAAGAAATATTTCGGAGCGAAATTCTCTTCGGCGGCCAACCGTTCGGCAAACTTGCGAACGCAACGCGTCAAGGAAATCCAAACATCGCTGTTCGATGAACCGGTAACCGAGAAAACGATCGTTGATGTTCCCCACAATTATCAAATCGTTGAATCGTTCGAAGACCAAGATGCATTGATTGAAAAGTTGCAGGCGCAGCCGGCGTTTGCATTTGATACGGAAACAACCGGTTTGGATCCCCGCACCGCGGACCCGCTGGGGTTGGCTTTTTCTTTTGCCAGCCATGAAGCGTATTACGTCGTCTGCCCCGATGACCCGCAAGCTGCAAAAGATGTTTTGAAACGATTTGAAGTGGTTCTAAACGATCCAAAAATCAAGAAGATCGGGCACAACCTGAAGTACGATCTCTCGTTGCTGAAGTGGCAAGGGATTTCGTATTGCGGCCCGCTCTTCGACACCATGCTTGCCCATACGGTCAAGGAACCGGAAATGCGGCATGGCTTGGATGAATTGGCGAGGATTTACTTGGGGTATCAACCGATTCCCACCAGCGACCTGCTTGGCCCGAAAGGGAAAGAGCAGCGGACGATGCGTGATGTGCCGCAGGAAAAGGTCGTTGAATATGCCTGTGAAGATGCCGACGTCACCTGGCAGGTGGCTCAGATTCTAGAAAAAGAGCTGGATGGGGCGGAACTGACGCGGCTGTGTGAAGACGTTGAATTCCCGTTGGTGTCGGTGCTGATCGACATGGAGTTTGAAGGGATTCGATTGGATACGGATGCCCTGGCAGCGTACTCGGATGAATTGAGTATCGAAATCGAACAACTGCGGAGCGAAATTTTTGCTGCAGCAGGTCATGAATTCAATATTGATTCCCCTAAGCAAATGGGAGTCGTACTGTTTGACGAAATGCAGCTAGAAGCCAACCCAAAAAAGACGGCTACCGGGCAGTACTCGACAAGAGAATCGGAGCTTGAGCGGTTGTCGGCTAGACATCCGATCATCGCGAATATTTTGGAGTATCGCAACGCTGTCAAACTGAAATCCGTTTACGTCGATCAACTGCCCACCCATGTCGATCCACGCACCAAACGGATTCATACGCACTATTCGCAGTCGTGGACGGCGACCGGACGAATGCAATCCAATGACCCCAACCTGCAGACCATCCCCATTCGCAAGGCGCGCGGCCGGGGGATTCGAGCAGCCTTTATCGCAAGAGATGATTCGCATCGATTGCTCTCAGCGGATTACTCGCAAATTGAACTTCGAGTCATGGCAGAGCTGAGCCAAGATGAAGCGATGCTTGAGGCTTTTCGGGAACAGATCGACATCCATACCGCAACGGCCGCCAAGGTCTATAAAGTCGACTTGGAAGACGTGACGCGTGAAATGCGCGACAAAGCGAAAACGGTCAACTTTGGCATCATCTATGGGATTTCAGCGTTTGGGTTGCAGCAACGATTGAACATCCCTCGAGACGAAGCGAAGCAGTTGATCGACAACTACTTTGAAAAGTATCCGGGCGTACAACGGTACATCGATGAGACGATTGCGTTTGCCAAAGAGCACGGGTACGTCCAGACGCTGACTGGCCGGCGACGTTATTTGCGAGACATCGATTCCCGCAATCGAGGGTTGGCGTCGGCAGCAGAACGCTTGGCAATGAACAGTCCAATTCAGGGTACCGCTGCGGACATGTTGAAACTGGCGCTTATCAAAGTTCATCAAGAACTACAGGATCGCAAGCTGGAAACCAAGATGTTGTTATCGGTCCATGACGAAATCGTGTTCGATATGCCGCTAGAGGAAGAGGCGACCGTGATCCCCGTCATCGAAGAAGCGATGCGAAACGCGCTTCCCATGTCGGTCCCAATCGTCGTCGAAGTCGGAATGGGAACCAACTGGCTGGAAGCGCACTAAAGGCGATTCGAACACACGCTCAATCTGACCGGAAGTTGCCAGTTTAATTTTCCCGAGGCAAGCTGACGTATCGATTCCCGTTATTGGCGGGCAAATAGGCGCATGGTATTTTTGCCCGCGAATCACGCTAATCTACGCGAATGAAGGTATCCGTGATGGGCGTTCGATTCCAACACGATCCCAATCAAGCCATTCATTTTTCGCTCAGGTAACCTGGCGCATCGATTCGCGAAATTCGCGTTATTAGCGGGCAAATTTGTGCATGGTGTTGTTGCCCGCGAATGACGCTAATCTACGCGAATAAAAGGACTGGTGATGCGCGGTCGATGCCAACACGATCCCAAGCAAGCCATTCGGTTTGTCCGAGGCAACCTGGCGCAACTATTCGCGAAATTCGCGTTATTAGCGGGCAAATATGCGCATGGTATTTTGCCCGCGAATCACGCTAATCTACGCGAATGAAAGTACCCGTGATGCGCGTTCGATTCCAAGACGATCCCAATCAAGCCATTCATTTTTCGCTCAGGTAACCTGGCGCATCGATTCGCGTTATTCGCGGGCAAATTTGTGCATGGTGTTTTTGCCCGCGAATGACGCTAATCTACGCGAATGAAAGGTCCCGTGATGCGGGGGCGATTTGCACATGAGGGAAATTTTAATCCGTTTTTTATTTGACGCCGAAGAATAGCCAATCGGTTTGTTCGTGATTGACCAGGGCGTTGAATGTTCGGATTGGTTCTACGTAAACGGAGTCGAACGATTGCTTTAATGCTTCGGAGAAAGGGCTGCTTTCATCGTAGGACCAGACGGCCAGGACGCCGCCGTCGGTTAAGTGTGCTTTGGCTTTGGCTAGGCCCTTCGCTGTATAAAATTCATGTTCGTCTTCGTCCAGTTGATCGCTTGGAGAATGATCGACGTCGATAACGATTAAATCGAATTCTTCCTTGGGATCGCTCTGCAGTCGTTGATAGATGTCGCCGGGGGTAAGTCGCAGGTGTGGGACGGCGTTCAATTCCTTTGATAAGGGAATCAGCCCTTCACGCAGCCAGTCAAGGACCTGCGGCAAATATTCGACAACCTCGACCGATGCAACGTTCGCATGTTGCAACAGTTCCCAGGCGGTGTATCCAAGACCGAAGCCGCCGACCAACGCTTTTAGGTTGCTGCCGCCGTGGATCTCGATGGAGCGATTCGAAATCGCTCGTTCCGAATCGGTGTTGTAACTGCTCATCAGGAATTCGTGGTTTAGGGTCACTTCCGTGACCACGGTCCCTGGGTCTGACAACAGTTCGCGGCGACGAAGACATAGCGGCCCCAGCTTTGTTTCTTCGTATGCCAAGATTTCCAAGTTAGGTCGGCTCATAAGATCGATTCCTTGACATCTGGATAGAAGCTGACAATGGATTCAGCAATACCGTCAACAGACGTATCGATGGCGGGCAGAATTCGCGTTCAGCCTAGCAGAATCGTTCAGTGAGAACTTGATTCTTTATGGTCTTGGCGGAACTGGATTGGGGTTGTTCCGATTCGTTCATGAAATAAGGTGGCGAGGTACTGTGCGACGGATTTGTCCGGAGCGACGGCGATACAATCTACACGCACAGCGTTCTTCGCAGGTCTGTCGACCGCGGGGGACGTTTCGGGTTGAGTAGACTGTTTTCTGGTTAAATCTCCTTGTTTCATGCCGCCGATAATTCAATGCGACAAAATTTTAATTGTGTGGTTCATCTGATGTCGATCGTTCGCTGTGCGATGTTTTTCCTAATCGGTAGTGGGTGCTTGATACTTGCTGTGCCGCCCGCTGCCTATGCGAATGATGCGGCGTTGGAAGAATCGCCCGCGTTGGCTTTCTTTTCCGCGGTTGAAACCGATTCGTTTCGTCCCGGTAAAAGAATCTTTACGGATCGACCCTACACCTGTCCCGATATTCCCGAGGAACTGAAAGAGCTGATTTTCATCCGAACGGAGATTAATGGCTATCAGTTTGAATGTCTACGCGCAGGTGTTGTTTACGCGCTCACTCCAGCGGCCAGCCGCGAAAAGGCTGCTAGTCAAGAAGGCTATTTGTTAGAGCATGGATTTGAGCAGATTGACGACAACGAATTTCAGCTGTTTGGAAAGAATGCTATCGACAGGGTGACTGTGTATCGCAAGTCGTTGGCAGTGGGAGACCAGCTGGCGGTTGGTAAATGGGCAGTCTTGTTAGTTCCTCGCGGAAGTAAAATCACCCAGTGGAAGCCGCGTCCTTGGCAGGAAAATGATGGGGAGTTGTTGTACAACGGCATCCGCCTGCCTCGCGTCTGGCCGCCAGCAAATCTGGGTGGGCAAGGGGACGATCCCCTGCCGGTTCCCTATCTGGATTACCCGCCGGCCGAATTACCGATTGATATTGGCCGTCAGTTGTTCGTCGATGATTTTCTGATCGATAGCACGACATTGCAGCGGACCTGGCACAAGGCCGTCAAATATGAGGGCAATCCCGTATTAAAACCTGAGACCGAACTTGAATTGGGAACGAATAGCGGTCACGCTCCCATGGCGGCTCCGTTTAGTGGCGGCGTTTGGTATGACCCGACCGATCAGCTTTATAAAATGTGGTACTGTGCTGGCTGGTTTGACGGGACTGCCTATGCGGTCAGCGACGATGGGATTTCTTGGCGGCGACCCGTGTTGGATGTTCAGCCAGGGACCAATCGTGTTATCCCACCGAGCGGACAACGTGACTCGGCGGCGGTGGTTCTTGATCCTTTTGCGAAGGGACAAGAACCACGTTTTAAGATGCTTGTCTGGGGGCGACCGCAGGGAGGCAAATTGTTCACATCCGCCGACGGGATCGGATGGAGCGATCCTGTGGCGACCGGTCCAATGGGCGACCGGAGCACCATTTTCTTTAACCCGTTTAGAAAGAAGTGGGTTTATAGCATCCGCTCTTCATGGCAAGCCCGGAGTCGCAACTACAGTGAGCATGAGGACTTTCTAGAAGGTGCTGCGGTTTCGAAACAAGTGAAATGGATGCGAGCAGATAACCTTGATCTTCCCGATACCCATTGGTTTTATGCTTTTCCGGATCGCGACCAGAAACCGCTCGACCCTCAATTGTACAACCTGGATGCGGTTGCCTATGAGTCTCTGATGCTTGGTGCATTTGAAATTTACCAAGGGCCTCCAAATTCGGACTGCGCGAAAGAAGGGGTACCGAAACTGACGGAGATTCACCTTGGTTTCAGCCGTGATGGATTTCATTGGCACCGGCCGACAGATCGTACGCCCTTTATCCCCGCCAGTCGGAAAGAAGGCAGTTGGGATCGTGGGTATTTGCAATCGAACGCCGCTGTTTGCGTGGTCGTGGGCGACGAATTGTGGTTTTACTATACAGGGTTTGCTGGAGATTCAGCACGTAAGGGACGTGAAGCCCGGGACAACGGGATGTATGCAAATGCCTCGACGGGGATCGCCAAGTTGCGGCGAGACGGGTTCGCCAGTATGGATGCAGGGACCGACGGCGGAACACTGACCACAAAACAGGTTACGTTCAGCGGGAACCGGTTGTTTGTCAACGTTGATTGTCCTGAGGGGCGTCTTCGTGTCGATGTGCTGGATAAAAATGGCAAACCGATAGAAGGATTCTCCGCAGCGAATTGCCGTCCTCTGTCTGTCGACAGCACCTTGTCGGAAGTGACTTGGGAAGGAACCAAGGATCTATCCCGTTTGGCTGGCAGACCGGTCCGCTTCCGCTTTCATCTTCAGGACGGGCAGCTGTATTCCTTTTGGGTTTCCTCTGACGAAGATGGAGCCAGCAACGGATACGTCGCCGGTGGAGGACCAGGATTTGAGGGAGGTGTCAACGCCGGTGCAGATAGAAATGTGAGTGAACGTTGATTACCGCATCAGATGGTTGTGGGGATTTTGACTATCCCGAGGATCCTATTTCGGATGGGTATGTCCGTTAACCCGCACGGCTCTTAACCATCGTGACTTTGCGCGAATTGCCCACCAACCATAGCTGGGGAATAAGGAGATCTTATTGCCGTTTTGTGCAGGATCTTGGTCCGTTCGATGCGTTCCGTTTGATCTTCGAAACGCTTTGTTTTCGGAGTAATGTTGGGGGCAATCGTCAGGCGATTCGATTTGCTGGTGGCCGATGGGCTTGGTATGATTTGTCAACGTTGATCGAATAGGTCGGCGAGCACGCGTTTCGAATGCGGCGAACCTTCGGCTATGAGGCTGTCCTACGACGACGGTCGATCGATCCACGAGGATTTCATGAGGTCAGCTCTTTTCATATTGGTCTTTGTCGGCACTGTGCAGACTAGTTTTGCTGTGGATGCCGAGACGGCAGTACGTCGCGGGCTCAACCGCGTGCAACTTGCTGCGGTTAACTGGCATTCGAACGAAGACTGCTTTTCCTGTCATCATCACACGCTTCCTATGTTGGTGTCTGTGGAAGCTGACGCCGTTGGGCTGGCGTTGGATAGGGACTGGATGGAGGAACAGGCGGACGCGACTCATGCTTATTTCGAACCACGCATCGACGACATGAATGTTGGGGCACACGTTCCCGGTGGTGCTGCCACGGTTGGTTACGGACTTTGGGCGTTGAGCTTGGACAAACGTCCCCCCGACGCGACAACTATGGCGATGGTCAGCTATCTGCTGCAGATTCAAGGCGTTGCACGACTGAAAGACCGTCAAGGCGAAGAAAACAGAAAAGTGAGCCACGGACGTTGGATTGCATCGTGCCGCCGAGCGCCCATGCAAGCCTCGGTGGTCGCCGACACGGTGTTGGCGCTGATGGGGATCGAGCGTTACGCTTCGCAGGAACAGCGGGCCCGTGCGGCAAAAGCTCGTGCCGACGCCGACAGATGGTTAGATAGTGTTCCCCTTACGAGTCAGCAAGATCGCCTTTGGCGGCTATGGGGACTGCATCACCTTGGCGGGGAAGAAACGTCGAAAGCACGGGTTCTAAAAGCGGTTTTGGCGGCGCAAAACAAAGATGGTGGTTGGGGCGAGACAAGTGAACTTCTGAGCGACACCTTTTCTACAGGGCAAACGATTTTCATGTTGTGCGACACTGGCACGGCGCTCGACGATCCAGCAATCACCAGCGGGCGGGACTTTTTGCTGCGGACTCAACAGACTGACGGATCATGGAAATTTGTGAGTCACGCAATACCCGCGCAGCAATTCTTCGACAATGGTGACCCGCACGGTAAAAATCAGTTTATCTCTGTTGCCGCCACTGCATGGGCGACCTCTGCTCTTATCCAGTTGATGCCACAGCCCGAATGACAAGCGCTGGAAACAGATGCCAAGGGAACCAGAGTATTGAATGGAGGATCGATTCAGTGGAGGACGCTCGCTCCTGGCTTAGATGCGGCTCTCCCAGGTGCTGAGAAATGGATGTTGCATCCTGTAGATCTGTGGCTATTCAGGAAAGCCAACTCTTTCCCAAAAAATAGTGAGTGAGAGGCCATGCTTTTCCATCTTATTGGCCGGCGCGTCGGGGAGGCCGGCTGATCCTGGCGGGATTGCGGATTCGCCGATCGTTGCTCGGCCCCCAACAGACCGGTATGTTGGTTGTGGGCAAGATCGAATCGCTTGACGCGTCTTTTGTCACTTCAAGGAGCCTTTGTGAGAACAATGGCTTGGGCTGGAGATTGGGCGTGAAGCAGATCGACCGTTTGCAAATCCTTCTCTCAATCGATAGAAATTTTGCTGTGTTGCGACTCGTTCAACCTCTTCTGGTACTCTTCGCTATCTGCACTGGAACCCTGGCATGAATGCTCAAACCGACGTCATACAGAAACAAAAACGAAGCTGGATATCTGCGATTTTGATTTCGGTTGTTCACTTACTAGCCTTCGGGATGCTCTACCTTGTACTTGTCCAGATAAATCAGTCGTTTCAGGAATACTACCGTTCTGCGGAAATCAACCTGACTCCCGAGTTTGGCAAGATCGCGATCATGTCGGATACCATTGCCGCATTCACGCTGCTCGTTTTGTTTGCGATAGCTGTGGATATCTTTGTCGTTTTTAATCTCGCCTCAAAGCGTAGCAGGTGGACTTCGGGCTATTCGCATGCTGTATTGATTTGCATGGGCTTCGCTGGATTTTACTGGACTGCAAATAGTATTGGGCCAATGATTTCTAGCTTACCCGTAGTCGGCGACGTACCTGCCGCGGTTGCCGTGGACCCAGCTATCGACCAGGTTCTGAGCGATGAATCATGACATGGAGCGGAATACGATCCACTTCTGCGCCAGTGCCCTTCCTGACCTCGCACGCTTGTTGAAATTGATCCGTAGAAAGGAAACTTTGTTCCATGCGATCTGAGAATGGCTCTTCTGAGTCTTTGAACGTGGCTATAACCAAACAGCATCACCTTCGTTTTGGCGTGGCGTTTTATATTACCGCGGCCGTCGTTGCGATCGGCTCACTGGTTCTTTGTGCTCAGGCAGACCCTTTCTACGCGGGGCTTTCTTTCTTGCCGTTTTCGTTTGGACCGCTTGTGATCACCGCAGCGCTCTGCGTTGCCCTCCGTACGTTTTACGCGCAGCTCGTTCTGGCGATGAGTTCATTGGTGTATGCTGTCTGGTTCAGCTACGTCTTCGCACACACGTTTTATATTAATCCTGATCCGCAGTCGCCCATCGCTTTTGTTTTTTTGGGCATCTATGCTTCGCCGGTTCTAGCTGCTTTTTGGTTGGGCGCGATCCTCGTCTATTGCCTGACGAAAACGAAATCCGTGGACGAAAGATCGACCGACGAATCGATCCTTGAGATCCGCGAAATCAAACCTTCCTGAAATAGAGGCGTTGCTTGCCATATCTGGCAAGCTCCGGTTGCACTGCATTGGTTATCGTCTGTAGACCGGCGGAAATTTGGAAACTAGGAAATTTTGGAAGCTAGGCAGAAACGGATTGCGAAGTTTGTTTCTATTCGAATCGATGGGACTCTCTGCCAGATTCTCTGCTGTTGAACACGCTGCGCTGACGGTGGATGTGCTTTCAGGTAAAAAGGATTTCGGATTTCAGCTTTCGACAAAATCATTTGAATACTTGGTCGCAGAATTGATTAGATCGGTTCCGACCTAGCGTGTCGTACCAAGCGTCGACGGCGACATCCAAACAGGCATAGGGTCGCACTTTGCCTGCTGTCAAAGAGGAATCACCAACGAATCGCAGGCTAGAACTTTGATAAATCCCTATCGCCCAACAGATGGAATTGCGACAGCCCGTGGTCGATCGTTGGGGGGTTTTCGCCGAGTGTTGGCCGGATTACTGCTGCTGTGTGGAGCGATGATTGGATTGAGTGCGCTCGTGCGGTTCAGCCAATACGGTGGCTTCGCCACTTTGGGAACGATGTCGGCGAGAGAATGTGCGATCGCCGGGCTTTGGCTGGCCACCCATCTCGTTGCTATTTTAAGCACGCTAATTGTCGCCTCTGGTATTTTGGTCCGAAGCAAACGATTGGTCTTGTTTGGCTTTTTTGCGTTCGGAGCCGTCTGTCTGTTTGCATGGAGTTGGCCGATGGATTTTCTTTGGTTCGGCTGACTCAGAAATGGTCTGCGTTGAACTCTAACGCCTGCAACGATCTTCGGAATATTTTCAATGACTTCAATGATTTCAAGGCTTCACGATGGGGGACATCTCTTGCGCCATGCTTGGCATCGCATTCGAGGTACAAGGCAATGCTGATGGTGGCCATTTTGTACTTGGGAATTATGTTTGTGTATGTCCCTTGGAACGAACGTCAGCGGCGACGCCGCCTGGAGAAACGGCGTGAGCGGTACGAGCGTTTGATGGCGTTGGGCGATGAAGAGGATCCCCTAGCGACGGTTCCTTCGGCTTCAAGTCCGCTCAGGTCGTCGACGCCAAAGGCTCGGCCCAAACCAGCGGATTCAGGGAATCCTTACCAGCCGCCCGATGATCAGGCGGAGTAACCGGGGCGATAGGGGGTGTGGTTTTTATCGGAAGCGGAGCGAAAGGCGGCAATTGCTAAATCGACTGCCCGGACGGCGATGGGGATTGTCCAACCAATCGATTTTTTGGGGAAATAGATTTCGATCGCTGTGGTCCAAATAAGCACGGGGCTTTTTAAAGCACGTGCGGGTGCGATGTTATCCTTCTTGGGGATAGATCAAAAATGCTTTTCGTCGTTGGATGAATTTTTCTAGGCCGTCCCAGTATCCGGCTTGTAGATCGTCGACACTTTTCCCCGCGATAATTCCGTCGTAGGTTGCTTTGTGATTTAGCAATCGGTTTAGCGATTTCGTTTCCCATTCTGTGGGGTAGTGGCGACGGAGATGGACGGCAACGGTCAGCCCGGTGCGTAAAGAATCGAATTGACTTTGATCGGTCACGATGATGCGTACGCCGCCGCAAATCTGAGCGGCATACTTGCTGGACTGGGGAGTAAACTGAAGGGGGACGAATCGCACTCCTGGTAATCCTTCCAGGTTCAATCCTGCTGCAAAGGTCAATGGTTGAAGCCAAGGGGCTCCGATGATTTCAAACGGCGTGTCCGTGCCGCGTCCGACCGAAACGTTGGTTGTTTCGATCAGTCCGATTCCCGGGTAGAGGAGGGCCTGTGTCAAGTTCCGCATGTTCGGAGAAGGATTGATCCACAGAAGACCTGTGCTGTCATACATTTCGTCTCGCTGCCAGCTTTCAACGGGGACGACGGTTAAGTCCAGGTCCAGATTCAAATCTTGTTTCAACATTTGGGCTAATTCGCCGACGGTCATCCCATGGCGGACCGGGATCGGATGGAAGCCGACAAAGGATTCGCTCCCCGCGTCCAGGATCGGACCTTGGACGCTGATTCCGTTGATTGGATTCGGGCGATCCAAGACGACAAATCGGATCTCCTGTTCGGCGGCCGCTTGCATCGCCAAACCCATCGTGGAGACATAGGTATAGAACCGGGCTCCGATGTCTTGGATATCAAAAACCAACGTATCGACATTTTGAAGGCTGTCAGGTGTTGGCTTGCGGGTTTTTCCGTACAAGCTGAAAATTGGTAACCCGGTTGTCGAATCCTGTTGATCATCGATCCGAGCTTGATCGAGGATTCCAGCAAATCCATGTTCGGGGCTGAAGAGGGCGGTCAGATCGACTTCGGGGGCATCCTGCAAGATTTTTACCAAACTTTCACCGCGACGATTTACGCCCGTGTGATTGGTGATCAATCCGACACGTTGTCCCTTTAGTTGGACAAAACGGTCGCGTTGCAAAATATCCAGTCCCGTTAGGAGGGTGGAGGTAGGTGTTTCCAAGGGAGGGACTTGAGCGGACGCGGGTTCAGCCGGTTTGACTGTTTCTTGGCAAGTGGCGACCGTCGTTCCCATCCATAGCAGTAACACCGACACGGCGGTGCGTCCAGCCATTCGCGAGAAGCAGGAGGATTGCATTTCTATAATGGGAGAGTGCCAAAAAGTCATGTGGATCGACTTTCAGCCGCCGTTTGAGGCGGCTTTGCGGAAGGGGAGAAAAACAGGTTGCTTGACCAGCCAATGAAATAAGTGAAAAGGGCGCCCAGGGGAGCAAACCAAGTCCATGCCAAGGTGGTTCCAAATTTCGCGTAAACCAATATGACAAATCCACCCAGCATGCCGAGAAAAGCCGCACGCCGATCGATTCCGTTTCCCCACACGCCAAGTAAAAAGACGCCGACCAAGATTCCGGCGGCAAATCCGGCAATCGCTAACGCATCTCCGATGACACTTTTGGAGAGTGCACTGGCGCCCAAGCCAATCGCAATCTGAAGCACTCCGAAGGCGATCGTGAAAGCTCGGCTGGCTGTCACCATTTTTTCCGGCCGGACGGTGGTACCTTTGTAGGTATGCCATGGTGCATAGAGATCGTTCACTGCGGCACTTGCAGAGGAGTTTAATGAACTGGAAAGCGTTGACATTGCCGCAGCAAAGACGGCGGCCAAAGTCAAACCGATAAGTCCCGTGGGGAGGTATTCGACAATGTAAGAAGCAAGGACTTCGTCGGCATGTTCGAAGGTTCGCGGGTCGACTTGGGTGTAAAAGCAGGCAAGGGCGACGCCCAGCAGGAGGAACAATGCGAACTGCCCAAATGCGGCGAATCCGCTGAGGATCAATGCGCGCCGAGCGGCACGTTCGTTCCTCGCGCAGAGAAATCGTTGAACCATCATTTGGTCTGTGCCATGGGTTCCAAAACTAAGGACGGCTCCACCCAATAAACCTGCGATCAGAGTGTAGGGTTCGCTCCAGAACGAGAAGTTGTCGGTCGATCGTATCCGCAGGTCGAACAAGTGCCAGCGTCCTGTTTCGTGTCCGAACTCCCAAAGTCCGGCCCAGCCTGTTGGGAGTGCTTGGACCAGCAAGTACAGGGCGATCAGCCCGCCGGAGACATAGACAACCAACTGAATACAATCGCTCCAGACAACCGCTTTCATGCCTCCGAAAAAGGTATAGAGGATTGTCAGTAAACCGATCAGAACGATGCACCAATGCAATTCGATCCCGATTGCTTTTTCCAACGCGATCCCTGCCAGGAACAGTCTTAGCCCATCCCCAAGATTTCGTGTTACCAAAAACAAAAGCGAGGCGAATGTTTTGACGCCCCCCCCGAACTGTTTGTGGAGGACTTCATAGGCGGTATATAGATGCCCTTGGAAATATTGAGGCAACAAGATTACGGCGACCAACATTCTGCCCAGCACGAATCCAAACGCCAGCTGAAGAAATCGCATATCGCCGCCAGCGGCATATGCAATTCCAGGAACGCTTAGGAAAGTGGCGGTGCTGGTTTCGGTGGCAACAATCGAACCCAAAATGGCCCACCAAGGTAGGTCTCTGCCACCTAAGAGGTAGCCATCAAGGTCTTTTTTCCCCCGGCCGATCCACATGCCAAATAGGACAACCGCGATCAAGTAGACACATACGATCCCGGTATCGACTGGTTGGATTGCAAAATTCACGTGGGGCTGCAGTTCGAGAAGTCGAGGTTACTATAAAGAGCTGTGAACAACGAACCGTTCACAACAGTGAAGCGGGCTGAATCACCCAACCGTCCTGCCGTCAAAAAACTGTGCCCATCATTGCTTTGCGGCTTCTGCATTGTGCTTGAAAGATGAATGACCAACAACTGCCTAGTGGAAAACCGCTCACGACCGAATCGCGAAATCCGGCTTCCGCAAAAATTGATCAGTGTGGCGCAGCTGAAATTGTGCAGTTGATGAACCGGGAAGATGCGAAGATCGCCGGAGCCATCGAGAAAGAAGGAGAGGCGATCGCGGCAGCAATGGAAGCGATCGCGAAACGCTTTGGGCGTGGCGGCCGTTTGATCTACATGGGCGCCGGAACGTCGGGACGACTGGGAGTCCTTGATGCGAGTGAGTGCCCGCCAACTTTTAATACGCCTCCGGAAATGGTCGTCGGATTGATCGCTGGCGGACCGACCGCTTTAACCAAGGCGATCGAAGGCGCGGAAGACCATCCCGAACAGGGGAGGGCGGATTTGGAATCGATTGGGCTGACTGCCGACGATGCCGTCGTTGGGATTGCAACCAGCGGTTCCACGCCGTACGTGGTGGGTGGGCTTCAGTATGCAGTAGAAGTGGGCGCCCTGCCGATTGGATTCGCCTGTAACGAAAACAATGCGTTATCCCAGCATGCTCAGTTGATGATCACGCCAATTGTTGGCCCGGAGGTGATTAGTGGCTCGACACGTTTAAAGGCGGGGACCGCCACCAAGCTGGTGCTGAACATGTTGACCACAGGCGCCATGGTGTTGCTGGGAAAAACTTACGGAAACTTAATGGTCGATTTGCGTGCAAGTAATGTAAAACTACTTGCCCGGTCTAAAAGAATCGTGGCCGATCTGACCGATCTCTCTTTGGAGGCTGCGAGCGAACTGTTGGAAGCTTGCAATGGTGAAGTCAAAACGGCGATTGTTGCCCATGTGCGGCAACTGAACGCCGACGATGCTCGTAGTCGTCTGGCCTCTGTGAAGGGGCACCTGCGGGCTGCATTAAATGAAGAGAACGTGGAGCCGCTGCGGTGAATGAGTCCCAACAATACGTGCTTGGTGTCGATGGTGGTGGATCTAAAACCGTTGCCTGGTTGGTCGAGCGATCGATGATTCCACCGTTCCCCGATTCGCAAAGCCCGGATTCGCAGGGAGCCGATCCCTTGGTCCCGTTGGGGATAGGGCGTGCGGCCGGATCGAATGTGCGAACGGTTGGGATGGAAGCGGCCACTCAGCACCTGCGGCAGGCGGTCGAAGCAGCGTTTGCCGATGCTGGAATCGAACCAAGGACGGTCGCCGCCGCTTGTTTTGGGTTGGCCGGAGCGGAGCATGCGGACGCCCAAATCCCTTTCCAGGACTGGGCCGAACAGGAACAGATTGCATATAAGACGATCATCACCAATGATGCCGAACCCATTTTGCATGCCGAGGTCGAAGACGGATATGGGATCGCGTTGATTGCCGGGACCGGATCGTTTTCGCTGGGAGAAAACGCTTACGACCGTGTACGTAATGGCGGATGGGGGCCGCTGTTTGGGGACGAGGGGAGTGGCTATGCAATCGCACTGGATGGACTGCGTGCGGCAACGCGGTTCGCGGATGGGCGAGGCCCAAAAACAAAATTGCTGGCGGCATTCTTAGAGCGACTGGAGCTTGACGAAGTTTCCGATTTGGTCGGCGCGATGTACCGTTCGTCGATGGATCGCCGGCAAATCGCGGAACTCGGAGAAGTCGTCTTCATGATGGCTCCTGAAGATCGAGTCGCCGAAGGCATTCTACAGAGGGCGGCCGTTGAATTGGCTTTGTTGGTGCACAAGGTTGCCAATCAATTGGAAGACACCGAACATGAATTACCCGTCTTGCTAACCGGAGGGGTTTTAATCAATCACCCAGCGTTTCAAGAGCGTCTTGTCCAGACACTGAAGCAGACCGGCTGGCAAGGTAGTCGCGTCTACCCGGTTCCCAATCCGGTCGCGGGCGCCGTACGTATTGCGGCGAAAAATTGTTGATTTCGTCGAAGCTAAAAAATGCCAGGTTTCGGCAAACGTCAATGCGCTACGGCGGCGTCAGCCAACGTTCGATCGGTAGCAAATCGCAGTCTTTGCATGTAGCTCCCACGCAGGAAACGGAGGCTACTTTACGCGGTAGCCTAGCCCACGCAGGGCCTGCCGGACGTTTTCCATGTGGTCGCCTTGAAGTTCCACAAGATCTTCGTTGGCCTTGACCGTCCCACCAGTACCACAGGTTGCCTGCAATTTGGAAAGCAACTCAGAAAGATCGTTCGCTTTCGCGGTCAATCCCGAAACGACGGTCACCCGGCGTTTGCCTTTACGGACTTCCGTGCGCACTTGAGCCGTCTGCTCGGATGGGGCAAGACGGTTGGCTGCGATTTGTCGCTTCTTTTCGAAAGCCGCTTTGGTTTCCGGCGTACACTGACATTCCGACTCCTTTTGACCGCAAATCTCGCATTCGGGAGGGATGTCGAACGGGGTGCCGGCGAATAGTCGAGTCATGGTGGGGGGAGGTTCCGAAAAAGGGCTGCCGTGCGGTTTGGCTGAGAATGCTCGTCCCGGGGCGGGGGCCCTGCGATGAGAGACAAAACGGGCTTCAAGGCAATGATTTGTCCCGTGCCCAGGGCGATGGCTTGACGTATAATGTTAACCCTTCCCTTGGGCGTCTCCTAGGGCAAGTCCACCCTACTGATGTCCCGACGGTATGAGAATTTTGATGAATCGAAAAGCGTTTAGGGTCGTCTTCGCCGTTTGTGTCACGCTGATGTCTAGTGGTTGGGGAGACGATTTTCCTAAGGTCTACGACAGTCCATCGGAAGCCGGATTGTCACCGCTGGATGCTGCGACCGCCGCGGATTCAATGGAGTTGCCCCCCGGTTTTTCAGCGACGGTGTTTGCCGCCGAACCGGAGGTGCGGAACCCTATCGCGATGGCATGGGATCAAGCAGGGCGGATGTGGGTTGCAGAGAATTACACGTACTCCGATCGCACGCAGCGGTTCGATCTAAACCTTCGCGACCGCGTCGTGGTGTTTCGCGATACCGATCAGGATGGCCATGCCGATGAGCGGCACGTGTTTCTTGATACCGTCCAAAGGTTAACCAGTGTGGAAGTTGGCCGGGGCGGGGTTTGGCTGCTCGCCCCACCCCAGTTGCTGTTTGTTCCCGATGCCGATGGGGATGCAAAGCCGGACGGCCCAGCGGTCGTCAAACTGGACGGTTTTACGGTGGCGAAATCCAATTATCATAACTTCGCAAATGGACTTCGCTGGGGTCCGGATGGTTGGCTGTATGGACGCAGCGGGCATTCATGCCCCGGTGAACTTGGGATCCCCGGGACTCCCGATTCCGAGCGTGTTCCGATCAAAGGAGGGATCTGGCGATTCCACCCTGAACGAAACGTGGTTGAAGTGCTTTGCCATGGGACTGTGAATCCTTGGGGCCATGACTGGGATCGTGATGGTGAATTGTTTTTTATCAACACCGTCATTGGCCACCTGTGGCACATGATGCCAGGGGCTCACTTTAAAGAGTCATTTGGTGAGAGCAGTAATCCAATGGTCTATGAAAGATTGGACATGATCGCTGACCACTACCATTTCGATACCAACGGAAGTTGGACGGCAAGTCGCGATGGAAAGGCGAATGATCTAGGAGGAGGTCATGCTCATATCGGGATGATGATTTATCAGGGGACGCAGTGGCCGGTCAAATATCACAACAAATTATTCACGGTGAACATGCACGGTTTGCGAGTGAACGTTGAACGCTTAGAACGTCAGGGGGCAGGGTATGTCGGACGACACGAACCGGATTTCTTGATTTCTAAGGACCCCTTCTTCAGAGGCCTCGATATTCGGACCGGGCCTGACGGGCATGCCTATGTCATCGATTGGAGTGATACAGGAGAGTGCCATGATTCCACCGGCGTTCACCGAACCAGTGGGCGGATTTTTCGACTGGCATACAGCTCGCCGCTGAATTCTTCGCAGGCCACGGCAGTCCGCAAGACGACCTTGCCATTTGCAAAACCGACATGCATGGCTGGCCCCGGCGAACTTCCCAAGTTATGGAAGAGTTTTCAGGCTGGGAATACGACGGCGCTGACGCTTCGACAGAAACTGCACGATCCCGATGAACATGTCCGGGCTTGGGCGATTCGCTTGCTAACGGATGCGTGGCCATTGGATACGCTGGACGGACCGATGCCGTCTGCCGTCTACCCAGCAGCCCCCGAAACGTCACGGGATTTGATTGCGGTTAGTAAAGAGGATTCTTCGGGGCTGGTGTTGTTAACCCTGGCATCGACTTTACAGCGAATCCCCGTTCAGCAGCGGCCCGCGTTGGCGGAAGGGTTAATCGTTCGAGAAGACTACCGTGACGATCGCGATCTACCTTCGATGGTTTGGTTTGGGTTGTCGCCGGTGGTTCAATCAAATCCGGGGTCGTTAATCCCTTTGGTCCAGCGGAGTCGGTGGCCTTCATTGACCGGTTGGATCGCCAGAGCGATCGCTGACCAGCACGCAGCGGACGCCGACCAGTCCGTGTTAAATGAGTTGTTGGTGGCTGGCCAATCCGTTTCGCGGGATCACCAGTTGGCAATCCTGGCAGGAATGCAGAAGGCATTTGAAGGGGAACGAAAGATAACGGCACCTGCGGACTGGAATGCTTTTGCTGGTTCGATTCCCACCGGTTTCGGTGAGGAAACGATTCGTCAGATGGGTAGTCTGTTTGGCGATGGAAGGGCGATGGAACAGATTCGCCAGGTCGTGCTAGATAAGAAGCGATCGATCGCCGTGCGTCAGAGGGCTCTCCAGCATTTAATTGAGGCTCGCCCGAATGACCTTCGCGAAATCTGCGAATCCTTGTTGGATGTTCGCGTTTTGAACAAGACGGCGCTGCGTGGTTTGGCTCTGTACAACGATCCGAAAGTCGGAGCGTTGTTGATTCGTAAGTATCAACGGTTCCAGCCCGAGGATCGCCAATCGGTTTTAGAAGTGTTGGTGTCGCGGCCAGCATTTGCAGAATCGCTTCTTAAAGCTTTGGGAAAAGATAAATCCTCGATCTCGGCAGCGGACATTCGACCGCAGTACGCCCGGCAAATTAAAAGCTTGAACATTCCAGCGTTGACGTCCGAATTGTCCAAGGTCTGGGGGGACGTCCGTGAAACGTCGGCCGAACGGCAGCAGCAGATGCTCTCTTTAAAAAAAGACGTAACGCCAACGGAGCTTCAGCAAGCCGATCTTTCGGCAGGTCGAGCCCTTTTTAAGGCGACCTGTACCCAGTGCCATCGGCTGTATGGCGAGGGCGAGTCGATTGGTCCGGACCTGACCGGTGCACAACGGACGAATTTGGACTATCTGCTTGAGCATATTGTCGACCCAAGTGCCGTCGTTGGAAAAGAGTTTCGGATGTCGGTTGTTCTAACGGTCGATGGACGGGTTCTGAATGGATTGATTGTTTCGGAAGACAAACAGTCGCTGGTGCTTCAGACTCCGAATCAACGCATGGTTCTTCCTCAGTCTGAAATCGAATCGGTTAGTCAGACTTCGAAATCCTCGATGCCCGATGGCTTGTTGGACCGAATGTCCAAGACGGAGGTGCGCGATTTGTTTGCGTACTTGATGCACTCGGGGCAGGTTGCACTGCCCGCAACCCAAAATTAAGTCTCCGTCACACCGGCCGCATGGGTTTGAATTTTATGGATATCCGTTCTGGACCAATGTCTGTTCGCCAGTTGACTACGGCTGGTCAGAATCATCTTCTGACCAACACCGGCGTTTGGTCCAAAGATGGGGAATGGATCTTTTATGATGTGCGAAGCGATGCGGCGGGCAGCCAATTTGATAGTGCAAGAATTGAACGCGTCCATGTGAAATCGGAAATTACAGAGACCGTCTATCAGTCCCAGCACGGGGCGTTTGTGGGAGTCGTTAGTTGTTCCCCGGTAGAGGACCGAGTGGTTTTTATCCATGGTCCGGAATTTCCAACGGCCGACTGGAGTTACGCGGCTTGGCATCGTCGAGGCGTTCTGCTGGATCTGGCGAAGGTCGGATGCGTGACCAATTTGGACGGGCGTGATCTTGTTCCGCCATTCACGCAAGGGGCTCTTCGCGGCGGGACGCATCTGCATGCTTTTAGTGGGGATGGTCAGTGGGTCAGTTTCACCTATGAAGATCATTTATTGGCGACGGCTAACGATCGTAAAAGTGAGCCCAACCGGCGGAATGTCGGGGTGACCATTCTTGGGATGCCTGTTTCAGTTCCCGGTCGCCATGAACGGAATCACAGTGGAAGCGGCTTCAGTGTCTTGGTCAGCAAAACGGTGGCAAGTCCAGATCCGGGGAGCGACCAAATTGGACGAGCCTATAGTGACGCGTGGATCGGACGAGACGGCTATGTGAGGCACGATGGTGTCCGCCAATCAAAAGCGATCGCGATGTTAGGCGACGTTTGCTCGGAAAATGGAAATCCGGTTGCTGAGCTGTTTGTGCTGGATATCCCCGATTCTCTTGTCAGCTTGGCAGAGCAGACTCCGATGGCCGGGGCAGGAGAGATGCCGTTCACCCCACAAGGTATCGCGCAGCGTCGGTTGACCTTCACGACCAACCGGCCGTTCCCCGGATTGGGGCCCGTTAGGCATTGGCCAAGGAGCAATCCTGAGGGAGGTCAGATCGCATTCTTGATGCGCGACGATCAGGGCATTGCTCAATTGTGGCTGATCGCTCCGACCGGGGCGGGGTTGCGACAGTTGACGCACAACCCATTCCCGGTGCAGTCGGCATTCTCATTTCGCAGCGACGGGCGAGCGATTGCCTGCATCGCGGGTGGTAGCCTGTGTGAAGTGGATGTTCAGAGCGGACAGACGACGCGTTTGACCAAGGTTGCCGAAGGAAAAACAGCCCTGCGAGGCGAGGCGGTGGTTTACAGCCCCGATGGGAAACAGATCGCATTTGTCCAGCCGGTCAGCGATCCGATGCACGGGGGCAACGAGGGGCCGTTTTTTAACCAAATCTTCCTTTCTCCCTCGGTTTTTGCAGGTTGACGTGGGCCATTATTAATTGGCTCTTCGGCGTGGTAATGCTATAGTTACCAGCGGGTGGGTAGGTCTATTGGCTTGGCCTGTGACGTTCGCTGCCAACCCGGGGCGCTTGCGGGGAAGGGCACTTTTCCGCTTCTTTTCTTCTAATACGACCGTGGAGTCTCCAACTGTGAAAACCGTTTTCTATTTACTGCTACCGCTCCTAAGCGTTTGTATTGTGACGCAGCGGGCCGCGGCGGACGAAGGAGATGTCCGGCAAGCGATTCAAGCTTATGTCGATGCGTTCAATCAAAAGGATCTTGCCGCGGTTTCCAATGCTTGGACGGAGGATGCAGTCCATGTGGACAGCAGTACCGGCGAAACGACGGAGGGACGTTCTGCGATTGTCAGCGACATTGCGGAGGTTTTTAAGAATCAACCTGAAACAAGACTATCGGGTAGTATTGATTCGGTCGAAATGTTGACCGCTGAAGTCGCCGAAGTCGAAGGCGAAACACGCGTAGGACCACCGGGCGAAGCTCCGTACGTGTTTGCGTTTTCGGCGGTTCTGATCGAAAAAGATGGCCTGTGGCAAATCAAAACGGTCGAGGAATCGATCCCCGAGCAGGTTGGTTCCGCGGGTGAAGCCTTGCAGGAACTGGAATGGTTGGTCGGCAGCTGGGTAGACCAAGGAGAACAAGAGCGTGTTGCAACCACCGTGCGATGGACCGAAAACGGTAACTTTTTAACCCGTTCATTTGTGGTCAGTGATGATCAAGAAACCATCATGAAAGGGACTCAAGTCATCGGTTGGGATGCGCGATCTGGAGAGATTCGGTCTTGGACTTTTAATTCCGATGGATCTTTTGGAACGGGAGTCTGGAAAAAGAAGGGGGCCGATTGGTATGTCCAGTCGTCTCAAAATTTGGCAAATGGGCAGGCCGCCATCGGGACTTTTGTTATTTCGCAAGAGGACCCGAATTCAATGTCACTGCAGTTGATCGGGCACGAAATCGACGGGGCTCCGCAACCGACGGGGCAGGCCGTCATCGCGGTGCGAATCGAGAATAGCGATCCCGTCCTGGACGCCAGCAGCGGGAACGTTCCGCCAGCGGTGGTTGAGCCGTAGCGTTCCTTGTCAGATGCCCGTTTCCTGACGATGGAAATGGGGCTCCCCCTCCATTTTATTCCGCAATGTCGAGCCAATACGATGACTCAAAGTTTCAAAATATTATTTCTAACGCTGCTCTGTGCAGCCCTTCCTGCCTCCGATGCATTTGCACGTGGTGGTTTTAAGGGGGGAGGTGGAGGCGGAGCACGCGGTGGTGGGCATTCGATGCCCTCAAGACCCGCAGCTCGGCCGGCAGCTCGGCCGACACCTCGACCGGCAGTCCGTCCCAGTGCACCGTCGCTCGGAGGAGGCCGTCCAAATGTCAGCCGGCCGCCGGTCAGCCGGCCACCCGTAAGCCGCCCGCCGGTGAGCCGTCCACCGGTTAGTAGACCTGATGTGAGCAGACCTCCAGCAAGTCAATTGCCCGGTAGCCGTCCGGGCGGAAATTTGTCCCCTTCCACTCGTCCAAGTCAGCCAAGCCTAGGGAACGGGAACCGTCCGGGAAATACGTTGCCCAGTCGCCCAAGTGTTGGTGATCGTCCGAACGCGGGCAATCGTCCGAACGCGGGCAATCGTCCGAACGTTGGTGATCGTCCGAACGTTGGTGATCGTCCGAACGTTGGTAATCGGCCGGGGGCGAACTTGCCCAATCGTCCTGGAAGCAACTTGCCTGCTGCTGGGACTCGTCCAACTCCGGGAGGTGTCAGTGACTTTCTTGGGATGGATAAACCTTTGCGTCCATCGACCTTGCCAAGCAATACTCGTCCAGGCGCTGGAGACCGTCCGGGACCTGGAGACCGTCCAGGAACCGGAGACCGTCCAGGAAGCGGAGACCGTCCGGGACCTGGAGACCGTCCAGGAGCCGGAGATCGACCAGGACCTGGAGACCGTCCGAACTTTGGTGACGGAAATCGACCCAATATGGGAGATCGGGATCGGCCTGGCATCGGTAACGGAAATGGAAATGGCAACGGAAACCGAGTCAACATTGGCAACATCAATATTGGAAACAATACGGCTATTAGCCGACGTCCGTCTTGGGTGAACATCGACAACAACCGTATCACCGGAATCAATAATCGCTGGCGGGGGACATTAGGAGGTCTCAACAATTGGCCCGCCAGGCACCCGGCACGAATAGGGTATTGGAATGGCTGGGGGAACGGCGTCCGGCATGGATGGCATGGTTACCATCATCACCCCAATTGGTTTGGCCCTTCGTGGTGGAACAATCACCCACATCGTTGGTGTGGTTGGCACTACGGTTACCGTTTTAGCTATCATCCTTGGCGATATTGGTGGACCGTGCCGACTTACGCGGCTTGCACAAACTGGTTCCGTTGGTCCGCCCCCGCTACGGTTTGGGCTCAACCAATCTATTACGACTATGGCCAAGGTGGCAACGTTGTCTATCAAAACAACAACGTTTATATCGATGGAGAACCCGTTGCTTCCGCAAGTGATTTTGCAGAAAGTGCCGCGGTCCTAGCGACCGTACCGCCTCCGGAAGACGAAGCCAAAGCCGAGGAGGAGGAATGGTTGCCGTTAGGAACTTTCGCCGCAAGCAGCGACGAAAAAGATATTGAACCGACGAGGATCGTTCAATTGGCGGTCAATCGAGAGGGGATCGTTAGCGGCACTTTGTACAATTCGCAAACCGATAAAGCGGAATCGGTCCAAGGCCGCGTCGATCAGGATACTCAGCGAGTCGCTTTCCGAATTGGCGATAACGATAACGTTGTCATCGAAACCGGGCTGTACAACCTGACCCAGGAACAAGCTCCGTTGTTGGTCCATTTCGAAAATGACAAAGTCGAACGCTGGTTACTGGTACGGATGGAAGCACCTCCAGAGGATAGCGAGAACTCCGAGGGCGTGAGCGAAGGAACGGAGCAAGGCGATCCGAACACGGATGCGGCACCCGCGCGAAGTTCAGCGGAGCCCGTCAAAGCGGACGTATAGTCTGCAGCCCATGGGGTTAGAACTCCGCACCTATAAAGAGAGGCAGGCATGTCGGTTTCGTGAATGGAAACGGACACCCTGCCTCTTTTAATAAAAAAACCGCTTTTGCATGCGATGCGAAAAGCGGTTTGCGTAAGCGGCGATTCGCCTATCAGTCTTTTGCTTCTAGCGAATCAGCTTTTTCTTCGGCGTTGTCTTCAATCGCGTCCGCTTTCTCTTCGCCTTTTTCTTCTAAAGCGTCCGCTCTGGATTCACCGACTTCCTCGACGGCGTCTGCTTTCGCTTCAGCAGCATCGGTTTGGGCGGCTCCGGTAATCGTGCGTCCCGCATCGTCGCGAATGGCTTCGGCGGTATTCTGCGAATCATCGCGAATCGCCTCAGCACCCATTTGGGTTTGATCACGTACGTTGTCAGCGGTGGTATCGGCTTGCTCACGAACGTTATCCGCCTGAGTGTCGAACGCACTGTCATTGCATCCAACGCTAACTACGGCAACCAACGCGGCCAACACACCTGCAAATAGACTCTTCATCACAAACCTCACTTATATTGTTGGTGGAAATCGACGAACCGTTGTTCGCCTGCTTGCTTCACGAAGGTAGATACGAAAGCAAAGGCTGTGCCATTCGTTTGATATTTAGTTGCAGGTTTTGTTTCTCTAGTGATTTGCAGTGCTGGATTCGTTTTTAGGCCAGATCCCCGTGCCGCCGGCGAGCGAAACGTTGCGTGACAAGAAGCAAGATTGATCGGAGATCGATCAAGCAAAGCCGAATGCGGTCAGTGTGAAACCGATCAGGGCAACCAAACATAGTGG
The DNA here is from genome assembly GCF_007741495.1 of Roseimaritima multifibrata. NCBI lineage: Bacteria > Pseudomonadati > Planctomycetota > Planctomycetia > Pirellulales > Pirellulaceae > Roseimaritima > Roseimaritima multifibrata. The sequence continues at coordinate 3,051,439 of NZ_CP036262.1, forward strand.
TAGGGCACGAACGTACGGCCTGTCGATGTGTTTGTGCAAAAGGGCCGGACGGCTTGCGCCGTTCCGCTAAGAAGGGCTGTGGGGCACAAAATCTTAGCGGCAGGGCGCGAGCCCTCCGGCCTGTCGATGTGTTTGTGCAAAAGGCCGGACGGCTTGCGCCGTTCCGCTAAGAAGGGCTGTGGGGCAACCAATCTTAGCGGCAGGGCGCGAGCCCTCCGGCCTGTCGACGTGTTTGTGCAAAAGGGCCGGACGGCTTGCGCCGTTCCGCTAAGAGGGGCTGTGGGGCACAAAATCTTAGCGGTAGGGCGCGAGCCCTCCGGCCTGTTGACGTGACTTGTGAAAAGGCCGGACGGCTTGCGCCGTTCCGCTAAGAAGGGCTGTGGGGCACAAAATCTTAGCGGCAGGGCGCGAGCCCTCCGGCCTGTCGATGTGTCTGTGCAAAAGGGCTGGACGGCCTGTCTTGTTTGGAGTTCCCGATTAATAGGTCGTCAAAGAATTCGTGTCCCTCCTTTTTTTGTGGCCTAGCTGTCGCTGTATAATGCGAGCGACTTTATCAAGTCGTTTTCGATCAGCCCTTAATGCCGATAGCCGATACGCTGTTTCTATGAATCTCGCAAACCAAGCTCACCAATCGTTCGTTGAATCTCAGACACGACGTCATTTTTTGAAGTCTTGTCCAACGGGGATGGGGGCGATGTGGTTGGGGACGCTTGCTGCTGAGGCTGGGGGATCTGAGTCGACGCCGATCGCGGATGACGAGATTCGTCTTCGCTCCCCGCAGGTCCCGGCGGCGATTGCGAAAGCGAAACGGGTCATCTATTTGCACATGGCTGGAGCTCCCAGCCAGCTGGAACTTTTTGATTACAAGCCGGTTTTGCAGGAGTTTGATGGGAAGGATTGCCCGGCGGAGTTTCTGCAAGGGAAACGGAGTGGGTATGGCCGCCGCGGCGCTAAGTTGCTTGGCTCGCAGTATTCCTTTGCCCAGCATGGCGATTCAGGGGCTTGGGTGAGTGATCGCTTGCCTAGGTTCTCCGAGGTGGTCGATTCGGTTTCGTTCATCCACTCGATGCAGACCGACCAAATGACTCATGCCCCTGCGCAGTTACGGCTTCACACCGGGAATGCTGATTTGGGGTTTCCGTCGATTGGGGCATGGATGACTTACGGTCTGGGGACCGAGAATCAGAACCTTCCTGGATACGTTGTTCTGGTATCCGGTGGCAAGGTTCCCAGTGCAGGGAAATCGGTTTGGAGCAATGGATTTCTTCCGGCTGACTATCAAGGCATTCAGTGTCGAATTAAAGCGGATCCGGTACTGTTTTTATCGGATCCGGAAGGGACGGCCCGTCCGCTGCGAAGCGAAATGATCGACACGATCAGCCAGATCAATCGGCAGACGTACGAACAAATCGGAGATCCCGCAACGGTCGCCCGTATCGGCCAGTTTGAGATGGCTTTTCGAATGCAGATGGCCGCAACCGAAGCGACCGACCTGTCGCAGGAGACGGCAGAAGTTCAGCAACTGTATGGAGCTGATCCGGGGAAAAAGTCGTTCGCCAACAATTGTTTGTTGGCGCGGCGGTTGGTCGAGCGAGGCGTGCGTTATGTGCAGTTGTTTGATGGGGGATGGGACTCTCATGGAGCGGATCCATCGGAAGCGATCAACGTTGGTTTTAAAAATATGTGCAATGAAATGGACCGGCCGATCGCGGCACTTTTGAAAGACCTGAAGCGAAGCGGCTTGTTGGACGAAACGTTGGTCGTCTGGGGCGGTGAATTCGGACGGTCACCCCTCCGTGACCCCCGTGGCAACACAGAACTGGGGTTGATGGGCCGTCACCACCAAGCCGATGCCTTTACGGTTTGGATGGCAGGCGGAGGCGTCAAAGGGGGAGTGCGTCATGGTGCGACGGATGAACTTGGGTTCTCCGTCACCGAAGATCCGACGCCGGTGCGAGACCTGCATGCGACGATGCTGCGATTGCTTGGTTTGGATCAGGACCCACTAGGTTTTCCGTTTGAAGGAGGAACCCACCGCCTGACCGGCGAGAAAACAGCCAACGTGATTGAACCGTTGTTGGCATAGTCGTTGGGTTACTCCGGTTCGACGGCAACCGCTGGAGAGGTCTTTTTCGTTGCCAGCTCTTTAATTCGAGCTGGAGTCAAAGTCCGGCGGTAATCAAATTCGCGGAAGAAGAGCAACAGGTTAACCGAGACACCGATCAGGCCAAGCAGGAACACTAACAGGGCTTGTTCCATTGCAATCCCGCCACTAAACGCTTCTTCATACGTCCAGAAAATGTTGCTGGTTTCGAGTATCCAGTAGTCGTTGCTAATAGCCCCTGTAGTGATAATCATTAGGATCGATGGGGCAATCGTTCCGGCAAACAGCAGGAATACTAGACTGATGATCGGTAGGATAAACGACCGTCCTAACCAGACGCTGGTGACCATTACCCACAACCGGAGGAAGCTGAGAAACAGCATCAAATGTCCGATGGTCATGATCGCCATGACGGGGGGATCGGTTGATGCGCGGAATGTGCTTTGAGTTGAGAACGGCGGCAGAAACGCGAACAAAGCGAGCACGGCAATTCCTGACCAAGCGGTGCAGAGAGTGAACATGTACCCGGTTCCGGGGCCAGGGCTTAGCCATAACAACATCGCGCGCCCCATAAATGTCTGAGGGAGATCGCGTTGCACACGTGGGCTCATCTCAGGAGATTCCGCCAGCATCAAGGTCCCCATGCATAGCCAATACCCGGCCAGGACCATCATGCCAAAATTGATCGGTTCCGAATCAACCATTCCGGTTGCCGAGTCCGAGGAAACGTAGAGGGTAACCAAGATGATGATAAAGACCCACGTGGCCTGCAGCCCTATCAGGCTCCAGCGGATCCCGGTCGAGCGGTTTTCCGTTACCGGAGCGATCCGAGCGGCGGCTGCTTTAACGAGGACGACCATGCAACCACTACCGACCAAGCCAAAAGCAAGAATCATTAGCCAGGCAAACGGTTCGGATCCCGCATCTTCCCCCAATATGCCTTCCAGGCAGACAGCCCCTACAATGAACTGGGTGATCACAATCACCCCTACCAACCCCAACATAAAGAGGGCTTGCCAAGCGCGATGAGACGCCATCGTTGAAAGCAATAACCCTAACGTTGTCAGGATAAGGGCGGTGAAAAAGATGACCAGGACCATCATCAGCATGGTCGGGAGGTTCACGCCTCGCAGCAAGTACGCGAAAGCCAAGCCGGGGACAACGGCTGCAAAGTAGATCATCATCTGGAGGATCGCACTATTTAGTTTGCCTAAGACGATCCTTAGCGACGACAGCTTTGTGATCGCCAGCATCTCAAACGTGCCGTCATCGATTTCGGCAGCCAGCGAGCGGTGGGCTACCAACGGCACCATCCCCAGCATTGGAATGGCCAGTACGAAATAGTAGCCGTAAAGCATCTCCATTCCAGAGGGGAGGTAATAGACGGCAGGGGCATTTAACATGATGCCCAGTACGGTCCATCCCCAGGTGCATGTCAAAAGGGTGAAAAACGTGATGATGAACTGCTTGCTTTTTAAAGCCTGACGTGCCTCTTTAATGAGGATAGGGTTCAACCATCCCGCGACACGGTCGCTGGTCCGATCGATCCAGCCCCACATTCCTTGGGCATCGCTCTCACGGGTCAACGGATGGGATTCGAATGGATTCATTGAACATGTCCTTCCGTGATTTGCAAGAAAACGTCTTCCAGGGATTCATCAAGCAGCGTGTACTGCAACACGTCCACGCGGGCTTCACACAAGGTGTGTAGGATCGCGACTTGTTGCGGGTCCCCCCCGATGATTTGAAACCGTAGAACGCCGTTGTCTCCCTCTAGTTGGTCGACCGCCGGATGGGCATCAAGCAACCGAAACGCCTCTTCTGTCGACCCGGTAATACGGACCAGCATGTTGCGAGTCTTTCTTAGTTTGCTACGGATTTCGTCTACGGTTCCGGTGGCTAATAAGCAGCCTTGTTCGATAATCCCAACGCGATCACACATCTCGGCTAGTTCTGTCAGGATATGGCTGCTGATCAGGATGGTTTTTCCATCGGCAGCCAGCGTCCGAATCATTTTTCGTAGTTCGATCCGGGCTCGAGGGTCGAGGCCTGCTGCTGGTTCATCCAGAATAAGAACGGCCGGATCATGGACGAGTGCTCGTCCCAGGCAGAGTCGTTGTTTCATCCCTTTGCTTAAACCGCGAATCGGTTTGTAAGCCAGTTTGTTCAAACCGGTGAAGTCCATCACCCACCGCAGCCGAGTCGTTCGCTCGCGGCCGATCAGTCCGTAAGAGCGAGCGAAGAAATCGAGGTATTCGGCACAGTTCGTATCGCCATAGGTTCCAAACGCATCGGGCATGAAACCGAGCGAGCCGCGGACGCGATCGGGATCATTTACCGAAGAGACGCCTTGGATAAAAGCGTCCCCGGCGCTCGGCAGTTCCAGCGTCGCCAGGATTCGCATGCTGGTCGTTTTGCCCGCTCCATTGGGACCGATGTAACCGAACACACCGCCGCGAGGAACCGCGAAAGAGATGTCGTTTACGGCGGTTGTTGAACCGTAGATTCGCGTCAGATTTTGGACTTCGATGGCAGGTCCGTTCCAAGCCGGAAGGATCATGGCAGCGGTCCCATCAAAATGTTCGTGCGATTTTGCCAGTCGACATTCTCGGCGCCCAGGAATTGCGGGTCCAAGTCGGTGCGGGCCGCAAAGAAATGCCCGTCCGGAAGACGGAGTAGCCAGGCACTCCATGTCTTTTCCAGTGCGGTGGCGCCGGACTGCCCGCGTGAGTATCGCCAAATAGGGGCGTCTGCTTGGGACTTGCTGGAGAGCGGATCGGATTCCAACATCGGTAGTGAGTAGTCCTTGTCAGCGATCGCTTTCAGTGAAACTGTGGCTCCGGCGGGAATCGGATCGATTGCCCGCCAAAGTTGTCCCCAGTTATCTTTCGCCGTGAAATGATGTAGATCAAATGGGAAGTGATTGGTGACTTCGAATGCCTTGGCATCGTTTTTCATCGTCAGCGTATCGGGAAGACGTCTTGGTTCGATTGCCAGCAGTTGGCTTTGCGATCGTGGTGGCAGGAAAATGCCGCGATAGCGTGTGTCGTCCTTTTCTTGAACCAGACGCTGTGACACATTTGAATTGTTCTGAGAATGGTTTCGATAGGATTGGTGAATGTCTTGGCTAGGGACCGGGTAAATCGCAATTTGGTTATCGAACTTCAATCCTTTGCGGCTATCTAGTACGGCGTAATAGGTCTGTCGTGACTGAGTGTGCAAGTAGTGGCTGTGGGGATCCACCCAAGTCAATTGATAAACACGTCCGCGGGTTTGCACGCCATCGGCTACCAATGCATATAACCCGATTCCGATAGTCACGAACGTGGCGGCAGCAGGGGCGACAAAAAACAGCAGAAACAGACGTTCCTTACGACGTAGGTAAGCGTAGAAAAACGGGCCGATCAACAAGACAAAAATGGTGTTGAGGATGACGAAGGTTTTTACAGGGGGCTGGCCGACCGACCCCAGTAAAAAGTTCCAATAGGTTTGGCTGCCTTCATCCAGTTTCCTACCCGTTCGGTTGTCCTGTTTCAGCCGTTCTGGGTTGGTCGCTCGCTGAACCGTTTGCCAGAACTGATAGGATTCCGGAAAAGGGGCTTCTTGATCGATCGCCACGACCCTGCCTAAGCCAAATGCTGCCGTGCGAATTAGTGGAGTCATTTCCCCTGGCTTTCGCTTCAGGACAAACGGATGTTCGGCTTGGCTTAGTTTGTTATATACCTTTTGCCGCAGCGGCAGCGGTAATCCGGACGTCGAATTTAAAGAGACAACTGCACCGTTCAGATTGCTAGTCTGGCTGTAACTTTCTTCCTTTTCAGGGTCACCCCAATAGGTGTACCGCCAGGTGTTTGTGTTGTTGTCCTCCCCAAGGTTTAGCGATCCTTCCAGGTTTTGCGATTTCGAGACCACTGAATTGGTGATGTTCGAAAAAGGAACTTCGTTTAAAAGCGTCGCATCGGCTTGCTCCGTTGCGTAAACCCACAGCGTGCCTCCGCTGGCGATCCAATCGGTTAACGCGGTGTAGGATTGCGGATGGGATTCCAAGCGTTGCAGATAAGGAGCGGCAATCAGGACGACGTCTAACTGTGAATATCCCAGCCAGGAAGAATACAGTTCGTTGAAGTCTAAAAGTCTGAACTGCACTTTGCCTGGTTGGACACGCTGCAATTCCGCCATCGCTGCGTTGTGGCTCAATCGACCGGTCGAAGCGTCTTCGGGCAAGGGGCCTGAGAAGACCGTTTGAAGCGAACGTGTATCCGGGCAAATCTGCCACGCAGGCGGAGTCTTCGATGCCGGGGTACCAGCGGCGACCGAAGCGATGACAACTCCGATCTTTACATGAGGAAGGGGAAGGTTGCGTGCAGACGGAAGTCGGAACGTCCAGTTGCAATCCTTCAGGGGGCGTCCGTCTTCAAGCAGTTGGATTCCCACTTCCTCCCAGGCATAGTAGTACGGAATGAAACAGTCTTTTGAAGCTTGGTTTGCCTTTTCCGGCAGAGCGACCGATGTTTCGAAGGAATAATCGATTTCCGTAACCGCGTAGTCATGAGGAAGAATGCGGACGGTTAGGTTTCGTTGTCTCGCAAACGCTTTGCCTTGGGGCCTGAAATTCAGAGTCACCGGCTGGTAACCGCTACCCGGGACGGAATCGATACGAATGTCAAAGGTGAAACCGTGCTGAGTGGTTGCATTTGTCATCCCCAGCGAACTTGTTTCGGCTTGGAGGTTTGGAGAACACCCCCAGCCGAGAATCGTCAGTGTGAAGATCGCAAGAAAACGGTGTAAATCGTTTTTGGCTTGGACAAGCTGGTAAGCATGCCGGCATCCTAAGACTAGAGTTTTCATTCGTTCGACTCCGAATCGCTCGCTGACGTTGAAGCGGAGCCGTGAAGTGAATCTGGCTGTTCCGATATCTTGGGATCGAGAGCTTCCAGTCCCAGCGTAGGGGCCTGCTCCTTTCTGGGCGGAGTCACCAGCCCGGCCGCGTGCGCGAATGGTTGGAGGATTCTAGAGAAGAGCAACGTCAAAAAGAACATTGCGATATAGGATGCGAAGCAAAGCAAGGTGACGCAGATAACCGCGGAAAACGATTTGACCCAAATCCAGTTTCCTTGGAACCCGGTACGGAATGCCCAGGCAATTAAAGCGCTAACCGTGATCAAAATGATCAAGGAACGGATTGAAACCTTGGGGAAGAATCGCTCTCTGGGACTCTCTATTTCCGGTGGACGCGGATCGTCATGGGAAGACTCAAGGGCCATCGTTCGTTTCTGCTCCATTGCATCGCACTCTCTCATGAATGGGAGCGGATAGATAATCGTCTGATTGACGTGATAAGTAACCGACTTCGACAAGGGACCACGGCCCTCAGCGATGAAGGCGGTGGTAAAGCGGTAAGAAGCCCTTTTTGTTGACGAATTTAGGGGCTGGAAAGCCAGGTTCACGCCTCTGCCCCCTAGCGAAGGGGCCGGGACACGCTACAAACAACCGTCTATTCTGACACGTTCTAATTTCAGTCTGGGAACGCGTCCAAGACCACTATAACAATGAGGATTGCGGTCATGGGTTTGCTGAAAGAATTTAAAGAGTTCGCGTTGAAGGGCAACATGATCGACATGGCGGTCGGGATCGTCATCGGGGGAGCCTTCGGTTCGGTGATCACGTCGCTGGTCAAAGATGTGATCACGCCTCCTCTGGGGCTGTTGACCGAGAAGGTCGATTTCAATTCCTGGGTCTACACGCTGCGAGCAGCAGACGAGGCAAATGAAATCTCCGCTGTGGTGCTTAACATTGGTGCATTCATCAATGCGATGATCAGTTTTCTGATTGTGGCTGTCGCCATCTTTATCGTGATCAAAATCATGAACCGCGTTCGTACGCAGTTCGAAGGAGACACCGAAACCCCTTCACCCACCACTCAGAAATGTCCCGCTTGCAAGATGGAAATTCCGATCGGTGCAACGCGTTGCGGTCATTGCACCAGCGATGTTCCTGCAAAGGCTGCGTAAGCGTTAGTCTCCCATGAACATGTCGCCGATGCCTCCAAGGAGGGAGCCTTCGCCGACGCTTTTGTTCCCGGTGCTGGGCGAGGCCGCGGTAATCCGGCCTGCCAATCGCGAGAAGGGTAGTGACTGGAGCCAGACGGGACCGGGGCCAACGACGGTCGCCAGAAAGACGCCTTCGCCGCCGAAAAAGGCGTTCCTCAATCCGCCGACAAATTCGATGTCGTAGGTGACCGTTGGACCGACCGCCATCAGGCAACCGGTATCCAGGCGTAGTTTTTCGCCAGGCTGGAGTTCGCGGTGCATCATCGTGCCACCGGCGTGCACGATCGCGATCCCGTCGCCTGTCAGTCGTTGCATGATAAAGCCTTCGCCGCCGAACAGTCCGGCAGCGATTTTCTTTTGGAATGCGATATCGATCGATAGGCCACGTGCCCCACATAGGAACGCATCTTTTTGGCAAATGATTTGGCCCCCCAGTTCATCCAAATGAAGCGGGATCATGCGTCCGGGGTAGGGGGAACCGAAGGCAACTTTGCCACGTCGCTGGCTTTGGTTTGTGAAGGTTGTCATGAACAGCGATTCACCGGTCAGCACACGTTTGCCAGCTCCGAAAACCTTGCTGACAAATCCGCCTCCCTGATTCGAGGGATCGCCAAACACACTTTTCATTTCGATCCCGTCATCCATGTACATCAGGGCTCCCGCTTCGGCGAGAACCTGTTCGCCAGGATCGAGAGTGATTTCACAGTATTGGGCTTCGTGGCCAAATATTTCGTATTCGATTTCGTCGCTGCTTCGATGCCCCGTGTTGGCTTGACCGCCCTGGAAAGAGGCGACCGCTTCGTAGGGGCTGCTTAACGGAGTCGACGTGTCGGCTGAACGCGAGGCAGGGTAGGGTGGCTGGGGATCGGCTGGGGGGACCTGAAATTCACCTCCGCAAGCTTTGCAACGGATGACTTTGCCAACCAATTCGGGTGGTGCTTGATAGCGTTTTCCACATTGCGTGCATGCGATAGGATGTGTCATCGTTGTTGTCCTATGATTTGAAAAGGTCTGTTTTGATGCGCATTGTTCTTTGTTACCCAGTCGAGCCCCATCATATCGATCAAATCCAGGCCGCTGCACCAGACGCCGAGATCGTCGATGCGGGGCAGGAACGAATCGATGAGGAACTGCCGAATGCTGACATCTTTATTGGTCACGCCAAGGTTCCTGTGGACTGGAAACGAGTCGTCGACGCGGGGCGACTGAAATGGATTCAGTCCTCCGCTGCCGGACTGGATCACTGCTTGGTCCCGGAAGTGATTCCGACCGATATCGTCGTGACCAGTGCCGCAGGGCTGTTCGCCCCTCAGGTTACTGAACAGACATTCGCTCTGCTGTATGGATTGTTGCGTCGGATTCCAACTTTTTTTCGAGCTCAAGCGAAGCGCGAGTTCATTCGCCGCCCGACCGACGACCTCCGAGGCAAGACGGTCGGGATCGTAGGGTTTGGGGGAAACGGACGAGCGATCGCCAAGGGACTGGCACCGATGGACGTAAGGATTTTAGCCACCGACTATTATCCGGTGGACGCTCCTTCGTATGTCGATGCCCTCTGGTCGGCCGACCGGTTGCCAGACCTGTTGGCGGCCTCTGACATCGTCATTCTCGCTCTTCCCCTAAATTCGTCGACTTTGGGGCTGATCAACCGAGAGATGTTGGCATTGATGCCGAAGGACAGCTATTTGATCAACGTCGCACGCGGGCAGGTGGTTGTCGAAGCCGATTTGGTTCAGGCTTTGCAAAGCGGGCACCTGCAAGGCGCGGGGTTGGATGTTACCGAACGCGAACCTCTGCCAGAGCAAAGTCCTCTATGGGAGATGCCGCAGGTAATGATCACTCCCCATGTGGGGGCTCAGTCGGCGCGACGGGTGAGCGATTCCACCGATTTGGCCTGTGAAAATCTGCGCCGCTATCAAAACGGTCGTCCATTGTGGAATCGAGTTGACAAAACGCTAGGATTTGCGCATCCAAATGGTGTTTTTCGAGGGAATATTGCGGACGATCCTGCCTGTAGCTGATTTCGTTTTGAAGAATGTATCAACGGTCCCCCGAACAGGTGGTTTTGCGGGCTCTCGCAAAGTCTTTTTTTTTCCAACCAATCTTGCGCAATGTTTCTCGTTCTGCCGCTATATTTAACGAATGATTAATTCTCCAAAGGATGGGACGACCTTGCTGTCGACGACCAGGCATGAGCCGAACGCCACGCTGACCTTGCGTGGTACGACACGGACAATGAAAGACGAGCGTTTGCTGTCTCAGTATGAGGCGATTCTGAGCGAACGGAAACTTCACTGGACCACTCACCATCACTTGATAAAGTTGCTGGGCAGTGGAGGCCAGGGGGAAGTGTTCCTTACCGAGCAGCTCGGGACCGATGGTTTTACGATTCCGTTGGCCATGAAATTTTTCTCACCTGAGCGTTTTAATGACGTTCGGCATTATGAGGAAAACATGCAGCGGATCGCCGGCATCGCGGCTCGCGTTGCTTTGATCCAGCACGACAACATGTTGGATGTGCAGAACTTCATCGAGCGAGATCGGATTCGCGTGATGGTGATGGAGTGGGTCGATGGCTATGACCTTTGCCAACTGACCGATCCCAAATGCTTAGAGAGTTTGCAGGCTGTCGTTGCTCGCGGGCGGATGCAGTACATCCAAAACGTGATCGTCACCTACGGCCGGGAACACTTGCGTTTCAAGGCGGGGATGGCAGTGGCCATTGTCCGTGAGTGTTTAGCGGCATTGGGAGCGTTGCATCGGGAAGGGATCATTCATGGCGATATGAAGCCATCGAATATCATGTTGAAGCGGACGGGGCACGTGAAATTGATTGATATTGGATCGGCGATCGATTTCAATAATCCTCCTCGCGAGCGCGATTGCACCCCGACGTATGCGGCTCCCGAATTGATCGACCGCTGCGAATCGACTCCGCAAAGCGATTTGGCCAGTGTCGGATACGTGTTGATTGAATTGCTCAGCGGGCACAATCCGTTTGCTGGGGAACACGATCTTGGAACCTTGCTGCAATTGAAGCGGGAATTGCCTCATCGCTTAGAAGGGATGCTTCCCGACGAGGTGACGAGGAACGAATTACTGATGAGCTTCCTGCAGGATTTAATTGCTCCCGATCCAAATTACCGATTTGAAACGGCCGAGGCGGCGGAACATCAAGGTGCAGCGGCTTTCCATCGGCAGCTGATCCTAGGGGATATGGCGACCGAATACGATCACGATCTCCGGTTGTGGTTAGACGACCTGCGAAAGCTAGATATCGGGTAAGTGTGCGGGGGCCGGAGGGCTCGCGCCCTGCCGCTAGGATTTGATGCGGCGAGGCCTTTCTTAGCGGAACGGCGCAAGCCGTCCGGCCCGCTGCGCAGTAGACGTGCATAGGCCGGAGGGCTCGCGCCCTGCCGCTAGGTTTTGATGCGGTGAGGCCTTTCTTAGCGGAACGGCGCAAGCCGTCCGGCCCGCTGCGCAATAGACGTGCACAGGCCGGAGGGCTCGCGCCCTGCCGCTAGGTTTTGATGCGGCGAGGCCTTTCTTAGCGGAACGGCGCAAGCCGTCCGGCCCGCTGCGCAGTAGACGTCCACAGGCCGGAGGGCTCGCGCCCAATGCCGCTAGGTTTTGATGCGGCGAGGCCTTTCTTAGCGGAACGGCGCAAGCCGTCCGGCCCGCTGTGCAATAGACGTGCACAGGCCGGAGGGCTCGCGCCCTGCCGCTAGGTTTTGATGCGGCGAGGCGTCCGGCCCGCTGCGCCGGAAACGTTTGGCTCTTCAATTGCTTCCTTTGGACCGGTCGTAGCCGGCCTTATAATCCCGCTCTTGGACGCCGGGCTAGGTTTTCTGAGTTGGCGTGGTGCGGGGTTCGTACGACTCTCTGTAGCATTAAGAAGTTCTCGTTGCCGTATTCGGTCCATTGGCCCGTGATCGTCCAATGGTCGTCTCCGGCATCTTGTTTCACTGCGTTGGTGATCCGCTGCAGGGCCAAGTTTTCTAGGATGCGAAAACTTGTCCCGTCGGTGGTCGCTACAAATACCCATCTTCGACCAACTTCAACCAACCGACCTTCAACTTCGCGGACCACCGTTCCTTCACGTTGACGTTGTGGAGCGGTTTGCAGTCCGTTTGCCGGGGAGGGTTCGGCATTCGGTTCTGCATTTTCCGTCTCGACTCCTTTGTTACTCGCCCAGCTTGATCCGCCGCGGGGGTCGGCGTCTCGGAAGGTAGGAGGCTGGGCAGCACTTCCAGGAGTTTGCAACATGCTTACAAGACACAACGTCAACAGACACCAGCGCAGACGGGGAGGGAAATACATCGGCGCGCGGAGCCATAACAACATCAGAGGCAAGAACATCATTGGTTGGTTCCCAGCTCAATTCCTCTTTGGAATTGTATAAGCGTGTAAGGAAACCACGGCGCCGATAGCAATCAGTGCTAGCCCAATCCAACGGGGCAGCGGGACATGCTTCTTCGGGTTCGGATAAACTTGCATGATCAGCGATGACATCATGTCACTACTGGCTACGGGTTTTGTGTCTGTAACTCGAGCCAATGCGCGGGTCGTGTGTTCGTTGAGAACAACCGATTCAACCCAGCGGAATTGAAGCCCTAGAAGGATCAACAAAACCCCAACTAAAAATACTCGATTTCGATCCATGACCGTGACCTTGGGGTAAAGGAGGTTGCCACAGTTTCCGCGATCCAAGACGGGATCGGGGTGCGAAAGTAAGGATCGGCGTTAAGCTGGGTTCACTGTGAGTTTTTCGGTCGGTTTGCAGATCCTGCAAGCTGTAGCGATTGGGCAGAGAGTTCTGCGAGAGAAAGTGGATACCCGAAAATTAGATGCAAGTCCCCGGCGTTAGCCTCGCGAAGAGGCAATAAATCCTAGCGGCAGGGCGCGAGCCCTCCGGCCTGTTGATGTGTTTTGTGCAAAGGGCCGGACGGCTTGCGCCGTTCCGCTAAGAGGGGCTTGGGACGCAAAATCTTAGCGGCAGGGCGCGAGCCCTCCGGCCTGTTGACTTGTATTGTGCGAAGGGCCGGACGGCTTGCGCCGTTCCGCTAAGAAGGGCTTGGGGCAATAAATCCTAGCGGCAGGGCGCGAGCCCTCCGGCCTGTGGATGTGTATTGTGCGAAGGGCCGGACGGCTTGCGCCGTTCCGCTAAGAAGGGCTTGGGGCACAAAATCTTAGCGGCAGGGCGCGAGCCCTCCGGCCTGTTGACTTGTATTGTGCGAAAGGCCGGACGGCTTGCGCCGTTCCGCTAAGAAGGGCGTGGGACGCAAAATCTTAGCGGCAGGGCGCGAGCCCTCTGGCCTGTTGATGTGTTTTGTACGAAAGGGCCGGACGGCTTGCGCCGTTCCGCTAAGAGAAGAGGCTTGGGGCACAAAATCTTTGCGGCAGGGCGCGAGCCCTCTGGCCTGTTGACTTGTATTGTACGAAAGGGCCGGACGGCTTGCGCCGTTCCGCTAAGAGAAGAGGCTTGGAGCATCGGGCTAACGACCACTTGCGGGTGAGCGTCGTTATGCGTTTGGCAGTATTGCTTTTGCTGTTTAGTTGCGCTGGAGGTCCCAGGCCTGGAGCCATGTTGTTTCGACAGGGACCATCTGGAAGTCTCTTCGTAGGCGTTCGTCCATGTCCTTTAGATGGCCAGCGCCATAAAAGACCGCGATCGACTTGTGACCCTTTTTGAGCTCGTCTTTCATGACTTCAAAGGCTTTTTCATTACGTCCTTTGATCAAGGTATTGTCTCCATTCTCATCGTCCATGCCGGCGGTGGCGATTTCCATGTCGCTTAACTGTTTCGCCATGGCTCTTTTCAGCATCATCGCTCGGTCTTTGCTGAACAGGGCTGTGAGCAGGCCGACGTTGCTGTTGTCGGGATCGGACTGGGTGGCGATTCCTGCACCCATCATCCGGGCCAGCATGTTGGGCATCGAATCGCCTCGTTCTTCCATGTGCTGCATGAATTCTTCGGGGCTCATGTCTGCATGGCGAAAGTTCTTCGCCATGTAGTCAATTTTTTCCAGTTGGTATTCCAGGTTTAGCATGTCCTTCATTCCCGTCTGAAGGGACGCCAATACCGAGCGTCTCGCTTGTAGGTCTTCTGGGCGAATCCGAGTTCCATCGGGAGCGACCAATTCGTAAAGCACGACATCGTAGGTCGCCAATCGCTTTTTTAGATCTTCGTAGTATTCTTCCTGCCCGATGTGGACAACACCGATCAGGTCAATCGTGGTGTCCGCAAGAGGCGTTCCAGGCTCGCCTTTAAAGCGGATGATTGCCGTGTCCAACCCTTTCGGTTCCCCCGAAGCGGTCTTGGAAATCCGAACGTATTCGTCTTCGCCTGCAGAAGTCGCAGGCACGGTAGCGTTGCGTTGAGCTCCGAGAGAGCTGATGGCAAACAAGCTTACCGAGACGATGGCGGTTGCCAAGAAACGAGAACGGAACATGAAATCATCCAGAATGCAAGAAAATTGAGCGAGCGAGCTACCAAAACGATACGTCGAAACGATGCTCGCGACAACTAAACCTTAACAATTTCCGCAGCAGATTCCCATGTTCAGCGGCAATTGGAACTGCCATTTGCGGGAATCGCCATGGACCGGTTTTGATTCGGTTTGATGGCGGAGAGGAGAGAGCGGGGGGGGGACGCGATGGCAAGTGTTCTTGCTGCTTTCGCGTTCCGGTGTCGCCACGGTTGTTAGACGGTGAGCCGTTAAGAGGGGCTTGGGTTAAAAAGTCCTCGCGGCAGGATGCGAGCTCTCTGGCCGGTTGACAGGTCCCTCGTGCAAAAGGCCGGAGGCTTGCGCCGTTCCGCTAAGAAGGGCTTGGGGCATCAAATCTTAGCGGCAGGGCGCGAGCCCTCCGGCCTGTTGATGTGTATTGTGCGAAGGGCCGGACGGCTTGCGCCGTTCCGCTAAGAAGGGCTTGTGGTGCACAAAATCTTAGCGGCAGGGCGCGAGCCCTCCGGCCTGCTGACCTGTCTTGTGCAAAGGGCCGGACGGCTTGCGCCGTTCCGCTAAGAAGGGCTGGTGGCATTGGACGCCTGCGCTGCGGCCTTGCTGAATGATGGAACGCCTCGAGTCGGCCTTGCGTTAGGCTTCGAAATTGAGGGTTGGGCGTTGCGTTTGGTCGCGTAGGTGTGGCGACGGGGCGGACGCTGTTGAGGGAGAGGAAGGGGGCGCCGATGACGGGAAAACCGTTTGAGCTGGGAACCCTGGAGTCCCCTGCATAGCCTGTGCGCAGACTTCCTGCCAAGTGCCCTGTTCGACTTCTAACACGTGGGCGATGTCATTCCAGTTGTCCGGCGACGCTTCGGTTTCGGCTTGTGTGAGGTGCTGGAGCAAGAACACATAGAGGTCCGAGACCTGTTTGGCGACTTCGCTTTCGGTCGCGGTCACTCCGGAGAGCAGTTCACCGAGGATGTCTCGCAGGCGAAGGGACTGATTGCGATAACTCGCTTCATCGGCCACCGGGTGTGCAATCGATGCCAACGATTGAGCCAGTTGCAGGCCACGGTCGATCAGCATTAACCGCAAACGAGCTGGCGAGGCGTTTTGAACGCTTTGGGAGAGATATTTATCACTCGATTCGTATCGCTGCATCTTTGGTCTTTCCTGAAAAAGGCAACTTCAGCACCGGAATGCTTAGCTGGAGTACGAGAGGGGTTGGATGCCCGATACGTACTGCGAATTGCTTTGAATTTTCGCGATGGCCGATTCCATCGTGTAGAACTGGGTTAGCAGCCGTTCTCGTTCGTTTTCAAGCCGGACGTTCATCGCGTCGATGCGTTCGTTGTTTCGCTCGACGCGAGTTGTCAGGGCATTCCCGCGAGTCAGCAGCATGCCGTTATCGACTCCGGCCAATCGTTCGGCAAGCGAATTGAGTCTTGCGGCGACGCCCGTATCCTCGTTGGTAAAGAACTTTTCGACCGCTTCGCTGTCGGTCGACAGGCGTTCTGCCAATTTGGTTTCATCCACTTCCAGGCGTCCGGTATCGTTCAGCCGAATCCCGACTTCCGCTAGTGAGCTGATTTCGCCGTTGCCTTGCATGACTCCGGACATCAAACGGCTATATCCCATCTCGACGCGGAGCGCTTCGGTTGATCCGAACAACAATCCGGAGCCTGAGGATTCCGCATCGTAGAACGTCAACGCGTCCAGTTTGTCACGCAGGAGGTTGTACTGCGTGACCAGAGTATTGACCGCGCTGATGACCGCATCTGGATTTTCTTCCACACTGACCGATATCGGATCGTCCGAGAGTGCCTTGAGGGTTAGGTTCAGGCCGGTCGATTCGTCTTCGAAGACTCCATCGACGCTGGAAAGCAGACGCGAACCGCCGGTATCGTCGGCAAGTAGGACCTGAGCGTCTTGTCCGCGAGAGGTCGTTTCTGTCGGTAGCTTGAAACCGACGGAGTCGATACTGAATTGGCCAAGTTCGCCCCCTTTGCGGCTTGTCAGACGCAGCGAGTACCCTCCCTCTTCTTCGCGGACGACCGATGCTTTGACATACTGCTCCGAAGCATTGATTTTTTCCACGATCGTATCGAGCGAATCGGTCGCTTCGATCTGGATGGAAAGTGAGTCTCCGCCGACAATCGCTTCGACCGATTCCCCATTGATCGTTTGAGTCGTCGCCGAACCGGCGATTCCCAGCTGAGTCGCCGCTAAACCGTTGCCACTATTCTCGATCTTTAGGGCTCCGCCACCCCCGGCGGTGTCGACGATTTGAATCCCGTCGCCCTTCGCATTCAGCGAGGCCGTGATCCCCAGTCCCAGGTCGTTAACCTTATCGATCAGTTGCCCGACATTTTCGATTTCATCGATGGTCAGGTTGATCGCGCTGGCGGCACCTGTCGAATCGGTCACTTTGAAGGAACCGGCCGAGACCCCCAGACCTTGATTGAGGTCGCTCAGCAAAGTGTCTCGATTGACATATTGCCGACCAAGGTGGCTGCCATCGACGATGGTGTCTTCACTGTCCGTAGCAATTCCAAGGGCCGTTGCCGTCGCGTCGGAACTACTGACGGTGAAGTTCGAACTGGTGCCACCGGAAAGGTCTCGCAAACGAATTCCGGTTTTGGAATCGTCCAACTTTGCGACCATTTGCAGCCCACTGTTGTTGATCGAATCAATCACCTGTTGGACCGTTTCGGCGTTCGACAGGTCGACGTTTGCGGAGGAGCCGTCGCGAAGCGTAATGTCCAAGCTGGAAAGGGCGCCGACGCCTTGTCCGCCGTTCAGCTCCGACAAAGAAACTCCGAATAGGCTTTCTTCTTTAGGAGGAGTCTTCAGCGTTCCGGTCAGACTGGACGTCGGGAAGCCGAGGAGTGAACTTAGGTTGGAAGTTCCAAGGTCGCTGATCGTAAACGGATCTCCGCCGGATGTAAGGTCCGTCAGGACGATCTCCGTGGTTCCTTCGGCGATCTCTGCAGAGAGTCGACTTGGGTCCAGAGCGTTCAGCTGGGAGACCAATTCGCCGATGGTTTCCGGGTGAGGGACCGCGGCGATCGCAGCGGCTCCTTCCAGGACGGTCGTTTCGGAGCGATCGGGCATTCCCGTCCCGGTCCCTTCGACTTGGACCTGAAGTTTGCTACCCAAAGCGGCGTCGTTGTTGATCAGGTCGGCGATCTGAGTGGCAGTGGTGAGACTGTCGTTGATCGTGATTTCAAGCGTCTGCCCGGTGCCGCTGCCCGATAGCTGGTAAGAAGGATTCCCAGTTACCAGCAGGGCGTCATGATTAAACGTTACGGTCAGGCCTTCGAAGTCGTGTGCTTCGGTAAGGTCTGTGAAATCAAGCGAGGCGTTGGCGTTGCCGCTATTGGTTGATCCCGTGGGGGCGACCGCGGGGACCGCTTCCTGGCCAAGGTCAAAGGCAAGCGACGATCCGTCCGCAAAACCTATTTGGAGGTCGTTGCCGGTATTAAACTGGGCGCCCAGGTCGTTTAGGGTGGAACTGTTGAAGGCAGCCGTGTTGCCAAGAGTCAGGTCATGCCCGACGGCGGTGTTGGCGGCGACATTGATGCCGTACAAACCGAGGTCGGCCGCGGTTTCGCCACCGCCAACTTCGTCGACTCGGAGGTTGGACAGGGTCTGCCCCGTCAAATCGGTAAGCGTGATTCCATCGCGGTCGGCGCTAGCTCGGACGCTAACGGTGGTGTTTTGGTTGATTTTTTCCAGGACTTGTTCGATCGACCGCACATTGGTCAAGTCGATCGTCGCCGAGGCACCGCTGCGGTCGGTGATCTGGATCGATCCTTGCTGGACCCCCAGACCATCGTTCAATTGTTGCAGTGGGATCGATTGTTCCAGCTGCCCACCATTGCGGATGCTGAATTCACCGCTGAACCCCAGAGCTTCCTCGGTACTGGCAAACTGTTGACGCGAGGAAACCGAGTGCGTTGCTGCCAATTGCTGCGTGGTGACGGTGTAGTTGCCAAGGGCCGCGCCGCCTTCGGAGCTGACCGAGAGGGCCTCTTCGTTGGAGGAGGTGTCTTTTCGCGTGGTGAAAAGCGAGGCGGCACCCAAACGGTCTCCCGACAGTTGCACGCCGATGACCGAGGCAGTCAACTGGGAAATACTGTCCTGTTGTTGCGCAAGCGTATCGTTTCGCGATACCAGTTGGTCGCGAGGGATGGAACTTAGGGCGATCAATTGGTCAACGGTCCCTTGGATATCGGTCCCTGTAATCAATCCGATCGATGTTTGGATGCGTCCCATAATGATCTAGGCTGAGATGAGGAGGAATGGCGCCGTACCATTCATATGGAATCGGCAGTTTCTTCGGATCAGGTGAAGTTTTCTTGTCGCTTGCCGCGGTGTAATCAAAGAATTCTTGAGGGATTTCACGAAAAAACGGCCAGAGAAAGGTTCCCTGGGGACCCTCCTCTGGCCGATAATCGTTACTTCCGGTATCGCTTCGTTTCGATCTTAACTATCGAATCAGCGAAAGGACGTTCTGTGGGTTCTGGTTTGCCAGGGCCAACACGTTGGTACCCGACTGGACCAGGATCTGAGCCCGAGTCAATTTGGCCGATTCGGCAGCGAAGTCAGCGTCACGGATCGAGCTTTCTGCTTCTTGCAGGTTGGCGACCGTATCGTTCAGCGAAACCAGGTTGCTTTCCAAAGTCGTTGCCTGGAATGCACCCAATCGACCGCGAAGGCTGGTCACCTTGTTGATCACTTCGTCGACGATCTCAGCAGCACCTGCTGCGTCGTTGGCCAAGCTCTTTCCTTGTCCACTTCCCAGTTCGTACAACCGGCCCGAAGTGCCGCCCAGTTTCCCGGTGCTGACGCTGCCGATGCCCAAACGAGCTTGTTGGTTGCTGACAACCGATCCACCCAGTTGGAATTTGGCTCCACCACCGGTGATGTTGAAGGAGAAGTCGGTCGTTGACCCTTCGGTAACGCTTAAGGACAAATCCAAAGTCGCGGTATTAAGCGAAAGGGTGTTTCCCTTACCGCTTGCCGAGGTACCGTTGATCTGAGCGACGATGTCAGAACCGACGTTTCGGCGTGAATCGAGGCTTGCTGCGAACGATCCCGAAGCCCCTTCGCTGATGATGTCGATAGCCGCCAGAGAATCGCTACCGTAGGCACTGGTATCGAAGGAGAGCGAGTTGCTGGTGTTCGTTGCGGTCACTCCGGTAGCATCGCTAACCAGATTGATTGCGGCAGCGATTTGGTCCGCGTTGGCACCCGCTTTGAAGTTGAACGTTTCCGACCCCGTGGTTCCTGTCAATTCAAATACCAGGTCGTCATTGAGGATTTCACCACCGGTCGCTCCGGTCGAAATATCTTCGATCGGGGTGTTTGGGAAGTCCAGTTCGGCGGTGTCATTGGTTGCGACTGCGGTGAAACCAACCCCAGCGGCTCCGATGGCTGCTGCGATGTCCGCTGCAGTTTGAGGCGCCGTGTTGTCGATCGTCACCGTCAGCGTTTTCGCTGTTGCGTCGTAAGCTGCATCGTTTGTAGCTCCACCAACAAAGGAGACCGTAACGTCGTTGAATTTGTATCCAGCGGTATCGGCGGTAATGGTTAGCTCGGATTCGACGGCAGTCAGTGTGACATCGGCGGGAGTCGAGCTGTTGAACGTGACGACGGTAGCGGCCGTTGCACCCGATGCGGTAAAACCATCCAATCCGTCGACTGCGGTTTGGACGTCGCCACGTGTCGCCGTGTCGCCGTTGCCGCGAATGGTGACCGTATTGGTATCTTCGTCATAGACCGCTTCGACGTCCCCAGCTGCCAAAGCTGATCCATCTTCCTTTGTAGTCGAATCCAAAAAGGTGAACTCGGTTCCCGCAGCAATGGAGGAATCGGTGGTAATGTCGATGTCGGTTTCCAACGTTCCCGTTTGGGTTCCGAAAGTGAACGATGTGTTCGCTTGGGCGGAAGCCGAAAAGGCGGTCGAAGCACTGGTGATTTTAGCTTTTTCGGCTGCGGCTGTGATGTTGACATCAACCGATACCGTGCCGGTCGCGCCCAGGTTGGCTTGGTCGATCTGGGCGTCGGTGACGCTGGCGACTTCGCCGACGTTGCTGACGAAGTCAAGCGATCCGTCCAACAACTTTCGACCCTGGAAAGTGGTCGTCTGTGCGATTCGGTTGAGGGCTTCGAGCGAGCTATCGACCTGCAACTGGTTAGCTGCGATTTCGTCGTCGCTGAGGGCGCCACTATTGGCGGCTTCGACAACCAGTCCGCGGATGTCACCCAGCAGGCTGCTGACCTGACCGAGTGCACTGTCGGCGGTACTGATGATCTGGCTGGCACGCTTGGTGTTGCTGATCGCTTTGTTCAGACCGGTGATTTCGCTTCGCAGCGCTTCACTTGCAATCAAACCTGCAGGATCGTCGGCTCCCGAATTGATTCGCAAACCAGTGCTCAATCGAGTTAACGATTCTTGCAACGAGTTGTTCGAATCTTGCAGACGGTTTTGGGCGATCAGCGAAGGAACGTTCGTGTTGATACGTGTCATAGCTCTTAATTCCCTAAATTTCAGTGATGGGTGGGTCGGATTGATTTGTCAAACCGACCCACTCGTCGGTTGACAGGGACATCTACGAAAACTCGCAGAAGCCGCTCGAAATGCGGGTGAGCGTCGCTGCTCTTTACTCGAGAACACACGTCTCGAATCCCAAGCGGGTCGTCCCTGCAAACCAATGCTCGTCGGTTTCCGCCGTACCGAAACATCGGCCACTGTTAAGGTGCACGCCGCATGATTGCTAGCAATTCCGCGACGGAAAGCACAACGTGTCCGCGCCAGATGTCAGAATTGCTACAGAGCGAACGAAAGCGAAACCGCTCATCCCAAAAGGGGTGTCGGTTTGAGAAGATTCCCAAGATATTGGGAGGGCCAAGGGCCGTTCAGCAAAATGATTTTTGCGATTCGGGCATGGCGTAGAAGATGACTACCGTCAAAGGACCGGAGGCTCGGGGGCGTCGGGCGATCCGGTCCTGAGGAGAATGTTTACTGTAGCAGTTGTAGTACGTTTTGCGGGTTTTGGTTTGCCAGAGCCAACACATTGGTTCCCGATTGGACCAGAATCTGCGACCGGGTTAGTTTGGCCGATTCGACTGCAAAGTCAGCGTCACGAATCGAGCTTTCCGCTTCTTGAAGGTTCGCGACCGTATCGTTCAAGGACACCAAATTGCTTTCCAGCGTGGTCGCCTGAAACGCTCCCAAACGGCCTCGCAAACTGGTCACTTTGGTGATCACCTCATCGACGATCCGCGAAGCTCCGGCCGGGTCGGTGACCAAACTTTTCGCTTGCCCACTTCCCAGTTCATACAGCCGACCGTTGACGCCCCCTAGTTTCCCAGTACTTACACTGGAAATCCCCATGCGGGCTTGCTGGTTGCTAACGACCTCGGCACCGAGCTGAAACTGGGCTCCGCCGCCGGTGATTTGGAACGAGAAATCGATGCTTGATCCCTCTTTGACACTAAGCGTCAAATCAAGGGTCGAGGTGTTCAGCGATAACGTGTTTCCCCGGCCGTTGGCCAACGTGCCGTTGATTTGGGCGACAACGTCTTTGCCAATGCTGCGGTTGGACGACAGGCTGGTTTCAAAGGAGCGGGAGGCTCCTTCGCTGATGATGTCAATCGCGACCTTTGCGTCACTTCCGTAGGATTCAGTGGAGAACGTGAGGGTGCCGCCGACCTTTTCCGCAGTCACCCCAGTCGCATCACTGACCAAATTGATGGCGTCTTGGATTTGCGTAAGCGAGGCACCCGCTTGGAAGTTAAACGTTTCCGATCCGTCGGTCCCTGTCAATTCAAAAATCAAATCGTCCGAGAGAACCTCTCCGCCGGTGTCGCCGGTTCCGGCGCTGCTGACCACGGTATTGGCGATATTCAATTCGCCCGCGGTATCGACCGTGGCGTTGAATTCGGTCAAATCGATAGCGGCTTTAATATCGGCAAGCGATTGCGGCGCCGAACTATCGACGGTAACCGTCAGCGTTTTGCTCGCTTCGTCATAGGCCGCCACGTTGGAGGCTCCGCTGACAAATTCGACGTTAACGTCGTTGAATTCGGCACCCGTATCATCGGCGGTGATGGTGAGGGCGGGCGTCGTTGGGACAAAAGCCGTTCCGGATACGGTGGTTGTGCTAAAGCCAACCGTGCCCGCCCCTCCGGTCGCTTCGAATCCTTGGAGGGCGTCGATCGCAGCGGCGACATCCGCTTTGGTGGTGGTGTCACCGTTGCCCCGAACGGTGATCGTGTTGTTCGTCGAATCATAGACCGCTTCGGCCGCCCCAACCGCCAGGGCGTTTCCATCACTATCGGTTGCACTGTCAAGGAAGGTCAGTGTCGTGCCTGCCGCGATACTGGAATCGGCGGCGATGGCGATATCGGTTTCGACCGTCAGCGACTGATTCGTGAACGAGAAGGCAACGTTGGCGTTTGCTCCGGTCGTAAACGCACCGCCGGAACTGGTGATCGAGGCCTGTTCGGCAGCTTCTGAGATGTTGACGTTTACGTTGATGCTGCCGGTCGCTCCCAGGTTGGCCTGGTCGATGTGTGCATCGGTGACGCTGTCGACGGTTCCGACGGAGCTGATGAAATCGAGCGACCCGTCCAGAAGCTTCCGTCCTTGGAAGGTGGTTGTCTGGGCAATTCGGTTCAAGGCTTCTAGCGAGGAGTCGACCTGCAGCTGGTTGGCGTCAATTTCGTCCGGGCTGAGGGCCCCGGCATTGGCCGCTTCAACCACCAGCCCACGAATGTCGCTCAGTAGATTGCTGACCTGGCCTAAAGCACTGTCCGCGGTACTGATGATCTGGCTGGCACGCTGCGTGTTGCTGATTGCCTTATTCAGCCCGTTGATCTCGCTGCGCAAAGCTTCGCTGGCAATCAGGCCTGCCGGATCATCGGCACCTGAGTTGATTCGCAGCCCAGTGCTTAATCGTGTTAACGCCTCCTGCAAGTCCGAATTGGAAGCCTGCAATCGATTTTGGGCGATTAGGGATGGGACGTTTGTGTTGATTCGTGTCATGGCTCTACTACCCCGAATCCGGAGTTGGTCGTTCCGATTGCGAATTGACTTAAATGCTTTTTCCGTTACCCCCCACTGAGGGCTGTCACACCACTGTGACTAGAAAAGCACGTGAACAGGGACGGTTGCGATTGTGATGGTTAGCATCACTGTATCCCCGTCTACCGTGACATCGGCCATATCAGTAGCACACGATGCAAACCAGTCAAACGAAACAAATCGGATTCCTAGTTCTGGCCGGACCAAGCCCGATAATCGTTAAAGATTAGATCCCCCGACAGAGCTAAAACCCGCTAGCATTACCCATATAGGTGGTCTTGTGGACAAGAATTTGGGTCCGAATTTGGCGTTTCAGTAATGTCCGCAAACCCTCTATTTCGTCTGAAGTTGCGTGCCGATCGCTTGCCATCTTGCAGGCTGGTGATTTCGCACGACAATTGGGGGAACTCCATTCGCAATCGTTTAAGCTCATTTGTAATGCCAACCATATTAGTCATCGACGACGATCGTTCGATCCATCTACTTGCTCGCAAAGCCTTGGAGCCCGTCGGTGATGTCGTGGCGGCCGACACGGGCGAGAAAGGGCTCGCAGCGATGGGAAGCGAGACGTTTGATTGCGTCTTGCTGGACATTCAGTTGCCCGACCGGAGCGGATTAGCGCTGTTTTGTGAGATCCATGAACGGGATCGGAACCTTCCGGTCATTTTCATGACCAGCGAAGCGAACAGCCAGACCGCAATCGAAGCGATGCAGCTGGGAGCCTTTGACTATTTGGGAAAACCCCTTGCCATCGAAGCGCTCCGGGAACTGGTCCAGCGTGCGATCCAACAGCGGGTAATGAGTAGCGTCCCGGTCGCGATCAGTGCGGACAACAATTTCAGCAGTGCCGATGCCGAACTGTTCGTTGGCAATAGCCATTCGATGCTGGATGTCTTTAAGATCATCGGCAAAGTCAGCAAGCAGGACGTCCCGGTTTTGATCCGTGGGGAGAGTGGGACGGGGAAAGAACTGGTTGCGCGTGCCCTCTTTCAATACAGCAATCGGACCGATCGTCCGTTTTTAGCGGTCAACTGTGCCGCTTTGCCAGACAATTTGCTTGAAAGTGAACTGTTTGGACACGAGAAGGGAGCCTTCACCGGGGCGGACACGCGTCGTATCGGAAAATTTGAGCAGTGTCATGGTGGGACATTGTTCCTGGATGAAATCGGGGATATGGCCCCAACGGTGCAGGCCAAAGTTCTGCGGGTTTTACAGGAACAGCGTTTTGAGCGAGTCGGTGGCAACAAAGAACTGAAAACCGATGTGCGGATCGTCGCCGCGACCAACCAACCGCTGGAACAGATGGTCGAAGATGGCGACTATCGCGAAGACCTGCTTTACCGGCTGAATGGCGTTACCATCCAACTGCCACCGCTAAGGGAGCGGGCCGGAGATATCCCGCTATTGATGCAGTATTTCCTCAGCCAAGCGAAATCAGAGCTGGGAAAACCGGATCTGCAGGGAATCGCCCCTGAAACGGCTGAGCAATTGAACGCGTACCACTGGCCGGGAAATGTGCGACAGTTGCGGTCGGTGATCCGTCGGGCTGTGCTAGAAACCGTCATGCCCGTGATCACGCCCGATATCCTTCCTGCAGATATTTTGAAGCGTCAAGAGAACGACGTCGTCAGTCCGTCTGCTCCCGCTCAAGCCGAGCAAAACACCAAGGAAATCGCTGACGGAGCTGGATTGCCCGCGTTGATCCAGGAAAAGTTGGATGAGAAATCAACCGACATTTATGCGGCGGCTCTCCAGTACATGGAACGCTATGTGCTTATAAGAGTACTGCGGGAAACGGGTGGGAATCAGAGTCAAGCGGCTGAGATGCTTGGAATCACCCGCGGAAAACTGAGAGATCGTATTCAAACCTATAGCATTACGCTTGATAGTGATGTTTCCATTCAAACGACGTGATCTGTGAACGAGCAACAAAGGATCCGCTTTGCAAGTGCGTTGACCCGTATGGCCGGTGATGCAGACCTGTTAGCGATGATGGCCGAGATGGTGGCAGGGGATTCCCAGCAGGTCATGGCGGACCTTCAGTCGGCGACCGAAACGGCCGATTGCCCGCGAATCGCGGCGATCGCGCACCAGTTGAAGGGAATGCTCAGCACCTTCGAAACCGAGGCTCCCGTATCGGGACTGCAAGACCTTGTTGAAAGTGCCCGTCGCGAAGACGACAAAGAAGCTCAGCGGTTGCTCCTACAGCTTCAGCCCAAACTGTTCGCACTGATTGAAGAGATCGCAGAACTGCAACCGCAAGTCCGTTGAAGTAAGTGCCGATCCCCTCTCTTAGCGGAACGGCGCGAGCCGTCCGGCCTTTTGGGCAAAGCACGTTAACGGGCCGGAGAGCTCGCGCCCTGCCGCTAGGATTTTTTGCCCCAAACGCTTTTTGCGGTATGACGCAATCCGTTCGTCCTTCTAGTGATCGACTACTGGATCGCCTGTTTCGGATTCGTGGCGGGCCCGCAGCTGGAAAAACATTGCTCGTTTCTGGTCGGGCAATGAATAATCGAAGCCGCATCCTCTAAGGAATTCGTCCGATGCGCTGATCGCCATCACTTCTAGGACTCCCAGTTCTCGGGCTCGGTCGACGCACATTCCGACCAGTTCGCGTCCGACGCCTTGAGAGCGATAGGGCGGTTTGACGACCAGACACTGAATTTCGGCCATCTTACGGCTGTAGATTTCGACCGCACAAAACCCGATCAACTGGTCCTCATGATGGGCCACAAACCCATGTTTGGTCAGATCGTTCAATTCTTGGTCGGTGCGACGCAGCAATTTCCTTGCTTGGACGTCAGGGTCCATTAACACCGCGATCTCCGGGGTGTCATCAAAACTGGCCTGACGATACATCAGTGAAAAGGCGGGGGTGGATGTCATCGATTGATCCGCACGGGGCTGGTCGCTTCTTTGATGGCTTCTCGCATGGCGCGGGGGGCAGCCTCATTGCCGGTGAACAATTTGTATTGATAACAGGCTTGTCGGACAAACATGTCGACCCCGGTGATGACCCTGCACCCAATCTGACGTGCATGCTTGACCAGTAGCGTCTGCTCTGGGTTGTAGACCGTGTCAAACACGATCAGAGATTCGTCATGGATCTTGCGATCGAATTCAAACGGAGTCGCATCGACATTGGGGTGCATACCGACCGGAGTCCCGTTGACCAAAAGATGGGGTTTGCAGGTATGTCGTTGGTCCCATTCAATGAACTGAGCCCCCAGTTCTTGGGCTAGATGCTCACTTCGATTCAAATTGCGGCTGGTGAGGGTGACTTTGGCCCCTCGATTGTGCAGTCCCCAAGCGATCGCTCGGGAAACCCCACCGGCTCCTAAGATCAGGACTTCGCGGTCTTTGTAGGGGTCTGCCGAAGTTTCTTCGGGGGTGAGGATGGTGCCGATGCAATCCATGGCGGCTCGGTAGTCGGTGTTGTATCCGAGCACGGACCCTTCGGAGAAAACGAGAGTGTTGAGGGCTCCGATACCGGTGACAGCCGATTCGGCCTGATCACACAAGTCTACCGCTTGCTCTTTGTGAGGGATGGTAACGCTGACTCCCTCGATCCCAATTTTCGGGCAGGCCTCGACAAATGTCGAAAGATCCTCGGCGGGGACACGGAGCGGCAGGTAGCATGCATCGCGTCCATCGGCGATAAACGCCTTGTTATGGATCAACGGCGAATGGCTGTGGGCTACCGGATCGGCGACGACTCCGAATAGGCGCGTTTCGGGAGTGATTTCGTTGTACCGATAAAGCTCCGTCATTTGCCGCCAGTTCAGTTGCCCGGGCGCCATCGAGCGATCGGTGCTGAAGGTGGCGTACGTGAACGGAGCTCCGAAGCGACCGGCCAGGATGCGGGTGATCATGCCAATTTCACCCATGCAGATCCCGATGGTTGGCACTTTCGCATTTTGCAAAAGATCAAACATTCGCAAGTTGTCTTCGAATCGATTGGCCATCGTTGCAATTTTGACGATGTCCGCGTCTTCGGCCGCCATCGCAGCGTGCAGTTCTTCCAGGTTATCTGGCGTCTGCTCGAAATCGTGATAACTGACGATCCGTTTTGTGTTTCCGTAGCGAGGGATTTCCGAAGCGATATCGGCTTCCAGGTCGATGTAGTCGGCTCCTGCGGCGATCGCACTGCGCAGCAACACCAAGCGGTCGGCTTCGCTTTTCGACCAGCGGCCTCCGTCTTCGCGCCTGCGAGCGGTGAGGACCACAGGGCAGGGGCGGTCTTTTAGCAGACGCCCCAAATCGACGGCTCGGCCGATAAAGTCCAGCCGGAGTTCAACCAAATCGACTCCCTGGCTGGCCAGATGGTGAAATTCGACGATCGTATGTTTGTGGCGGGTGCGCCCAATACTGACACAAATCATGCAGGGTAGGGGGGTCTTAAGCAGCGAACAATGAATACAACAGAAATAAATACAACGAAGATGGTACAAGTAGCACTGCGAATACAATACCGTGCCTACTGACCGCAAGCACCCCGCAGCAACGACTGCAAGCAGATCGATCGCTGGTTTCCCTTAACGACGAATCGCTTTAGAAACTAGCACATGCGATTGGAGTCGTTTAAAAACGCCACCTGAATGGAATGCTCTCTATAATGGGTATCATGAATACGCGAATACCACTCCGTCGGTTCCGCACCGGCAAGTTTATTGTTTACAGCCTCGTTGTCAGCCTACTCGTCTGGTCGGATTCTAACTTGGTGGCTGAGGATTGGCCATCGGAACGTGGGAATTCTCAGGGGACCGGCGCAGTGGCGGCCTCATTGCCGGATGATTTGGTCGAAGTCTGGCGATATCAAGCCGAAGAGGCGATCGAAGCGACGCCGGTGAGCTTGGCGGGGCGTATTTTCTTGGCCGATGTCGAGGGGACGCTGACCTGCCTCGATTTGGCGTCCGGGAAGAAGGTTTGGTCGCAGAAAACCGAAAACGGGTTTCTCGCCTCGCCGGCGGTCGAGAAGAAGATGTTGGTGATCGGAGACTACGACGGACAGGTCCATGCCTTGGACGCGGAGACCGGAAAACCGCTCTGGACGTTCGCGACCGAAGGAGAAATCAGTGCGGGAGTCACCTTCTATGAGGATACAGTGCTGGTTCCTTCCCAGGATGGCAACTTGTACTGTTTGCAGGCCGACGACGGAAAATTGGTCTGGAAATACGAAACGACCGACCAGATTCAGTGCAGCCCTACGCTTGCGGGAGACCGGACCTTCCTGGGCGGTTGTGACGGCCAGCTTCATAGTGTGGCTTTGAAAACCGGTACGGGGGCGGCCGATCCGCTGCCTTTGGGAGGGCCGACCCTTAGCACCCCGGCCGTCCTTGGAAATCAGGCCTTTGTCACGACACATGCCGGATTGGTCATGGCTTTTGACTGGAAAGCCCACAAACCGCTGTGGCAGTTCGAGGATCCAGCTCGCGTGCAAGAATACCGCTCCAGCCCCGCCGTGACCGCGGAGGCCGTTGTGGTATCAAGCCAGTTTCGCAGCGTGTTTGCCTTGAATCCTCAGACGGGCGAACTGTTATGGAAGCAGACGCTTCGCCGGTTCGCGGAGGCTTCGCCTGTCATCGCTGGCAAGGATGTGTGGATCGCGGGGACCGATGGACGGCTGTATCGTTTCGCCTTGGCGGACGGTAAACTCTTAAAGCAGTTTGAATTTCGGGGATCCTTTATCGGCTCGCCTGCAATTGCCGGAAACCACTTGGTGCTTGCCAACGATGATGGCTTGGTAATTGCCCTGGGCCCAAAGCCTGCCGAATCGTAGGTTTGGGCCTCCATTCGTATTTTACATGCCGATCCGTTAACCTAGACCCTGCCGCGAATTGTCCCGCCTGAGCTAGGTCCCGCCGGAGAACATTTTCAGATGAGCACCGCAGACGAAAAAAAGACGGAAGTAGGTAGTTACTTCGTTTCCAACTACCCTCCCTATTCCCTTTGGAATCGGGATGACCTAACAGCCGTTCGCAGTGCACTGCATGAAGCACCGCAGGGGGATGCTCCTCTCGGGCTCTATTTGCACATCCCGTTCTGTCGCAAACGTTGTAAATTTTGTTACTTCAAAGTTTTTACCGACGTGAATGCGGCTACCGTGCAGCGATACGTCGATGCCCTGTGCACCGAAATTTCGCTGGTTAGCAAATTGGAAATCATGGGCGATCGCCCGTTTCGATTTGTCTACTTTGGTGGCGGAACGCCTAGTTTCCTCAGCCCCAAGCAACTGACCGCACTGGCGGATCGATTGCATGAACATGTGACCTGGGACGGTGCCGAGGAAGTTACCTTTGAGTGCGAACCTGGGACGCTGAGCGAAACCAAAGTCAAAACCCTTCGCGAGAAGTTGGGGGTTACGCGGTTGAGCCTGGGGATCGAAAACTTTGATGACAAAATTCTCGAAGAGAACGGTCGGGCTCATCTGAGCAAACAGGTCTACAACGCCTGGGAATGGATCGAAGCGGCTGATTTCCCGAACGTGAATATCGATTTGATTTCGGGAATGGTCGGTGAGAATTGGGATAATTGGAAAGTTAATATCGCCAAGACGATCGAATTGTCTCCAAGTAGTGTGACGATTTACCAAATGGAATTGCCGTACAACACGGTCTACAGCAAAGACATTCTGGGGAATCAAATTGAAACCCCCGTTGCCGATTGGCCGCTCAAACGGGAATGGGTCGATTACGCGTTCAACGAACTGGAGGCTGCCGGTTACAGCGTTTCCAGCGCGTACACGATGGTAAAAGATCCTTCGAAAGTGAACTTCTCTTATCGCGATAATCTGTGGCGTGGGAGTGATCTGCTGGCGACCGGAATTGCCAGTTTTGGACACGCCCACGGCGTTCACTATCAAAACGCTGCGGATATGAATGTCTATCAGGAAACCCTGGAAGCGGGCGAACTGCCTCTGGGCCGTGGGTTGGCACCGACGAATGATCAATTGTTGATTCGCGAAACCATTCTGCTGCTGAAGCGAGGGTACCTGGCGTTCCAACCGTTGAATGAAAAATTCAACACCGATGTTGGGACTCGCTGGGAAAGTATCTGGCAGGACTACACCGAAAAAGGTTGGCTGAATCGAACGGATGAGGGGGTCGAATTGACGCGAGCAGGTCTGCTTCGCGCCGATGGTTTACTCTCGGCGTTCTTCGAACCGGAGCATCGCGGAGTCCGCTACACGTGAGCGATTCGGGTCAGTTCATGATGGGGGAGCATCGAGCGGATTTTCCCGCCGATCGCTCCTATGCACGGAATCATATGTGGGCCCAACCGTGGCCGCAGCCCGAATCCGGGGAACCGGACAGCGGATCTTACCGTTTTGGTTTAACCTCCTACGCGGTGCGTCTGCTTCAAGATGTCTATTTCCTCGACTGGATTGTCGAAGCCAACACGGCGGTGAAAGAACGCCAGGAAATAGGTTCGATCGAAAGCAAGAAAGCGGAAAGCGATCTGTTTGCGCCCGTGGCGGGCGATTTAGTAGCGATCAATGATGAAGCTTTGGAGGATCCCTCCATCATCAATGTCGATCCCTACGGTGACGGTTGGTTGTTTCAGATCACGCCTTCCGATTCGATTTCACCGCTGTTGTCGTTGCCTGATTATCTATTGCATTTAGAATCGGCGTGGGAAGTGGCTCAGAGAACCATCAAAGGCCAAGCCAACACGAATGACTAATCCTGACGGTCCGTTACTGGTTCTGGTTCCGACCGAAAAAGAGCGTTCGATCATCGAGCCGTATTGGCTGAACGAGAATGATGGACAGGCTGAGGGACCGCTTGAAATTTGCGGTTTTGGTCCGGTTGCGGCGGCAGCCCATACGATGCGGCTATTAACCGAGATAGCCCCGTCAAAGGTTCTGCTGATGGGGATCGCCGGAGGTTATTCGGAAGCAGCGACCGTGGGCCAGGCTTACGTTTTTCAGGAAGTCGTGATGCACGGGATCGGCGTTGGTAGCGGCAGCGATTTCCGTCCGCTGGCAGCTTTCGATCCCTGCCGTTCGCTCTCTTTATCGGTTCCGGCCAACGTGCCTCACAGGGAAGTGCGTCAGACGCTTCTGACCTGTTGTGCAGCTTCGGCGGGACCCGACGATGCGGAATGGAGGAAACATCAAGTTCCGGGAATCAGTGCCGAAGAAATGGAAGGTTACGCGGTCGCATATGCGTGCCAGCTTGCCAAGATTCCATTAACGATCATTCGAGGAATCTCTAATCGAGTCGGCGATCGAGATTTTCGCAACTGGCAAATGGATACGGCGTTAGCAGCTGCGGTCCGTCTGGCCCACCGCACGATGCGGTAGCGAAAGATAGGTTTTCACGCACAGCAAAATCGAACCAAAACGACATCGCGATCTTCTTTGCAGCGGCAGCGCCTGGACGGCGGATTGGCGGACCGTTTACAAAACCGCTCGCGTATCGGCTGTGAAATTATGTTGCCGGCTTGGGCAGTGTAGCCTTTCGCGGGGGACGTGCCCCTCGAAAGTCGTTTTGATAGAGCGTTCACTCTGGGGGACGTGAAGATAGATGGGGCGAAAATCTGGCGTCCCTCGCCCCTAAGCAAGCTCTTTGTTGCGGAAGAAATCTTTGCTATCTCATTCCGTGATCTCTGTCTTTTGGTTTGATTTGGCGGAGCTTGCTTGGGGGAGAGGGGCTGGGGGAGGGGGGGGATTTCCAGGCGGCGATTTTGCATCGCAGGCCCGGTTAGCGCCCCGCATCTCAAGTGGTTATGCCACGCCTTGCCCACCTCTGTCGGCCCCCTCTCCCCCAGCCCCTCTCCCCCAAAACAAGCTCTTTGAATCGCAGACAATTGAACTAGCTGGCGAACCGTTGATTCAATATCAAACCTGTTTTATGCAAGCTTGTTTTGAGGGCGAGGGGAGCGAGATTTTCTTTAATGACGAAGGTCTGCCCCTTTCCCCAAAACAAGCTCTTTGAATCGCAGACAATTGAACTAGGTGGCGAACCGTTGATTCAATATCAAACCTGTTTTATGCAAGCTTGTTTTGAGGGCGAGGGGAGCGAGATTTTCTTTAATGACGAAGGTCTGCCCCTTTCCCCAAAACAAGCTCTTTGAATCGCAGACAATTGAACTAGGTGGCGAACCGTTGATTCAATATCAAACCTGTTTTATGCAAGCTTGTTTTGAGGGCGAGGGGAGCGAGATTTTCTTTAATGACGAAGGTCTGCCCCTTTCCCCAAAAGCAAGCTCTTTGAATCGCAGTCAATTGAACTAGGTGGCGAACCGTTGATTCAATATCAAACCTGTTTTATGCAAGCTTGTTTTGAGGGCGAGGGGAGCGAGATTTTCTTTAATGACGAAGGTCTGCCCCTTTCCCCAAAAGCAAGCTCTTTGAATCGCAGCCAATTGAACTAGTTGGCGAACCGTTGATTCAATATCCAATCTGTCTTAAGCAAGCTTGGAGGGCGAGGGGAGCTCGATTTTCTTTGCTTAGCCTACGCTGCTCGGCGTGCTGGTTCGCCTTGCGAATCCGAATCGTCAGCTGCGTGTCGCTCGGCCGGTTTCGATTCTGACATTTTTAGGGTGGTCGTTTCGTGGGCATCCGGCAGGCTTGCGTCTTCAAGGCTGCATGATTCCAGGAACGTACCATCCGCCGAATAGATCTTGAGTTCTTGCTCTTCGAAGAACCACACGGCTCGATGGTCTTTGAACCCGAATTTCCGTCCGCAGTAAAACCCGTCGTGAATCAGAATCGCTTCGGAGACATCTTCTAATGGGTCACCGCACCGAGCGCTGTACCAGTCCCGCAACATTCCTCGAACAACGGCTAATTGTTGCGAATTGGTCATAGATCATTACCACCCGGAGAAACTCTAAACATTAGGCATCAGTCACTGCTCTAGTGTTCGGCTTTCCGGCTACCGGATCTTCGCTCCATTCCGGAGGATCGTTACGGCACTCGCAAATTGCCTAGTTTGACTTGGCCTTCCATTTTTCATCAAAGAAACCGGCATCCGGAATGGTTCCTGGCAGTAAAGGTCCCTGCTCCTCAGACGTTTCGATGATGGCCCAGTCGGGCAGCATCGGAATTTGCCGTGAATTGCTGACGTTGGAAAACTCGCGGAAGGTCAGCCCGCTATTCAGGACAACGTAGCGATCGGGATTTAGGGGGTTGGGGTAGATCATTGCTGCCGCGTGATCGGCGGGATCATAGCTTTTTCCGTTCATCACCAGTTGCTCGCGTGTCCAAACAATCGGTAAGCGGTCAATGATCCCTCCCAGGGTGCGATTGGCGTGGGGGTCTCCGAAGAGAACCAGATTAAAATCTCGAATCATTTCGGCGTCTAGATCGCGATCAAGGACCGTACGCGCTTCACCTCGCATGATGTCGTGCCACCGCTTGATGGCGATTTCCGTTTCGGCACTCACCCAACGTTCAACGCTCCCGTGCCAGCAAGGGCGGCTAGGCAATACGATCAGGAATGGTTTGGTGAAGGCATCATCGATCGGACCTTGCAGCCCTGGCCGTTTACGAAGGCTTTGATCGGGCGCCCCCGCGACGGACCATCCTTCTGGCGTGAATACCAAATCGCAGTGATACGGTTTGCCTGCAACCGCGTCCGGAGCGGCCAAGCCACTTTCGCCGATACGGATGGTGATCGCTTCGCTATCGGTTGGAAGTTGATCGGCGGGCAGGTCGATCGCTAGGTGCGTGACTCCTGTGGCATCGATGCTAATCGTTCCTCCTTCAACTTTCCCTTGGACTCTTCCTGGGGACCAATGACGCTCAAGCCCATTGACCGTTAGCCAGTGGCAACGTGGATAACGCAAGAAGTAGGTCGTGAAATCGACGTTAGGGATTGCCGGTTCCGCTTCCGCCGCCCACTCCGACAGCTGTTTGTCCATGATATCGGCGGAATTCGGATCGATTTTGTGTCCCATCCCTGGGCCGATGATATGCAACCATTCCAGCCCCAGCTTTTTCGATGCGGCCACCATGGTGTCGGCAGCCAATTTTTGTTTGTCGATTTCGCCGCTGTAGGCCAGGACGTTTGTGTTCGCAAGGTTGCCTGCCCAGGGAGGGCAGTCGTACCAGTTCAGCAGTTGGATCTGGTAAGGAGTCATCGGATAGGCCGGTTTGGAATCCCAGCCCTGATAGAGGACGGTGTCGGCGAAGCCAGCTCCTGGGTTGGCGGCAAACCACATTCCCGGATCGTGGACGGCAAACTGCCAGCAGCCGGCGCCTCCCATCGAGAATCCGCGAATACTGATCTTTGATGGATCGATGGAATATTGAGCCGCGACAGTCTGGATTGCCTCGTAGACGTCGACTTCGCCAGCAAATTTAAAAGCGTTGCAGTGCCGTCCAAAGGGATGGAGGACGAAAGTATTGTCTGGAGTAACCGGACCGGCGGAATTTAAGCGTCCCCGCACGAATTGCATTTCGACGTTGCTGTCGCCGCGGCCATGCAACCAAACATCCAGTCTTCTCGGTTCGGATGGTCCCGCCTCCCATCCGGCAGGCAAAACCAGGCCGTAAGGTTGGACCGAACCGTCGATCTTGGAAACAAATCCGCCAACGATCGAGGTCGGTTTTTCTAATGGAGACGTCGGCAGGCCCGTATGGCGAGCCGTCGTCGCACCCGCTTGTAAAGCCTCTAGCCTCGCTTTTGCAGTCTGCAGGATCTGCGCGGCGGACTTGGCATCGCTATCGCGATAAAATAGGTGATCCTGGATCGCTAGGTCGACGGAGCGAATCAAGACTTCGATATCCGCTGACTGGTCTTTTGAGTCCGGTGGTAGAAGATCGACCGCGGCGCGAAGTTTTGCAATCGAATCCTGCAGCTCATGCACCACTTCCGGTGCCGGCAATTTCCCCTGTTTGGGCAATGATGGAAATCCGCTATCCTGCGCAACCGCAGCGGTGCTACAGCTGATCAGTCCGGCAAGTAGGAAAAAAAATATTTGTCGGAGGGCCGAAAGAGGGGCTTTTTGGCAGGTTGCCGTTGTGGGCACAGGTAGGGCAGGACGCATTTGGTTACCGTATTAGGAATGGAGGGCCGATGTCAGATTCCGATTTTATCTCGCAATTGCAAAGGAAGCTAACGCAACCTTTGCCTGGCCGAGAAAGTCAGCGAATTTCGATGCCAGGATTGACCTATGGCCGGCATCAGGGACCGGCCCCGAGGGCGGCTAGGCAGGCGGCCGTGGTGGTAATGCTGATGAGGAAGGAGGACCGGTGGATGATCCCCGTGACGATGCGTCCCTTGACGATCAAGCACCACGGGGGGCAAATTTCATTGCCTGGAGGACGGATTGAGGTGGGGGAGAGCAGTGTGGAGGCGGCGCTGCGGGAATTCGAAGAGGAGCTTGGTCTGTCACCGGTAGATCCCGTCTTATGCGGGGAACTGTCGCCACTATACGTCTATGCGAGTGACAACTCCGTCCAACCGATCGTGATGGCCTGCCAGTATCCCAGCGAACCGTGGCGGCCCGATAAGGTCGAAGTCGCCGAAATTATTGAATTGGCCGTCGAAGATCTTCGTCGGCCGGATGCTTGGCAAACCGGAATCGTCCAGAAGCCGATCCGAGCCTGCGGTCACCGCGATGTTCACTCGCAGATCTCTTCAAAACACAGCCATGACCCGGTGGGCCATATTTCTTACAGGGCCCCCGGATATTGTTGTTCGGGGCACCGCGTTTGGGGGGCGACCGGCATGATTTTGGCGGAACTGGTTGCGTGTCTTCCCTGAATTGGGGGTGGGGAGGTGCTGCGAAGAGGATCGCCGTCGATAAGCGGGCAATCACTCCAATCGTAATATCCTCTTTCGATCCATCGGGCTGCGACGCTAGCAATCGGCGTTGCTGGTGGATTCCCCGCTGTCCGGGGCTTCACTTCAGCCCCGTTTCCGCTTACCTTTTGGGCCGAACAATAAACCTTTAACCCAAAATGGTGAGTGCTATGTCCGTCGCGACTGACCTGAAAAAAACCGCAATCGACACGATTCGCACCCTAAGTATGGATGCCGTTCAGGAAGCCAATAGCGGGCATCCAGGGACCCCTATGGCGTTGGCTCCGGTTGCTTACCAAGTCTATAACGAAGCGATGCAGTACGATCCTGCAGAGCCGAACTGGCCAAACCGTGACCGCTTTGTGCTTTCCTGCGGCCATGCTTCGATGTTGCTCTATTCCATGCTTCATCTGTGTGGTGTCAAAGCGACCGACGCCGACGGCAATCCAACGGATAAACCGTCGATCACGTTGGACGACATCAAGAAATTCCGCCAACTGGACAGTCCTTGTGCTGGGCACCCTGAATTTGGGTTTGCTGCCGGGATTGAAACGACAACCGGACCGCTCGGTCAGGGTGTCAGCAACAGCGTCGGGATGGCGATGGCATCCAATTGGTTTGCCGCTCGTTACAACACGGCCGAACAAACCTTGTTCGATTACAACGTCTACGCTCTGTGTAGCGACGGCGACCTGATGGAAGGGATCGCCAGCGAAGCGGCCTCGATCGCAGGGCACCTGAAACTGTCGAATCTGTGCTGGTTGTATGATGACAATCACATCACGATCGAAGGGGATACCGATCTAGCTTTCAGTGAAGATGTTGGCAAGCGTTTTGAAGGAATGGGCTGGAACGTCCTGCACGTTGCGGATGCGAACGATACCGATGCTTTGGGTAAAGCGATCGATCAGTTCAAAGCTTGCGAAGATCGCCCAACGTTGATCGTTGTCCGCAGCATCATCGGCTACGGGGCTCCTCACAAGCAAAACACGCATGGGGCTCACGGCGCGCCGCTCGGTTGGGACGAAATCGCCCTCGCCAAAGAAAGCTACGGCCTTCCTGCTGACAAAAAATTCTATGTCGCCGACGGGGTCATGGAACACTTTGCCGATGGCATTGGCAAACGAGGCGCTGCGGCTTCGGCAGCCTGGAACACCACCTGGAGTGCCTATCAGAAAGCGAATCCCGAAAAGGCTGCCGAACTGAAGCAAGTCTTTGCTGGTGGGCTGCCTGCTGACTGGGACAGTCAAATCCCGACGTTCGAAGCAAGCGAAAAAGGGGATGCAACCCGCAACAGTAGCGGCAAGGTTTTGAACGCGGTTGCTTCAAAAATTCCTTGGATGATTGGTGGCTCGGCCGACTTGGCACCAAGTAACAAAACCAACCTAGATTTTGACGGTGCCGGTGACCTTTTGCCAACCAATTACGGTGGGCGGAACTTGCACTTCGGGATCCGTGAACACGCGATGGCCGCGATCTGTAACGGCCTGTCGTTGTCGGGGCTGCGAGCCTATGGTGCGACTTTCTTTGTCTTTACCGATTACATGCGTGGTGCAATGCGGCTGAGCAGCATCATGCACCAGCCGGTGATGTACATCCTGACGCATGATTCGATCGGCGTCGGCGAAGACGGACCGACCCATCAACCTGTCGAGCATTTGTCGGCATGCCGAGCCATCCCAGGACTGAACGTTTTCCGTCCCGGTGATTCGAATGAAACGGCCGAGTGTTATCGTGCTGCGATGAACATTTCCGATCATCCCTCGGCCTTTGTGCTTTCCCGTCAGAACATGCCAACCTTGTGCCGCGACAAATACAGCGCAGCATCTGGATGTGCCAAAGGTGGCTATGTGCTGGCCGACTGCGAAGGAACACCTGAGGTCATCTTGATGGGCTCCGGCAGCGAACTGTCGTTGTGTGTCGATGCTTACGAAACGCTGACCGCCGAAGGGGTCAAAGCCCGAGTCGTCAGCATGCCATGCATCGATTTGTTCGAGCAACAGGATTGCAGCTATAAGGAATCGGTTTTGCCGATCGCTTGTACCGCTCGCGTTGCCGTCGAAGCCGGTCTGCGTCAGTCTTGGGATCGTTACATCGGCTTGCACGGTAAATTTGTTGGTATGATCGGTTACGGTGCTTCCGGCCCGTTCGATGCTGTTTACAGCAAGTTCAACATCACGACCGAAGCGGTCATTGAAGCCGCTAAGAAGCAGTTGTAGGTTTCGCGGTTTCGAAAATCGTGTTCCTTGCTGACATCGTACGCGCTCAATCGTTTGGATACGGTTGAGACGCTCCGGAGGGATTCCGCAACGATCCTGCCAATCCTTCGTTCTTGCCAGCAGATGACCTTAGGTCCGCGGGCATATCGATCGACCCCACATGGTTACGTGTCTGCGTGACTGTTCCTGGTGGTGAGCCAGCAACGTTCCTTTTGAGGGATGCAAGCTGGCGCATCCATTCGCGAAATTAGCGTGATTCGCGGGCAATGTGCGCGCATTTTGGGCCCGCCAATCACGCTAATCTGCGCGAATGACTAGGCACGAAATAGCTGATCGACGCCAAAGCGTGAGGTCGCTGCTCCACAATCGGGGCGTCGCCTATCTCTTCTCGACTCACCTTAATCCGATGGGTTTGCTTGGTTGCGATTGTCTGTGTGCGTTGCCCTCCTCCGCACCCTCCCAAACCTTGCTCGGAGCCGTTACAACATCTCTTCTCGCTGTTTCAATCGCTTTTTGATGAGGTAAATCGATGGCCATTTTTGGAGCCCACATGTCAATCGCTGGTGGGCTGTATAAGGCCATCGAACGAGCCTTGGCTGTGGATATGCAGACGCTGCAGATCTTCACCAAGAACAACAACCAGTGGGCTGCAAAGCCGTTGACGGATGAAGCCATTGATCAGTGGAAGACGGCTTTTGCTGAATCGAAACTCAAACAGCCGATCGCACAC
Source organism: Roseimaritima multifibrata (assembly GCF_007741495.1). NCBI lineage: Bacteria > Pseudomonadati > Planctomycetota > Planctomycetia > Pirellulales > Pirellulaceae > Roseimaritima > Roseimaritima multifibrata. The sequence continues at coordinate 3,090,837 of NZ_CP036262.1, forward strand.
GCTTCGTATTTGATCAATTTAGCGGCTCCCGATCCGGCACTTTGGCAAAAGTCGATCGATGCCTTGGTGATCGAATTGCAGCGAGCCGATCAGTTGCAGATCGACGGGCTGGTCCTGCACCCGGGGGCCTTCACGACCAGTGACGAAGCGACCGGGATCGCGCGAGTCATCGAAGGGATCTTGGCCGCTTTCGAAGCTTACCCACCAGAGCATTGCCGACTGCTGTTAGAGAATACTGCGGGCCAAGGTTCCTGTCTGGGACATACCATGGATCACCTTGGCCAGATGATTGCCGGGCTTCCTGAAGACGCGCCGATCGGGGTTTGTATCGATACCTGCCATGCGTTTGCGGCCGGGTACGCGATCGAAACGAAAGCCGGTTTCAAGCAGTTGAAGGCGGATATCAAAACGCATTTGCCTGCTGGCAGTATCCGGGCATTGCATTTAAACGATAGTAAGAAACCGTGTGGGTCGCGTGTCGATCGCCACGACCATATCGGTTTAGGGCTGATCGGAATCGAAGGTTTTCGCAACGTCCTGAACGATGCGATGTTCAAGAAACTGCCTGGATATCTGGAAACCCCCAAAGGTATCGACGAAGAATCGGGTGAGGACTGGGACGTTATCAACCTCCGTGCGTTGCGGGAAGTCGTTAAGTAGTTTGCGGCTGGGGATGCCGACGCAAACCATGAATCGCCGGCTCGATTCCGCGTTTCACTCCTGTCGGGAATGTTCGGCAACGGTCGCCCCCTGCTGATCGGGATTCTGCTTGGATTTCCGTCAGACGCATGTACCTGGTCTGATGCCATTGGTCACCTATTATTGGTCGGCTGCCGGCCGATATCGCTTTCTGCTTTACTCGGGCTCTGCCGGGTAATAGGATGGAGCCACGTCGCGATCAGGATACGAATGGACGTTCGGATTCGGCGACTCCCTCCCTTTCCTTCCTTACAGAAAAGTTCTTTCCGATGAAACAATCCTTCTTGATTTACGGCCTGACATTGGCCGTTACAGCTTGTCTCAGTTTGAATGCTTCTCGTTGTTCGGCCGCCGACGAATATGACTATGACCTGGTTCATTCGTCCGTCAGTTTCAAGGCTCGCCATCTGGATATCAGTTGGATTCACGGTCGTTTCAACGATGTTTCAGGAAAGTTCTCGCTCGATCGCGAAGACCCTTCCAAGTCAACTTTTTCATTGACGATCAAAACCGATAGCGTTGATACCGCAAACGAAGCTCGCGACAAACATCTTCGCCAGCCCGACTATTTCGACACTAAACAGTTTCCGACCATCACCTTCAAAAGCACCAGCGTCAAACCGATCGAGGGTGGCTATGAAGTAACCGGAGACTTCACCATGCACGGCACCACCAAATCGATCACGATCACGCTGATGGGTGGCAAGGAACATGTTATCAAAGGGACGAAACGAGTCGCCTTTTCAACGGAAGTCGCGCTGAAACGCAGCGACTTTAATTTTGACCCCGGTGCGATCGGGCCGATCGGTGACAAAGCGTTGATCATGATCGACTGCGAAGGCGTCAGCAAATAGCGAATGCCCGATCCGCTGCTGTATACGAAGGCGTTTGCCACGACGGGGATCGTCAGCGCATTGATTGTGCTGGCGATCGTCCGCTGGGCCGACGCCAAGCAAGTGAATCGGAGTTTGGTATGCGTGCCAGCCTTTGCGGTTGGTTTACTGTTGGGGTTTTGGGGTTTAGGTTTTCGCTGGTCGTGGCCTCCCTTTAGCGCAATCGATCGGCTGATCGTGATTGTTCTGCCGGCAGCGATTTTGGTCGAGTGGGTTGCCGCCATGCGGCGGACGCCTGTCTGGCTTGGCTGGGGTTTCCGGGGGCTACTTGCCATTGCCGTGCCGCGAATTTTGCTGCACCAGTCGGTCTATCTAAGTGAAGCGGGCGAGTGGTCGCCGTTGCAAGCCGTCCTGGTGATGGTGGCTAGTAGTTGCCTGCTGATTTCTGTTTGGGCGGCGCTCTGTCGATTGTCGAACCGGTCCCAAGAAGGTCTTTCGATACCGCTGTCGCTATGCATGTCGATTCAGGTCGCTGGAATCGCGGTCATGTTGGCGGGCTATATCAAAGGTGGGGCGGTAGCGATTCCTTTAACCGCCGCGATTTTGGGAACGTCCCTTGCCGCAACGCTTGTTTGGAAACCGCTTGTCGGCAAAGGGGCTGTGCAGGTTCAGAGCGTGATTGGATTCGCCGTGCTAAGCCTCTTCTCCGTCCTGTTTGTCGGATGCTTCTTCGGCGAGATCGGGCTAACCATGGCACTGGTAATCCTGATGGCGCCTATGCTGAGTTGGGGCAGCGAGCTGTTCGGTTTCGCAGCGGATAAACCGTGGCGAGGCGCTCTTTTGCGAGTCACGTTGGTTGCCATCCCGTTGATGATCGTTTGTGTCATTTCCAAGCGAGAATTCGACCGCACGCTGGGGCCATTGGTCCAGCGTCAAAACAGCGTGATGCCAACGGTTCGAAGCGCGGTCGCTGGTGCGATACACCTGCAAAGATCGGAGTGATTTTGCTTCGTGCCTCTAAGGCGGTACGTGACGTCCGTCGCTGCCATCGCCAGACGGTGGTTCCCAGGCGGAAACCGTCACCCATCGATTTCACGTCCTTCACCGGCAAGCACGGTTTGGTAGGAACGGGGGGAGAGAAGCCTGAATCGTTCGATGCGTTTTTAGCGATGCGTTTTTAGTGATGCTTTTTGCTGGGACGTTTGTCGCGGTGCATCGGGCAGATGATCTGCGCCGCTCGGAAAAGCAACCGATTGACGGTTTTGGGGGCGTCGATTCGCGTGAGAGAATGCTCGTTATCGGCTGGAGCGGCCGAGAGCGAATCCCAGGGCAGATGGAATAGCTGCCCTGGGATATCGAAATCGAAATGCGGCTGCTTAGTTCGATTCTTCGTTCCAGTATTCGGTCAACGAACGTGTTGGCACAGGAAGCTTCAGCAGTGGTGCGAAGTCGGCCGTTTTTTCGTCGACTTCGGTTAGCAGTTCGGCCAAGTCGACTTTGTGCTGTGCCGTTAGTGTGTCAAAACCGTCGCTGAACAGGGTCCGTTCGCTCCAGTCTTGATCGGTGCAACTTGGCAGTAAGGAAGCAAGGGCAACGCACGCGCCGCCACGAAAGGCTTCACCGCGGGAGAGCAGTTCATCCAGTTGAGTATGGTCGCGGATCAGGTCGACAAATTCGGTTGGAAGGCACCATTTCTGAGCCAACCAAGCGGCTGCGTCTGCGTGGTCCCAGCCAAATGCTTCTCGTTCAAGTCCACTCAGGCGGCGTCCTTCGGAGGCGCGACGTTCAACCAATTCTTGGTATTGCTCTGGCATCTCTTTCAAGAGCAATGGGATTGCCATGTCCTGAAGCAACGCTCCGGCAAAGAGGTCTTCTGCATTGGACAGAGACATCCGCTTGCCAAGGGATCGAGCCAACAGGGCGCGGCGTAGCGAATCCTGCCACAAACCTTTCAGGTCAAACGGCCCGAACTTAGGATTGGGGATAACGCTGAAGACCGCATTCCAAAGGGCGAAGTTCGCGATCGACCGGGTGCCGACCAGCGTGAGGGCTTGTTGCACGCTTCCGATTTCGCGGCTGAACCCAAAATAGGATGAGTTCACAAAGCGTAGAACTTGCCCCATCAATCCTGGATCGGCTTCAATTGGACGCGCGAAATCGGCAGGCCCAGCTTGTGGGTCCTGCGAAAGCTGTAGTAAGGCGATTGCGCTTTGTGGCAACGCGGGTAGCTGACCGAGACTTAATAGTTTCTCGAGATCTTGGGTCGAAGTTGCTGTCGACATTTTCGTAATTTTCCTAGAGACGCATGTAAAGTTGGGTGCCCCAGGCCGCAACAGCCTTGTTCACGGCCCTCATAAAAACCTAGCTCACATTGGCTGTGAGGCGGAAAAAAAACGAACATTCGCGGAGACTAGCGGTCGCTGGAAATTTTTTGGCTACCGTTGGCCGGTTGGTATCCCCCGGTAGGTCGTCCAAAGCAGGGACGATCGGCAACGTTGTTGCATACATGCAACCTGTCGATGTTGCCTGCAAGCAACGCTCGGTCAATCAGACGAGTCTTCATTTGTGCGTAAGTGATTGGTGAGTAAGGGTTTAGCGATTCAGGTCCGGTTCTTGGCACATCCCGTGCTTTCCCTACATGTGGAAGCCACCGCAGGAAGGTGGTCAAGGATCGGATACTCTGACGCTGGATAGAATTTTGGACCGCAGGCGAACCATTGCTGTTGGCGTCCTCTCGCTTTGCCTGCTTGGTGGCGTTGCGGTACGTCCCATGCCTGCCGAAGCAAATTCGCTTTTAATCGCGCAAAGCGAAATCGTCCCTCCGAACGGTTGGCGGCATACAACGCAGGGGTGGGAGCGGATCGAAGAGCAACCGGGCTGGGCAATCAACTATTGGATACAGATTCAAGAGCAGGAAGAATCGGCCAATTGGTGTTTGGGATTGTTCAGCACTCTCGCGGTGGTCCATCCGATCTCGTTTGCCGCCGGGCAGTTAGCGATCGCTTTTTTGTTGGCGTCGGTGACCAAGCAAGAGCCTGTTGGCGTTTCGTCTGTATAGAGGCGGCAAATAAACCACCGGCTGGCGCGACACTAGCTATGTGAGTATCGTCGCTACGCTGGCCAGCGCGTGGGCAAGGTGGCGATATTTCACGGATAGATTTCCATTTCCCTAGCGAAAGTGGCCTGGAGAGGAAGGGATTCCGCGAGGCGATTTTGCAGAGCAGGCCCAGATAACGCCATGCATTTCAAGCGGTTATGTCATCCCTTGTCTACCTCTGTCGGCCCCCTCTCCCCCAGCCCCTCTCCCCCAAAACAAGCCTTTGAATCGCATTCAACTGAACTAGCTGGCGAACCGTTGATTCAATATCCAACCTGCTTTAAACGAGCTTGTTTTGAGGGCGAGGGGAGCCAGATTTTCTTTACTTATTCTTTGCAAGTTCGCGACGGGATTGGTGTCGCAGGAACCAGCGTCTGGCGACGGTAGCTACGTGAGTGTCGTAACTGCGCTCGCCAGAGCTTGGGCGGGCTGGCGACAAACAATCCATTTGCTGCTTATCCAACTAATTCGTTGACCACCCGCCCATGCACATCCGTCAAGCGAAAGTCGCGTCCTAGGTAACGATATGTCAGTTGCTGATGATCCAAACCGAATAGCTTCAGTTGGGTGGCGTGTAGGTCGTGAACGTGCACCGGATTGTCGGTCACCTTCCAAGCGAACTCATCGGTCGCCCCGATGACTTGGCCCCCGGGGACCCCGCCGCCAGCCATCCACATGCTGAACGCTCCGGGATGATGATCCCGCCCAGTTACCTTGCTCTTTTTCCCATTGCGGTTCTCGCCCAACGACGTGCGACCAAACTCGCTGGCCCAAACGACCAGCGTCTCGTCCAACAACCCACGCTGTTTGAGATCTTTAAGCAGAGCCGCGATGGGTTGATCGACCATTCCCGAATTGTGGGTTAACTGGGCATCCAGATTGCTATGATGGTCCCACGAGGAGTGGATTATATTGACGACGCGAACACCCCGTTCGACCAATCGGCGGGCCATCAAACAATTGCGAGAGAACTCTTGGTATTTGCCAATTCCTCCCAGGTTCCTTTTGATGGGGGGCTCGTCTCGGTTGACACCGTATGCCGCTAAGGTATGGGCCGATTCATCACTGAGGTCGATCAGCTCTGGAGCTTTGCTCTGCATCCGAAACGCTAGCTCATACGCTTCGATGCGGCTGTCGAGTTCCGGGTCTCGCATCCGTTCGAAACGCATTCGGTTGAAATCGTTGATCGCTTCGATCGATTCTTTTTGAATGCCCGCCGAAACGCCTCGTGGGTTTTTAAGATTCAAAATGGCATCCTCCCCATTGCCAAACAGGACGCCCGAATGCGAGGAAGGCAGAAAACCGCTGGACCAACTTGCTGTCCCCCCCGGAATACCGCGGCCGGTTGTAATCAGAGTGACAAATGCCGGCAGGTTTTCCGTTTCGCTGCCCAGCCCATAGGACAACCAAGATCCAACGCTGGGCCGACCAGCCAGCTCCGAACCGGTATTCATTAACAGCTGTGCGGGGACGTGATTGAATTGATCGGTATGCATCGATCGAATCAATGCGATATCGTCGGCGCACGTCGCTAAGTGGGGCAGCAGATCGGACATTTCCATCCCGCACTGACCCGCGGGGGCAAAGCGACGTGGGGACCCCATTACCGTGGCGGTCTCTTTCTGCAAAAACGCGAACTGAACGTTTTCGGTAAAGCTGTCCGGCAACGGTTGACCGTCGCGCTCGTTAAGCATCGGTTTGGGATCAAACAGATCCATTTGGCTGGGGCCGCCCTCTAAATAGATATAGATGCACGCTTTGGCTTTGGCCGGAAACGCCGCCGCACCCTGCGGGGATGCCCCACCTTCGCGGCCAATCAGCTGGCTGAGTGCAAACGCCCCTGCGCCCCCCATGCCGTGGGTCAGGAAACGCCGCCTTGCCGATAAAGACGACATCGCCGGTTGATTTAAATTATCCATTATTCTTACTCTCGGGTGATCGTTTCATCAAGGTTCAACAGGCACCGTGCGACCAGGCTCCGCGTTGCCTGCTCGATCGGTTCAACACCCTCTGCGGCGGGCTCGCTCCAACGTGCCAGTTCATCGGCAGGGGCGTCTTGCAATTGCTCACGTATATTGTGTTGCAGACGTTCCAGTCGCGCCGCTTCGTCGTCGCTTGGTTGGCGCCCCAGCACACGCTCAAATGCCACCGCGGGCCAATTGTCTTGCTCGATGTTACACAGCAGTATACCGAGCGATTTGGCACAGCGGACGAAGACCGGATCGTTCAGCAACGTCAACGCTTGTAGCGGTGTGTTGGAACGATCTCTCACCGCACAACTGGCTGTCGTGTCGGGAGCATCGAACATCAGTAACATGGGGTAGAGCGTCGCTCGCCGAAGCACCACATACATGCCGCGACGAACTTGATCCCCTCCCTTACTCAATTTCCAACCCGTATTTCGCGCAAACGCGTTTGAGCTGGCCGACAGCGGAGGACGAATACTCGGGCCCCCAATCGTTGCATCCAGTAGCCCTGCTTGGGTCAACGCCATGTCGCGGACCACTTCGGCATCCAGTCGGAAACGAGACTGACGGGCCAACCACACGTTCTGCGGATCCGCCAACGCATCGGCTCGGCTGGTCACTGACTGTTGGCGATAGGTGGACGACATCAAAATCCTCCGAATCATCGTTTTGCGACTCCATCCGTCGCGGACAAACTGGGCCGCAAGGGCATCGAGCAGTTCGGGGTGAGACGGTGCGGCACCGGAGATGCCCAGGTTATCGACCGTGTCGACCAAGCCGCGGCCAAAGAGATGTTTCCAATACCGATTGACGGCGACTCGGGGTGTCAACGGATTGGCCGGATCGACTATCCAGCGTGCTAAATCGAGCCGATCGGGTTTGTCGCCACGTGGATGCATCGGATGCAAAAAAGCGGGCACCCCGGGTTCGACCTCGTCGCCGCGTTGGTTGTGATCACCCCGCAGATGAACAAACGTTTGGCGTGGCGACTTCTCTGCGACGATGATCGGCAACGCGGGTGCCGCATCATCTGCGTCCTCCGCAGGCATCTTCAGATCGAGGTCTTTGGCATTGTTGAAAAAAGCATAGAGTCCATAAAATTCATGGTGACTGATCGGTTCGAACTTATGAGAATGGCACTGGGCACAACCGACGGTCAGCCCCAACCAGACCGATCCCACCGTGCTAACTTGGTCGACCACATGGGTCACCCGGTTCAATTCCATGTCCGCGCCAGCCTCCTCGTTTTTCATCGCGTGACGATGAAACCCCGTCGCTACCTTCTGCCAAGGCGTTGCATCCTCAATTAAATCGCCCGCGATTTGTTCGATGGTGAATTGGTCAAACGGCATGTCTTGATTGACCGCATCGATTACCCAGTCGCGATGATGATATGCCCCTGGCCGAAATTTGTCGCCCAGATACCCACCGCTGTCGGCATACCGAGCGAGGTCCAACCAGTGTCGGCCCCAACGTTCGCCAAAGTGGGGCGACGCTAAAGCCTGATCCACCATCCGCTGGTAAGCGTCAGGTCGTTGATCGGCTACAAATTCTCGTACCTGATCCGTCGTCGGGGGCAATCCGGTCAAGTCCAAGTGAACCCGCCGAATCAAGGTTGCCGCATCGGCCGGCGGAGAGGGCGTCAAACCTTGACGGTTCAGTTTCTGACGGACATGCGAATCGATCGTTGACGCCGTCATGTCGCTCTGTGATTCGCTCAGCGATGCGTTTGGTTCGGCGGCGACGGTTTGGAACGACCAATGACCTTCCCGCGATGCGCCCTGATCGATCCACCTGCCAATCAATTCGATCTCTTCGGGCGACAGAACCAAACCGCTATCGATCGGCGGCATGCGAGACCCTTGATCGTCAAGCAACCTGCGATACAGTTCACTCCCTTCCGCATCGCCCGGCTGAATAAAGGTGTCGGCCAATGCCGAATCGTCATCGGCAAGCTGATCCAAACGTAAATCCGCTTCCCGTGTCCCCTCGTCCGGCCCATGGCAGGTAAAGCAGTTGCGCATCAAGAGCGGGCGAATCTGCTCGCCAAAATTGACCGCTGGCTCGGCCGCATTCAACGGTGCTAAAAGCACGCCGGAGTGCGCCAGTAGGCAAATCCAAACGAGTCCGACGAACAACTTCGACATCTCAACCTTCCCAAATTTAAAGTTTCTAACGGCGCTCTATGTTAATCATTTTACGTAGAGGCAGTATGCGGCGACCTGCCCATCGCTGTCCGGCTTGTTGATTTAGTGATTGTCGCCTTCCGTTCCGCAAAATAACGCTCCCTTAAAGCGACTTTCGCGGAGCGGAAGGCGACGATCTTTCTCCGCTTTCGAATCAATCAGCAAGGCGTGTCGAGACGGTGAAAGTGGTCCGTTAAGCACTGTCAGGACGGAACGCCGCTGGTTTAAGTTGCTGAAATCAACCGGGGCCTAATACCGATGTTTTGATGACACGCACCACGGTGCCACCGATCGCTTTTCGGATTTCCGCGTCACTGTGGACGATTGGTCCACGCCATGCTAACAGTATTCGACTTGGTCGTCTTGAAACGGTCTTTTGGCAACAGCCTGCGAAACTTTTCTCGCTGTTTAGGAAGCCGCTGCCCGTGAGGTAATAGCGTGAGGTAATAGCGGTGCCGACCTTCTGTCTTGCCTGACCGAACCGGCTTCCCTACCTCTATCGCTCGCCAGAGCGTCGGCAAGACCGCTGGCTCCACCGTCTAGTGACGGTAGCTACGTTCGCCCTCCGCACTAGGAAATACGAGATTGTGCGGCCAGTTCGCTGCGGAGGGATTTCATTCCACGGTGCAGTAAACCAGCAACGGCACCACTGCTTTTATCTAGAACGCTGCCGATTTCGGCCAGTTTCATTCCTTCCAGGTAATGCAGTTGAACGGCTTCACGCTGTCCGTCGGGCAGTCGCTCCAAGGCTTCAGCCATTCGAATCACATTTTCACCGACCGCCACATTTTGGCTTGGCGTCGGCCCATCGCCTGCTAACCAGCCTTCCAGCCGCATCGACGACTGCTGCAAACGCTCTTCGATCGACCTCTCCCGGCGGATGTCTCGCTTGTCGCGATGGAGGTCCCGGTCCAGATGGACAATGTTGCGGGCCAGGATTTGGCGAAGCCACCCCCGCAGCTCCGGTTCGCTTTCGCCGCGGAAGTCTTCTACGGATTTGATCGCCTGGAAGAGGGTTTGTTGAACGATATCGGATTCCCCGATCTTGGCCTGGTAAGCCTTGCGCATCTTGATTCGAGCCAGCATTCTTAAGTAGGGCTCGTACTTTGCTAGGCCATCGGGGTCACGGAGGGAGTCGCTCATTGTTTTTTGACTCGTCAGCAAGCAGGAAAACGGGTAGATTGTGCTGATTATCTTGCAAACCTTGGTACCTCTGCAACGGACTGCTGCCTGCAATGGCTCGCGAAACGATATATCAATCCGATCCTGACGAAGAACGGGACAATGACGGCACCCATGAGGGGGGCCTGGCCGACGCTCCGCCGAAACCGGCGGAAGATAACAAACTGCGACCCAAGAAGATCGCTGAAATGGTCGGGCAGCAAGATGTTATTGAGCGTCTTCGTATCGCCATCGATGCGGCACGCCGTCGTGGAGAGCCTCTTGGGCATATCCTGTTCGATGGGCCGCCAGGACTGGGGAAGACGACGTTTGCGACGGTGATTCCCAACGAAATGGAGACGGTTGTTCAGTTCGCCAACGGTGCTGGTTTAAAAGCGCCAAAGGACCTGATTCCTTACCTGACCAACGTCTCGGAGGGGTCCGTTTTATTCATCGACGAAATTCACCGACTGCCAAGCAGCGTTGAAGAGTACCTGTACACGGCGATGGAAGATTTTCGAATCGACATCGTTCTGGGCGAAGGGGTTAGTGCTCGGACGCTGAACCTGGATCTGCGTCCCTTCACCATGATTGGGGCAACGACGCGTGCGGGGATGCTAAGCGGCCCGCTGAGAGACCGTTTCCAGATTCGCGAACATCTGGGGTTCTACTCGGTGGTGGACCTTTGCGAGATCGTCTGCCGGAATGCAAAAAAATTGAACATCGGGATCTCCGTCGACGCGGCGACCGAAGTTGCCCAGCGAAGCCGAGGGGTTCCACGTATCGCGAACAACCGCCTGCTCTGGATTCGCGATTACGCGCAAAGCAAAGCGAACGGGACGATCGATCTACAGGTCGCCCAGCGAGCGATGGATATGATCGCTGTGGACAGCCTGGGGCTGGATAAGCAGGACCGAGCCTATTTGCAAACGCTTGTCCGAGTCTTCGCCGGAGGGCCTGCTGGACTGGAAGCGATCGCCCATACGATGAACTGCAGCAGCGATACGCTGGAGGACGAAGTCGAACCGTTTTTGCTCCGCTACGAATTGATCGTAAGAACTCGGCGCGGTCGAATGGCAACCCCGAAAGCCTACGAACATCTAAAAACCGCGTCCTAGAACGCGGGTGAATATCGATGTCTGGTGACTCTCGGCTTGCTTTGTCCTACTTCTTAAGCGTTCTCAGGTAGGCGACCAAGTCGCGAACTTCGTGAGGCGTTAAGACGTCGGTCATTTCGGGCATCAGCGATATCTTCTGCTCGATCACCTCTTCGATCTGGTCCTGGTCGACTTTCAGCTCTTTGCCCGTGCTGTCGATCAAGATCATCTGATCATCGTCTTCGCTTTTGATCGCCCCTTTCAGGATCTGCCCATCGTCTAGCAGGACCATCTGAGTCATATATTTCTTTTCGATGTCGACGCTCGGTTGGACCAGTGCTCGTAAGAGATGCTCGGCGTCGCGTGTCTTGGCGATTTTGCTCAGGTCAGGACCGATGTCGCTGCCTGTTTTGCCGATTTTGTGACAGCGACTGCATTGGGATTGCAGATGCGTTTCGAATAGTTTTTTGCCGCGATCGCGATCGCCGCCGTCAAGGGCGTACGTAAAGCGAACGGCTTTGGGGGCGTCCGCGAACCGACGAGGTTGAGCTTTCTGAATTTGGGAAAGCAAGGAATCCCATGATGAATCGGTCTGTTCGCTGCGTTGTTCAATCGCCGTTAACACGTCCAGTTCTAAACCTCGTTTTAGTTTGCGATCCGCCAACTGCTTTCCAATGTTCGTTAAAAACAAATCCGCTCCGGCCGACTCGATCGCCGCGACGGCCTGAACCCATGCTTGTTTGACAACCAGAGGTTGGTCTTCGTTGATTTGGTTGGTCGCTGTTGAAATAAGCAATTCTGGATTTTTGACTGCCAGCAAGTTAATCGCGCGAATTGCTAAATCGGGTTCTTGGGATGCGGTCAACATCCGAAGGGTTTCGTCGAAGTCGGGAAGGTCCTTGCCAGCCAGTGTGTCCAGTGCTTCGGCGCGGAGGGCTGGAGGACCCTTCGGATCGGCTAGCAACGCTTGCAGTGCTTGAACCGGCAACGAGACTCCGATCTTTCGAGCGGTGATTACCGCAGCGATGCGGACGGCACTGCTGGAACCATCGATGATTTCAACCAGTTTGGAGCCGACATCGTCGGCGCTGAGGATGGCACGTGATTCTTGATTCTGGATCCCGCGAGCTCGCCCGTCCACACGATCCAAGGGTTCCGGTGAATTCCAGGCTGCGAGGGCTTCACACGCATCGACCCGAAGGTTGGTGGGCCAGTTTTCGTCGGCTGCCAGTTCTAAGACTCGGTTTGCGGCTTCTTTGCTTCCCAGGCGGAAGTTGGCGTTGGTCCAACGCCGAACGAGGGGCTCGCCGTGGATCTTTGTATCCAGTTTCATCGATGCCAGATCGACAAGTGCGTCCTCGATCGAATCGTCGTCGTGGATGGCGCGGGCCGCCGCATTTGCAACGGCCGCGGTCGAATCGGTTAGATAGGCGGCGACCATGGGGCTTCCCTGTCTTCGCAGTGCCAAGGCACAAACCAGACGCCTGGAATCAGAAGCAGCATCGCGTTCCTGCTGTAAAGCCGCCGGTTTTGCACAAGCGGCCAGTGCGGTCACCAAGGCGTGACGCAGATAGTATTGGTTTGTTTCCAACCGGTCTGCCGCAGCAAACAGGATCGGAACCGCTGCGGCCGTTGGTTGGCGTCCAAGTGCCAAACCGGCCATCACCTGAACGTGAAGGTCTTTGTCATTGAGAAGCGGGATGATGTAGTTTCCGTCCGCCTGGCGAAGCTCGCCAAACGTTTTTGCGAACTGGGCTCGAACATTGGAATCGTTCGCTTGTCGTCCTTGTTTCAAGGCTGTCGCTGCCGTTTCGTCACCACCACGAGCCAGTTGACCAAGTCCCCAAACCGAATGCAGAAGCGCGAACACGTCGTTGTCGTCCGACCCTAGGATCTGAGCGAAGATGGAGGTTTCCTGCAGATCGACCAAGCGGAACTGGGCACCCATGCGGACCCGCATGTCGGGGTGGGAAAGCAATTCGACCAGGCGTTCGGTTGAAAGCTGAGCAAACCCTTCGCCGAGGATCCGTTTTACTTCCGCACGCACCGATGCGCCCGCTTCGCTGTCGCCATCGATGCGGATGACAGAGCCCTTTTGATCCAGCGGGTAGCCTCCATCCCAGTCGGCGCCGTAAAGCCCTCCATCGGGTGCAAACGTTAAACCAACGATTGCGTAACCCTTACCGATCTTGTGTTCGTCGACCATCTTAAACGTGTCGCCGGTCGGTTCGACGCGGAAGGCATGTTGGTTGCCGTTAGGGGCTCCGGCAATGAAGAAGTAGTCCTTGTACTGCGGGTCGATCGCGGTCCCGGGATTAAATGCGAATCCAGCCGGTCCGTCGATGTAATGTCGGATTGGGGGGATGATGTAAGCAGGGTGTTCGGTCCCTTCGGGCAACAAGTGAAGGCGTTCGGCAGTCCAGGGGTTGTAGCCCGAACCACGGTATTGGTAATTGCACCGCCAGCCTGCGTCCATTTGGTTCACGATAGCGCAGAACCGCTCGCGTTCTCCCGGGAAATCGGCATCGTTGTCGACGCCAAACATGTTTCCGTACTGGTCGAAAGCGACCTCTTGGACGTTTCGCAAACCGTGGGCAAAGACTTCAAAATCGCTGCCGTCGGGATTGCAACGCATCACCCCACCTTGGTTGGGATATTGGAAGGATCTTCCATCCGCAGTTTTGACGCTGATTCCTTTGTCGCCAATCGACCAGTAGATTTTTCCGTCCGGTCCACGGATCAGCCCGTGCATGTCATGACCGGCATAGGCGATGTGCAGCCCAAAACCGGTAGCCATCACTTCGCGTTCGTCGGCGATTCCATCTTGGTCGCGATCGACCATTCGCCAGACGTCCGGAGCGATCGTGGCCCAGACCGAATCGTCGAGTGCTAAAACCCCCGCTGCGATGCCGGTCACTTCGGTTTGGAAATTTTCGGCAAAGGTTGTGATGGTGTCGGCTTTCCCATCGTCATTGGTATCGACCAGCTTGTAGATTTTTTCGCTGACGACGGTCAGGTCGCGCCAGTCATGATGCCCGTCACCGTTGTGGTCAGCGACACGTTTCGATTGTTGTTCGTCATCGCCGCCGATCGCCATTTGCTGCCGAAAGAACTGACGCTTGTCTTCGACACTTTTCAGTCCAACATCGTTGGGGATCCAGTCGCGGTTGGCTCGGATGTCTAGGTCTTGGATCTTGCGACGCTGGGTCTGGGTGATATAGACCTGTCCTTTGTGATCGACGCTGATGGCGACCGGATCGGGAACGTTGATATCGCCGCTCCAGATATCAAACTGAAGAGGGACCAGCGGAGCTACTTTGGACGACTGTGCGGTAACCGATAGTGGGTTCGCACAAAGTAACATTAGGGTCGCACAGAACCAGCGACTTGCAGACATGGAAAACACTCAATGGGCAATGAAAAAGCAAAGAACCGGGAGGAAAGCCGGTGCACCCATTGTAACAAGAAAACCCTCGATTACGTTTCTCTGGCGAAGGAAAAGTCACCTTCGGATTCCGCGTAATCGACGACGGCCGCACGGGGAAACCGGTGCGGCCGTGTTGTGCCAAGAATGCTGGCGTTGCTGGCTTCCGACCGACGATTACTCGTCGGTTGCTCGTAGGAAATTGACCAGGACAGGGGAGCTGTCGCAAAAGTCGTCTTCGCCGAAGTACAGTTTCAGTTCGCGGGCAGCCGATTCCAGGCTATCCGATGCGTGAACCAAATTCATTTGGCGGCTGGAGCTGAAATCGCCACGGATGGTGCCCGGAGCTGCTTTCAGTCCGTTGGTGGCGCCCAGCATATCGCGGACAACCGAGATCGCTTCCAGGCCTTCCAGGGCCAGAGCCACAACAGGCGCCGAGGTGATGAATTCCTCAAGGCTGGGATAGAACGGTTTTTCAGCATGTTCTGCGTAATGCTGCTTGGACAATTCCGGTGTTACCTGAATCAATTTCATGGCAACGATGTTCAGGCCCTTGTTTTCAAAACGGCTGATGATTTCGCCAACCAAGCGGCGTTCGAAACAATCAGGTTTCAGAAGGATTAAGGTGCGTTCCATTCTTGCGGATCTCTTAAAGAAAAAAGGGGGATCAGGTTTTCAGAACGGACGATTGTCAACACAAATGCAGGCGGCGCAAAGGGCAGACGGACCGTCTGAACCTTCATTTTTTTGTGAAGCAATTTCAAAGGGCAGAAGCGAGCAGCGTTCGGTCCAAACCAGGATCGGTTCCTACCGGCTGTCGTATGCGGCAGGCGATTGTGCGGAAAAGCCACACGACTTGATCGTTAGGTCAGCGGCCGGACGGTCCTGGGGCGATGCCATCCACTTTGGCGTCTGCGGGCGGTATTCCTAGCGGATCGGCGTAAGCGGATCAGCAAAATCATTGGGTTTTCTATGCGATTGCCGGACGGCTGGCGGCCTGTTGATTTAGTGATTGTCGCCTTTCGCTCGGGACGTAAAGTCCATTGGTGACGGTTTCCGAGGCAGTCACGTTGCTACGCTCGCCAGGGCGTGGACAGACTACAGCAACGACCGTTTGGCGACGGCACCTACGTTAGTTACGCTCGCCAGAGCGTGGATCGACCGATAATGCGTCACCATTAAATTTCACGTCCCCCGCGTAAAAACGCTCCCTTAAAGCTGCTTTCGCGGAGTCCTGTCGTTGTCTGCTCAGCCATCCACCGTGGACTGATTTTCATCAGTCCAGGACGGTGCTGTATCGTGGCGATTGTGCTGGTCGTGTGGTGGGCGGTCAGCGGGAGCTCAGGTCCAGCCGTTTGCGAGCGGCCTCGTGGGTCCTTTTTCGCTCCTGGTCGGATGAAAAACCGATCGTGTGATCCTGATAGATCCAGTATGCGTCCGCTTCGATATCGGTGAATCCAACGTCTCGTGGATCGATGCCCTCTTGATGCAATAGCAGGGCAAACGCGATATCGTCGACCTGCGTAAGGACTCGCCTGCGGCTCCGCGCAAGGATTCGCCAGGTTTGTGCTGGGCGATGGTCTTCGAGAGCTTGAAGCAGATACGTTTTTCCTTCGTCCGGAGCATGCCTGGCCAGGAAAGAAAGGCTGGTTGAAACCGTTCGAGGCGAAGCGGTCGTATGCGGAGCGAGGGCTAGGCGGGCAAGTCGAATGCCGCTGGATTTGCAGTTCCAGCGTATGGCGATTTGCAGTAAAGCCGAATCGACCGATTGTTGGTGATCTAGGAAAGCGGCGACAAGCGATCGAAGCCCTTGTTCGTGTTGGCTTTTGTGTAACCGTTGATGGACCCTTTCGGTGCACAGGCCGTTCCGCAGGCGATGGGTTCGAACGCACTTAAAAGGGGCGTCTTGGCAGACTAGATAGATTTGCCATGCCCATTCGATCGGGTCGATTTTGCTCGCATCGATTCCAATTCGCCCCGACAAAAAGGCGTGTGGGTCTTCCGGCCAATTCAGATCCGATAAGTCACCCAGATTTGTGGTATTCGATTCCAAAAGTGATAATTCTTGCCGATAGCGGCGTGCGAATTGTCCAAATAGCTGACGTGTTCCTTTCGAATCCCCAACACTCTGACGAAACGCGTCCCAGCCATCCAGTTCATATTCCAGCCCCGCTTCGTCGGACTGGAGCATGCGTTGAACTTCTCTTTCGTAGTTTGATACCTGCAGTTCTTTCAGCAGGGAAGCCGATTGTTTGCGAATTTCCAGGTCGGGAAATTGGATCCCTTTATAGAGCGCCGGAATCGCGTCGGTCGACATGCGAAGCAATTCATCGCGAGCCCGGATTCGGGCATGAAATTGAGGAGCACCCAGGTCGTGGACCCAGTCCATTGGCGACCGGGGGGGCTGTGCTGTGCTGGTAGGGGCGATGACCGAGCGTGGGTCTTTCGCTTCGCTTAGCGTCGGAAACAGACAAACCAGTCCTAAGGTCTGAACGGCATAGGCAACGATCAATCGTGGTGCGGAAATGCGTGAACTGAACGTATTCGCTTTGCTTTTCGCTTCGGAGTCGATTTTGATCGCCATAAACGCTCGCCGCTGGTATCGGTAACAGATAAGGACCGGAGATTCTGTCGATATTTACAGTCTTTTGATTGACCGATGGTCCCTGTAGGCTCTGCGTAGCGGTGCTCGTTGAGCGGACTTTTGCGGAGTCGACGGAGACATTCGTTCTGCGATTTCGACGAAATCAACCGCTTGTTTGAGCGGCGGTTCTGGTAAATATGGCTTACGAAAATCGATTGAACCAATACTTTGGATCAAATTCCCGGTAAACTGCCGGCCCTCTTAAAACTCCTTTTGTAGATGGTGTTCGCGATGCGAATCTTGTGTTTTGAAGACGCTGCAACCGCCAAATTGGCTCCGATTGTGACGGGGCGTCCGGCTTACGCGATTAACTGTGCCTCTTATCATTTGCTTGACTGGCTGCAGCGACTGGAAAGAGTGGTGCTGGGAAGTGTCCGCCCCCATTTGCATACCATTCAGAGTCTTGACTATGGCTTGTCGACGGCCAATAGCGAACTTTCCGGAAAACCGCTGCTGCTGGTCAATGCACGGATGGTCCCCTCGAAAGCCAATTACCAGGCGCTGAAATCGCTGCTCGACCGTCCGACAGGATGCCGAATCGAAGATTCGCAGGGAATTGTGGCGGCGGTTCTGCCTGAAGGCTGGAAACCGTGTGATCCGGAACATGAGGCACCGGTTGGCCAGGTCCATTTTGACGAGACGATTATGGCCGCGGCGGCTGGGCAACCTCTTTTGGACCAAAGCGAACTGTCGGCGAAATTCTCGCTGTTTGAGTGGCCCCATGAGGTGGTTGCTTGGCACATGAAATTGATGCCCGAGAATATGGAGATCCGGATTGCTGAAGACGATTACACGCAGTTGCAAGATGGCCTTTTCGTGGCCGATGATGCGGTCCTCGGAGAGTATGCGATCATCGATAGCAGTGATGGGCCCATCCTGCTCGATCGCAATGTGAAAGTCGGCCCCTTCTGTTATTTGAGCGGACCCGTTTATGCGGGGCCAGGAACGCGAATCATCGAACACTCAGCCTTAAAGGACGGAGTCGCTTTGGGGCACACGGTCAAAATTGGTGGCGAGGTCGAAGCTTCGGTGATCGAATCGTATTCCAATAAACAGCATCACGGTTTCTTAGGGCATAGCTATTTGGGCAGTTGGATCAACCTAGGGGCGGGAACCTGCAACAGTGACCTGAAGAATACGTACGGGAAGATCAACATCGAATACCCTGGGGAACGGGTCGCGACCGACATGCAGTTCATGGGCTGCATCATGGGAGATTACGCGAAAACCGCGATCAATACCGGAATCTTTACCGGAAAGATTATCGGCGTAGGAAGCATGTTGTACGGGTTTGTCACCAGCCATGTCCCCAGTTTCGTCAACTACGCTCGGTTGTTTGGGCAGATGGCCGAAATTCCGCCCGATGTAATGATCAATACGCAAGCTCGAATGTTCAGCCGGCGATCGGTCGAACAACGCGACTGCGACATGCAGTTGATCCGTGACATGTTCCGGCTGACAGCGGAAGAAAGAGAGCAGAGCGACGATCTGTCGCTGCTGTAGCCATTTGAAATGGCGGCGCGGTCCGAGTGGCTTTCGCGGGGAATTTTCACCGCAGAGTCACCCAGGCGAATATACGCCTGCAATCGGGATTCCGTATTTCGCGGTTTCTTCGGTTGCCTTTGCGGTGCCTTGTTTCGGAGGCAGACCACGCAACACGTACCGGAATACGAGCGATCTTGTTCAGCATTAGAGAGCTAGGTCTAGGATTTAGACATTTGCTCGTTGAGTGCTTCGACTGGAATGGGAATTCCTCGTAGAACGCCTTCGGCGACGAGGGCTCCATTAACCACCCCTTGGAAAGGGGCAATGATCATACGTCCGCGACGGACTCGTTCCAGTCGGACCATGACGATCAAGCGGTCACCTGGCGTCACGACTCCTCGGAATCGTACATTGTCCAGGCCTCCGAAGCCGACCATTGCGGCTCCAAGAAGATCGTACTTCTGGGTAAAGAAGCTGGCTAATTGGGCGGCGGATTCCAGGATCATCACTCCTGGCATCAGTGGCATTTGAGGCATATGCCCGCGAACCCAGAACTCTTTGTCGCTTAGTTCCTTAACCGCCGCGCAGCACTGGTTCTCGCGATCTTCGTATAAGATCGCTGACAACTGCTCCATCTCGTGGCGCTGAGGGTTGTACTTGCGGATTTCGTTAATGTCAGCAAGTGGTGGTGCGTTCAAGTCGAGCTGTGCAAGATCGACAATGAAGTCAGGGGATCCCACGAGCGGCACTCCGGCGATGGAAGCAAATTCAGGCAGAGGAGAAGGGAAGGCTTCGGAAAACCTAACTTAGGTTTTCAGCTTTCGACGACGCATTTTACGAGCTTTAGCGTTTGCAGGACGCTTTCCGTGGTTCGCTTTTTTTAGTTTGCGGTGTGGCTTGGCCATCTTACGTTAGCTTTCGTTTTCTGACAGGTAAAAAAATTTCGATTGAGGGTGAGACCCGCTTTGGGCTTGCCTCTGGCAAACGTGGTTCCAGGTTTACTGGCTGGTCCCCCCGCTCCGTCTGAATTGGATGGAGCAAAGGGTAGCAGGTTCTTCGCTGTAAGAACAGCCGAAGAGAATTCAGTCTTAGGTTGTCTGGATTCGAAACCGGAAGGAAGAAACTAGACGCGTGTTTTTGCTCGAGCTTCCCGCAGCCCGCGGCTGAGGATGTCTCGAAGCATTGGCGAATAATCTTCAAATTTCGTTTGATCCGGGGCTCCGTTTGCAAACTGATAGATCGCGTCACGGGGCTTTACCCCTAACGCTATCAAAGTACTGCTTACAGTGCCATGCTCATTTCCACGAATCACCATGCTGGGACGACCCGGCCCGGTGGGGGCTCGAGCGAAGACTCGGCTGGCAACGGCGAGGAATTTAACCGGCGAATCAAGCATTTGCAGCGTCAGCAGCCGGCGAGCCATTTGAACTCGCTCGTCGGAGGCGTCATTGACGTCGCGGGCTCCGATAATATTCAGCCCTTCTTGCAGTTCCGCAACTTCGGTCTGTTCGTCAACATGGACCACCCAGCCGTTCTTGGCGTCAGCGATGCAGATGTTCACCCCTTCGTACCGGGTGTTTTCGACTTCGGCGAGTGCTTTATCAAGCGCCTTTTTGGCCGAACCACATCGAAGGAGGTCCATTCCCAAAAGGCCGCGAGATCGTTGCCCAAATAAGGGCATCGGTGTTGCACGGTTACAAAGGCCGACAAACAACCCGTTTTGGTTGACGCCCAGCCAAGTACCTCCACCTCTTTGGTCAATTCCACTCAGCACACGGGGTTTACCCGACTGGATCGAGGGAGGAAGGCTAGGCCGATCGTAATATTCTTCACGATTGGCTGCGACCAAAATTGGGCTTTCCGGAACCAGCCGGTACTGCACAGCGAGGAGGCACATCGCTTTTACTTTCTTTTCAAAGATCGGTGACGTCTTGAAGTTTCATAGTCGTATTAATGGCCGTTGTCCTCTTCTAAAAAGGGCAACGTTTCCACGACGCTGAACAATCTAGCGACAAAATCCCCACTCCGTCACCCTCTGCGGAGGGGTTTGTGTGCATAATTTCAGCCTTTTGCACCAACCGTTGTCAGGAACTGCCGGTTCTGTAGGAGTTTACGCTCGGAGACGGTTCTGGGGTTCCGCCTCACGAGCTCCCTACAGTTTGCCGATAAGGAATGAACAGGACATTCCTTACGACAATCATCAGTGCACCGAGAATGCAAACTTCCTTAACCGAAACGCCTCAAAAGAAGCATTTACTGGCGATTAAAGCCCCGGTATCGGTTGTGCTTGCACAGAAGCGAGTGGCGCTCCACACGATCCTTGACTTGGTTCCTGGAGCCATGTTGATGTTCGAAAAGACGTGCGACCAGCCTCTGGAGCTGGAGGTCGGAGGCCATACCGTCGCGACGGGCGAAGCGGTTAAAGTTGGCGATAAGTTTGGAATTCGGATCCGATCTCTAGGCCCTTTGCCCAAAGATTGATAGCTAAAGCCAGCAGACTCGCTCCAAATCAAACGGACAAGCCCCCGCGGAGCACCAAAACCTCAAACACAGCCGCCCGTTGACCGGCTCTTCCACTCAATGCCGTCGACTTTGGCATCTGCGGGCGGATTAGCTAGCGGATGGGCAAATTCATAGTGGTTTCTATCCGCTTGCCGGACGGCTCGCGCCGTTCCGCTAAGAAAGTAGATGGCATCGCCTCCCCGAGCCTCCGTGTCTCCGTGCCCCCGTGCCCCCGAGTCTCCGAGTCTCCGAGTCTCCGAGTCTCCGTGTCTCCCCACCTCCCCGTGATTCCCAATCGCTCTTCGCGCCTTAGACTATCGGGCCTCTCTGGATATCAGGCCCACTCTCACCAGGTGCCGGCATTTCTCGAGGGGGACTTCGTTTACTGTCGATCGCTGAACGGATGGAGACCTCATGAACTACGCATTGCTTTGCCGGTTGCTTGGAGCGGTTTGTCTGCTGATTGGTGGGTCGATGGTGTTCAGTCTGCCATGGGCGATTCCTGGCATTGCGCAGCGGACGTATGCGCCCGAAGCGACGTCGGTGGAGTGGCAGGCGGTTTTTGGGTTCGGGATCAGCATGGCTATTTGTGCGATCATTGGATTGACACTCCGCCGCATCGGTAACAGTGCGAAGGGGCATACCCTTTATCGCAAGGAAGCGATGGCAACCGTTGGCCTTAGCTGGGTGATGGCGACCGTGCTTGGAGCCCTACCGATTTTTTTAAGCGGGACTTCGATTTCAAATGATCGACCGATCACCTTCATCGAATCGATGTTCGAGGCCCAGTCGGGGTTTAGCACTACCGGAGCGACGGTACTAACCGAACTGGAAGATCCCGAGCTGGTTTCGTACTGCGTTTTGTTTTGGCGCAGTTGGACGCATTTTCTTGGCGGACTGGGGATCGTGGTCCTGTTTGTGGCCATTCTGGGGCAGGGGTCTGCGGGAAAGGCGATGATGCGTGCCGAGATGCCCGGCCCAAGCAAGGAGGGAAGTATGCCACGGATGCAGCATACAGCTTTGGTTTTTGCGGCGATCTATATCGGCTTGAATTTGATTCTGGCGGTGATCTATCTAATGGAGGGAATGACCTTCTTTGATGCGCTTTGCCATGCGTTTGCGACGATGGCGACGGGCGGGTTCAGTACCTACAACGCCAGTCTGGGCCGTTTCAACAGTGCTTTGATCGAGTACACGACGATCTTCTTTATGATTTTGGCCGGTACCAATTTCACCTTGTTGTACTTCTGTTCGATCGGATCCCCGCTTCGTCTTTGGCGGGATGTGGAATTTCGAGTTTTCATCAGCATCATCGTGTTGGTAACGGTCGGCGTGGTGCTGTTTGGAATGGAGTACCAGGATGACCATTTTGAGACGCTCGGAAGCGCAGTTCGCTACGGACTGTTTCAGGTCGTGTCGGTGATCACGACGACCGGGTATGGCACGGGCGATTTTGATGCCTGGAACAACTTTGGCCGCGGAGCCCTGTTGTTGCTGATGTTTGTCGGCGGTTGCGCCGGCAGTACCGGAGGTGGAATGAAGGTCATTCGGCATATCCTGTTCGCCAAAATCCTCCGGTTGGAAATCGAACGTTCGCATCGGCCTCGAGTCGTTCGCCCCCTGCGACTGGGCGGGCAGGCGATGGAAGACCCCGAAGTCGAACGAGGCATCCTTTTGTATTTCAGCTTTTTTTTGGCGATCTGTGCGGCGTCGTGGATGTTGTTGGTGACGTTCGAACCCGATCGAACTTGGGGCGTTGTTCGTACGGCCGAAGGGGCTGCCGATGTCGCGACGGATACCGATAGTCCGCGGGATTTGGAGCCTCCGATGATCACGACTCCGGAACAGCGACTAAAAAGTACGCTCGACGAAAAATTGCTCGATTCGGCCAGTGCGGTAGCGGCGACTCTTAACAATATTGGTCCCGGCTTGGGCGTCGTGGGGGCGACGAAGAACTATGCAGGATTCAGCCAGCCAGCGAAGTTGCTGTTTGTCTGGCTGATGATGCTGGGACGTGTCGAGTTGTTCAGCGTTCTGGTCTTGTTGTCGCCAAACTTTTGGCGCCGCCATTAACGGTTAACCGATTGTCGCCTTTCGCTCGGGACGTGAAATCTAATAGTGACATCTTAACGATCTCCGAAGCGGTTCGTATTGCTTCGGCCCCGCATTTAATGAGGCCGACTCTCCGGGCTCGCAGGCTATCGAAATCCCAACCCGCTGCGGAAGCGAGGGATTGCAGACCGTGCTCCTGGTCCCTCGCTTACGCATCGGGTTGGGATTTTCTCATGCTTGCCGCACAGCAGCCATTTTACTCAGAAACCGTCACCTATAAATTTGACGTCCCCGCGAAAGAACGTCCTCGTAAAGCTACTTTCACGAAGCGAAAGGCAACAAACTTTCTTCGCGTTCGATTGAAAGTTCAGTCTTCTATACCATTGGCTTTACTCTTCGGCCGGTTGGACCCCATCGGTCGACCTGCGTAGGGCTGCGGTGCAAACGCCGGCGGCAACGACTTCGACTGCGAGAAAAATCACGCGAGCCAAGAGGGCTGCCGTCAACGCTTCGGCCGTGCCGATACGCGGTGCGAGAATCGCTGTCAGGATCAGTTCGCGGACTCCAGCGCCTCCCGGAAGTAGAGAAACAAAACCAGCCACCACGGCCAACCCCATGGCGGCCGCTGCGACCAGCAGATCGGCTTCGCTGGCGAGGGGAACGATTGCATGGACGGTCGCAGCAAACGAGGCTCCAATCGCGATCCAGGTGAGGCTCATCCAGCCCCATCCCAGGAAGAACGTCGACCAATCGTATGCCCGTAAGGAAACGGCCGCAGTCCTGTTTTTTTGTAAGCGGCCAAGCACCA
This sequence comes from Roseimaritima multifibrata, assembly GCF_007741495.1. Lineage (NCBI taxonomy): Bacteria > Pseudomonadati > Planctomycetota > Planctomycetia > Pirellulales > Pirellulaceae > Roseimaritima > Roseimaritima multifibrata. Next base: position 3,114,792 of record NZ_CP036262.1, read on the forward strand.
AGCGAAACAGAGATGGGATGGTTGGCAGCGAAGCGGCAAGCACCAATCCGATCGCAAGCCACGTCACCCAGCGAGGGGCTCCTGTGTTGGCGACGACGATCCCCGCAATCGTTCCTCCGGTCGCCATCATCGTCAGTGTTTCAATAAAGACCGCCAGCGTTGCGGTCATGGGCGCCACCCCAGGTCCGGCAATCGCTCCGACTCGAAGGACGACGACCATCGCTTTGCCGGGAACGTATTTTCCCAGATGCCCTTGAATGTGAGCCGCGATGGCGCGTCCGGCACTAACGGGAACGTCAAATCGACGCAGGATTCGGTACCAGTAGTAGGCGGCAGGGAAGAGGCCTAAGGCGTAACAGAACGCGGCGAATCCAACCCATCGCCACTGCAAACGACCTAGCAATTCCTGTTTGCCAGCGTCCGTATGGATCTGTCGATAGGCATCCGAGACGGTAAACCACAATCCGATCAGGACCACTAGGATCACAACGCAGCGGAGTCCCGTTTTCAGTTTGTTCGACAAGCCAAATCCTTTTGCGGATAGATCGTTTTTAGGCAGAGGGTAGAGCAGCGAGACGTTTGAGTGAAATCGACCGCTGGGCCGTTCCCCCTGCGGTAAGTTATAAACTCTACTTGCGAAGCCGTCTGTGTTAGAGGACGGCTGAATCTGCCGAACCTCGCCTGCTTGGACATGCTCCCGATGAGCAACCGAAAACGAAAACCGAATGCCTCGTCTTCGGGTGAAAAGAAATCAGTGTCCGATCCAGCATCACCATCCAACGTTTCGGCCGATTCAACCGAGTCGGCTGCCTCAAGCGATCCGGCTTCATTGCTGGGGACGCCCATCGCACGATTGCTCTCGGTGACCGTCTTGATTGTGGTGATCGTGGCGATTGGCATCTTGTTCTATCGAGTGATGGTGGGATTTTTTGTGCCGCTATTCCTGGCCGCTTTGTTGGTCGTTATTTTTCGGCCGCTGCACGGTTGGTTTATGGATCGGTTGGGGCATCGGAGACGGTTGGCCGCCTTTCTGACCACCTCGGTGATCATGTTAATCGTGTTGCTCCCATCGGTCTTGATTCTTTCGGTCGGGGCCGCTCAAGGGACAAGGCTGCTCAGTGGCGTGAATTCTCAAAGCCTCACGCTGGCTCTCGGGCGTGCCCGCGACACCTTTGGCGTGTCGATGCAGGATCCGGAACTATATCGCGATCTAAATGCGACCATCGATGAACTGACCGATCCCAGTAACCTGGCGGCGACCAACAGCCGGATCGAAAAGGTCAATGCACTCAGCACTCGATTATGGGCGTTGCACGGCGAAAGTTCCGAGTGGGATGCTGGCCTTTATGAAGAACTGCAAACGAGTATCGCGGATTTGCAAGAGCAAGCGAGTTCGCTCGAAAAAGTTTTTCGAGATCCGAGTGAATCCGCACAACCCGATTTGATCGACTCGGCGGCGCCATCCTCCCCCCTGCCATCGGCGGAAGCGGAAGCTGTGGAGGGTGCAGCGGATCGGAATGGAACCAATCAGGAATCTACGGACCAGGAATCTACGGATCAGGAACCGGGTGAACCCGTGTTAGCCATCCAAGCGGCGCATCCGGTGACCAGTGAATGGGAGAAGTGGCAGGCGTACCAGCAAACGCTTGTTCAAGTAAGCGACGCCAGCAATCGTCTGCAGCAGCATGTTCTGGGAGGTCCGGTTTGGGCGGAACTGAAGCGGATGGCCAACCCTTCCGACGACGACATTCATGCCGGGTTGTCGCGAACGCGAGCCTACCTGCAAAGCCAATTGCCAAACCTGGCCTCGGCGACCACTGAATTCGTGTTTCACATCGCGTTCGGACTTGTTGTGCTGGTCATTTCGATATTCTTTTTCATGTTGGACGGTCCGACGATGACGCGGACCATGATGCGTTTAAGTCCGCTGGATGATAAATACGAGGAGCAGTTGCTGATCGAATTTGATCGGACCAGTCGAGCCGTCGTGCTGGCGACGATCCTGAGTGCGCTGACGCAGGGCGTTCTGGCGGCGCTCGGTTACTATGTTGCCGGGATGGATTCGGTCGTTTTGTTGTTTCTGATCACCACGTTCATGGCTCTCATTCCGTTTCTGGGTGCAACTTCTGTGTGGTTGCCGTGTGTGTTGTGGATCGGGTTTGTCGATCAGAACTGGTCGATCGCGATCGCCCTGGGATTGTGGGGAGCGTTGGTCGTTTCCACAATCGATAATGTGATCAAGGTCTTTATTCTGCACGGGCGAAGCCAATTGCATCCGCTGTTGGCGCTGTTAAGCGTTCTGGGGGGGATCCAGGTTTTTGGACCGATCGGCTTGCTTGTTGGCCCCATGATTGTGGTTTTTCTTCAGACGTTGCTGGAAATGCTGCATCATGAATTGATGAAAGATGTGGATCCCGTCTAAAAATGGACTCTCGTTTTGTTCTTTAGATTTGCAGGCAGTCCCGCTATAAAACGGAGCTGAAAACGAGCCGCCGAGGATGAAATCTTAGCGGGGTACCACGGTTTCTAGAGTGTTTAGGGTAAAATAGGATTTGCCCATGCGTCCGGTTCTCGGATGTGCTTTGCATTACCAATATTCTTGTTGAGGGATAACGATGAGTGTCAAATACGTTTCCGCGGTCGCTCTCGCAGTTCTTGGAGGGGGAATCGTTCTAGCTATCGGAAATGGTGACCCTCCTGCCAAGCCTGCGAATCGCGAAACCAAGACAGCCGTCGTTGCGGAAACCACTGAAAAGGGAGAGAAGCCGATGAACGAGCGAGCCGTATTAGCGGGTGGTTGTTTCTGGGGAATGCAGGATTTGATTCGCAAACTGCCGGGTGTCGTTTCCACGCGAGTCGGTTACACCGGTGGGGATGTGCCCAACGCGACCTATCGCAATCACGGGAACCATGCAGAAGCGATCGAGGTGGTCTTCGACCCCGCCAAAACCAATTATCGAAAATTGCTGGAATTCTTCTTCCAGGTCCATGATCCAACGACCGTTAATCGTCAGGGCAACGACCGTGGGGCTTCCTATCGGTCCGCGATCTACTACACAACGGATGAACAAAAAGCGATCGCCCTCGATACGATCAAAGACGTGGACGCCTCCGGTTTGTGGCCAGGAAAGGTCGTGACGGAAGTGGAAGCTGCCAGCGATTTTTGGGAAGCCGAACCGGAGCATCAGGATTACCTGCAGCGAATCCCCAACGGATACACCTGCCATTTCGTCCGCCCAAATTGGGTTTTGCCCAAGCGAACGCAAACCGAAGACTAAACGACTTTGTTCAGTGTTCAGGTTGCCAAGGGCCTGTGTTTGTCGCCTTTCGCGTGGAACGGGAAATTTGTAAGGGACGGTTTCCGAGTGGGACCCACCGTCTGGCGACGATAGCTAACGCTCGCGCATAGCGTGGGCAGACCGGCAATACGTCAAAAACAACTTTGGCGGAGCGGACGGCTACATTCTTTTTCGTTTCAGCTGGTTGCTGCGGCTTTGATTGGCTTCTCAACGGTCGGCGCTTTGACCGGTAGAAAAGAGAGCAACCCAAGGATCATGATCCACTGAAACAGGAACAGGTGCATGGAGTATTCCATGCTCAGGTGCAGCGTGATTCCCAGGAGTACCGCAATTTTTCGCGTCGGCCTGAACCAGAGTGCAAACGGTAATCCTGCTTCGCCGATTAACACCGCCCAGGTCATCAGTTGAATCAAAAGAGGCGACTCGGTGACGAACGAAGGGATGGGGCCGCGTCCAAAAAGGTCTTCCATCTGGTAGACGTAAAACAATGCGGATCCGTCTCGCCATGCGCTCCCCAGCAATTTACACCAGACCGCGGAGAGATAGATAAGCGTCATCTGGCACTGAAACAGTCTTAATCCCCAGGCCGCTTGCTGCCCCGTCTGGAATCGTTCGGCGTCACTGATAACGCTGTCCGTTACGGGCTTTCTTCGGAACCAACGGGTGACGGGATACCGTTTTCCCAGCGACCACGCGTAATCGAGTGGTAAGAAAATCAGGAAAAACGCAAACAGCCGGAACAGCGTATCCTCGCCATCGTTCAGCATTGGATTTCGGACCTGAAACGAAACGATCCAAAAGAAGATGGCGATCGCTTGCCACCGCGAGTAGAACCCGACAAGCAGGGCTACGCTATGGATCAACAAGGCAATCAGCCCGAACCGAACCATGAACGGGCTGTCGGGACCCCAGTGAAAAAAGGACCAGACCGGGAAGGCGTTCAGTTTTTCTGCGGTCGCTGCGGTAAGAACTCCTTCTCCACTGAACCACATCACGCCGTCGCGCAGCAAGACCGTGGTGTAAATCATCAGTAGCAGGGCAAAACCGATCCGGATCAGAACACAGGTTCGCGGATCACAGGAGTGAAACAAAAAGCGGTCAAGCGCTGCGGTCCCACGCCGCATCAGATTATTCACGGGAAGGCGTCCTTGCGATGGTTTCGGAATACAACATCCAGGTCACTTCATCCGGATCGGGAATCCCCCCTTCGATTGGAATGATCAACCGAACGCCACTTGAGATCAATTCCGCTTCGCTATCGCTGCCGGAAGATGGATTTTCGTTCCTGGCAAGATAATTGGCAAAATCTTCCGCACCCGGGCGGTTCTGTAGGTTTCGTAGCCGGCTATAAAAGTTCAGTTCGCGAAAGCGGTAGAATTTTTCCCAGCGGCCTACGTGTCGCCATTCCGGCGATGTCCAGTGGTTTACCTGCCCATCTGGAGCGGTGATGGTGGCGTCCAGCCAAGCGTTGTCGACTTTGGGGTTGGGGGCGAACATCGACCACGAACCTTGGCTGACACCGACCGCAGCAAGGGCGGCGTGCAGTCGAGGCTTCAGATCGTTTTCGGGCAGGGCTTGATGCGGGACAACCGCCGCGATCATGCAAACGAGGATGCCGCAGAAAAAGATTCGCACCGCCATGCGTCGGGTTCGATCAAAACCACGTGCCGGTACCGCTTCGACGCTCTGCTCCTTAACTGTTTGCTTGTGCGGCATTCCATCGATTCCATTCGAGGCCGGGGGCAACTTAACGCCAATTGCTTCATTGCATGGAGGCAGAGTCTATGGAGATCCCCCGGTGGGGTCAATTGAATCCGCCAGCCTGCCAGCCATGTAGGAGGACCGGCATTAAGGTTTGGACTTCGGTCCCCGTGGTCCCCGCCGGTTCGCGCTTAAGCAGGCAACTTCGGCTGCAAGCGGAGCACTTCCAGAATGGCGTCTGCTGATTCGACGCCTTTGTTTCCCACATTTCCGCCACTACGGTGAATCGCTTGTTCAACGGTGTTACACGTCAGCAGCCCGAAAGCGACTGGTTTACCTGTTTCCAGACCCAAGTTCATCAGTGCAAGCGAGACCGCTCGGTTGATGTGTTCGTCATGCGTGGTTTCGCCTCGGATAACCGCTCCCAAGGCAATCACGGCTCCAAATTTTGGCTGACGCAGAAAATGGGCCGTAATCAACGGCAATTCCCAGGCTCCAGGAACATGGGCCACGGTGATGGATTCCGGCGTAAACCCTGCATCTAATAACGTCTGTTCCGCAGCGACGCTCAATTTACCTGTAATCGATTCGTTGTAACGCGATACGACAATTGCAATTTGAGTTTCCGGGAGTTCCCCATTCTGGCCGCAAATCGAAAGAGACATGGTCTATCTGAATCCAATACAGGAGCAAAAAGGACGAGTATTTCGTCCCCGGAAAATATCGGGCACGACGGAACTCAGCGGCTTAATCGCAAGTGGTTTGCTGAAAAATCAAAGCGGCTGAGGCTAACTCTGGAGGAAGCACTATAGCTATTTCAACGCTCGACTTGGAACGCACGCTGAGGAAGCTTTATAAGGCGAAGGGCATCCTACTGGGAAACGACTTCTCGCGGCAGGCCCGAATAGTGCTCCGGAAAATAAAAAAAAGGAACATTTTTTTTAAAAAAGGGGGTGGGGGTGACATCAGCTGTCACACCGATTGACGATCCTGAGTATTGGTGTTTCGCTGGGCAACAAATGCAAATCGTAGTCGAACGTTTTGCTGATGCGTCCGCAGCCAATCGACCGCGGTGAGCAGCGCAGGGGCAGGCGCTGCCTCATCGCGGTTTTTTTGGGGTAAAGTAGGCGGCGACTGCCCACTATCCCTTTCTTTTTTTAGAACCCTCCCACCCTTTCGGGTTCCCATACGATGCCGAGTCGACTGGAACGAATCCTTCGCATTTTGCTGATGTTGCAGACGCGAGTTCCTTACGACACCATCCAGTTGTCTCAAGAAATGAAGGTGCATCGGCGGACGATCTTCCGCGATATCGCCGCGCTTCGCGATTTAGGCGTCCAAATCGACTTTGACATCGAAACGGCCTGTTACACGTTGTCTCGCGAAAGCGAGTTCAATCTGAATAGCATCGGCCCGCAGGAACTGACCGAACTGCTGTACGCAGCCTGTCAGGGGATTCCCAAAGACGGATCGACAGGAGAAGCGATCAAACGTGCGGTCTTAAAGTTGGCGGCTCGCTTGCCGGAACCGGTCCGGAATCACATTAGTTCGCTGACGATCGCTGAAAAAACGGAAAGAGTTCAGGATGTCGGTACCTTTCGTGGCTTGGTTCCGCTGACTGCGGCGATCCGCAGTAAGCGAGAAATTTTGATTGGCGAAGTGGGGACGGCGGGCGAGTGTGTCAGCCGCGAACTGGTTCCTGAATCATTGACTTTTGGCGATGAGGGCTGGATTCTAAAGGGGCACGACTTGGAAGGGACGCCGGTTTCCTACTTCGTGGATCGTTATCCACTTGCCGTAGCGACCAAGCCAATGTCACCGGCGCCCCCTCTGCCGGATGGTGTTTGATCCACTTAGAGTGGTCTCTCTATTCTTTCGGCGGCGTTGGATTGGAGTACGATGATCTCGATCGGATGACACTGACGGTCGCTTTCTGGTACTTAACATTCGGACGCAAACACATTGGCCAAGAATACTTCTCTTACGATGACTTCTCATGTCAGTTTCCGAAACTCGCAGGGAATCGAGTCCCGGGGTAGCTTGGTTAGGCTGAACCGGCAGCAGGTCGTTTTCGAGGTCTACAATCCCTACTCGATTGTGCAGCTGTCCGAAGTCCTGCAGCAACTGAGCATCCATCAAGGGCGACGGGAAACCTACAGCGGCCGAGCCGTGGTAACGGGGCTGCTGAACACGGGGTTGATGTTGATCGTTTCGGCGTCGCTGGTCGACCCTTGGTCTGACCTGAAAGGGTTGCAACCAGGGGACGTGCTGCGGTCGATCGTTCAAGATTTTGTCAGCGACTGGGAGGCAGCGACGCAGCGGCTTGAAAAACCGTTCCAGGTCAGCGTGGGGAACCTTCGCAACTACCTGCAGGAACTTAGCCGCTGGTTGGAGCACTGGGAAACGGATGCTGGCGTTCATGATCCGGCTTCGAATTCGGATCGGATGCTGGAGTTCGTTACCGATGTCGACAAAGAGGTATCGCCGCGACTGATGCAGTTGTATGCGGATTTTGAAGGCGCTTCCGGATCGCTCCCCTCGAAACATCTATCCTATCACCGTGCCTTCGCGCAGCGCGAACTTCATCCACTGATGATGAGCTCGCCCTTTATGAATCGCGCCTACAACAAACCGTTAGGGTATGCCGGCGATTTTGAAATGGTGCGGATGATGCTGAACGAGCCTTGGGAAGGCCCTAACACGTTCGCGAAAGTGCTGAATGCGTCGGCCCTCCGCCATGATGCACCGGCGGCACATCGAAACCGCATCGAAATGTTGCAGGCAGCGCTGCTTCGCGAAGTCGAAGGCGGACTACGTGGGGATGGACCTGTGATCGACAACGGGCGTGTTCGAATTATGAATCTGGGGTGTGGTCCTGCGGTAGAGATCGCCCGCTTGGCACAAGCGGAGGAAATCGCCAATCAAATGGACGTTGAATTGGTCGACTTCAATACCGAAACGTTATCCCATGTTCGTGAAAACCTGATTCCGACGGCGATGGCAATCCGCCCTCAGATGCAGATTGATTTGAAGCAGCGGTCGGTTCATGAACTGATTCAAACTTCGGTCGAAGGACAGTCGGATGCGCTTTCCCCGCGATTCGACGTCGTCTACTGCGCAGGGTTGTTTGACTATTTCCGTGATACAACCTGTGGTTTTCTGCTGGAACTGTTTTATTCTTGGGTAAAACCAGGAGGGATGGTCCTGGTTACAAACGTTTCTCCGACGCACTCTTCTGTTGGAGTCATGGGGCTGGTGCTTGACTGGAATCTAGAACTTCGCAGTGAGCAGGATATGCTTGAACTTGTGCCGGATTTAGGAGAGCAGCGTGTGTACAGTGATAAAACAGGCGTGAATGTCTTCTTAGAAATCCGTAAACATCGCGATAGTCACCCAAATTGATGTTCCAACGTCCCTCTCTGCAACCCGAGCAATCGGCAGCGCAATTTCAAGCCGTTGAGAAAACGCAGCGACTGTCGCGGACGCGAATTGCTTTGGTCCTGGGGATGATTCTGATGCCCATGGGGGTCGGACTGGATCAGGTTTTGTACCCACAGGCATTGTATCCGCTGTTGGCAATTCGCATCGGAGCAACCGTTCTGTTAGGAATGGGGTGGCTGTTGCTGCTGCGAGGCGAAAGCCTACCCGTTGAACGCCTGAGCCTATTGTTGCTATTGATCCCGGCCGCTGCGATCGCGCTGATGGTCTGGTGGGTTGACGGAGGAAAATCGCTCTATTTTTTCGGGCTGATCCTCCTGATGATTTTTGTTCAGCTGATGGGATTCAATTCCAAAGAAGCATTGGTCTACTGCAGTGTGACGACGGTCTTCTACTTATGCGCCGTCTGGTTTCATACCGCAGATGATCGGATGTCTGCTGGTTTTCTTCCGCTGGCGATGTTCTTTTTGCTGACGACCAGTTTGGTTTGCACGGTGATTTGCCATTTGAGTTACCGCAACCGCTGGACCGATTTTCTACTGCGGCGCAGTCTGGACGAAAAGAACAGTCAGCTGGAACAAATCGATAACCAACGAATGGATTTCCTCGCGAACATCAGCCACGAACTGCGGACTCCGCTGGCAATGATCCTGGCACCGTTGGACGCATTGCTTTCCTCACGTGGTGGAATTTCGGAGGCCGCGGGTACGTCGCTTGCGTTGATCCGTCGAAATGCCGACCGGCTTCGTCTGTTGGTCGATGATTTGCTGGATATCGTGCGTCTGGATCACGCCACCTTTCGCTTGCAGGTTGAAAATGTCGATGCGCGTGAATTCCTTCTAGATATTGCCGCGACGATCCGGCCCATTGTCCGCCAACAAGGGCTTGAACTGGATTTGCAATCGACCTCGGTCCCGTTGCAGTTGCGGGTCGATGTTCCCCGGATGGAACGGGTGTTGTTAAACCTGTTAAGCAATGCGATCAAATTTTCGCCTCCTGGAGGACGAATTTGCATCGAATTAGAAGCCAAAGACGACAACGCGCTGATCCGGGTTACCGATGAAGGACCTGGGATCCCCGCTGACCAACGTGAACAAATTTTTGAGCGGCTGTTCCAGAACATCGCCAGTGCACAGGCTGCTAAGGGGTTGGGGCTGGGATTGCCGATTTCACGCGAAATTGTGCAGTGGCACGGTGGGCAGATTCACGTTGAAGATGGAAGCGAAAAGGGAAGCCGATTCGCCGTCCAGTTGCCACTGGCCGAGTCGGTTGAGCAAGCGGTCGATTCGCCGATGACAGCGAACCCGTTGGCACCCGAACGGGAAGGACCGACGTCGCGTTTACAAGCCAATCTGGTCGCGCAGACCGCTTCGGATTCGGTTGCGGATAAAGTGGATGCGGATGGCGTTCAGGAGAAAACCGAAGTACTCATCATCGACGATGAATTTGATCTGCGGACCTTCTTATGTGAGGCGTTGCAGGCTCACTTCCGAACGGTCGCCGTCGCTTCGGCAAATGAAGGTGTCGAAACGGCGGTGCGATGCCAGCCTCACTGCATCCTGCTTGATTTTATGTTGCCGGACGAAGATGGGCTGAATGTGCTGCGGAGGCTGAAGAAGTGTGAGGAATTGCGCGATACAAAAATCATTATGTTGACCGCCCACTTTGATGAAAACATTAAGCTGGAAGCGCTCCGTTTGGGAGTGGATGATTTTCTCTCGAAACCTTTTGGCTTGACCGAAGTTCGAGCTCGGGTCGCAGGGTTGATTCGCAGTTCGCGATTGCAGGTAGAATTGCGTGCGGAACGCGAAGAACTGCAACGTTCGATCGTCCAATTAGCAGAGACGAAAACTCAACTGTTTCAGAGTGAAAAAATGCGTGCGGTCGCAAGCCTAGCGGCGGGGCTTCTTCACGAAATCAATAACCCTGTGAACTTTACGGCAATGGCGATCAGGGCTTTGCAAAAGGACCTTGAAAAGGGGCGTGACCCCCAAGAAACCATTGTCGATATTCAAGACGGTATCCAGCGGATTGCGGACATCATTTCGGACCTGCGCACGTTTGCGTACCCCGATGAAGCCAAACTACTAAATGTGCTTACGATCGACGAAGTGGCGCGGACGGCATTCCGGTTCGCAGCCGCCGATGCAGATAATATTGAAATGAAAGCGGACTGGGATGCGTTGGGGCAGTGGCAGGTACGTGGTTCCAAAAGTCAGTTGACGCAGGTGCTGCTGAATCTGATTCTAAACGCCGCTCGTGCCATTCAAAAACACGCGGAAACGGATTCCCCTTCGACCGCGTCGGCGCCGACGCCAGAAATTTGCGTGTCGGTATCGCTGACACAACCTTTTGAACAAAGCAAACGACTGACAAGCGATCATTCAACCAGCGGTACAGAAACCGCAACGAATCGGTTATGGGTGACCGTCAGTGACAATGGACCCGGGATTCCCGCTGAAATTCAAGCACGTATTTTCGATCCTTTTTTTACCACTTCGGAACCGGGCCAAGGACTAGGTTTAGGGCTGAGTATTTGCGATACGATCGTGCGCGGGCACGGCGGGCAGCTTACGATTCATAGTGAACGCAGTGGTGCTCATATTTCTTTTGATCTTCCTCTTGCAACTGAATAGATAATCGATGAACGATCCTTCCACCGAAAAGAAAATTCTGTACGTCGATGACGAACCGCAGGCTCTTAAATATTTTCAACGTCTGTTCGAAGACCAGTTCCCAATTGTGACGGCGGAATCGGTTGATGCTGCGTTGGAATATTTGAAAGAGAATGCGGCGGACGTCAGTGTGGTCGTCACCGATCAGCGGATGCCGAAAAAATCGGGAGTGCAGCTAATGGAGCAGCTCCGTTTTCGCTATCCGAATATTGTTCGCATCCTGCTGACGGCTTACAGCGAATTGGAATTGGCGATTCAGTCGGTCAACGAAGGGGGAGCCTTCCGATACCTCAAGAAGCCTCTTGATGAGGACGAGATGATCGGAACGCTGCTCCGCGCGCAGGAATTTCATGCGGTTGTTGATGAACGGGATCGTCTGCTGCATGAAAAATTAAGTGTGCTGCATCGGTTGGTCGTGATGGATCGGATTCGAGGTTTAGCGACCGCAGCGACGGCCCTTGAGGGACGCGTCTGCAATGCGTGGCAAGCTTTGGTTGCTTACATGGAACAATCCCCTGTTCAGCAACGGCTGAAGATTCAGATGGAGGAAATTTCGCGGCTAAACATGACCGCGGTCGCTCGTCGCGAAGCCGAATTGATGGTCCGCACTGTGGAAATGCTGCGGGCAGACTGCATCGATCCCGCAACGAACAATGCCGTAGCCGTTTCCGTAAGAGAATCGCTCGGCGATATTCTGAAGCAGCAAGCGGCACAAGCAACCGAAGACGCTATCGATTTGGTCCTTTCGGAAGATTCTACGGAATGCGAAATCCAGACCGATACAGGATTGTTCCGCCACATGGTGGGATTGATTGTGCGACGGATCGCTGACCTTCAGGAACATCCAGCGAAAATTGAATGGAACGTTCAGTCCGGTGAAGAGCAAGTCACGATTACCGCGAAGGCTAGTTTTGATAGTCTAGAAAGTTCTCAGCTGGCTTCCTTGTTCGCCGCTTCGATCCCGCTGCAAAAATGGCCTATTGGCCTGGATATGGATTTGCTCTCGCTGTTCATGATCGCCCATCACCTGGGCGGAAGCATGCGTGTTCTGGCAACGGGACCGGAGGGGCCAGGCGTTTCGGTTGAATTGCCGCTGGTTATGCCAACGACGCCCGTTCAGCCTGTCGACGCCGAATCTTTCAACAAAGTCTATGAATCGCTTGCTGTTTGGGGACAAGAGATTCTTGAATTTGATGGCTGATTCGTTCCTCGTCGGTTTTAAAAAGTCAAAGGTTCGCCGGTTCGTAATTTGTCACGAGCCTGGCGGAGGATCGCTTTCAGATCGAACAACCGACTAGCTTTGCTGGCTGCAGGATTCAGGGCGGCGACAACGACCCCCTGACGAACACATTCCGCAATGGCGCGGACCGCCTGTACCGGTTCGGGAGATGCGATCTTCCACGGCTGCTGGGCTGCAAATTCTGCAGCGTACTGCTCGGCCACGGCCTTGTCGGTAAAGACCGCCAAGGCTAGCGTCCCCTCATCTAATCGCCAGAGCGCCGGGGCACCTTCGACAAGGAGCAACAGCGGTTGCAACGTCACCGGTTCATTCATAATCCCACTTCGTGATCCAAGGGTCGTTCATCGTTTTCTGCCCCTGCTTTAGTTTTTGTTTGTATTCTGCGAGGACCTTGCTGTAGGCCGGGTCGGCCGCCAAATTGTTTGCCTCGTGAGGGTCGGTCTGGATATCGTACAGTTCAAAAGCGGGGCGATGAATGTACTGGTCGACCGTTTTTAGTCCATAAAGTGTCTCGGGCCCCTGCTTCTGCTGAGCCTGCCAGCTGCTGGCCGCCCACAGGTCGGAAGCGAATGGGTAGGGCAAGCCATGGGCGATATTCCAAATCAGCTTGTACCTTTTGTCACGCACGACCCGCATCGGGTAGTACATCGTTATTTCATGGAACGTGTGAGAGGCAAAGATCGTATCCCAGTGCTCTTCACCGGGATTTTCCAGCACGGGAAGCCAAGATTTACCATGGTAGCTGGTGAATTTCTTTCCGCCATCGCGGTTGTCTTTGACGGCTTCATCCCGTTCCGCCCAGAACTTGTTCGCATTTAACGGCTTGCGTGGTCCGTTGGTTTTCGGATCCAGTCCCCCCGCAAAATCTAAGAGGGAGGGAGTGATGTCGATATGGCTGATCATCGCGTCGGTTTCGACGCCTCGCTCGGCAACATAAGGGTTGCGAACGACAAACGGGACTTGTAATCCGGCTTCGTAAACCGTTGTTTTACCGCCAGCAAAAGCCATCCCATGATCGGACGTGAAAACGATCAACGTTTTGTCATAAAGGTTTGCTTCTTTTAAAATTTGAACCAAACGAGCCAACCCTTGATCGACTCGCGAGCAGGACTGGTAGTACTGTGCCAGTTCTTCGCGGGTTTCTTGGGTGTCGGGAAGAAAGGCAGGAATCGGGAGGTCTGCGGGGTTATAGAAAACCTCGTCGACGCCTGGGTACGCTCCCCTGTCACTCCGATTGCCGAATAGATTCGGTTTCAGTTCGGAAGGGGAGTTCTCGTCGACTCCGCCTCCACGATGCGGGTCGGACGTTCCGAAGTAGAGAAAGAAAGGACGGTCGTCACTTTCCGCAATAAATTCTCGGCATCCCTCTGCCATGGCTACCGCGTTGCGACCATTCCCTTTGAGGTAGGTTTCGAAATGATAAACCGCTTCGGGAGCGACATGGTATTTACCAATTTGTCCCGTCCGGTAACCGCTCCTAGCAAGGACGCGCGGCAAGGACAAACTGACGACGTTATGGAAAGAAGAGAACTTGTGAAAGTGGTGCTGGTGCCCATATTGTCCGTTCAGGTGATTGTGCAAACCCGACATGATCACCGAGCGACTGGCGCTGCAGGAGGCGGTCGTGGCGAAGGCGTTGCGAAACAGGACGCCGTCCGCAGCGAGCGAGTCGATCGCAGGGGTGACCGCTGCGGAGTCTCCGTAACAGCCGAGCGTCGGGCTCTCGTCATCGGTCACGAAAAAAACAATATTCTTTTCTGCAGCATCACTGCTGTTTCCGAAGTGGATCCCTGCCAGCAGGGCGAGGCATAGGGTTAGCGACAATCGAAACATGGTCCATCCAGACGAAAGGAAAGAGGTTCTTGTGGAAGAGATCTGATTGTAACGGAAGCCGACGTCCGTTCTGCAATCGCTGACCGCTCTGAGCGTCGATCTTTCGCAAAATGGGCCGCCTGGAAGGGCTCTTGCTTCACCCGGCAAATTTTGACAGGCTATCGCTAAGTGAACAAACGTCCATTCGGTGGCTGTCATGCAATATGTTGAACTGCACTGCAAAACGAATTTTTCGTTTCTTGAGGGAGCTTCCCATGCGGATGAACTGGTGCAGCGGGCAAATGAACTGGGATATGGAGGGCTGGCGATCACCGACCGTGAGTCCCTGGCCGGAGTCGTTCGCGCTTTTGGGGCGGCCCGGGACGTCGATTTTCCGCTGATCATCGGAGCCGAAATTTGGCCTGCCGATAGCCTGCCGATGGTCCTCTGGGTGACCGATCGTGCCGCCTATGGAAGGCTTTGCCGGTTGTTGTCGCGGGGCCGTATGCGAGGAGAGAAGGGAAGCTGCGAATTGTCCTGGGCCGATGTCCTGGAATTTCAGGAAGGGCTGCTGGCCGGCGTTTTATACCGTCCGGGGATCGACGCACAAAGCTCCAAGACCGCCGGCCAGTGGATCGATCAACTTGGCCAGGTTCGCGATCTGTTTGGCGACCGCGCTTACCTGTTGGCGGAACTGCACCGCGGTGTCGATGATGTTGGTCTAGCAGCGGAGCTGAAAAATCTTTCGCTGGCAAGCGAAATTCCGTTGGTCGCGGCCGGCGACGTGCACTACCACACGGCCGAACGAATGCTGATGCACGACTGTGTGACCGCGATCCGCAACGGGACCACCATTGATCGAGTGCATGGGAAACGGTTCTCCAACAGTCAGCGACACCTGCGTTCGCTTGCTGAAGTGAATGAGGTTTATCGAAACCTACCCGATGCGGTCGCACGCACCGTAGAAATTGCGGAACGCTGTCATTTTCAGTTGAGTGAACTGCGTTACGAATATCCTGAAGAACTGGCCCCCGATGGGCAACCGCCGCTGGAATATCTGAAACGTTTGACTTGGAAAGGTGCGAAGCAGCGTTGGCCGGCGGGAGTTCCAACAAAGATTATTGACGCCTTGCGTCATGAGATGCAGCTGATCGAAGAGTTGGGCTACGAAGCCTATTTTCTGACGGTCTGGGATTTGGTCCGATTCGCTAGAGAGCAGAACATTCTCTGCCAAGGACGCGGGTCGGCAGCCAATTCGGTGGTTTGCTACTGCCTGGGAATTACCAGCGTCGATCCCAGTCAGACCGAATTGTTGTTCGAACGATTTATCAGTCGCGAACGGAATGAAGCTCCGGACATCGATGTCGATTTTGAACACCAACGTCGCGAGGAGGTGTTGCAATATCTGTATTCCAAATACGGCCGGGAGCGAGCTGGATTGACCGCGACGGTGGTTACCTACCGGCTTCGAAGTGCGGTCCGCGAGGTCGGTAAGGTTTTGGGCGTTTCGCCGGATACGATCGATATTCTGGCCAAATACGCAAGCAGTCGCGGAACGCAGGAGAGCCTTGCCAGTCGCTATGACGACGCGGGGCTGGATACGACGACGGAACTGGGCAAACGCTTCCTTTATCTAACCGATACGTTACTTGGTTTTCCACGCCATCTGTCCCAGCATGTCGGAGGGATGGTGATGACCAACGGAGCACTATGCGAGCTCTGCCCGATCGAAAATGCGGCGATGGAGGGGCGAACCGTGATCCAGTGGGATAAAGATGATCTGGACGAACTGGGGATTTTGAAAGTCGATGTCCTGGCGCTTGGGATGCTCTCCGCGATCCAACGCTGCTTTGCTTTGATCACCGAACATCATGGCAAAACCTATTCGTTGGCAACTATCCCCGATGCTGACAAAGCGACCTACGACATGATCTGTGCGGCAGACACCGTCGGCGTTTTTCAAATTGAAAGCCGCGCTCAGATGAGCATGCTGCCACGGCTTCGTCCACGCTGCTTTTATGATTTGGTGATCGAAGTTGCCATCGTCCGTCCAGGGCCAATTCAAGGGAATATGGTGCATCCCTTTCTGAAGGCACGGCAAAATCCCGGCAGCGTGCAATATCCCAATGACGCGATCCGAGGTGTCTTGGAAAGGACGATGGGGGTCCCGATTTTTCAAGAGCAGGCAATGCGGTTGGCCGTGGTCGCCGCAGGATTCACGCCCGGTGAAGCCGATCAATTGCGCCGCGCCATGGCCGCTTGGCGTCGCCCCGGCGTGATTGAACGGTTTCGAGTCAAACTGATGGAAGGGATGCAACGCAATGGACTGGATGAAACTTTTGCTGAACAGGTCTTTCATCAGATCAAGGGGTTTGGTGAATACGGTTTCCCAGAATCGCATGCGGCCAGTTTTGCGTTGTTGGTTTACGCCTCCTGCTACCTGAAACGGCACTATCCCGCTGCCTTTTGTGTCGGCCTGCTGAATAGTCAACCGATGGGTTTTTATGCGCCCGCTCAGTTGATCGCCGACGCGCAAAAACATGGCGTGTCGATCTTGCCTGCCGACGTGAATGCGAGCGATTGGGAGGCGACTTTGGTCCGTTTGCCGTCAACAGCCGCTTCCCCCGCTGATGATCCACCAAGTGTTCGCTTGGGGTTGGCGATGGTCCGTGGTTTGCCAGCGGCTATCACCGAACAGATCATTGCAGAACGTCAGCGGAACGGTCTCTTCCAGGATTTGACCGACCTAAACCAACGCCTGCAATTGGGCCAAGCGGTTCTACAAACGTTGGCCGATGCCGATGCCCTTGGTAGTTTGGCGAAAGGACGCCGAGCCGCTTTATGGGAAGCGTACGCGCATGAATCAAAGTGCCGCGAATTGCCTTTGCTGGATGGGTTGGATGACGATAGTGATGAAGCAACCCCCGAGGCACTTTTGCCGATGTCACCGATGGAGGATGTGCATGCTGACTATCGGACAACGGGAATCAGTCTGAAAGGGCACCCGATTCAGTTCTGTCGGCAGAAGTTGGAAGATCTCTCCTGCGTCACAGCAGCAAGCCTGCCAGGAACACGCGAGGGCCGGCAGGTGCGAATCGCCGGGATGGTCCTGTTGCGACAGCGACCGGGAAGTGCAAAAGGAGTCACTTTTGCGACGCTAGAAGACGAAACCGGGACGATGAACCTGGTTTTGTTTCCTGCGGTTTGGGAGAAGTTCTATAAAATCGCTCAGACCAGTAACGCTTGGCTGGTTCAGGGAACGCTTGAAAATCAGCAAAGCATTGTCCACGTCATCGTCAGCCATGTGGAAGATCTGACATCGTCCATTGAAGGCCTGCAAAGCCGATCGCGAGACTTCCGCTAATCGCTTCGTGGGGGACTGCCCTAGTCCAACTGAACGACTTCGCCACCGTTTCGACTCGAAGAGGCTTGCCAAACCGTTGGGTCGATGTTTTCTGAACGAAAGGTTACGGATCCGTCCATCATGGCGGTCTGTACTCCGCCTGGATGAAAGCTTCGCGAAGTGACTGCTGCGTACGTCGGAACGGTGGTGGATCCTCCCTCCCGTTGATTGGTCCAATCGACATCGTAGTCGATGCCACCTTGGTTACAGATCACGGCCGTGTTTGGAGCGAATGTCGAGGTAAATCCGGTCTGGTGGGAGCGTCCGTCAACCCATTCCGTATGCCCTGTATCGGCTTTGAAATTTCCGCCTAAACCACAGATGACACTCGAATCCGTCGGCATTGTCAGTCCACTTGCGATCGCCGCATCACGCAGGTACGGCGTGTAGGCCTTCACTTCTGCAAACGCCATCGTGTTGCTTAAACCATCGATGCAGTCGCGAAAACCGAGGTAACGATTCACCCCTAGTGCCCCGTTACCGCCACTACCATTCACCGGATCAAAGACGAAGAAGGTTCCTGCGTTGTAGCCGTAATTTAAAGGGAAGTGGTAAGGGGCGCCAGCGCTGTCAGTGCGTACGCGGCTGTTGATCTCCGAAGCGCACTGATAGGTGGGAACACGAAACGACGCCAAGCGGGTTGAGGTTCCACCGCTGGAAATGGTCGCCGTTCCATATCCATTGGCGTAATCGACCGCGTCGGATAGCGCCGCCTGTTCGAGGAACGGAAGCAACCGAGCCTGGACCGACCAGCCGTCGCCGCTGCCAACTGTCGGGGACCATGCGGCGGGCAATGATTGAAGGGAGGATTCGTAAGTGTGGAGCGCCAAGCCAATTTGTTTCAAGTTGTTGCCGCAGCTGATGCGGCGCGCCGCCTCGCGAGCGGCCTGGACCGCCGGCAACAGCAACCCCACCAGCACGCCGATAATCGCGATCACAACAAGCAGTTCAATGAGTGTGAAACCCGATTTTTTTGGTAGCGACATCAAAGCAATCTGCACCGTTAGAAGCGAAACACATGTTCAAGTTGAGAGCCGTTCTCATTAGTGTCTGACTGTCACTATACCCGAACGGAGCGGTAGAGCAACACGAAGCGTGCTGGGGACGCTTGCGGAACAAGGGATGTAAGATCCTGAATCGCTTGTCTGTCCGGTCAGATGGAGTCGCCGAAGGAGTGACTTTGTCAGTGCCAGCTGCGGCGAATGATGCGGCGTTGGGTTACCGCCGGACGAGGCGATCCAACCAAAGGGAACTGAACCTGAAACCCTGCTGCCAGGTCGGCCGCTGGCGGCGTGACCCCCGTGGCGGGAAAAGAGGTGACTGGCAGCCAAGTCAATCCGCCGCCATTGCCATGGGCAATCGTTTCGGCCGCACCGCGGGCCGAAGCGGCAAACAGATCTTCGGGGGAGGCCTCTAGGACCTGTGTCGGCACGTGAAGAGGGGCAGCAAAGCGGCAGGTAATCCAAACTTGGTTCAGATCCGCACTAAGTTCCCACTCGGTGATTTTGGAGGCGTCGGATGTGTTGACGGTTTGGCAGAGCAAGTGGAGTAACCGCAGCAATAAATCGACCTGCTGCTGGTCGGCAACGATCAACCATTTGGTTTCGTCGGTCTCGTTGGAACGGGCCAGTGTTTGGCTGGTCGATTCCCACTCGCGGCAGAAATTTTCAAACAGCACTCGCATGTCGAATTCGCTAAGTTTCGACTCCCACGCTGGAAGCTGCTGTTTCAACCCTGCAACGCACTGACAAGCTTTTTCAGCAGCCGCTTGCATCGTTTCGGTCAGGTTTCTGACGACCACCGGATCAAGCTGGTTATCATCCAGGTAGGATTCAAGAATGTCGGCGATGTTCACAAACACATGAGCCGGTTGAGCAATTTCATGCAAAAATGTTGCATTCCAGTGGGCGGCCGCCACCGAAAACAGCTGCTTGTTGACCTCGACGGTCGGGGCGGTTTCGGTTCGAGCGAGTGGTTCAACCTCTAACACTTTGACAAGCCATAGCGGACCTTCCGAGGTATGGCTGGCAGGCCGAACTTGCAGTGTCGCGCCGCTTCGAGTCACAATTGTCTGCGGAGCGAAGTTAGAATTGGACGCATGATGATGCTTGTCCATGCCGAGGGCCAAATCGGTTAAAAGTTCCGTCGCACCGCTGGAATCGTTCCCTTCTTTTCCAGTCTTTTCCAGCCAAGTGGTGCCCAAAGTATTCGCCGCAACGATCCATGCAGATGGTTGCGGTTGGACTAAAAAGACGGGGCTATCCAAATCCTCGGCAAATGAAGCAAAGAGGACTTCAATGTCTGAGAGGGAATAGCGGGGATTAGGGATGACCATCCCCCCACTTTAGCATGTTCGCAAACAGGCTGGAAGAACTGGGGGCCCTCTGTTCAGTGAATACGCCGACGGTTTTGGCGACCGGAATGGGGCAGACAACAAGCGGGATCGGAATCGTTTTTAAATCCCTTCAAGCCATCGCCATTTATGAACCGGTTGCAGGCACGCGATTACGGAAATCCATCTGAAGCATCCCTGTTGGAATCGGTTGGGCGATGCCCCAGGATCGAACGATCGGCCGCTTGGCCAGCGGTAAATAGAGACGGATGTTCGTGCCGGTTCCTACGGTCGATTCAATTTTCATGCAGCCCCCGTGCCTTTGAATAAGCGTGTTGGTAATCGATAAACCGACTCCGGTTCCTTCGTCCCGACGTTTCGTCGTGTAAAACGGATCAAGAACTTTTTTCAGTTCCCCGGCAGGTATCCCGCAGCCGATGTCCGATATCGTAATCGAGAACCATTCCTTTGGTTCAACCAAGATGTTGGGCGCGAGGGGCGGGCGTGGGATTTGTGAATCGGTAGGAAGAAAACAACTCACTTTCCAACATCCCCAGCTCAGCACGCGCTTCACGCTTAGCCAAAATCCGGCGGAAATCACGATGGTTCGACTCGTCGTCGACAACCAGGATTCGATGTCGATTTTCAAGAGCATGCTTAGGCATTATTGTCTTGTTTTGAGGGGTGGTATGGGAGGTCAAGAACAAATTGGGCGCCCCGTCCAACGCCGTCGCTTTTTACTTGTAACGATCCGCCCAGTTCGTAGGCAGCCAGTGCGCTTGCGTGCAAGCCAAACCCATGTCCGTCGACTTTGGTGGTGAAGCCGTAAGAAAAGATTTTGTCTAGGTCGGAGGGGCGGATTCCGATTCCGTTGTCCTTCACCGTTGCTTGCAGTCGGTTTTCGGCGGTGTGCTGGATCCCAAGCCGTATGGTTCGTGGGATTCGTTCGCTTGACATGACTGCTTGCTTGGCGTTGGAGACCAAGTTGACCAAGATTTGTAGGATTCGGTGTTCATCGGATTGGAGCGTTGGATGTTCGATGAAGTCGCAGTCGACTTCAATTCCATGCGTCGATAGGCTGGAATCATGCAGCTGAATGGCTTCGAAGAAGAGCGTCGCGACGTTGACTTCGGTGATCAACCCCGATGACTTGGACATCGACTGCTGTGAACTGACGATCCGTTTGATGTGATCAATGTTTGACAGCAGACGGTCCACCTCGCCATACATTTCTTGGCTGTCGTTTTCGCATTTGTCCGCAACGGCTCCCAAGTATTCGGATAACTTTTCCAGACGTGACAGGGCGGATACCTCACATGGTATCGACTCGTCAGCTTCCGGTTCCAGTAACTCGGTGCGATGATCCTGGTCGGGAACCGCGATGTTTTGCATGGTCGATAGTAAGTCGGCCGAACGCCGCAGACTGGTCGCGGGACTGAAACGAAGTCGTTCCTGCAGTAACCCTGCAGAGACGTTCACACTGTTTAGAATGTTGCCGACATTGTGCAGGACACCGGTCGCGACGTCGGCCATCCCTGCTCGACGTGCCGTATCGATAAGTTGATGTTGCAGTTCCTGCAGTTTTATCTGCGCCCGAGCACGCTCGGCAATTTCATTTGTTAGTTGATGATTGGTATCGGTTAATTGTTGAGTCCGCTCGTGGACACGGTCTTCTAGATGATCCCTAGCCGCTTTCAGTTCATCGCGACTCGATTCAATTTGTGCGAGCATCTTGTTAAAGGATGTGTAGAGCACTCCGATTTCATCATCGCTGAATTTGGAAACTCGCACGGAGTAATCATTGCAGTCGGAGATGTGATTGGCGACTTCCGCTAGTTCCACAATGGGACTTGAAATCACCCTTTCCAGTCTGGCAGAGGCAATCATCGAAAGGAGGAGCGTGACGGTCCAGGTGATGGCGATCAGCAGGAGGTTCTTTTCGGTTCTCGCTTGCAACGATTCGGTGCTGGCTTGAATGTACAGCCTTCCCAGCCGATCGGTTTCGTCTTCGATCCAGGCTACCTGTTCAAGCGAAGAATTTAGGTAATGGGTCCCCTCTGCAAGTTGACTTGGTTGGGGGAGTCTTGCGGGATCGACGTTGTGGTGGTTTTCGACAGCGTCAAACGCGGTGAACAGTTCGTTGTCCGTGGTGTAGATGCACACCAACTGGATCGCCGGTTCCTGAGTTAGGGATTCTAGAAGTTCGTTGGCGGTTTCGCGGTCATCAAAGGCTACCGCGGCGATTAAATTTTTAGCCGTCACTTTGGAGAGGACCTGCATCTGGTTGGTCAGTGCAGCTCGGGAAACGACTCGGTCGTTGATGATGTAGACCATTGAAACGGCCAGCAAAGCCGCCGCTGTGGTGGCCGTCAGCAGCATCAATAGTTTGACGCGAATCGGCAGGTGGGACAGGCGATGAATCATTATGGATTCCCCGATTTCACAACGGTTGTACCGCGCACCAATCGGCCCAGCTGAAGCACTTTAGAACTGACCTGTACTTTGGCGTCGGAGACCCGGTCTAGATCGATCTGAAAGCGGACTCGGTTGTCCTTGATGTAGAAGGTGACCGTGTCCGCTGGGGTAGGTCGGAAGGATTCACCAATAAGAATCGTCGCCTTTCCCCGCAGGCGGTCGACGATCTGTGCGTATTCCTCGGCGGCTACGTGTTGTGAAACGAACAGAATATGAGGCGTCTGGATTTCTGCGGGGGTTTGGTAGTGTTGGATGACAATCCGTACGTTCTGGATCGTTTTCTTGCTTGCGATTTTTTGCAGGTAGTTCTCGACCGGCGTAGTGCCGTAAACGCCGCAGACAAATGGTTTGTCTGATTCGGCAAAACCATTGGATTCAGGCCAGCGAGTGTATTTCGCAAAGTTGTAGATGTAGGCCGCTTTCAGCGGGGCATCGCGTACGACCAGTTCCTGAGCTTCCGTCGATTGCAACGCAAGGATTCCGACCGGAGGTCCAAGGATCGTGACCAACGCAAATATCGCTAGCTGCCTAGTGGCAGATGCGAATTGCGATCGGGTTACGAGCGAGAACACGGGAGGGCCTGGGATTTGGTAAGGAGGGAAAGCTAAAACGCGTTCGCATGGGTGAAAGAACTTAGTGACGCCAAGTTAATTGACCGTAAATCCCACGCTCGACTTCTAGGCGTTGGACATATAGCGGTTGACGCCCGGATTCGCGATGGTTGGGAGAGAGCAGGTTTTGACCCACCAAGCTGAAGTCGCAATCTCTTGTTAGCTGCAGTCCCAGCCGGATGTCCATTTCAATGTAGGCAGAAGCCTTTTCAGTGACGTTATTGTCGACGTAACGAAGAGTCGAATCGAGTTGAACGTTCTCTGAATAATTCCAGAACGACTGCACGAACATTAGGTTACGTGAATAGCTGAAAGTGGCGTCTCCCACCCCGACGTTCTGCGAGTCGAAGTCGAGGAAGGTGTACCCGGTCGCTAGATTCCAGTTCTCCGTCGTTTGCCATTTTCCGTAGATTTCAAACCCTAGGCTTCGTCCGTTGCCACTGTTGTAAAAGTAGGCTGGTAACGTTGGAGCGGACGTTGGGGGAGACTGGAAGATCGTGCCCGAAACGTCGGCAGCGATTAGGTCGGAGTACAGGTTGTAATACCCGGTGATGTCCCAAGAAAACGTTTCGGTCGGCTGGGCTCGGTAACCAACTTCCCAGGACAATAGGTCTTCGGATTCTAGTTCTGGATTTCCGTCAACAAGCAATTGCAGCGGATAGAAGTCGGTTGGGATTCGAATTTGAAAATCGGATTCGGCACGTGCCGGAGTTCTCACGGCCCTCGATACGGCGCCCCACAGGACCTGTGTTTCCGACAGCTCGGTTAGAAGGCGTATGGTTGGTTGGTATTCGAACCCGGAGTAATCGTTGTGCTGCAGTTTGCAGCCAATGAGAAGGGTCCAATCTTCGGCAAAGTCGATTTCGTCCTGGACGAAACCGCTAAACAGATTGGTGGTCCGCTTTCCAGGCGTAATGTTACCTAAAAATGGATCATGCACGCTTAGGTTATCGGAGTTCATTTGATAACCGAGTCCCCAAGTCCATTGTTGGTTATGGGGGGCGGCAAAGCTGTGCGTTAGATCCAGTTCGACAATGTCTTGAGGGGAATAGTAGAAGTTGGTGCTCGATTCGCGACGCTCGTAGGAACCGCGTACGTCAAGCGTCGATTCGTCACTAAGGATGGTGCTGTAACGCAGCATTGCGAACCCACCATCGAAATCGGTTGTATCGTTTCGGGATTGGTAATAGGGGAATACCGGTATTGGGTAACGATCGGTGGTATCACCCGTTTTGCCCGTTTTCAATTCAAACTGGGCGCTCAGGTGTTCCTGGTATTGATCGTGCGAGTCCCAGTCGATGCGGGTTCCGACCAGGCCCATTTCCCAGTCGTCCGATGCGATCCCGCCAGGTTGATACGATTCGTCGCGTTCGGAATATTTTCCGTAAGCGCGATAGGTCGTGTTGGCGCCATGCGTGCCGCCGTAACGGAAGGCGTGGATGTTCTGATCCTCGCTGCCGATGCCGTTGCTGGCCAGAAAACCCTGCGTCTCTGCAGAGTCTTTGGTGATGATATTGATGACGCCGTTGACCGCATTGGCGCCCCAAACACTTGCTCCCGGACCGCGGATCACTTCGATGCGGTCAATATCTTGCAGGATCGTGTCGTGGCGAGCCCACTCGACACCGGAGTAAATCGACGAATACAAGCTCCGTCCATCGATCATGACCAGAAGTTTATTAGAAAACTGGCCGTTAAAACCTCTTGAAGAAACAGCCCATTTGTTTGCGTCTAAACGGACAACTTGCATTCCTGGGACAAGGCGGAGTACCTCCGGCAGACTATTTGCCCCGCTTCGCCGGATCATCTCGTTGGTGACGACGAAAATAGCTGCCGGAGATCTTCCTACGGTACTCTCGGTCTTGGTGACCGAAGTAACTTCCACGTTGAATGACTCGACCACGACATCGACCTGCCCCAGAGCATCGATATCGAGGTCGAGTATGTCTTCACTGTCCATGTCAGCGCCCCGGCCGTCCGTGTCGAGAGGCGTCGGTGGACGCTCCTCGCCGCTGCCGCTTTCTGAGATGCCGAAGCTCAACAGAAGTGCCAGCAAGGCTGCACGGACGATTAGCATGGGGTGGGGCCCTTTTGAGTCCGGTCGTCGGCCTGTTAAAACCCGTGATTTGTTTCCTTTGGAGAGTATCGGGCCGAATGGGGGGCCCGCGGCGTAATTAGGTTGGCTATT
Source organism: Roseimaritima multifibrata (assembly GCF_007741495.1). NCBI lineage: Bacteria > Pseudomonadati > Planctomycetota > Planctomycetia > Pirellulales > Pirellulaceae > Roseimaritima > Roseimaritima multifibrata. Next base: position 3,139,966 of record NZ_CP036262.1, read on the forward strand.
GCGGGTATCCGCTTGAGAGGGGGGAGGAATTCCGGCAGATTCCAGTGAGCTACCCACTGGCGGGGTCCGCCCGGTAGAATGGGTGGCAGCACTGCTAGCAGTCTGGGGCGGTCCGAAGAAGACGCAGGCTATCGCTCGCGTCGGAATCGGAAGCTAATAATCGTTGTCAGCTGGGAGAAAGGAGCTTTAGGGACGCTTCTTTTGACGGGGGATTCGCGATGCTGACTGTCCGACCACCTGTAGATCATGCCAGTCGTTCCCGTCTGTTCTAATATTTTTGTCGTCGTCCCTACGCTTGTCCTTGTTTCGCTTGTCCTTCGTTTCTGCCTTTGATCCGCTTTCTGGAATCGTTTGTTTCCGATTTGGAAACGATGCAATGAAAGTTTGCCGGCTGATTGAAGCGATTATTTTTTTGCGTGCGTCCGCCTAGTCCTCTCATCCTAATTCTTGCACGGCTGCCACATGGAAAAGTTTCTGACCCTCGCGATCGATGACGACCCGCTAGTGCTCCGTTCGATCGTCGCTGCACTGAAAGTACTTGGCGGCGAATGTGTGGCTTGCCGTTCCTGGAACGACGCAGAAGCTGCCTTGCGAAGCAGCAATTCGATTGAAATCATCATCACCGATTTGAACATGCCCAAGCACGACGGGTTCGCCGTGCTACGAGAGGTGAGGAAGATGTTTCCTGAAGAAGGGCCACGGGTGGTGGTTGTCACCGGCGACGCGGATCGGGATCGAATCACCGCGATCAAAAGGGCGGGGTTTGATGGCCATTTGCTCAAACCCTACACCCTGAAACAGTTGAAAGAAATGCTGGAAGGATTGCTCGATTCCAGCGTCTAACGACTAAGTGCCAAGCACTAGGGGATCAGTGCCACTAGTCCGCCGACGACGGCTCCCTGGGCAAGGGCTCCACGAAGGCTGATTGGAACCGGTGGAACGATCCACGGAGCACAATCGCCTGGGCGGTAGTACCCGAGGGAATACTGGCATTCGTTTGGTGGATGGATTCCCATTTTGTAGGGGAGTACCGCGACGTTTAGGAAAAAGTGAGCGGACGATAGGAGAGGCTGGGCAATGGGCCCGGCGGTATGACCATATCGTTCCAGGTTGACTTCCTCGAAGTAAAGCGGAGTGTGACAGAGGCCGGAAGCCTTCCAGTCAACTTGACTAGGCGTCCAGTCTCGAGGTCGGTATTTTTCTTGACGGATGCGGCATTCGGTGGGCAGTCCCCACTGGGTGGAGATATACGCGAGGTCGGCTTCGCTGATCCGGTTGACCGAAATCTCTTCCATCACACCATCTTCTGTTTCCAGGATCACTTCTTCATAGCGAAGGTCACGCAAACGACCGCGAGCCATGAGGTGTCCATCCATCGATCGCCAGTCGCGGATCTTCTGTTTCTCGTTGAAGATGCGTCGCTCTTTTTCCCATTCGTCTTCCTGGGTGATTTCAGGACGGAACGGAGGGGAGATATCAAGCGAGACATGTTCGATTTTCCGTGAAGCCAAACGGTCGCGGAAATCATCGCAGGAAAATTCAGGCAGGTTTCCAGGGGTGGTTCGGTTGCCAAAGGTTTGACGTCGCTCGCTTTGATCGATCGAACCCGATTCGGCAGCCCCTGTTTCGTCTCGATTAAATGGATTGGTGTACGGAGCGTCGGAAGCCGCATCTTCCGCTGGTCCCGGAGGCGTCAATTCTTCGGCGGGTTCGCCTCGGTCGTAGGGAGATGCTTGGTCACGCATCGGGTTTCCCTGAGGTGCTGGCAGCAAGTCGGTTTGCGGAGCCGCCTTTGGGGCTTCGTTAGGAAGCGTTTCGGTTCCAGGGATGGGGAGTGCGTTGGCTGGACCGTCATCAAACGGATTGAGGTTCATGTTTGGGGCATCGCCAGGAACCACTTCGGCACCGGAATTGGGCAGTGCCTTGGCAGGATCATCACCAAATGGATTGTTGAAGATGTCCGCGTTGGCGTCGCCCGAATCTTGATTCTGAAGCGCCGGCGGCAACTGGAGCGATGGGCCGTCCTGAAAAGCAACCTGTTGGATTTCGCGAACCTGACGGACGGGCAATTTGCCACGTGTGGCCTGGATGGCGGGGGCCAACTTTGCGGGCGTTTGAGGAACCGCTGCCGTCTGCACAGCCGCGGCCGTAGCCGCGACGTCGACGGTTTGGCTGCTCTTCCGCCAATTCAGGTGGTGGGAGGGGCGGTGACCATTCGCTGCCACGTTCTTTTGTGTGGCTTCGCCAAACTTGGGAACGGGCTTGAAGGTGCCAGGAGCTTGCCCAGTCGCCAACGTTGCAGCCCCGAAAAAGCATGCCGACCCGGTTACCAGGGTCAGCATCGTCGATTTCCAGCGGTTCGCAGTGCGTCGTCGAAACGCTGGCATGTCACTGCTAGAGGGTTTCCCCGCTAGAGACGTCGGGACTGTAGTTAGGCGCTTCTTGAGTGATCGCGATGTCATGCGGGTGATTCTCCCGAACCGTAGCCGCCGAAACTTGGATGAAATGCGCGTCCTTACGCAATTCTTCAATTGTCTTAGTTCCAACGTATCCCATGCCAGCTCGCAGCCCGCCTACCAGTTGGTAAACGTAGTCCCCGAGAGGACCTTTGAACGGTACTCGACCCTCGACACCTTCGGGAACCAATTTCCCCGCTTTCGTGTCAGCCTGTCGGTATCGATCGCTGCTTCCTTGCACCATCGCACCAATCGATCCCATCCCTCGGTAAGACTTGAAGGTCCGTCCTTGGTAAAGGATCATCTTGCCAGGGCTTTCGGTTAGGCCGGCAAATAAACTGCCGATCATGACCGTGCTGGCACCTGCTGCAATGGCTTTGGTAACGTCTCCGCTAAAGCGAATTCCACCGTCGGCGATGACCGGGATATTTCGCTTATCTGCAACGCTGACCGCCGAGGCGATAGCGCTAATCTGGGGGACTCCCACGCCACTGATGACGCGAGTGGTACAAATCGATCCGGGCCCGATGCCAACTTTGATAGCGTCGGCTCCCGCATCAATCAGGTCCTTGGCACCTTCGGCCGTCGCGATATTCCCCGCAACAACGTCGATGTCCCAGTTGTTCCTTTTCTTGATCTCTCGGACGGTTTCGATCACGTTCTTCGAATGACCGTGAGCGGAATCGACTACCAGCAGGTCAACACCTTGTTGAATCAGGCTTTCGGCTCGCTCAAAATCAAAGACTCCGATTGCCGCTCCAACACGCAGACGACCAAGGCCGTCTTTGCAAGCATTCGGATATCGCTTCATCATGTCGATGTCGCGAATCGTAATCAGTCCCGTCAGTTTTCTTTCTTCGTCAATCAGTAAAAGCTTCTCCACCTTTTTATCCGTTAAAATCCGCTCAGCTTCCTCAAGCGTTACATTTCCTACTGCGGTGACCAAATTTTCTTTGGTCATAATTTCGGAAATGAGCAGACCGGGCGATTCCAGGAACCGCAAATCGCGTCGCGTGAGGATCCCGGCAAGCGTCCGGTCGCGGTTGACGATCGGGATTCCCGACACGTTCTGCTGCTCCATCAGCTCGGCGGCTCGGCTGACCTGTTCCTCAGGGTGCAGGACGACGGGATTGACGATGATCCCGTTTGCACTTCGCTTTACCTTGAGGACCTCTTTGGTCTGCTCGTCGATGGAGAGATTTTTGTGGATGATCCCAAATCCACCTTCTTTGGCGAGGGCGATTGCCATCTGAGCTTCGGTGACCGTGTCCATCGGGGAACTGACGAATGGGATCTTCAGCCGAATACGGTTCGTCAGGCGTGTACTTACGTCCACTTCGGACGGCATCACTTCGCTATATTGCGGTTGCAAGAGGACGTCATCAAAAGTGATTCCTTGCATAGAAATCAAGCCGTTTTCGATAGCCATCGGGGCTCCGTTCCAGGGGGTATGCAGACAATAACTAATTATGGCGGAATCCCAAAAAATCATCTAGTGGCAGGGAAAGTAACTTTCGGGGTAGATAGGCCCCCCTTCGGTCCGCTGTCTCAGGAACGATTTCGGGTGTCTTTTTCCGGGTGTCTTTGGGGAGGACAGGGCAGGCGGAAAGGCTTGGGGGGCTGGGTTCCTGAGTGTCCCCGATCTGAGGAATAGGTTAGGATCCTTCCCTCTCCGGTCAAACTCTTTTCGTCCCCCTTAGGGACTTTCGTCAAATACGTTCTGTTCACTTCTCAAGGAAGTTTCCATGAAGTCCTGTGTCACAATTAGCTTGGTTGAAGAAGCACGCGGCGGTCCGTTTGTCCTCTGGGACGGATTACGAGCCGGCTGTGAACTCGCTGCACGAATGGGGTTCGATGCTGTCGAGATCTTCGCGCCGGGGCCTGACGCCGTCGATCGCGACGAATTACGCACGCTGCTGGATGACAATGGTTTGGATCTTGCCGCGGTTGGTACGGGCGCCGGATGGGTGAAGCATCGCCTTCAGCTGGCCGACGCAGCGGCCGAAAAAAGACGTCAAGCAATCGATTTCGTACGCACCATGATCGATTTCGGAGGCCCGTTCGGCGCTTTTGCGATCATCGGTTCGATGCAGGGACGGTACGACGCCGAAGTCGACCAGCCGACGGCCAGGGGCTATTTGGCCGAAGCGTTGGAAGAGCTGGGAGAGCACGCGACCCAGTACAAAGTCCCTCTGGTTTACGAACCGTTGAACCGCTACGAAACCAATCAGGTCAACACGATCGCCCAAGGCGTCGACCTGCTCGAGCAATTGTCGACGGACAATGTGGAACTGTTGGCGGACCTCTTTCACATGCATATCGAAGAGCGTGATGTCGCTCAGGCCCTAAAAGATGGCGACCCACATATCGGTCACATCCATTTTGTCGATAGCAACCGGCGGCCCGTCGGCGAAGGGCACATGAATTTCATCCCGATCATCGAAGCCTTGCGGGAAATCCAGTTTGAGGGATATCTCTCCGCAGAAGCGTTCCCCTATCCAACGCCAGAAGCCGCTGCAGAGCAGACGATGCGAGCCTACGACTACTGGACCGGCAGTACGCTGTCGTCGCGGTAGGGATACCAATACGGCAGAAGTACAGCATCTTCCGGAATCGACGGATTTCGACGTGCAACGGACTAAAAGTAGGCCGGACCAAAGAGCGATAGCGATGCCGTTCCGGCGGACGCTTGGCAATCCTTTTCGCGATCCCTACTCGGCAGCTTTCGCTGCCCGCAAGTATCTGCCGCCCTCCGGGCTATGGAAACCTAGCGTGCGCATTAACAAGCAAAAGTAGGCCGGACCAAAGAGCGATAGCGATGCCGTTCCGGCGGACGCTTGGCAATCCTTTTCGCAATCCCCACGCGGCGTCTTTCGCCGCCGGCAAGTATCTTCCGCCCTCCGGGCTATGGAAACCTAGCGTGCGTATTAACAAGCAAAAGTAGGCCGGACCAAAGAGCGATAGCGATGCCGTTCCGGCGGACGCTTGGCAATCCTTCTCGCGATCCCCACTCGGCGGCTTTCGCCGCCGGCAAGTATCTGCCGCCCTCCGGGCTATGGAAACCTAGCGTGCACATTAAAAAGCAAAAGTAGGCCGGACCAAAGAGCGATAGCGATGCCGTTCCGGCGGACGCCTGGCAATCCTTTTCGCGATCCCTACTCGGCAGCTTTCGCCGCCCGCAAGTATCTGCCGCCCTCCGGGCTATGGAAACCTAGCGTGCGCATTAACAAGCAAAAGTAGGCCGGACCAAAGAGCGATAGCGATGCCGTTCCGGCGGACGCTTGGCAATCCTTTTCGCGATCCCCACTCCGGCGTCTTTCGCCGCCAGCAAGTATCTGCCACCCTCCGGGCTATGGAAACCTAGCGTGCGCATTAACAAGCAAAAGTAGGCCGGACCAAAGAGCGATAGCGATGCCGTTCCGGCGGACGCTTGGCAATCCTTGTTTGCAGGATCATCGTCCCTTTCGCTTTTCGATCGGGCCTGCACCGTTCGCAAGAAGTGAAGAACAATTGTCCCAATTGTTTCTTTTGCAAACTGGCCTGGGACGTGCGATTTATCAGTTGGCGGTTTCTTTGCGGAATGCAGCGGAAGCAAGAAACGTCGGCCTCCCACGTCCCCTCGTCGGCTAGTCCGACAGGGACGCAAGATTTGAAATTAGAGGGACGCCCCCCAGGTTATCGCATCGATTTCGGATTGTCGCTTTCAGCGGCAATCCGGAATCGATGTGTTTTTTTAGCCATGCAAACTAAATTCAAATCTTGGCGCCATGCCAGACAAGCTGGCATGGGGCCTATTCTCGTTGCCAAATCGCCACCTTTATAAATCGCACGTCCCGCGCGAAAGGCGACAAAGACTCAATCGACAGCCAGCAAGCCCGGTGGAAGCAACATAGCCGTCACGCAGCGGGTTGAATGCTTTGAATGCTTTACCGCATACCAGCTACCCGCTTAGAAAATCATCACCCCAAGGCTTCACTCTCTGAAGGAAGAGCGAGGGGCGATCGCTTAGCTGTGAATATCGCAGGTCCCAAGTGTTACTACGGGGTTTCTGGCAATTCCACCAGTTGCTTTTCAGCAGCCATCTTGCGGATGTCTTCGGTGATTTTCATCGAGCAGTACTTCGGTCCGCACATGCTGCAGAAGTGAGCACTTTTGAAGGTGTCCTGGGGCAGCGTTTCGTCGTGGTACGCTTTGGCGGTTTCCGGATCGAGGGAAAGCCGAAACTGTTCGTTCCAATCGAATGCGAAGCGAGCTCGTGAAAGGGCGTCGTCACGATCTTGTGCGCCTTTACGGCCTCGAGCGACGTCGGCGGCGTGTGCCGAAATCTTGTAGGCGATCACCCCTTGCTTGACGTCTTCGCGGTTGGGCAGTCCGAGGTGCTCTTTGGGCGTGACGTAGCAGAGCATGGCGGCTCCGTACCAACCCGCCATCGCGGCGCCGATGCTGCTGGTCATGTGGTCATAACCAGGTGCAATGTCGGTGACCAATGGTCCAAGGACGTAGAACGGAGCACCGTTGCAGACTTCGATCTGCTTTTCGATGTTCATCTGAATCTGGTCCATTGGGATGTGCCCGGGACCTTCGACCATCACCTGCGTTCCGCGGTCTTGGCCTCGTTTCGTTAGTTCGCCCAAGACGTCCAGTTCGGCGAACTGAGCCGCATCCGACGCATCGGCGATCGACCCGGGACGCATTCCGTCACCAAGCGACCAAGTGACGTCGTACTGCTTCATGATGTCGCACAAATCGTCAAACGAATCGTAAAGCGGGTTCTGTTTGTTGTGGGACATCATCCATTTGGCGATCAACGATCCGCCGCGGCTGACGATACCGGTTACTCGGTTCACGCTTAGGTGCAGGTGTTCCAGTTTGACACCGCAGTGAACGGTCATGTAGTCGACACCTTGCTTCGCTTGGTGTTCGATCATGTCCATGAAGTGTTGCGGACGCATGTCTTCAATGTTGCCGCCCAGTTCTTCCAGCATTTGGTAGATCGGAACGGTTCCGATCGGCACGGGGCTGGCGTCAATGATTTTGCGGCGAATGCTGTCGATGTCTTTGCCGGTCGACAGGTCCATGACCGTGTCGGCGCCGAAGTGGACAGCGGTGTGCAGTTTTTCTAATTCTTCGCCTTCGTTACTGGTAACGGCACTGTTACCGATGTTCGCGTTGATTTTGCATTTCGCCGCGATCCCGATCGCCATGGGCTCAAGGACACCCTGCAGGTGAACTTTGTTGGCAGGAATGACCATCCGGCCTGCTGCCACTTCTTCAAGAATCGTTTCGACAGGCAGGTCTTCACGCCCGGCAACGAATTCCATTTCGGGGGTGACTTCACCTTGGCGAGCGGCCAGGATTTGGGTTTGGGCCATCAGCTTTATTCTCCAGCGAAAACCGCTTCCGGCTATTTATTAGATGCCGGAGGGATGGACGAGTGTTTCAATCAACGCCCGTATTTTGTAACCCATGCATCTGCTGGAGAGTAGTGCGGGCAGATTCAAAGTTTTCCCGTGCCGGGATCTGCCCGTTTTATTTCGCTGCAAATCGCTGGACCATTACGGATTCAGCAATCCAACGTCGCCATCCATGTTCGCAGGCTGAACGTCCCCGGCTACCACTGCGGGGGGGACGTTGGGTGGCAGGGGAGCCTTAATGTCCCAGCAAATGGGGATCACGATCATCGTGGTGGCGAACACAACCAAGTTCAGAGGCATACCAAACCGGATGTAATCGCTCACCCGATACCCACCCGCCCCATAAACCATCAGGTTGGTCTGATACCCAAAGGGCGTGACGAAACTGGCGGAGGCGGCGATCATGATTGCCACGATATAAGGGGTCGGGTCGTAACCCAGGCCTACCGAAGCGTTCCAGGCGATCGGGAACATCAGCAGAGCGGCTGCGTTGTTGGTAATCGATTCAGTGCAGATCATCGTTGCCAGATAAAGGATCGCCAGGGTCGCGAAAGGGTTCCGGTTCGCCAATGCCAACATACTCTTCGCGATCTCAGCAGCCGCGCCGCTTGTGTCCATGGCCAGCCCGATCCCGATGGCCGCTCCGATGACAACCAAAATCGAACCATCGATGCTTCGGCGGGCCTCGCCCATCGTGCAGCATCGTGTGACGACCATGGTGATCGCGGCGACCAGTGCTGCGGTCAGGATGTCAACGACTTGAGTCGCGGCACATAGGACCATTCCCAGCAGGATGAACAGCGACAACCACGCCCGCTCGGGACGCAGGATTTCGCCACCGATGACTTGGCTGACTAAAAAGAAATCGTTGGAATTGCGGTGCTCACGCAAGAACGATTGAGGCGCTTCCAGCAGCAACACATCCCCCGCATCGAGAACGACGTCACCCAGTTTGCCGGGGACCCGCTGGTCGCCTCGAGCAACCGCGATCACGGCGGCTCGATAACGCGTACGGAATTTGCCTTCGCGAATCGATTTGCCAACCAGCGGGCAGCGTGGGCTGACAACGGTTTCGACCAGTTGGCGTTGCCAGGCGGGCGCATCCAGTTTCCGCATCTGGTCCGTCGCTGGCACCAAACCACGAATCTTGCGAAGGTCGACGACCGAATCGAGGGCCCCGACCAAGATCAATAAATCGTTCGCATGCAGTTTTTCTGTCGGGGCCACTGCGGGAAGGATCTCGCCGCGACGTTGAATCTCGACCAGGTAAAGCCCCGGCAGGTGTCGCAGCCCGGCATCTTCGATTGATTTTGAAACCAAAGGCCCGTCGGCGGTCACCGTCATTTCCACGGTGTACTGCCGTGGGTCGTCCTGGGTACTGACGGCCGAACGTCGTTGGGGGAGCAAACGTTTGGTGAAAACCAGGATGTATAGGACCCCTAAAATCGTCGCCGGGACTCCGACCCAACCGGGCGAAAAGAAGTGCAGGTCGGTCCCACCCTTGGCTTGGTACAGTTTAAAAACCAGCAGGTTGGTGCTGGTTCCAAACAGCGTGCACATCCCACCCAAAATCGCTGCGTATGAGAGGGGTAGTAAGAACCGGCTGGTGCTGACTCCTGTTCGTTTGCTTAGGTCACTAACAACCGGCATCAGTGCAGCGACAAGCGGGGTGTTGTTAAGGAAACCACTTAAAAACGCGACGGGGACTAATAAACGGATCTGGCCATCCAGTAACCCTTTGGCTCGGCGTAATAACCATCCGGTGGCAAGCTGTGTCCCCCCGGTGAATTCCAGTCCCGCTACAACCGCGAATAACAGCCCAACCGTTAGCAGGGCGGGATTGCCGAATCCGGCCATCGCCTCGGTCGACGTCGGCAGTTTATTGGATCCGCTTAGGTTGGAAACGACAACCAATATCGCCAGACAAGTGACGGCCACCAGATCGGTGGACGCAATGCGGAACGATAGTCCTGCAAGTAACAAGACGGCAATCGCGATCGAAAACCAAGCTTCCCAGTCCAAAAGAACAATTCCACCAAAGGGATGACAGTCTGTTTAGGCACAACTGCCGCTACCAAAACGGACAGTATAGCTCGACTAGTGTACTTCGCAGCTATCTATCCACTACACTATCCCCGGCGTTTCTTTAGTCCCACCCTCCCATCCAACCCACCCCTATGTCTTCCAATCGTACTGGCCCGCTGGTCATTGCTGTTTTGGTTCTGGTATTACTGATTGTGCATCAGGATAACTGGAACTGGAACGACGGCACCCTGGTTTTTGGGTTTATCCCAATCGGACTTTTTTACCATGCCTGCCTATCTCTCGCGGCAACCGCAACTTGGCTGTTAGCAACCAAAATTGCTTGGCCAGTGGAGTTGATCGAAGAGACGCGTGCGGCTTTGGAAGAACAAGCACAGGAGGAGAGCAAAGATGCCTGAGTTTCAGCCGGGGTTGCCCCAGTTAGTTATCATCCTGATCTATTTGGGATTGTTGTTGGGGTTGGGATTGTTTTCCAGTCGTCTCTTCACAGGGACTCGCGAGGATTATCAGACAGCCAGCCATTCGATCGGACCGTTCCTGCTTTTGATGAGCATTTTCGGCACGACGATGACCGCTTTCGCTTTGGTGGGAAGTAGCGGTCAAGCCTACCGAGAAGGGATCGGGGTTTACGGAAAAATGGCAAGTAGCAGCGGTGTGATTCACTCGCTCTGCTTCTTTATAATCGGCGTGAAGGTCTGGAGCCTGGCACGTCGTTTCAATTACACAACTCAGATTGAATACTTCCGTGATCGTTTGAATAACGATTTTGTCGGATTGCTCCTGTTCCCGATTCTTGTCGGTTTGGTCATTCCTTACCTACTGGTCGGCGTGATCAGTAGCGGTGTGGTGATGCAGGCTTTAACCGCCGGGTTGGCTCCTGACTTGTCCTGGTTTGCGGCTCTGAAACCAGACGGTTCTCCGAACCCAGCACTGCACGGCGGCATACCGCCGTGGATGGGATCGTTGATGATTTGTTCCGTCGTTTTGATTTACGTTTTCTTCGGCGGGATGCGAGGAACGACCTGGGCCAACACTTTCCAGACGCTTGTCTTCATGACTTTGGGGATGGTCACGTTTTACTTCATTGCGACCCGCCTGGGTAAGCAAGATAGTTTTATGGAAAACCTCCGCGTACTGGGTGAATCGGTCCCGACGGAGTACAGCACGAGGGAAGGAATGAGCAAAACATTGTTCTTCTCTTACCTGTTGATCCCGCTTTCCGTTGGCATGTTCCCTCACTTGTTCCAGCACTGGATGACGGCGAAGAGCGCTAAAGCGTTTAAGGTGCCTGTCGTCTTTCACCCGCTGTTCATCATGATCGTGTGGGTGCCATGCGTTTTGGTCGGAGTCTGGGCTCAAGGAAGCTTGATGCCGAGTGTGCCTCCTAAACCATCGATTGAAGCGGCTAATTCGATTTTGCCCTTCTTGGTGAAAACGCAAACGGGACAAGTTCTGGGCGGATTCTTGGCAGCTGGGATTTTGGCCGCGATTATGTCCAGTCTGGATAGTCAGTTCCTCTGCTTGGGAACGATCTTCAATAATGACATTGTCCTACATTACGGTGGCAAAAACCGATACAGCGAAAAGCAGCAGGTTGCGATCACTCGCTGGTTCATTATCGGAATCGTTGCGGTCACCTATATCCTCAGTATCATTCTTGGCCCCAAGAGCAATGTGTTTGCTTTGGGGGTCTGGTGTTTCAGTGGATTTAGTGCGTTGTTCCCATTGATCTTCGCGGCGCTTTATTGGCGACGTTTAACGGCCGGCGGGGCGATCTGCGGCATCTTGGCAGCGATCATCAGTTGGTTGGTTCTGTTTGCCATCGCGTATCGTTCGGAAGACCTGGATGGATTTGCGGTTGTGCTGCCGATCGGTGGAACCGGTTATGACGTGATGCCCGTTGCCGTGATGGTGCTGGCTTCAACCGTCGCAACGATCGCCGGATCCTATCTGACGCCAAAGATTAGCGACGAGAAGTTGGCTAAGTTCTTTGGGTAGTGATTTTCCGATTCACCTGCTGTTACCACTCTCCGCCAGCATCCTGTTTGTGTTCGGCTTGATTGCGATCAAGCGAACCAGCCAAGGGGGCGGAGGGCCATGGACGGTAACACTGTTGGCGAATGTATGGGCGGCAATTCTCTTTTCGCCGCTTTGGTTTCTGGGCGGCACCATGCAGCCGTTAAGTCTGTTTTGGCAGCCTGCGGTTATTGCCGTTCTGTTCATCATGGGGCAGGTTCTCACCTTTTATGCGATATCCAAAGGGGATGTCTCGGTGGCCGCCCCCGTGCTGGGCATAAAGGTTTTGCTGGTTGCTGTACTGGCGACCCTGCTGACATCGGATCAGCTATCTGGAATCGTCTGGGCGGCTGCCGCCATCGCGACCATCGGAATTGGAATGGTGCAGTGGTCGGCGCGGCGCCCGCGTGGCAGTGTCGTTTCCAAGTCGGCGCACGGTGCCGGATGGACCATCGGCTTTGCAGCCCTGTCGGCCTGTTCCTTTGCGCTCTTTGATGTGTTGGTACAGAATTGGTCTCCGGCCTGGGGATCAGGGCGGTTCTTGCCTTTGGTCTTCTGGATGGTTGCGATTCTTTCCTTGGGGTTTTTGCCGTTCATTAAACCGGTCGCGCTCAAAGATCCCAAATTGCGTCCGTGGTTGTTGCTGGGAACATTGTTGATCGCCCTACAAGCGATCTGTATCGTCTTTGCACTTTCTCGGTTCGGGGACGCGACGCGAGTGAATGTCGTTTATGCGCTGCGAGGATTGTGGGGCGTCGGGCTGGCGTGGTGGATCGCGGTACGCTGGGGCGGAAGCGAGGCAGACCATTCGCCCCGCGTCATGGTGATGCGGTTGGCCGGTGCGTCTCTGTTGACGGCGGCAGTGGTGATGGTTGTGCTAGGTGGCTAGCCCATCGAGGCCGCAGATACTTGCGGCTTTGATAGTGTCGCCTTCCGCTCGGGACGTGCGATTTATAAGTTCACGATTTCCGCTCAGGCTGCTCTTGTTTGTTTCCGTCGGGCTCGTCCCGGTCGGTACAACAACTGGCAGCTACCTGAATGCCTACCCCCACTCGATCCTTCTCCGCCAGCCCCGAATCGCCTAGGCGATTCGGGGCTGGCGGAGAACCGCATTTCGATCGTACAAGAGAGTAGCTGCCAGTTGTGAGCCCGCCGGGGCAAGCCCGGAAGCGGAACTCTGTCAATCAAATTTCAAATCTTGGCTTCCTGCCAGGTAAGCTGGCATGGGGCCTTTTCTCCCTGCCATACTCGCAACTTATAAATCGCACGGCTCTCGTGAAAGTATCGTTGACTGGCGATCTGCACCTTGCGTTTATACGATTTGCGCAGACTCCATCGAGATCTCACATGTCAGCCTAGCTCGATCAAAAACTGGGACAGAGCGGAAACAGGCCTCTCCGATCGCCATGTACAATGCAGAAGCTAACCTGGTTTCTGCCATGAACCTTCAGATTGGATCCAAAATGCTCCGCTGGAACTTGACGCTATTCGTTGCCTGCTGCGTTGTGGTAGTGGTAAGTCCGCTGGCAAGCGGACAAGAATCCCGCAAATCCACCCCGCCGGCGCCGGCGGACGTGAAAGCCGCCGTTGATCGTGCCGTCCAGTTCTACACCAAAAACGTTGCTTTAAACGGCGGATACGTTTACTACTACAGTCCTGACTTGAAGAGACGTTTGGGGGAAGGGCCAGCCGCTCCGACGGAGGTTTGGGTCCAGCCGCCTGGGACACCTACCGTTGGTATTTCGTTGGCGAAACTGTATGAAGCGACGGGCGACCGGACATTCTTGGATGCTGCGACCGATGCCGCCTTGGTACTCGTTTATGGGCAACTTCGTTCGGGAGGATGGACGAATAAGATCGATCTGGCGCCAGCCTTGAAAGGGCTCCCCTTTTCTGGTGGGAAACGACGGTTAGACGGTCATTCCTCGTTGGATGACGGTCAAACGCCTGCAGCTCTCCAGTTGCTGATGCAAGTCGATCGACTGCATGCGTTTCGCCATCAAGCAATCCATCAAGCCGCGGAACGAGGGCTGCAATCGCTTTTGCAGGCTCAGTATCCCAACGGTGGATTCCCACAGGTCTGGACCAAACCTGTGCCGTCACGTCCGGTCGTGCCTGCTAACTACCCCACGCTGGATTGGCGCACCGAGGGACGTCTCAAGGCGTACTGGAATGAATACACACTGAACGACAACGTTTGTGGAAATGTTGCAGACACGCTTGTGTTGGCGCATCAAACCTATGGAGGCGATCGGTACCTCGCCGCTCTCCAGCGTCTGGGCGAGTTTCTGCTGTTGGCTCAAATGCCGATGCCTCAGCCAGCATGGTGCCAGCAGTACAACCAGCAGATGCAACCGATCTGGGCGCGCGCGTTTGAACCACCCGCGATCGCCGCCGATGAATCTCAGGAAGTCATCGACACGCTGCTCAAGATCGCCAGCACGACAGGCGACGCTCGTTTTCTGAAACCGATCCCCGCTGCACTTGTTTATTTGGACAGCTGCCTGCTGCCCGACGGTCGGTTGGCTCGCTACTACGAACTGGAAACAAATCGCCCCCTCTATATGGAACGCCGCGGTAGAGCGTATCAGTTGACCTATGACGACACGAATCTGCCCGACCACTATGGCTGGAAGTGGCCCAGCCGAGGCGATGAACTACGCGAAAAATTGGTGCGTCTGCAAGCCGATATCAGTGCGCCCGTCGAAAGGGCAAAGTCCGAGGATCAGGCCAAATCGAAGGAATTGATTGCAATAGTGTTAGCCGATTTGGATTCGCAGGGCCGGTGGATCAGTCAATACGATGGTCGCCGCTTGGTTGGGCAACCCAAGTTTGAAATCGGGGAATCGTATCTATCCAGCGAAGTCTTCTGCCGAAACCTAGACATCTGCAGTGATTACCTGTCACTTTGACATGCCGCAATTTTTGTTGTGATTCGTGGGGTGAACGGATAGACTTGTTGGATGAAAATAACGCCAATTCTCTTGTCTTTGCACCGGAATGGAATGAACCGTTTTTCGGCGACGTGTGCGTTTCTTCTCTGCACCCTTTTCGTGTTCCAACAGGCTGGATCGGCGGACGATTCGTCGGCGATTGATTTTAATCGCGACGTTCGGTCCATCCTCTCGGATTATTGTGTGCAGTGCCATGGTCCTGATGAGGAAAGTCGCGAAGCCGACCTGCGGCTAGATACATCGACGGGGGCGACCGCGGATCGGGGCGGCTACGCGGCGTTGATCCCCGGGGATCCCGATGCGAGCGAATTGATTCGTCGCATTGAAAGTTTGGACGATCCGATGCCGCCTGTGGACAGTAAACGGAAACTGACGGCGAAACAGAAACAGACGTTGCGGGCTTGGGTGGAAGCGGGCGGCCAATTTGATCAGCATTGGTCCTTTGTGCCGCCACGCCTTCCCGCGGTCCCGTTGATTGACGATGAAACAAAGAACCCGATCGATGCATTCATCGGCCGCCGCTTGAAGGCGGAAGGACTCTCCTTTTCGCAGGAGGCTTCGCCTGAAACATTGATTCGCCGCGTTACCCTTGATCTTACGGGGGTCCCTCCAACGCTGGAAGAAGTCGACGCGTTTGTGGCTGCGTATGCCGTGAATCCTGAACCGACGTGGAGCCTACTGATCGATCGTCTGATCAGTTCGCCAAGGTATGGGGAAACGATGGCACTGCCGTGGTTGGATGCGGCTCGGTTTGCCGATACCGATGGTTACCAGTATGACGGCCCGCGTTATCAATGGCGTTATCGCGACTGGGTGATCGACGCCTACAACGCAAATATGCCGTTCGATCAATTCACGATTGAACAGCTTGCCGGAGACCTATTACCCGATGCTTCGAATGCGCAGCGAGTCGCGACGGCGTTCAATCGTAACCATCGATACAACTCGGAAGCCGGGTTGGTTGTCGAAGAGTTCTTGCTTGAAAACGCCGTTGATCGAGTCGATACGACGGCCACGTTGTGGATGGGATTGGCCGTGGGGTGTGCTCGCTGCCACGACCATAAATTTGATCCGATATCCACCAAAGAGTATTACCAGTTGATCGGTTTCTTTAACAGCATCCCTGAAGCTGGGCGGGCAATCAAAAATGGTAATTCGGAACCGCTGGTGATCTCGCCTGACGACGCTCAGGCACGTCAGTTGGCCGAATGGAAACAAGCGGTAGAACGTCAAAGGGCGGCGCTGCGTCCCGGCGACGTTGCACAGAATGGCGGGCCATTGATTGATCGCAAATTGGTCCACCAGTTTGCGCTGAAGAGTCCACCCGCTTCCGGTTTTAAGGCGGTGGGGGCGCCACGATTTGAGGACCAGGTTATGTACCTGGATGGCCAGTCGGCCGCCTCGATCGGCGGGATCGATAAATCGGTTACCTTTCGGGCGGATGCAACATTCAGCATTTCGTTTTGGGTATCGCCTGCTGCGATTCAGGAAGGAGTGATACTCTCACGCCAAAATCCAGGGTCGACTCGACCGGGGATTGAAATCGCAATGCTGCAGGATGGTCGGGTTCAGTTCGATTTGATCAGCCGCTGGATGGCAGGCGTCGGCCGAGCCGTCTCGGAAACTTCGCTGCCTGAAGGGGAGTGGACGCACGTCACGCTGGTAAACGATGGATCCCAAAGTGCCAATGGACAGTGGATCTACTTCAATGGCCAGCGGGTGCCGACCGATGTTCAGCACAATACCAATAGCAATGTAGGGGGCGTAAAGCAAAATCAGCCCCTACTGCTTGGAAAAGGAATTCGCCCAGACGCCTCGATGTTCAAAGGGGCCTTGAGGGACGTGCGACTGTACGCGGCCGATCTTTTTGATGAAGAGATCGAAATTCTGGCCGCACCGTACGGAGGGGAGAAACGAAAACGCTTCTCTCGCATCAAGATGACTCCGGCATATGGCGAATATGTCGTCGTCCGGGATCGCCTGCGCAACTACATGCGTTCGCTTCCGACGGTGATGGTGATGGAAGAGACGCCCGTTGCTAAGCCGACGTTTGTACGTGTTCGCGGAGTCTACAACAGCTACGGAGATCAGGTGGAACGGGATGTTCCTGCTTCGCTTCCATCCTTTCCTGATTCGTATCCCAGGAACCGTTTGGGGCTAGCCAAGTGGTTGGTCGATCCCGAGCATCCGCTGACCGCCCGTGTGGCGGTGAATCGTTACTGGCAAAAGTACTTCGGAACCGGATTGGTAAAGACTCCGGAGGACTTTGGGACTCAGGGGGATCTGCCCAGTCACCCTGAATTGCTCGATTGGTTGGCGGTCACGTTTACCCAAAGTGGCTGGGATGTTGCTTCCATGCAGAAACGGATTCTGACCAGTCGTACCTATCGTCAAAGTTCTCGTGTCACACCTGAATTGTTGGAAGCGGACCCCGATAATCGCATGCTCGCCCGCGGCGCTCGTTTGCGGTTAAGCGGGCACACGATCCGGGATCAAGCATTGTTTGTTTCGGGGCTGTTAGATCACCGAATTGGTGGGCCCTCGGTCAGCCCTTATCAGCCCGCCGGTTTATGGCGAGAAATGAGCATGGGGATGACCTACAAACCGTCGACAGGCGCGGATCTGTTTCGTCGCAGCCTTTACACGATTTGGAAACGGACCGTTGCCCCACCGACGTTGGCCGTCTTTGACGCGGCCGATCGAGAATCGTGCCGAGTCGGACGGGAACAGACCAATACGCCGTTGCAGGCACTCACGTTATTAAATGAAACAGGATTTGTTGAAAATGCTCGCTATTTGGCGGTGCGAATGTTGCATCAAAAAGACCCGCTTTCTTACGGCTTCCGCCTGCTCACGTCAAAAACGCCGACGCCTACGCAGCTACAAATTTTGACCGCTGCCCAGGAAGAGTATCAAGTGCACTTTGAAACGAACCCTGCCGATGCGAAGGCCCTTGCCAAAATCGATCAGATCGATGGAGCCGGCGACTTCACCGAAGTTCAAATCGCTTCAATGACGGCTGTTGCGAACGTGCTGCTTAACCTAGATGAGGCGATCACGCGTGAATAATCCTTCGATAGAACGCCACCGAAACCTTCGCCGTCAATTCTTAGCAAGTGGTGGGCTGGGGCTAGGATCGCTTGCCGCTTCATCGCTGCTGCGTGCGGGGGAAGGGCAGGGGAACGCCGTTGCGACACTTCACCGTCAGCCAAAGGTGAAACGGGTAATCTATCTGTTTCAAAGCGGAGGCCCACCGCAGCACGATCTATTCGATTACAAACCGCATCTGGAATCGGTGCATGGTCAAGAGGTTCCCGAATCGGTTTTCCGAGGGCAGCGTCTGACTGGGATGACGGCTGGGCAAAGTTCTTTTCCTGTGGCGAAATCGATTTTCTCGTTTGAGCGTTTTGGCCAGTCTGGCATCGAATTGAATCGTGATCTGTTGCCGCACTTGGGTAAAATCGCCGACGACATCGCGGTGGTGCGATCGATGCATACCGAAGCGATTAACCATGACCCTGCGATAACCTTTTTTCAAACAGGTTTTCAATTGTCAGGACGCCCCAGCGTCGGAGCTTGGGCTAGTTACGGGCTGGGAAGCGAAAACGAAAATTTGCCCGCCTATGTGGCGATGACTTCTAACAAGAGCGGTCAAGCGCTTTACGATCGGCTATGGGGGGCGGGCTTTTTGCCCAGTCAGCACCAAGGGGTGCGTTTTCGAAGTGGCAAAGACCCTGTGCTGTTTTTGAGTAATCCTGAAGGGATTTCGCAGTCGTTGCGGCGGCGTACGCTGGATCATCTGGACGAACTGAATCACTTGCATTTGGAACGTGAGGGGGACCCCGAAATCCAAACGCGGATCGCTCAGTATGAAATGGCATTCCGAATGCAGACGTCGGTACCGGAACTGGCCGACCTGAGCACCGAGCCGGAAAGTACGTTCCGGTTGTACGGCGAGGATGCGAGAAAGCCCGGGACGTTTGCCTACAACGCACTGATGGCTAGGCGTTTATCGGAGCAGGGCGTCCGATTTGTCCAACTGTTTCATCGCGGCTGGGACACACACGGGAATCTGCCCAACCAGTTGAAGGCTCGCTGTGGTGAAACCGACCAAGCCAGTGCGGCACTGGTGACCGACCTGAAGCAACGGGGCCTTCTGGAAGATACGCTGGTCGTTTGGGGCGGCGAATTCGGACGAACGGTCTACTGCCAGGGAAACCTAACTGCCAAAAGTTACGGGCGCGACCACCACCCACGCTGTTTCAGCATGTGGGTTGCCGGAGGCGGAATTCGCGGAGGCACAACGTACGGAAGCACGGATGACTACGGCTACAACATCGCCGAAAACCCCGTCAGCGTGCACGACCTGCATGCCACGATGCTGCACCTATTGGGAATCGATCACGAAAGATTGACGTACCGTTTTCAAGGACGTCGGTATCGTCTGACCGACGTCCACGGCCGCGTCGTCAACGAGATTCTTGCTTAGTTGGGAGTTGGGAGTTGGGCAATTCAGGGGCAGCGATTGTGATGGTAGGTGTGACACGTTTCCAACTGAAGTTAAAAGCGTTGCACTGTGAAAAAAAATCTTGAGACCGCATCCGGACCAACTTAAACGGAATGGAAATACAAGTGTCTCAGAATGACAAAAAGCAGTGATAGAGGAGGGGGGATGCGGAAACCGGAATTTCTCCTAGTGCGTCAAGAGAGTGAATGCGGCGAAGAATTTCTTAAAACAGCCACCCAGGAAAGAGAGTCTAATGTCGCATGCAAAAGATCGCTTGTGCGTTTACCTGACGTTTCTCGCTTTTAGCCTCGGAGCATCACACGTGGACGCCGTTGCAGAAAACCCTAAGCATGAAGCCAATGCTGGGAACATCTATGTCCTGCCCGGAGATGCGTATTTTCACACTTCCGTCAATCTGGGAGAAAGTTTCAAAATCAAGACAGGCGATTGGGATGCCCCCATTTTCTGTACCAAGCGTTATGAAAGATTGGGTTAGGAAACAGGGACAGGTGATTCGCAGTGCTGCTGAAGTGAGGCCGTAGGCCGAACGGAAGCAGCACTGCGAATCGCGAACTCCGATGGAGTCAGGTAGCCGAGCGAACTGTGCGGACGGAATGTGTTGAAGTCGTCCCGCCAAGCTCGCGATTTTATTCGCGCGTCGTCTTCATCGATCAAGTGCGTCTGGTGCAGATACTCGTCTCGCAGGCGACTGTTGAAACTCTCGCAGACGCCGTTCTGCCAGGGTGAGCCAGGTTCGATGTAAAGGATTTCGACGCCGATCGTTGCTAGCCATTGCTTGATTGCCCTCGAAATGAACTCTGGGACGTTGTCGCAACGAAGTCGTTTTGGAACGCCGTGCATTGCAAACAGTTCAGCCAGCGTGTCAATCGCATCTTCGCTCGTGATACTGCGTCCAACTTTGATGGTCAGGCACTGACGTGTGTACTCGTCGACAATGTTCAGGAAACGAATTGCCCGCCCATTGAGAGTCGACGATTGAACGAAGTCCCACGTCCAAACGTCGTGAATGAAAGACGCCGCTTGAACATCGCACGCATTGCCACGAACACCCGCAGCACGCTTTTTACGGCGTTTTCGTGGCACTTTCAAGCCAGCAGCTCTCCAAAGTCGGTACATCTTCTTCATGTTCAATGTCTCACCTTCACGGCGCAGAAGTTGGCAGATGCGTCGATAACCGAAACGCGGGCGTTGCCGAACGAATTCAAGAATTCGCTTCGTCAGTCGCTGGTCTTCATCCTTGGGTTTCCCCTCAAATCGCTGACTCGACCGCGGTTGGTCGAGCACCCGGCAGGCACGTCGCTCCGATACTGAGAATTTCTCTTGAAGCTCGATGACTGCATCGCGGCGAGATTGAGGGGTTGTTAGTTTCCCTTGGTGATTTCCTTGAGCATCGAGATGTCCAGCGCTTGGTCGGCAACGATCTTCTTGAGGCGATTGTTTTCTTCCTCAAGTGTCTTCAGACGCTTGGCTTCTTCGCTCTTCATCCCGCCGTACTGAGCTCGCCAGCGGCTCAGTGTTGCTTCACTGACCTCGAGGGATTGCAGCACTTCGCCAACGCTTTTGCCTGCCGCCAACATCGAGTCGGCGTCGCGTAGCTTCTTAATGATCTGTTCAGGTGAATGTCGTCGTCGTTTCTTGCTCATGAAAAATCCTTTGCCGAAATTGGTTCTAGACTTTCATAGCACCTGGATCAGGTTTTGGGGAGCATTCCAAATGCACTGTTCCGCAACCGATCATTCGCAATGTGTTGAAGTTGAAAGATGAATCTGCACAATGCGAAATGTTGGATGCCTACAAAGACGGAGGCACGCGAAAATGTAAGACGTTTATCCATGGTTTGATTCTCCTGTCAGACAAGTCTTACATGCGCCGGTCCACTGTCAACTTTTCGTGGGCAACTCCAGATGGCTACAAGCGGAATCCCAGCGACGTGGACGAAAATTGAAATCTGCTGATGGTTTGATTTTTCAAAAAAAAAGAATTTGACTCTAACGTTACGCGGACTTTAGAATCGTTCGTGTTCAAAGCCTGTACTTCTTAGTCAACACGAAAGTGAATCGCTGGTAAAGGATTTTGATTTGCATGAAGGGGCAGTTAAATTCATCAGTTCGCAGGGCATTCACCCTAATTGAGCTAATCGTGACGATAACGATTATCGCTCTTCTATTGGCTCTGTTACTGGTAGGTGTTCAAGCCGCCAGGGAGGCTGCTCGCAGTTATACCTGCTTCTCAAATCTCCGGCAGATCGGTTTAGCCATTGCTAACTATGAGTCGCAGTATTCGATGATGCCACCTGCAATGGGAGTAGCGGGCAGCGTCCATGTTGGTTTGCTGCCATATTTGGAACAGCCCGAACTGTATCGCAGGATCGTTGCCGAATCATCGAAGAGCATGGAAGAACGAGACGCGCTGAGTATTCGCATGTCGATATTCGAATGCCCAAGTGATGGTGTGGATTCGGCACTTAGTCATCAGGATATGTATGGTGCCAACTATGCTTCCTCGACTGGTACATGGTATTTGTCAGGAAACTTTGATGGTGCGTTCCGGATGCTTCACGAATTCAATTCTGGAGCATTGTTTGGGCCGGTACGAATAGGTGATTTTACCGATGGTACATCGCAGACCGCTTCATTTTCAGAAATTTTGAGAAGTGACGGTAGTCTTGATCGTTTGCGAGTGGTCTGGCTTGGGCCTTCTCATACGAATCTGGACGACTTTAGGGAAGCATGCGTGTCCTCTGCTGCAAGCGACTCTTTGTCGTGTGAAAGTTGCCGTGGGACCCCATGGGTGAATGGAACACCTGGATATACGACATACAACCACGCTATTACTCCTAACAATCCATCATGTAACAGGAATGGGTTCACTATCGAAGGAGCTTCAACTGCGTCCAGTTCGCACAATAGTGGGATCCATGTTCTTTACGTAGATGGGCACGTTCAGTTCGTGGCCGAAACAATTGATGTTGAACCCTGGCTCCAAATGGGAAGCCGGGATAGCGAGAGTCTTAGGTAAGTTGTTTCCTCGATTTAGGATTGATGTTATGAGTAGTGTTAATTTAGTTGCCAGATTTGGTTTGATCGCAGTGTTTCTGTTTGCGCCGATCATCTCGGCCGATCTTGCTGGCAGTGGTCCTGATATTGATACTCCAGCAGACAATACCGAATACAGTGAAACTACCTGGATCGGTTGCGATGGAAGTTGCAGTGATCCTGCGACTTTAAAATTGCAATTCAAACAGAGTTCCTTAATTGTGCAAGAACGCGTATTCATGAATGTGTTCGAAACGCCCAGTTGGTTGCAAAATGTTGAGCCGTAATCGGGGGGGTGGGGTATCGGGCAGTTGATTATTGAGTTATATGAGAAGGACGGCGGCACCTGGAATTCCATACAAAGCGATACTGCGACAGTTGAAATCAAGGCATAAAAACTCGCTGCAGAAAATATGTTGCAGTCAGGACCGGTGTGTCTTTCATGTGAATGAGTCTGTAGACATTCGCTTCTTCGTGGAGCGAAAATGGAATTGTTCTTAATCGTACAGACATGTACTTTATTAACGGGAATAACGCCGTGAACATAACGGTTCTTCAGGCTTCGGTGTTAACAATACTGATATTTATAGGGTGTACGCCACAAAAGCCCGTTGAAGCACTTTTGGATCTGCAGACTATTTCGCTAGAATCTACGAAACCCTATCGGACTGTCCGCTCCATCCCTCTGGTTTCTAATGAGGATAAATACGAAGCTGGGAGTGAAGTCTTAGTTGTAGGCGAAATCAATGCGTCGGATCTCGATAAGCCAGTTTCGATCGTTCGAGCAGAGATTCGTTATCTCCAACAGAATGGCAGATGGATAATCGCTAGCTCAAAAACTTCAGCTAACATGAAAGAAGGACGGTACGAACTCACTATTAAAGCGCCAGAGAAGCCACGAGCATATGAGCTTCATGTGAATGTGCTGGACCAACTCTACATCGGCCGCTGTGAGTTTCGTGTGGGGCCGAAGCGTGGTGGATAATGTCCCTTCGCCGTGACGAACTCAACCAACCTGGACAGCGGTTTAAAACGTGCAACCTTCCCCAGCGTGGGATTGAGAATGGCGCCCGTGGCGGAAGCGCCGAGATAAACGGGCGTTTGCTCGCGATCGGTTTACTGACACCACAAATAACGCGTGACCTCTCGGCTAGATAGGAACGTCCGATAATTGGCATTTTGTTGAACCACCAAAGCGGTCGCCGAAAGGTTGGCCGCTTCTTTCGTGGGATCGTTCGTCGTCATCCCGCCGTACTGAGCTCGCCAGCGGCTCAGTGTTGCTTCACTGACCTCGAGGGATTGCAGCACTTCGCCAACGCTTTTGCCTGCCGCCAACATCGAGTCGGCGTCGCGTAGCTTCTTAATGATCTGTTCAGGTGAATGTCGTCGTCGTTTCTTGCTCATGAAAAATCCTTTGCCGAAATTGGTTCTAGACTTTCATAGCACCTGGATCAGGTTTTGGGGAGCATTCCACGATGATCTCTTATCGCACGTTTCTTTTTCCTGGCTAGACCCTAGTTTTTCAATAGGTTTGATTGCGGGTAGTGCTGCTATAAGGCTAAAAGGATCCGAAGATGAACTGGAAAATTTTGAGCAGCAAATCAACAGGGCATTGAAGCTAATTGCAAAGCACAATGGTTTGGAACAAGATGTTCGGTACTTGAGGATCTTCATATATGATCGCAGTTTTGATACCGAGCGTTTTGCAATTGGTTTGCGTTTCAACGAACACTGGACTCAGCATAAGTTCACGTTGGTCGGGGAAGAGTATTCAACGCATTTCGGCACTAAATATCCTCATTTGTTGTTAACCAAATATTCTATTCTCGAAGACATTACAAATGCTCGGAATGTCGAGCCTTTGAAATTTGCGTACGAGGGAGAAGAATCGGATCTTTTTGATTTCAGAAAGCCGGAGATATCAGCGGTTCGACCAATTAGTGTTCAGTTGAAAGACTGTCGATTTCTAATTCTATTGAACAGCAACTACAAGCAATACTTTAGAAAGCGTCCTGGAAATTACTGGGTCGAATTTGTCGTGCCCGGTGAACCGAAATTGAAGTCATTCAGCTCGCGTGAACGCCGCCAAAGACGTCGGTAAGGCAAGGTTAGGAAGCCATCAAGACTTCGGCGGATCGAACATCCGCCCCACGTACGGTGGCATTCATGAAATATGCGATTGGGTGTTAGGCAGCAATCGTCGGATTTGAACGGAAAATATTCTGCTGCGTGACGTCGACGAAGTATTCGACCAAATTTTCACCGCAGGTCCGAAAATTCTGAGCTCTGCTTCAGGAAGCGTCCAAATAACTGGTGAAAGTTGAAAAATGTACTCCCGGAGAGCAGACTCTGTAGTCTGCCGTAGCTTTTCAATTTTTCGTTGGCGGCAACCGTCGGGTAGGCCATCATGGATGAGGGTGGTCTTTCAGGATGCATCAGGCATTCCTGAAAAACGACAGTTGCCAAAGCGACCGTCTTCTAGTGTTTAGCGGAGCGTCGCCCCTCGAGTGCAACTAGTCGATTGGTTTGGTGGGGTTCGCTGGTTGACGCGATTTACTTTTTCATTCCGGCTGGCAGAAATTTGACGTCTCGGTCGTTGGAGATTTTGTCGCCTGGCGTGCAGCGGCCCTGTACGACTTGGCTTGCTAATAGTGCCAACAGCTCTTCGACCTTTTCGGGTTCTTGCTCCACCAGGTTCTTCGTTTCTGCTGGATCGGTTTTTAGGTTGTACAGCTGCATGGCGGGCAGTCCCTGCTTTTTTGCCGCTGGTTCTCTGGGAGCACTCCAGCCGCCGCTGCCGGCGGACAGGCATAGTTTCCAGTCGCCTTGCCGTATGGCGAACGAACCGCCGATGCTATGACTGATCAGGTCGGTACGCTCGGATCCCGATTTGCCCACAAATGTTGACAGGAGACTGTGGCTGTCTTCCCCGCCGGTCGATTGGCGCTCGCTTCCGGTGATCTCCTCAAGCGTTGCATAGATGTCGGTTAGGCAGGCCAGTGTTTCCGTTGTGCGGCCTCCGCTCATCCTCGCCGGCCACCTGGCGATGAACGGGACTCGGTGCCCTCCTTCATAGATGTCCGCTTTGTGGCCGCGGTAGCCTGCACTTGGGTCATGCCCGAACTCTTTGAGGACCGGGAAATTGCCTTCGGGTGAACAACCGTTGTCGCTGGTGAAAATCACCAAGGTGTTGTCATCGATCCCCGATTCTTTAAGCGCTGAGAGCAACTGACCCATGTGGTGATCGACTTGCATTACAAAGTCGGCATACGGATTCATCCCGCTTGCATCTTTGAAGGGGGGGACGGGAACGATGGGGGTGTGGGGTGCTGGAAGTGCGAGGTAGAGGAAAAAAGGTTTGTCGGCTTTCGCTTGTGTTTGAATGTGCGAAATCGATTTATCAAACAGATGTGGAAGGACTTCGTCGATCTTGAAATCACTGCCGATCGGCCCTTTGCGATACCAGCCGTATCGGTCCTGCTGCTTGGTGACGCCTTCTTCACCAACAGGCTGCGCCGTGACATTGCCGGTATCGACCCAGACGTAGGGCGGCATGTCCAGGGAGCCGCAGTGGCCGTAGTACTGGTCGAAACCGTTGATGCTGGGGCCGTTCAGGACCGGTTTCGTAAAATTGATCTTGCCATCTTCCTTGTGCCAGTCCCAGCCGAGGTGCCATTTTCCGATCATTGCGGTTTGGTATCCGGCCGCTTTCATCAGGTGTCCCAGCGTCGGACGGTCGGCCGGGATCAGGTGTTCGCTGGTACCGCTTAACACGCCTTTCGCTAAGCGTGAACGCCAGTTGTATCGCCCTGTCAGCAGCCCGTATCGTGTCGGAGTGCAGACGCTGCTAGGGGTATGAGCATCCAGGAAGGTCAAGCCTTCGTCAGCCATTTGCTGCAAAACGGGTGTTTTGATTTTGCAGTTCGCGTTGGTGGGCGAAACGTCCCCAATGCCAAGGTCGTCGGCCAAAACCACAATCACATTCGGGAGCGGTTCGGCTGCGAATAGTGGAGACGCAAACGAGCTTGCGAAAAGGCACGCACAAATGGCAGTGGTGATCCGCAGAGAGCTTGTGCTTTCGGTGGTCACGCGATTTGAAGGGCAGTTCATCTATTTAGCGACTTTTTGAGGAGACAAGAAATGCTCGAAAAAGGAGTAGATCACCTCGTTCGATTCGGGGTTGGGCGAATGGTCGGGACGGTTGCTCATCGCGACGCGATCGGTTGCGTCCAGAAGTTCGTTCACTTGAATCGAATGGTTTAGCGGTACCCAACGCTTGGCCGGATCCTCAGCGCCTCCTGAAACAAGAAAGGGCCTGGGAGCCATCAAGGCATGCAGTTCGTGTAGGTCTCGGCCTTCTGCGACCAGTTCAAGGTAGGTTCCGTGAGCAGGGTTTTCGGGGGTGATCAATCCGCGTTTGCGCCACGGTTTGGGATGGTAGCCGAGGTACCAAGGTTCCCAGTAGTTGATGCTGTTGCGAGATTCATCGAAGACGATTCCGGGATCGGACCAAGCCGCACAAGCAAAGCGGTCGAACAAGCAGGATGCGAACATCGCCCATTTCCCGCCGTACGAATGTCCGACGATACCGATACGCTCGGAATCCACATCGTCGCGTGAAGCGAGCAGATACCAGGCATTGGCGGCTGCATAAGCGAGTGTGGAAAGGGGTTCGATTTCAGCCTTTTCGATGCTGGGATAATACAACGAATAGGTTTTATTATTTGTGGTCCGGGCGGTTCCCAGTGAAAGGGTCACAAACCCTCGTTTGACTAACTGGACGGCAAAGTCGCGATCTTCCTTGCCCAGTCCGATCGCGGTTTCCGGTTCGTAGTAAACCGTAACGACGGCCGGATGAGGCCCCGGTGTTTTAGGAACCAGCAAGTAGGCAGTCGTTGTGACGCCCGGCAACCATTCAAATTCAATTTTGTGTTGGTCGTGGGACGCGAAGGACTTTGATTCCAAAATTTCATAATGGGGAGCGTCAAGAAACGGAGGCCAGTCGCCCAGATGTTCGGTCCAGGTCTGCAGGATCTCGGTGCGGCGTCGTTGCCAGTCCTCGGCATTTTCGACTTTACTGCCGTCAGAAAAGATCAGTGGAGATCGATAGTCACCGAACTCTCCGGCATATTCAGCGGGAACCGAAAAGTAAGGTTTTATCGTTTCCCAGGGAGATTCTCCCGCGGCTGGAGTTGCCTTCAAGCCGAGGAGGCAGGTCACGATTGCAAGGGAGGTTGCTAGGTGGCAGTGGATGCGGCGCATGGTGAGGTGAGACAATGGAGGGGGGCGTACAGCGAAGCAAACTTAAGGCTGTATTGTAGTCCATCGTTGCCTCATTTTGTGAAGCACCTGCAAGGGGCGACAGTGACGCCTGACCGGATGATTTACCGGGCAAGAATGCTCGTCTCGGGGGACGTGCGATCTACATGAAGAAAGTCTGGCTCCCCTCGCCCCTAAGCGAGCTCTTTGTTGCGAAAGAAATCTCTGCTAGCTCATTGCGTGATCTCTGCCTCTTTGTTTGATTTCGTGAAGCTTGCTTGGGGGAGAGGGGGAGATTTTCAGGCGGCGATTTTGCAGCGAAGACGCGGTTAACGCCTTGGATTTCAGGCGGTTGTGCCACGCCTTGCCCAACGCTGTCGGCCCCTCTCCCCCAGCCCCTCTCCCCCAAAACAAGCCTTTGAATCGACCTTAATTGAATTAGCTGGCGAACCGTTGATCCAGTATCAAACCTGTTTTAAGCGAGCTTGTTTTGAGGGCGAGGGGAGCCAGACGTTCTTCATATGTAGATCTCATCGTATCGGAGAGACGATGCTACGGGGTTGGATCTCATCGCCTCTCGGGACGTGCGATTTATTTAGTAAAGAAAGTCTGGTTCCCCTCGCCCCTAAGCGAGCTCTTTGTTGCGGAAGAAATCTCTGCCAGCTCATTGCGTGTTCTCTGCCTCTTTGTTTGATTTCGTGAAGCTTGCTTGGGGGAGAGGGGCTGGGGGTGGACTGTCAGAAATCATAGCGGCGTGGCAATCTACGTAAACTGCAGCATGTCAGACAACCCGGACTTGGAACGCTGTGAAACCATATTTTTACCAGCACTTTGCGGTAAAAACGACCGTGAAACACATCGGTTTCGTCGGGTTGCGTCCAGGTCGACACCGACAAGTTTTTGACAGTCCAGGCTGGGGGAGAGGGGGAGATTTTCAGGCGGCGATTTTGCAGCGAAGACGCGGTTAACGCCTTGGATTTCAAGCGGTTGTGCCACGCCTTGCCCAACGCTGTCGGCCCCTCTCCCCCAGCCCCTCTCCCCCAAAACAAGCCTTTGAATCGACCTTAATTGAATTAGCTGGCGAACCGTTGATCCAGTATCAAACCTGTTTTAAGCGAGCTTGTTTTGAGGGCGAGGGGAGCCAGATTTTCTTCATGTATAAGTCGCACGTCCCGAGGGTTACGTGTTCACTCGGCCCCATGGAGACTCGTCAACGGCTGCATACTCTTCAGCTATTGATTTCTTATCCCACGCGGAAGGCGACAACTGCCAAATCGTTTAACGTTGAACCTATCGCCTTGGTCCGTTTGTGCAGGAATTCACGCGTTCGACCTGCACGGAAAACGGTGTGTGTCGCTGTTCTGCTAGAGGAGCGATCTTCTAAAATTTGTACAGCAGCAACGCTGAATAGGAGAGGTCACGTGGGAGCGCTCCTTGCGGGGTGCTGTCGTAGCGGTTGGTTGCCGCCAGCTTTAGGCTTAGATTTTCGCTGTCGTCCAGGAGGATTTCCCAGGCGATGTCACTGACAAGTCGGTAGTTGGAAAACTCGGACCAGTCGGGAAAGTAATCGAGTTTGGCTTTTAATTTTTGTTGAGCGGTCAGCTGATGTTCGGCTTCGACACCAAACAGGGCTTCCGGTACCCACGAATCATCCGGGGCTCCGATCTCACGTGAACCCCCGGCACCGAAACGGGTCACGATGGTTGATATGTCGTCGCGTACCCAGTAATACCCAAGACCACCGTTCAGGTTGACTCGCAAGTCAAACGGTCGGAATTCATTCCATTCCAAACCAAGTTTGCCAAAAGCCGACCAGCTGCTGTCGCCGAGGATTCGGTCGTAATCGAAATTGACGCGTCCGTTATCCTGCGTAACAACTCCGCCGGTCTTTGTGCGAAAGTAGTCAAAATCGATTGCAAACGTGTAGGTATCGGTTTCGCGTTTCAGATCGGCGCCGGTTTGGATGCTGAGCGTGTTGGTGTTGCCTTCGCTTCCATTCAATCCAAATTCAGCGGTGTTGGTCCAACCGTCGGAAACCCAGAGCCAAGGGTAGCTGTACCAGGAGGCGGTTGATTCTTGCAGGGGCAGTGGTTCTGGGGTAACGGTCACCTCCGAGGATGGCCCGTTCAGCGACACACCCGAACCGGCTGGCTGGTCGCCTCCGGGGAACATGCCTGCCGGTAAACCACCGGGAAAGGGAAGAGGCGTTGGCGATGGTGAAGCGGGAGCCGGAAGGGACTCCGCGTCGCCCGTCAGCCCCAATTGAGCAAAATCGACCTGCGTGACAGGTGGGGCCGCTGCATCTTCCGGACTGCCAAACCAGCTCATCTGAGCATTGGCAGAGGTTTGGAGAAGCAGGAAAATGCCCGAAAACAGAAAGAAAAGGGGGGGCGACATCAGGCGATGCCCCTGTCTAGAAAAGGATACCATTGAATAACTCGTCGAAATCAGGCGAATTTAGAATTGCAATTCGACTCTGTAACAAAACTGGATCACGCATGTCACGGCCGATTTGTCTAGTATGGAGGCCGACGGATTTCCGTTTGGTTGTTGCCTCCTTCGATTTATTCCCGCTGAAAATTTGCTGAACTTTTCTGTATGAATTCCAAGCCTGAAACCAAAACCATCGATGTTGCGGAATTGACACGACGTGTTGTAAGCAATGTCGAACATGCCATCGTCGGGAAACGGAAGCAGTTGGTCCTGTCGATGGTCGCATGGCTGGCCGATGGGCATTTGCTTCTCGAAGACGTTCCAGGCGTGGCAAAGACGATGCTGGCGCGTGCTTTGGCTAAAAGCCTTGGCTGCCGGTTCAAACGGGTGCAGTGCACGCCCGACTTGCTGCCAAGCGATATCACGGGAACTTCGATCTTCAACCAGAAGACCAGCGATTTTGAATTCCGAGCCGGGCCGATCTTCTCTCAGATTCTGCTGGCGGATGAAATCAATCGTGCGACTCCACGGACCCAGGCCGCGTTGCTGGAAGCGATGGCCGAAGGGCGGGTGACCGTCGACGGGACCACACACGTGCTGCGAAAGCCCTTTCTGGTGATCGCGACCCAAAACCCGGTCGATCACGAAGGGACGTTTCCCCTGCCGGAAGCCCAGCTTGACCGGTTCATGATGCGATTCAGTCTTGGCTATCCCTCCACCGATGAAGAACTCCGGATGCTGGAATTGCTGCAGTTTCAGCATCCCGTGGATGGATTGAAATCGGTGGCCAACGCCGAAGAGCTGATCGCTGCCCAGCGAGCCATCCGCAATGTGCATGTCGACCTTAAAATTCGTCAGTACGCGCTGCAAATCGTGCAGGATACTCGAGGCCATAAGGACCTTGCATTGGGGGCCAGTCCGCGAGCGACGATCGCGCTGTTTCGCTGTGCTCAAGCGATGGCAGCCATTCGAGGCCGGCAGTATGTCGAGCCGGATGACGTGAAACGGATCGTTGCCCCCGTTCTAAATCATCGCGTGATCGTCCGACCGGAAAGTCGCCTGAGGAAAATCACTGCAGAGCAGATCGTTGAAGATATTTTGGCGGAAATTGCGGTTCCTACCATTTCGGCAGAATAGATGGCTGATCGAAACGCGACGCCGATATCGAATCTGCCCGCTCCGCCGGGGAGGCCGAATGCTTCCGTGGCGTCGGCGGATGGGGTGAATGAAGTTAGCGAAGAGTCGCAAGGTGGCGTCGGCTGGCTGGGCTGGGCCGCAGGATTTGCTCTGTTAGTCTTGCTGGGGATGCTATTTGGAGCCGCACTTTGGTTGTATGCCGCCCTCGCTGCCCTCGGGATGTTGCTGTTGAACCGATACCTGGCTTATACCTGGAGCCAATCGGTGGTCGCGGTCCGAGCTACCGGTAAGCTTGAAGTCGAAACCGGAGCGACAGTCCCTGTGGAGATTGAAGTCCGCAATAGGGGGCGGTTGCCGATCGCTTGGCTGTTGGCCGAAGACCTTGTGCCGCGGAGTGCGATTGTGTCCCACGGCGGAGCACGGTCGCGGCATGGGGCTTTGGAAATTCAGGGCGAACGCCTGCGGGTGATGCTGCTGAAACCTGGTCAAACCCAGTTCATTCGCTACTCCCTCAAGTGTCATCGGCGCGGGTATTATCAGATCGGCCCACTGGTGTTGGAAACCGGGGACCTGATGGGCTTTCATCGGCGATACCGGATCGGCGCGGTTCCCCAATACCTGATGGTTATGCCTAAAGTGATCCCGCTGAGCGGTTTTGATGTGGCATCGCGAAGGCCAATCGGTGAGGTTCGAATAAGAGAACGGATGATGGAGGACCCCTCGCGTTTGCAGGGGATCCGGCAATGGCAGCAGGGCGATTCACTCCGTCAGGTGCACTGGGCGGCAACGGCAAGGACGGGGACGCTGCACAGCAAAATCTACGAACAGACTTCCGTCGTAGGAGCAACGCTGGTCGTCGATTTGCATGAAAAGACCAATCCTCCGCAGAATGAACCGATGCGTTCGGAGTTGGCGATCACCATGGCCGCTTCGATCGCGTCGGCTTTGTATGAAATGAACCAGCCCGTCGGTTTGGTAAGCAACGGTCGCGACGCAGTCGATCGGATTCGGACCTCGGGCTGGGCCTCCGATTTTAGGACTCGAAAAATTGCTCGACAGCAAGCCGCGATGAAAGCGGAAGATGATCGGCTCCGCCCCGTCGTGATTGGGGCCGGTCGTGGGCCGCTTGGTTTTCAAGCGATTCAGCGGCAGCTAGCAAGTCTGGAGCGGACGGACGGGCTGACGCTTGCGGAATTGCTGATTGAAGCGGAGTCTAGAATTGCTCGAGATACCTCATTGTTGGTCATTGCACAGGCCTGCGATCCCGCTTCGATTGTCGCCCTGGTCGGATTATCTCGAAGGGGCTGGGCGGTTAGTGTTATCTTAAATGTGTTCGATGCGACCGAATTTGCGAACTCGGCCGGTCCCCTGATTTCCGGGGGGATCGCGGTCATGCAGTTGCGTGAAATGGAGCAGATTCCAGAGGTTTGTCGGCAAGTAGTTTTACGCTAGAGCCCAACTTGCTTGCACACAAACCGAATAAGTTGCGTAGAATACGGTAGCGGCCTGAAATACTGAACTTGCCGCTATCAGCGTACTATCTTAGGATTCGACGGTTCAAACCCCGACCACTCCTTCACTTAAACCCATCACGGATTAGTCGTATGCCTCTCCCCGCCGGACGTTTCGGTTTCCGAATACTTTTAGTGGCATTGGCGGTCTTAACGACCGTCGGTGCGATGCCACGCTTTGCAGCGGCCGATGAGCCTGCTCCAACCGAAAACGATCGCCGCGTTTCTATCATCGTTTCGACGCTTCTACCACGTCGACACCTCTCGCGCCGAGAGTTAGATGACAGTGCCAGCCAACGTGCTTTGGGGCTTTTCATTAAAGCCTTGGACCCCTTGAAGCTGTATTTTTATCAGTCGGACTTCGACGAATTTTCCGCCTATCAGACGACTTTGGATGATTCCGTCAAAAAAGGTGATTTGACCACCACCTACAAAATTTTCAATCGCTTTCTTGAGCGAGTCGATGAACGTGTCGCCGTTGTCGACAAATTGTTGAGCGAACCTTTTGACTTTTCCCGTCAAGAAATGCTGGTCACCGACCCGGATGCCGCACGTTACCCACTGAACGCCGATGAAGCGACCGACCGTTGGCGTAAGCAGCTGAAATACAACCTGCTGGATCTGAAGGATGAAGGCAAAGAGGGTGAAGAAGCGATCGAACAGTTGCGCCGCCGCTATCAGCGTTACGCGCGACGTTGGCATCAGACCGAATCGGATGATGTCCTGGAATTGTTTCTGACTTCGATCACTAGTTCGTACGATCCACACACGACCTACATGTCGCCTAGCTCCCTAGACGATTTTGAAATGCTGATGCGGTTAAGCCTGGATGGTATCGGGGCTGCTCTGCGTGAAAAAGATGGCTACACCGTGGTCACGAATGTGATTCCTGGTGGAGCCGCCGACAAGCACGGCAAACTGAAAGAAGACGATTACGTCGTCAGTGTGGGCCAGGGCAAAGAAGGCGAAGGCGAGATGGTCGACATTGTTGAAATGCCGCTGAAGCAAGTCGTTCAGATGATTCGTGGTGCCGCTGGTACCACGGTTCGCTTAGGTGTGAAACCAGGTGGCGTCGGCGACGTGCTGACCTACGAAATTGTTCGTGCCAAGGTTCAGTTAGAAGACAGTGCCGCTAGAGGCCAGGTCATCGAGCACGAAATGGAAGAGGGAGGTAAGAAAATGAAAATTGGCTATATCAACCTCCCCAGTTTCTATATGGACATGGAAGCGGCTCGTCAGAATCGTCCTGATTACCGCAGTAGCACACGTGACGTCCGCCGCTTGCTAGATGGCTTCCGTGACGAAAACGTCGAATGTGTGGTTCTGGATTTGAGCAAAAATGGTGGCGGTAGTTTGACCGAAGCGATCAGCCTGACCGGGTTGTTTATCGATCAGGGAACCGTTGTCCAAGTCAAAAATTCCGATGGAAGCGTCGATCAGTATGACGACGAAGAAGCGGGCGTCGCTTGGGATGGACCTCTGGTTGTGATGACCAGTCAGTTCAGTGCCAGTGCGAGTGAAATTTTGGCTGGTGCGATCAAAGATTACCGCCGTGGACTAATTGTCGGTGACGAAAAAACCCACGGCAAAGGGACCGTTCAAACGTTGATGGACCTAGCTCGTGAATTGCTAGGAACCAATCGTGAGAACTTTGGTGCCTTGAAGGTGACGTTGCAGCAGTTCTATCTTCCCGATGGAGATAGTACACAGAAGGCTGGAGTCGCTGCCGACGTGATTCTGCCATCGCTGACCACTCATATGGATGTTGGCGAAGATGACCTTGAATACGCACTTGAACATGACCGAGTCCCCCGATCGAACCATCGTATCTACAACATGGTTCCCGCAGATGTCTTGGGACAAGTGCGAGCCCAATCGGCTGATCGTATCGCCAAGAACGAAGAGTTCACAAAACTCCAGAGACAAATCGATTCCTATCGCAAACAAAAAGACGAGCAGTTTATCTCGTTGGACGAGGAGCAATTCTTCGCCCGACGTAAAGAACTGAATGCCGATAAGGAAGACATCGAAGCCGAAGTGGAACAGCAGTCTCCTGATGATGAGGTTTTCACCAAGACGTATTACAACGACGAAGTGCTAAACATCGCACAAGACTACGCGACGGACCTACAGCGACAGAACCTGGCTAGCGCCAAGTAGTTTCTGCAGAGACGTTCAATCAACGCATGATCGACCGGAACTAAAATTCCGGTCGATTTTTTATGGATAAAGAACGCGATGGTTTCGTTAAGTGCGACATCGGGTTAGCGACCAGCGGTTTTTTTCCCGATTCGACCGATAAGGCGCATCCCTGCCCTTCTTAGCGGAACGGCGCAAGCCGTCCGGCCACCGTGCTGGAACTTGTCGCGCATTGGCCGGAGGGCTCGTGCCCTACCTTCTTAGCGGCACGGCGCAAGCCGTCCGGCCGTCGTCCTGGAACCTGTCGCGCATTGGCCGGAGGGCTCGTGTCTGCCCTTCTTAGCGGAACGGCGCAAGCCGTCCGGCCATCGTCCTGGAACTTGTCGCGCATCGGCCGGAGGGCTCGCGCCTGCCTACTTAGCGGAACGGCGCAAGCCGTCCGGCCGTCGGCCTGGAACTTGTCGCGCATTGGCCGGA
Organism: Roseimaritima multifibrata; assembly: GCF_007741495.1. NCBI lineage: Bacteria > Pseudomonadati > Planctomycetota > Planctomycetia > Pirellulales > Pirellulaceae > Roseimaritima > Roseimaritima multifibrata. The sequence goes on from NZ_CP036262.1 coordinate 3,175,368, forward strand.
GGGCTGGTGTCTGCCCTTCTTAGCGGAACGGCGCAAGCCGTCCGGCCATCGTGCTGGAATCTGTCGCGTATTGGCCGGAGGGCTGGTGTCTGCCCTTCTTAGCGGAACGGCGCAAGCCGTCCGGCCATCGTGCTGGAATCTGTCGCGTATTGGCCGGAGGGCTGGTGTCTGCCCTTCTTAGCGGAACGGCGCAAGCCGTCCGGCCATCGTCTTGGAACTTGTCGCGTATTGGCCGGAGGGCTCGCGCCCTGCCGCTAAGAAGTTCTTGCGGAGGGGTCGTGCCCTGCCGCTAAGAAGTTCTTGCGGAGGGCTTGCGCCGTTCCGCTTGGAACATGATCCGTAGGATGCCGGTGTCGGACTTGCTGGGCAGAGGGCGTTCTCTGCTGCGGCTTACTTCAAGTACTGACGGATGGTTTCTGATACTTGGTTTGCCAGTACTTTTTGTGCGGCGGCGGTCATGTGGACTCCGTCGGACGCGATTAGGTCGTCGGTTGACTGACCGTCTGCTGGTGTGGCGATGGCCGCGTTCAGGTCGTTTACTGGGACTTCCAGCTCTTTCATCACCTTCAAGGCGATTGCGTTGTATTGCTGGATGCTTGCGTTTAGCAGTTCGTAATCTCGCCCTTTTCGGTAGTCGCTCGCTCGCTGGTCATGCAGCGGGGTGGTTGTCGCGAAGATTACGATCGCTTCGGTGTTCTCTCGGATTTGCTTGACAATCTCGCGGAGGTTTTTTTCATACTGATCGGGTGAGACCTGGAAAGAACCGTCGGCGATCGTCTTTTTAATGTCATGAATGCCGCAGTTGAAATGGACGATGGCAGGTTGCTTGTTGAGTACCCACGCTGGCAAGTTTTTCAGCACGTTGCGGCTGTCCTGACCGTTTGCCGCAGCACTGATGATTTGTACTTGTCCCTCCAGTTGCTTGGCAACTTTCGGAGCATAACTAAGGCGGATTGAATCGCCCACTAAGACCACTTTAGGGAGGAGTGTGTCAGCTTTTTTTTCAGCGTCCGCTGGCGGAGCTGCGTGCAGTGTCGAGCAAACCGTCAACAGGCCGGCGAGAAAGTATTTCGTGTGCATCTTGAAATCCGAGTTGCTAAGTAACAATGTGCTGTGGGGGATTCCCAATCCGATTACCGCACTAAGTTACCAAGATGGGCCGGGCATTGCCAAGAAGAACGCTATCCAGGGCCGAATCTAGTTTTGATCCCGCCTATTGGCTGTCTCGTTTTAGTCCGCTTCGCGAAGCGAGCGCCTGGGTCGGATCCTCTGGCCAATGGTGTTTGGAATACCGCCGGCGTAGGTCTTTCCGAACCTGCGGGTAGGTGTGTTCCCAAAAACTTGCTAGGTCTTCTGTGATCTGTTGGGGCTGGCGGTTAGGGCCCAGCAGATGTAACAGCAGCGGGACGCGTCCATTGGCCACACACGGTGTTTTGTCCCATCCAAATAATTCTTGCAGGCGAACCGCAAGGATTGGCGGTTTGTCCTCTTGGTACTCGATAGCGACTTCATTTCCGCTGGGGACTTTGATTCGTTCGGGAGCGTGCGTCTGGAGGGCTTGCTGTTGCTGGTAGGAGAGTTTTCCCAGGATGAAATCCCGCCAAGGGGCTTTGGCTAAATCGAGGAAACTCTTTCGTCCTCGACAAAGCTGGAAACAGACCGCGTGGAGGGATTCGGTATCAAGAGCTGGCAGTTCAAGTTCCGGATTCCACTTTTGCAGGAAGCGGATGCGAGCGAGCAGGCGTTGCAGTCCGGTATCTTCCTGCGGGAAGATTCGATCCCAGTTACGGATCGCATGTTCGTGCAACAACGCTTGGCTTTGGTCGTCATCGGCACTTTCGATTGGCGTTTCTTTGAGGAGTAAATCGTTCCAGTACAAACGTCGTCTAGCTGCGATCTGTCGCAGGGAGGGATGGAAAAAAGCTTCGTCCCGTTCCGAAAAACCAGCGGGATCCAGCCATTCATGTTCGACCATGGATGCTTGCCGTACTTTTGCGTCGCCCGTTGCCTGCTGGACGTCGATCACCAAGAACAGATCCCCTTCCTGGACTTTTGATTCGCCGCTCAGTTTGACGCCTTGTCCATTGCCGATAATGGCTCGGTCGCTTCCTCGGGAACGCCGTTTCGCCAAGCGATCGGGATAGGCGGCCAGCAGGGCTCGCATGATCGCGATATCGGAATCTTCTGCATTCGATTCCTGTTTTCCCTTTCCCCCTTCCAGCATCCCTGCCAACTGCTCGGCAACACGGAAGATGTGTCTGGCCGCTGCTTCGTTTGCTTGAGGGTCTTCGGCGCCGTCTGCGTATTTTTCTAAACGATTCAGGGCGTTAAGTATGTCCGATCGGCTATCGAGCAGGTTGTGGTTGCCTCGGTTTTTTCCTCGGACGGTTTTCGGAGGCCCACTGCCGCGGCGAAACGGATCGCGTTCACTCAGCATGGCTGCGGTGACTGCGATACGTTTTGGGATCCCAAATTCTTCGCCTGCTATCAGTAGGCGTGCTAGTCGGGGATGAACCGGCAAACGCAACATTCGTCGCCCGGTCGGAGTGATCCCAGCGTCGTCGATGGCACCCAGGCTTTTCAGCAGGGATTCGGCCGTCGCGACCGCTTCGGGGAATGGAGCATCCAGCCAAGGGAAATCGGCCACACTCCGTTCACCCCAGCCGGCCAGTTGCAGCACCGCTCCGGCTAAATCGGTGCGAAGGATTTCTGGAGTATCAAATTCGGGGCGGCTGCGATGAGTCGCTTGCGTCCACAATCGCTGAGCCATTCCCGCTTCGGTTCGTCCTGCACGTCCGGCGCGTTGATCGGCCGCCGCCATGGAAATAGGTTCGATCTGCAATCGGGGAAAACCGACATCGGGGTCGTAACGCATGACCCTCGCGGCCCCGCTATCGATGACGGCGGTGATCCCGGGGATCGTGACCGATGTTTCCGCGACATTGGTTGAAAGTACGATTTTTCGTTGCCGACTTTCGCGGAGGACTCGGTCTTGTTTGTCGGGAGACAGGTCCCCATACAGGCGGAGGATTTCGGCGCCGCGTGTTTCTGGCAATTGCCGGATCAGAGTTTCGGTTTTCCGGATTTCCCCGACGCCGGGAAGGAACACCAGCAGATGTCCCGGCGTTGCTCGGAGCACGCTTGGTAACGCCGCGGCAACTTGTTCCTCGATGGTGCTGCGGTCCCACTTTTTGGCATAGCGGATTTCGACGGGGTAGCTTCTTCCTTCACTCTCCACCACATCGACTGCGGCGCCGTCCTGGCTGAGGAAATCGGCGATCGGCTGCGGGGCCATCGTGGCACTCATCACGATCAGTTTCAGGTCGGGCCGGACCGTCTGCTTTAATCGCAACAGCATGCCAAGGGAAAGGTCCGATTCCAGACCTCGCTCGTGGAATTCGTCTAGCAGGACCGCATCGATGCCTTCCAGATACGGATCGGCCTGAAGCTGGCGCAACAGGATGCCGTAGGTGACTGCAACCATTTTTGTGTCGCTTCGCCAACGCCGGTCGAAACGTACTTGGTATCCAACGTCATGTCCGATTTGGCTACCCATCAGGTCGGCCAGTCTTGCCGCGGCGGAGCGAGCGGCCAGACGCCGCGGTTGGGCGATCAGGATTCGGCTGGTGATCAAACCGGCCTCTTCCATCGCGATCGGAACGCCCGTTGTCTTGCCGGCACCCGGAGGCGCTTTGATGACGACGGTTCCGCTGGTTTTTAACGCCGCAACGATGTCCGAGAGGACTTCGTTAATGGGAAGACTGCTGGGGATGCGGGTCATGTTGCCTGCAGTTGTTTTTGAATCTCGGCAACCAGGGCGTCATTCATGTCGGGACCAATGGTGTGCGGTCCAGCAAAAGACATGAAGCGAACGTCTAGTTCGGCATTCTTGAGCAGCTGGTAGAGTGCTTCGGCGCTGCTGTAGGGAAGGATGGGGTCACTGGTTCCATGGCTTTGCAGCACTTTGGTATTCGCTAGTCTTGTCGACAGCAACGGTTCCCAGATCGGTTGGCAGATCAACGTGCCGGACATCTGCATCAAAACCGCTGGCGGTTTGTCGATTCCGCGAAGAGCGGTATCCATCGCCAGCATCGCACCCTGCGAAAAACCACCCAGGATCAGCGACGGGTTGGGGCCGTCTAAGGTTTTTACAAGAGCCTCGATCGTTTCGGATAGTGCCTTGCGGGCGACATCTAAACCGGCCGGTTCGTGTTGATGAAGTTCATCAAATTGTTCGGCGTCCATGGCGTCCATCAACCGTTGCATATTCAACGGCCACCAGGCGCGAGCCATCGGCATGCCCAGGTCGGCAAGGTCAAATGGGGCTGCAGGAAAAACAAAGCGGCAACGTTCTGCATCTTCCCCTAACAGATCGACCCATTGGGCTCCGAGGGGAACCAGGTCTTCGCCAGGTGCACCGTAGCCATGGCAAACCACGACCCCAACCGAAGCGGGCTGCTCTCCATCGATAACAATACAGTTCAGAGGGCCCAGTTTCGTTTCGTATGCCTGCATCATTCTTTTTCGGGGTCGAGGTAGAAAGAAGGTTAAGGGAGCGGAAAGCGAAAGCTCAGCTCGCATCGCAGCTCGCTCGCCTATTGTGCGGCGGCTTGCTGTTGCTGCCAGAGCCGTTCCCACTTGTCTGCCATTTCCGAGACGCGCTGCGGGTCTTGTTTGGCTAGGTCATTCGTTTCGGCACGGTCTTTTGCCAAATCGTACAGTTCCCAAGCTTCGCCGGAGGAAGCGACCAATTTCCAGTCCCCGATCCGAATCGCTCGGTTGCCTTCGTGTAACCACCAACGCGTCAGGGAAGGGTTTTGGTCGGCCGAAAAGCTAGCCTGTAAACTTCGTCCCGGCAATGGCATTGGAATCTCGCTAGGCAGGGGAACTCCGGCGACGTCTAAGATGGTTGGAGAAATGTCGACCACATGCGCGACATCATGGCGGAGAGGATCGTCCGCTTTGATTCTTGCCGGCCAATGAACGATCAAGGGCGTCGAAATGCCACCTTCATGAACCAACGTTTTGTGGCGGCGGAATGGGGTGTTCGAAACGGTCGACCAGCCGGGGCCAAGGCATAGGTACGAAGCGGCCGACCCGGGGGCGGCTTGAGGGTCATGCCCATCATTGCGGACCATGATTTCGGCGCTCGCTCCGTTATCCGAGAGAAACAAGATCAACGTGTTTTCCCAGGCATTCATTTCGCGCAGTTGAGCGAAGATGCGGCCAAGTTCTTGGTCGACACGATCGATCATCGCTGCATGCAACGTCATCTTGGTGGCCTGGAATTGTTTCTGTTCGGCTGTTAGGTCGTCCCAGGGAACCGGCCGGTTGATTTCGCCGGGGCCAAGTTGTTCGATTGCGTCGGGGAAAGGGTAGGGGGGCCCCAACTGACGCTCGACGTCTGAGATCGGAGCGTTTACCAAACCAAGTGCTTGGATCCGTTTCCAGCGTTCAGCACGAACCACTTCCCAGCCTTCGTCATACCTGCCTTCGTATTTAGCGATGTCTTCCGGGAGGGCGTGCAGCGGAAAGTGTGGAGCCGTGAAGGCGACGTAGTGGAAGAATGGAGCGTCGACATGCTCTTCTGCATGTTCCTGTAGGCACTCGATGGCATGGTCCGCGATCGCGGTCGTTCCGTAGAAACCTGAATCCCGCGGTATCGCGGGCAGTTTGACGTCATCTTTAAAGTGAGTTTGAGGGCTAAAGAATCGGCCCTGGTCTTGGAGATAGTACGACCGGTCGAAACCCGTTTGAAGCGGTTTGCCATCCAGGTGCCACTTTCCGCTGTGGTAGGAACGGTAGCCCGCTTGAGAGAGATAACTGGGGAGCAGCTTGCCCCATTCCGGACGCTGCCCGCGACCGCCACTTTTAATTCCCGGAACTTGATCTCTGCGGACGGCATGTGGATAAAAACCGGTCAGCAGGGATGCTCTTGTCGGCCAGCAACGGCCCGTATTGTAGAACTGGGTGTAGCGGATGCCGGCGTTTGCCAGGCGGTCCAGATGAGGCGTTTCGATTTCACTGCCATAGCAGCCGAGGTCACTGAAGCCCAGGTCATCGACCATCACCAACAGCACGTTGGGCGGCGTTCGGTCGTCGGCGAATGACGATGAAACGGTCAGCGCCAGCAGGCCCAGCGTTAGCAATCGGCGTGGCAGCGAAATAGCGAAAGGTAACATCCGATTTAAGATCCCGATTGGACGTTTAGGCAGCACAGGCGATTCCCGATGCGGAGCAATAGTCGGCCATCGCTAAGTAGCGGAGTCGCACCGACGGGACCGCCCAAATCGAATTTGGCGATTTCTGCGTACTCCGTTTTCGCAGCCAACACGGTTGCTTCGCCGTTCAGACTGATCACGAGTAGTTTATCGCCAGCGACCAATGGAGACGCGCCGTAGTTTCCGCCGACGCGTTTCATCCAGTGAACGTCCCCTGTGGCGGCGTCGATGCACGAAGCAAAACCTTTGTCGTCGATGAGGAACATCGATGACTGGGCAACAACGGGCGACGGTACGTACGGGGCACCACGAGTGATTCGGTAGACCTCGGCAGCGGAGTCGCCCGTTGGGCGTACGGCGACCAAGTGATTTCCGCCGCCTCCGCTTCCTGCAGTGCCAACGATCAAATCGCCAGCGACCACGGGTGAACTAACGCAGCGTGCGGAGAAGACCTTTTCGTTCCACAGTTTCTTTCCTGTTGCATAATCCAATCCAAACAGGCCGTCGCCGGTGTTGGCGGCAACGATCTGCTTTTTGCCACCGGCGGGTGCGTAGAGTGCGGGGACTCCGTAGCAAACACGGGTTGTCGTCAGCGGGGTTTCCCAGACGGTTTCGCCGGTCGCGGGTTGAACCGCAATCATTCGGCTTTGCCCCGGCGGAACGCCTGCAGGAAGTTGGCCGCCTTGTTGGGAATCAAAAAAGACCAGGAGGTCTCCGATCAGCGCCGGTGAGGTGCCGAAGCCGTGTTGGCTGACCCAGCTGCCAAAATTCCGTGTCCAAACTTCCTCACCATCATGGGTGAAGCATTTCAGAATGGTCTGAGTCGGTTCTCCCCAGGCGACAAACAGGTGCGTGTCATTCGCCGCCGGGGTACTGCTGGCGTAAGTGTTGCGGCTGTGTGTGTGATAGGGCGCGATTGGATAGGAACGCTCCCAGAGGGATTGGCCTGAAGCCAAATCGATCGCAACGACCTTGCGATTTTTGCTGTCGGGGCTGGTTGCCAGCAGGAAAACCTTGCCACCCTGGACGATTGGGCTGCCGACGTCGCGTGAGCCGAAATCGAACTGCCAGTCGTAGTCGTCGGCATCCCACTGGTCCGGGATCGACGCTTGAGGCAGGTAACCATTGCCACCTGGGCCGCGAAAACGAGGCCACTGCGTCGAATCCGCTGCGGGTTCTGCCGCCAGCAATGGGACACAGGCGAGAAGAAGAATCAGCACTCCGCAGAAGCGGATTTGGGGAAGAAGTCGCATCGTGGGCCCTTGTTCGGGTAGGGAATGGTTTGGAGGGGAGCAACTTATTTTAGATCCAAGACCCAAAGAAGCGGTCCTATTATCCCGGAATTTCGCTGTGCGGTTTGTCATTTCGCATTATTTCGCCGTGCGGATGATCATTTCGCCGTGCGGATCGTAGCGATGGTAGCGGTCCGATATCGCAGGAATTCAGACGATTTTAGCCAACCATCCCCGATGACGTGAGGCTCCCTTAGCTCTGACCTACAGTTTCTTGGAAATAGCCCCCTGAAGGACCCCAAGACGTGCTTACGATAGAACGCGAAAACGATTTTGCCTTGCTCGACAACTCGGATCAATGGGATGCCATCAGTGGCGGAATCCCGTTTCGTCAATCGCATTGGCTGCGGACATGGTGGAACGCATTTGCCGAGGATTTGGGACCGTCCGCCGAACCGTACCTCGTCACCGCTCGAGACGAAAATCAGAATTTGGTTGCGGTTTTGCCCCTTTATCGATTTCGCCACCGCGGACGCTCGGTTTTGTCGGCGATAGGCCAAGGAGCCGCCTGCACCGATTTTGTATCCGTCCTAAGTTCGTTGGATGTCGATCGTTTGGAACTGGGGCGTCAGATCGGGATCGGGGTGGGCGAACTGTCGCGGTCGCCAGCAGATGCCTGGGACCGGATCGATTTGGATGGGATGGTCGAAGGGGACGACGCCATTGGCGGATTGGCAAGCGGGCTGCAGGAATGCCGAGCCACCGTCCAAGCGATCTCTCGAATGAGCGTCTGGGCTCGGTCGACCGATGGATTGACCTGGGATGAATACACCAGTCAGCTAAGCCGCACCAACCGGCGTAAAACAAGACAGCGAAGCCTCCGCGTTGAATCGACCGACGATCTCGCTTGGAAATTTCCGGAAACCGAAGCGGAAGTCGTCGAAGCAACCGAAATGCTCATCAAGATCCATCAGAAAAGATGGACCGCCGTTGGTCAGCCCGGCAGTTTTGCCCTGCCAGCGATGAAACGATTTATCGGTGACTTGACGATTGAATTGTTTCGCAAGAATCAACTCAGGATGCCCATCTTGTGCCGCTCGGGAGAACCGATTGCGGTGGAGCTTCAGATCCAGGCGGAAAACCGCGTCTTGTACAACTACTCAACCGGCATGGACTGCAACCACGAGGATATCGAACCGGGGCATATCATGACGATGTCTTCGCTGCGATACGCGTTCGAGAACGGTTTGTTGGCAATGAATCTGATGCGTGGGGACGAACCGTATAAAGCTAGAATGCGAGCGGAGCCTCAGAAGTTGATCCGAATGTTCGCGTTGGCTCCGGCACGCTCGACTCCCATCCAGCGTGCCGCGTGGCAAGCCGCTTGGGATGCCAAGCAGTGGGTTCGCCATCAGCTTGGCCGCCCCTCGGTTGATCAGATCAATCTGACGGGAGAATCGACGGAGTCCGATGAAAAAATTCTGCCGTCGGACCAAAGTGAAACCGCGAATCTGAACTAAACGCTATTACTGAGTGTCGACCAAGAAGGTTCCGTTGTCAGCAACGTTGAACAGTGGCCGGTTGTAACCGTCGCACTTGCCGGTTGCACCACATGGTCGCCAAACCACCGACATCGAAACATTCCAGTTCTCTTCGTGGACTCCGAAGGTCCGTTCGCCGTCGCCTGGATTCAGGTAGGTGAATCCTCCGCGAAGTCCCCAGCGGCCACGCATCGGAGTGGATGCGATGATGCCGAAGAGTGTGTCTTCGTTGTCGGTCGTGCCGATGAAGCCGTCGACGTAACCGTCTCCGCCAAGGTCTCGGCGGTAAAAGAAGCGGTGTTGGTCGGTTGCTTCCAGCGACAGAAGTCCCATCACGGTGGCACCCGTGTCGTCGATCAGAGCGGTACGTGAGGAGGAATCGCTGACGCCTCCGGTGAATCGATAACCAAATTCGTGGCAGGTTCCGGTCTTCCAGCTGAATTCGCCGCGAAGTTGAGCAAGGTTGGCGTTGTAGTACCAGTCGTCGCTCAGGTAATCGATGACCATTCCCATCTGCAACCCGTAATCGACGCGTCGGAAGAATCCACCGGTCACGAAGACTTGGTTGCGTTGGTCATTGCTGAAGGGAGTCTTTTCAAGGTTATTCTGAGTCGTTCGGAAACCGAGTTGGGCTCCCCAGTCGATTCCGATGATCGGTTTCAGCGAGCGGCTTTCGTTCAGTCCTTCGTGAAATCCGAAACTGCCTGCTCCGCTACGATCATTCAGTAGCCCGCCAGCCGCAAAGTTTGGAGCTCCCGTAAATCCTTGAACCCCTGCAAAGAATTCGAATCGACACCAGTTGATCGGAAGGATTGGCAGAAACAGAGGGACACATTCCGCTGTGCCGCAACCTGGCCCGACTCCGCACGATGCACCGTAGACGGCGCTACCGCAGGAGTCACAGCCTGGTTGGCCACACGCGAAACCTTCGACGCCGCAAGCGGGTTCGAAGATTCCACCTGGTCCTCCGCCACAAGTTCCTCCACAGCTACCCGAGCAATACCCTTCGGCTCCACAAGCCGGTTCGCAGCTGCAAACCGGGCCGTCGCATCCACAGGATGCTTCGATCCCACAGGACGGGCCCTGCCCGTAGTAGGATGCTGGCTGTAGGCCGTTGGGAATGGGGGCTGCGTTTAGTTGTCCATGAGCCGCTTGCCGAACCACTGAAGGGCGGCGTGAAACGCTGGCTGGCTTGCTGCCACCGAGACGTCCAAACAGCGGCTGAGGCTGGTTGTTCGTGGGCTGCGAAGCTCGCGTTGTGCGGTTTCGGTTTGTTGTATGGGAAGTCCGAGAGACAACCGGTTTACGGCGGACCGCCGGTGCTGGAACCGCTTTGGTTCGCTGATCTCGATAGACGACCCGTTGGACCGTGGATTCGTCTGCGGGCGGCCGAGGAATCATCAGATCCTCATCGGCATCCGAGCGAACCTTTTGGGTTGCGGTTACCGGTGTCGCATGCTGGAGATCGATTTGACGCGATGCGTAAGAGGAGTCCTCGCCAAAACTCGAGTGACTGCTAGCAATCCCAGTGAGGAGAGCAAATGCACATCCCCAGCATCCACGAGTAGCGATCTTCAATCCGTTTCGCGAAAGCCATTCCATCGACTTCACCCTTTTGACGTTATCAATAACGCTCTAAATGAACGTGCTCGGGAACCTGCAGTCGGTTCCTTATAAACGTCTATCGGCCGGCAAAGTCGTTAACATTAGAAAAGTTCCCCTAACCGGAATAAATTACCGAATCGGTAACTTCAGCCAGTATTTTGCAGGCTATTTCTTTGTCCAATAGTCGACCACCAGCACTTTTTCCAAGTGAGGCTGCAAAATTTTGACAAAAGCTTTGTGGGCTGGATGAGGCAAATATTTTTCGCGGCCCTCTTCCGATTTGAAGGTGACAGTGAAGCAATGCGTGAATCCATCGGCCAAACCTTCCGGGCTGTTGTCGGTCCCGTATTCAAAGTCGACGATCGAATCGATTTGTCCGGGCAACTTAGCGAAAGCTGTAACGATCTCCTGCACTTCCTCAGGCGTAGCCGAATCATTGAATTTGAACAAAACAACGTGGCGAAGCAGCGAGGGAGTTTGGGTTTCTGTTTCTGTTTCCGTAGCCGCATTCGCGGTCGATTGAGTTGGCATGAACGCATTCAGCACGAAAACGGCTGGCAGAACGAGGGCGAGGGTGGTGGCAATAACCGTCAAACGTCGATTCATCGGGGGAGTCTCTTGTGCGATTTAGGTGGGATGGGGAAGAGGTGCCCCTATTCTATCCAACCAAGCGTTCCAGTTCATCTGGTTTGTCGCCCAAGTTTCGCCAAAGCCGGAAAAAGCGGAAGATGTCGCCACGGCTTTTCCTAGCGGAACGGCGCGAGCCGTGCGGTGAATAAATGAAGAAAGTCTGGCTCCCCTCGCCCCTAAGCGAGCTCTTTGTTGCGGAAGAAATCTCTGCTAGCTCGTTACGTAATCTCTGCCTCTTTGTTTGATTTAGTGGAGCTTGCTTGGGGGAGAGGGGCTGGGGGTGGACTGTCAAAAATGGTTTGGTGCTGCATTTTGCACTACCCGAGAGATTCCAGGGATGCTTCGGCAAAGGCGATCCGTCGTTTCGAATTAAGCGTCTGACCAAGATTATCCTCCACCCAGGCACGCATTTGCTTGGTTGAAATAGACGACAGACACGTACGCACTGACGAAGCGTCCCAGCGACGAAGCACCATCGGCATCGCCGATACCAAACTGGTCAATCCGCCTTTGCTCTGCTGACCTTCGAGTTGTTTAAATGCGCCGAAACTTGACTCCATGTTTTCGGTTGATAACCAGGCGCGATCTCGCGTGGCTAGCTTCGATTCGTTAGCCAGCACAAATTCGATGAGCGTTTCGATTAATCTGTCACATACTTCACATGCTGGCTGATCTTGGCATTCGTCTTCAAACGCCTTGCGAAGTTTCTTCGCTGTTCCATGAGCGAGCCCTTCTCGGTTGATCAATCGCAGGCCGATCTGAATAACCCTTTGGCATCGACTCCAAATCGACAAGTCCTCCCGATAGCCACGAATCCAACCGAATTTTTCATTGAAGCGTTTTGCTGTGACACCTTGCCGAGACCTCGACCGCGGATGCGACGCTTGGTAGGACAACATCTGTCCCCAACGCAGAACTGGTCCAAGATTCATGAAGCGAGCCTTGGTCTTGAGCGTTGGCGGTGTGAGGTGACACAGCTCGGTCTGTTGTACCGTAGAGCGACTGCGGCCTAACCAGCTCAGATAGCTTTGGAAGCGATCGTTGCTTTTCAAAATTCGCTCCAATGCATTGGCGGCGAAGTGCTTGAAATCACCCAGTACGATGGTTGATCTTTCTGCGTTTTGCAGTACATCCGCACTCTCACGTAGTTCTACCGCCCCGTCGCTAAGCAAGAATTTTGGCGTGCCGTGGATCGCCTGAAGCTCGCGATACACTTGCCGCATGTCGTCGCGTTTCCACTGGATTCCCGGGCGAACGGCCAGTGGTCGAAGTTGTTCACGAGCGAGTGTTTGACCCGGCGGCGGTAAATCTTTGGCCCGGATGGCGAGTACCTGTAAAACCTTCTCTTGTCCGACTTGGTTGGAGTGATCGACCATCCAGATCCAATCGTCAGCCTCCTCCGGAGGTTCCCCGAGAACTGCCACTCCGGCGCGGCACGCCCATGTACGGATGGTTTCTGCCGTGGGGATTTTACTGATGATCCCAAAGGCTTCAAAGACGATTTGAAGAGCGGACACCGCTGGTCGAAAGCCGATACGACGAGCAAGGTTCAAGCACAAGGCGATCGTCGCAGCACCGTATTGATGTCCTGGCAATGGTAGATCGCCCCGAAGCGTTGGAACTCTGTTGCGGCATTGCCGCTGTTGCTCGCATAGTGATTGGATCTCAGCGTGAGCCTCTCGCAGATCGTGCTTCGCTTGGTCGAGGCATCGCTGCTGCTGCTCAAGAGAAGCTCGTAACTGGCGATTTTCTTGTTTGATCCGTTCAGCCCTGACAGCCTGATTATTTCGACTTCGCAGCAATGTGCGTGCGGTTTCATAAAGAGATGAGCTGTACTGACCGAGAGAATTTGTGAATAATGCCATCGCTGTTGCGTTCCTTCGCTTTGGGAGATTTCGTAACCAACCAATACGAAAGTTCGTAGCAGCTTCCAATCCAAATTTTTACCGTGCTTACCAAAACGGCCTTCTTTTTGACGGTCCAGGCTGGGGGAGAGGGGGAGATTTTCAGGCGGCGATTTTGCAGCGAAGACGCGGTGAAAGCCTCGGATTTCAGCCGATTATGCCACGCCTTGCCCAACGCTGTCGGCCCCTCTCCCCCAGCCCCTCTCCCCAAAAACAAGCCTTTAAATTGACCTTAATTGAATTAGCTGGCGAACCGTTGATCCGGTATCAAACCTGTTTTAGGCGAGCTTGTTTTGAGGGCGAGGGGAGCCAGACTTACTTCATTTACAGATCGTGCGTCCTCTGAGGCGGAGAGCTTAGCAAGCACGAGTCTCGGAGAGACTCTACTACGTGCCATTGCCCAAAAAAAGTGGCTATGAATGAACAATGGTGTCGCGTCGGTCCTGCACTCGTAGCTCCGCCTCTCGGGACGTGCGATAAATAAATGAAGAAAGTATGGCTCCCCTCGCCCCTAAGCGAGCTCTTTGGGGCGGAATAAATCTCTGCTAGCTCATTGCGTGATCTCTGCCTCTTTGTTTGTTTTAGTGGAGCTTGCTTGGGGGAGAGGGGCTGGGGGAGAGGGGGAGATTTCCAGGCGGCGATTTTGCAGCGAAGACGCGGTGAACGCCTCGGATTTCAAGCGATTATGCCACGCTTTGCCCAACGCTGTCGGCCCCCCTCCCCCAGCCCCTCTCCCCAAAAACAAGCCTTTGAATCGACCTTAATTGAATTAGCTGGCGAACCGTTGATCCAGTATCAAACCTGTTTTAAGCGAGCTTGTTTTGAGGGCGAGGGGAGCCAGACTTTCTTCATTTATAAATCGCACGTCCCCAAGCCGTGCGGATCGCCCCCCCTTCCCGCTTCACCGCATCATTGCGATTTCCATTGGCGATCGAGCCGTTACTTGCGGGACGACATTGATGGTATCGCTTGCCGCACAGCGTTGAATGTCCGCTCCAAATCCCAAACGGTCTAAATTCCGGCCCCCTTGAGACTGCCTCAACCGTTCTGCAAGCGATTGGCCTTGCTCGTCCTGCAGCCAGTATCGCCTAGCGATTTCGGCGGAGTCATTATCGATTTTGGCTCCGAACGATTTACAGCAAGCATCGACAATTCGCCCGGCAAGGAGGGTGTCTTCGCCCGTGATCGAACCGTCCGTACCGGCACAGATGATATGGATCGGTTGGTTGGAATGCGGCAGTGCAGCGACCACGGCGGCGGCGTTTGTAAAACTAGCGGTCAGGATCTTTTCAAAAGGCTGCGCGGCCTGCAGAGCCTTTGTCCCGTTGGTGGTTGTTAAGCAAAGGGTTTTGCCTTGAACCGTTTCTCGATCGTATTCCGCAGGCGAATTACCGAGGTCGAACCCTAGGATTGGCTGGCAATTCCTTTCGCCACATAGCAGGACGGCCTCTTGCTGATCCCGCAGCCCCATTGCGTGGGATCGTGCTTCCTCTAAGTCCGCGAACGTCAAAATTCGTTTTGCGCCGTTGGCAAGGGCGGCCGAGACGACGGAGGTCGCGCGGAGGACATCGATCACGATCGCCGTCGCGGGTAAAACACCGGAATCCTGACCGTCCGGAGCAACCGCTCCGAGTGGTTTAGGAAGCAGTTCGGAGGGTAAAAACGAAACGGTTATTCGCATCATGTGTTCGATCGTTCGCAAAATGGTCGACGCCCGGAAGGAGGTGCCTCTTCGCCGAGGAGCCTCCGGAGCGATGAAAAAGCCGCAAGCGGGGGCACTGCCACACTTTTTTAGGCGTTCTTATGGCGGTTCGTCAAAACCGTTAGATTGTAGAGAGCATATTGATCAGGACTTATCCTCTCTACACTACTTTGCTCGGCGAACGGACTCATGTCGCAATCATCGACTGTTGAAGCATCGGAAACGTTGCTGCCACGATTCGGATTGTCGGAGTTCCGTCCGGGGCAGGCTGACGTTGTCCAGAATGTATTGTCTGGCAAGGACGTCCTTTGTGTGATGCCAACGGGAGGTGGTAAAAGTCTTTGTTACCAGCTTCCAAGTTTAGCGATGGAGGGGACGACGATCGTTGTCTCGCCATTGATCGCCCTGATGAAAGATCAGGTCGACACGTTAACCCATCGTGGAATCCCCGCAGCGATTTTGAACAGCACACTTTCTGCCAGTGAACAAGCGGATGTGATGCAGCGAATGTCGCGGGGTGAATTCGAAATGGTTTACGTCGCGCCGGAACGTTTGCGCAATCGCCATTTTCAAGATGCCGTCCGGGGGGCCAATGTGACGTTGCTGGCGGTCGATGAAGCCCACTGCATGAGCGAGTGGGGGCACGACTTCCGCCCTGATTATGCACGTCTGGGGATGTTTCGCGAACGCTACCTGAATAATGTCCAGACGATCGCTTTGACCGCGACCGCAACGCCCACCGTTCGCGAAGACATCCAAGGGCTGCTGAATATGCAGCAGCCAGCCTGCTTCGTCACTGGGTTTGCCCGTTCGAACCTCTATTTCGGAGTCACCCACACCAAGGGCGACCGGGAAAAAGATGAGGAAGTCCTTAAATATCTGAAGGCTCAGAAGGGGACGGGAATCGTGTACGCGGCAACACGTAAACGCTGCGAGGAACTGGCCGATTGGTTGCCCGGAAAACTGGGCCGCCGCGTCGGGGTTTACCACGGCGGTTTGGATGGTAATCAACGCCGCGAAATGCAAAACAGTTTCATGGCCGGGGAACTGGCGGTGATTGTTGCCACAAACGCGTTTGGCATGGGGATCGATAAATCGGACCTTCGCTTTGTCGTGCATTACAACATGCCGGGAAGCTTGGAAGCCTACTATCAAGAGGCCGGACGTGCAGGACGCGATGGCCTGCCAAGTGAATGTCGCTTGTTTTTTGCTTACTCCGATCGCTATGTCCAAGAATTTTTCATCGAGAATCGTTATCCCAGCGCGGAAATGGTCCGGTCGGTATACGAGTATCTGCTCTCGCGATCCGAAGACCCTATCGAACTGACGTTGCAGCAGGTGCGTGACGCTTTGGGAGGCAAGATTTCTGCCGAATCGATCAGCACCGCAGAAGGACTGCTGGCCCGCGCCGGTGTCCTCAAAAGAATGGACAGTAGTGCCAACCACGCCGTGATCCGGATCGACAGTGATTTGTCAACGTTGCAGGACCTGCTCCCCCGCGAAGCGAAACTACGGCGTCGAGTCATGGCGGCGTGCGAGAAAGTTGTCGGGCGGCGTCGTGGCGAGGATGTTTATGTCCGCCCTCAACGACTGGCCGAACTGGCGGGACTGGAAAAGGATCAACTCACTCGCTCACTCCGCGAACTGCTGAAACTGCAGGCGTTCGATTATGTTCCTCCCTTCCGCGGCCGAGCCATCCATTTTCTGCGCCGTGATTTATCGTTCAACGAACTGAATATTGATTTTGAGGAATTGGCGCGGCGTAAGGGAGCGGAGTACGAGAAACTGGAAGCGGTTGTCTCGTTTGCCAGAAATGGTCGTTGTCGCCAGTTGGCAATCCTTGACTATTTCGGCGATCCCAATGCCGCCCGCTGTGGAAACTGCGATCTTTGCAATCCCTCCAAAGCCAAAGTCCTCGACGCGTCCGGGTTGAAATTGACAGCCGGAGTCGACGTCCAAGGAGTCGATAGCGAAGAATTGACGCGTGGGATTCGAGTCGCACTGAGTGGAGTCGCTCGGATGCACGGTCGGTTTGGGAAACAGATGATTGCCCAAATGCTGTCCGGTTCCCAAAGCAAAAAAATGCAGCAGTGGAAATTGAACCGCTTAAGTACCTACGGAATGCTGGGCGGTCTGAAACAGACCCAGGTCTCTGAGGTGCTCGATGCGATCTGCGATGCGGGGCTGGCGGAACAAGTCGAAGTGGATGAACGGCGGCCAACGATGAAATTGAGTGAATTAGGGCACGAGGTTATGAAAGGAGTCACCGTTGTCCCCGCGTCACTGCGATTAACGTTTCCGCTTGCAAAACGATTGGCAGCGTGTGCCGCAAAACTTGAACCTGCTGACATGCCTCGCAAGGAAGCGGGTGAGGAAGGGGCGGGGGATGCCGCCGCCACGTCGACGTCCAGTGATCGCCCTTCGAACGCGTCGTCCGAATCGACTTCCAAGCCAAATGAATTGGTCGTGGAAAAACTGAAACGCTGGCGACGGAAAGTTACCGCGGCGCTTGGAATCCCGGCTTTTCGAGTCCTTTCAAACGCAACGATGGAGCGGATCGCCGTCACGCTGCCAACCGATACCGAACAATTGTCGGCGATCAAAGGAATTGGCCCCTCCACGATCGAGCAGTTTGGATATGACATTGTCGAAATGGTGGTCACCGTCATTTCTCAGGAACCGGATGCGCCGCCGGCTGACCCGCCTGCTGCGGCCGCCGATCACAGCGACCCCGTTGAAGAAGAACCTCGCTCCAGCGAACAGCTCTCGGAACCGGAAGCCAGTCAGCCGCCTGGAAACCCAGCAGGGAACGATTCAACCGGGATTGATTCAACCGGGATTGATTCAACAACCGGTCAACCGACTCAAGATCGGCCTGCGTTGAAGTCGTCTCCTTCGGCGGACGCGTCAAGTACCGTTGCGTCTCGGCCGCAACGGGGCGGTGGCGACGGGCTTTTTAATTTTGAGGATGAGTCCGAAGAGGATTCAGACGTTTCTGCGAATGTGCCACCGTCGCCCCAAACCGCCGACGCCCCACCCGCGGACGATGTTTCTGTCGAAGATCAGCCCGCCTTCTATTGGACTTGGAGACTCTTTTCCGACGGCTATGGTATTCCTGAGGTTATGGCGATTCGGCAGCAGGACGGCTCTTCACTTATCAAAGACCTGTTGGCAGCCGCAGCGGCTGGCTATTCGGTCGAGTTGTCTTGGGTTATCGAAGACGAACTGCGACCGATCGTCGATCGATTCATGGACCTTTCGTTGCCGGAGCGAAGTCGCTTAGCATCCGAACTGCCGGCGGGTTTTGATTTAAATCTGTTGGAATTGGCACATCGACTCAGGTGAGTCGTCCGCGGTCGATGGTTTGAGCGAAAGGGGCATTTTGCCGACAGCCGCCGGATCACCGAAGATCGGACCGTCCTGAGGAAAAACATTCCTCGTTGGCTGGCTGGGCAGTTTGGCTTCGGCAGTCACGTAGCGACGCTCGCCAGGGCGTCAGAGACCGGCAATACGTCACGAATCGATTTCACGTCCCGAGCGAAAGGCGACAATCCCTAACTTGCAGCTCGTAGGTTTTGGGGGGGGCGTGGTTTTTGGGGGTAGTGAGACGCTTAAAATGGTGTCATTTGCAGACCTTCTGCCGATGACTTGTGCCCGGGGGGGACGTTTCCAAGCAAGGCAAGGGTGGAGGCGTTTGGCGGATGCTGGTTTGGGATTTCCGCCCGCGATATCTGATTCGCCGCTCAATTCACCCGTTCCCGGATCTCCTTGGGGACAAATTGTCGCAACGAGCGACCCTCTCTTTCCTAAGGCGGATGACCTTTATTCATGCTCATTCTAAATAAATTGGGTGTCTCTCCTTAGCGACGTTGTTGATGGTTAGCCAACCCTTGTTATGCTCGCTACAATCCTAGATGAGCTGGGACGCTTTTCCCAAAAACGACCATCATTCGGAGCCACGAGAAAGCTGTAATGGAGAACACTTCGGAGAAAAAAAAACGCGATGGAGGTGACGAAGGGAGCGGCGGCAATCGCCGCGGTAACAACGCCCTGCTATTGATGCTGGTTTTTGCCACTGTCCTTGGCATCATGTACTTCAACCGTAGCGTCCAACGCGACTCAATCACTTACAGCTTTTTTCAGAGCGAGCTGGATCGTGGAAATATTGAATCGGTCGAAATTGGTACGACCTATATCTATGGGCAATTCAAAACGCCCCCTCCTCCCGAGAAGAAACCGGGAAAATCGGATCAGGATGCCAAATCAGATGATGGGACACCGACGAAGCTGCGGAAAGAGTTTGTCACCAACCGGCTTCCAGACGATGGTTCGCTTACCGAACTAAAGGCTGAGCTGAAGGAAAAAGGGGTGGTGGTCGATGCGATCCCCCCTGACAACACCATCGAAATCCTTTCGTTTTTGATGATCATTGGCTTGCCGCTGGCCATTATCGGTTTCTTTATCTACACACTCCGCCGCAGCCGTGGCGATATGATGGGGGGCGGATTCCTTTCAGGATTCAGCAAAAGTCCCGCGAAACGCTTCGAAATGTCCGAACAAGCAATCACGTTTAAGGACGTGGCGGGTTTGGAAGGAGTGAAAGCCGATTTGCAGGAAATCGTTGATTTCCTCAAAAGCCCTGAGAAATTTCAGAAGCTGGGCGGTCGCGTCCCCAAAGGAGTGCTCCTCAATGGGCCTCCGGGGACCGGAAAAACACTGCTCGCACGTGCTGTTGCCGGCGAAGCGGACGTCCCTTTCTTCTCCGTCAACGGTTCCGAATTCATCCAGATGTTTGTCGGTGTCGGTGCCAGTCGGGTACGCGACCTGTTCAAGACGGCAAAAGATGCCAGTCCGGCCATCATTTTTATTGACGAAATCGATGCGGTCGGTCGCCAACGTGGTGCCGGTTTGGGAGGCGGTCACGATGAACGTGAACAGACTCTCAACCAAATCCTTAGCGAAATGGACGGGTTTAGCCCCAGCCAAACCGTGATTGTCGTCGCGGCAACCAACCGCCCCGACGTCCTCGATCCGGCTCTCCTTCGTCCAGGTCGTTTCGATCGCCATGTGACCGTCGGCAGGCCAACGCTTAAAGGTCGCGAGGCGATCTTTAAGGTGCATGTTCGCGACGTCCCGTTGGCAGACGATGTCGATCTGCATCGCTTGGCCGCTGGAACCGTCGGACTTACCGGAGCCGATATTCGCAATATGGTCAACGAAGCCGCTCTCTGGGCAGCTCGTGAAAATAAGCAAACGGTTGATATGGCCGACTTTGAATATGCTCGAGACAAAATTCTGATGGGGGCCAAACGTGAAGAGGTCCTGCAGGAGTCGGAAAAAGAGAAAACGGCGTATCACGAAGCTGGCCATACGCTGACCGCTTGGCACTTGGACGGTGCAAATATCGTTCACAAAGTGACGATCATTCCCCGCGGACGAGCCCTCGGCGTCACGCAGTATGTCCCGGCAGAAGATCGCCTGAGTATTTCCAAACGGGAACTCGATCATCAGTTGATCGTTTTGCTTGGCGGACGTGCTGCTGAAAAAATTGTTTACGACGAACAGACTGTCGGTGCCGAAAACGATCTCGAACGGGCGACCAATATTGCCCGCCGGATGGTGACGCACTGGGGAATGAGCGATCGACTGGGACCGGTCAGCTATAAAACCTCCGAAGAGGATCCGTTCTTGGGTCGCGAAATGCACAAGACGCGGCATTTCAGCGAACATACCCAGGAAATGATCGATGAAGAGGTTCACAACATCCTCGCCGCCGCCGATCAAGCGGCCCGTGATCTGTTGACCGAGCACCGAGAAGAACTGGAAAGTATTACTCGAGCGCTTCTCGAACGCGAAGAGCTGAGCGAAGCGGAGTTGACGGAAATTCTTGGACTCTCTATCCAGGTTCGCCAACGTCGTGAAACCGGTAAGGAATCACCGGAAACCGTTCAGGGCCCAGAAAGTGCTTCCGAGCATAGCCCAGGTTCAGCGATTAAACGCGACGATCAAACTGCGGAATGAGTGCTAAGAAAAGCTCTGGCGATGGACGTAAGGTGCGTGCGGAGTTCCGCAAGAAGCACCAAGGCAGAGTCCGCGAAAGTGATTTGACACGGCGCTTCCAACAAGGCGATACCGACGCCTTGGAAGACGCCGTCAAGGAAGAACGTGTCAGTGGAAAAGGTGATCTGACGCGGCACCGGACGATCATGGGCTCCGCTTCAAACCCAGGCGATTCGGCCGGTTTGGCGGTTCACTTGGATGTGGACGCAGCTCAGATCGGTGGCCGAGTCCTCAGCGTGCACGGGCTGCAAAGCCGCGTCCGCGGAGAGGACGGAGTTATCTACGAGTGCACGGTCCGGCAGTTGCTGAAATCGCTGACAACCGATCAGCGTCACGTTGTGGTTGCCGGGGATCATGTTGCGATCCGCGTCGGAGGGCCCAAAACCGGCACGATCGAAAGGATCAAGCCCAGGACCAGTGAACTCTCCCGGACCAGCAAAGGACGGCAGCACGTTATTGTCGCCAATGTCGACTACTTGCTAATCGTTGCCAGTGCGGCGGAACCTGGTCTGAAACCGAATCTGATCGACAGGTTTCTCTTGACCGCGGAACAGTTTCGGATCCAGCCAATCATCTGCATCAACAAGATGGATTTGATCTCTCCTGCGGAATTCCAACCCATTATGGGAGTCTACGCTCAGCTGGGGTACCGCGTTCTGCTTACCTCTGCAGAAACTGGCCAGGGCGTCCCGTTTCTAAAGGCGCTTGTAAAAGACAGCCAGACCGTCGTGGCCGGACAAAGTGGAGTCGGTAAAAGTAGTCTATTAAACGCTTTGGAGCCCGATCTGGCTTTGCGAATCGGCAAGGTGAGTGCAGAGAACAGCAAAGGAAAGCATACCACCACCGCTTCGCAGTTGATCCCGCTGGCCGAAGGGGGATACGTCGTCGACACCCCTGGAATCCGTCAGTTCCAATTGTGGGATATCACCGTGCGAGAAGTAGGCGGGCTGATGCGAGACCTACGTCCTTTTGTGAACGCCTGCCGATACCCCGACTGCATTCATTTCAACGAAGATGAATGTGCCGTCAAAGACGCCGTCGCCGACGGACACATCGATGCCAGACGATACGATGCTTACTGCCAGATCATCGAAGATCTTCAGCCCTAATTTCTAGCGGCACGGCGCAAGCCGTCCGGCCCGTTGGCAACCCCGTGCACTGGCCGGACGGCTCGCGCCGTTCCGCTACTAGAAGGCCCAACATCTTAGCGGCACGGCGCAAGCCGTCCGGCCCGTTGACATCGCCGTGCACTGGCCGGACGGCTCGCGCCGTTCCGCTACTAGAAACCCAAGGTCTTAGCGGCACGGCGCAAGCCGTCCGGCCCGTTGGCATCGCCGTGCACTGGCCGGACGGCTCGCGCCGTTCCGCTACTAGAAACCCAACATCTTAGCGGCACGGCGCAAGCCGTCCGGCCCGTTGGTATCTCCGTGCACTGGCCGGCCGGCTCGCGCCGTTCCGCTACTAGAAGCCCAACATCTTAGCGGCACGGCGCAAGCCGTCCGGCCCGTTGACATCACCGCGCACTGGCCGGACGGCTCGCGCCGTTCCGCTACTAGAAGCCCAACATCTTAGCGGCACGGCGCAAGCCGTCCGGCCCGTCGGCAACCCCGTGCACTGGCCGGACGGCTCGCGCCGTTCCGCTACTAGAACCCCAACATCTTAGCGGCACGGCGCAAGCCGTCCGGCCCGTTTACATCACCGCGCACTGGCCGGACGGCTTGCGCCGTTCCGTTAAGAAAGTCGACGGCATTAGGAGCAAGCGGTCCGGCCTTGCGACCAGCACTCGCACCGCTGCGTCGTTCGATTCCGCTTACTCCGGGATCGCCATTAGCGACACCGAGGTTTGGTAACGCTGCCCATCGCGGACGATCACCAATGGAATTTGAGTCCCCACCGGCGTCAATCCGACGCGAGCCACCAAATGGTCATCGTTTTCTACTGTGTCGGGGCCGAACATGACAATCACGTCCCCTTTACGTAGTTTGGCTTGTTCGGCTGGAGATCCAGGGCGAATTTCTTTGACCAATGCTCCACCTGGAAATTCGATTCCCTTGGCTTCGGCATCCGCAGCCGTATAGTTTGGATCCAGCGTCACGCCCAGGTAAGCTCGCTTCAGTTTTCCGAACCGCACCAACTGGTTGGCAACTCGCATTGCCATGTTGACCGGGATCGCAAAACCGATCCCTTCACTGCCGCCACTGCTACTGGCGATCGCCGTATTCAGGGCAATGATTTCGCCCCGCAGATTCAGCAGCGGGCCGCCACTGTTGCCCGGATTGATCGCAGCATCGGTTTGAAAGAAGTCCTGCAGTTCGATCTTCTCTTCACCGAGGGAGAGGTCGCGTCGCCCTTTTGCACTCAAAATCCCAAAGGTAACCGAGTGGCTAAGTCCAAACGGACTTCCAATTGCCAGAACAAAATCGCCAATTTCAACTTTGGAGCTATCGCCAAGTTTGGCAGCGGACACGTTTGCGTCTTCGATCGCGATTACCGCAATATCGGTGTACGCATCCGATACGACTCGTTGTGCTTTGATCTCGCGACCGTTACTCAATCGCAGTGAGATCCCCTGTGCATCGGCGCCCTTGATGACATGGCGATTGGTAAGGACCCAAAGCGAACCATCGATTTCAACAATGACCCCCGATCCGGCTTCTTCAAACGATTCACGTCGTCCACGCTGTTCTTCGGTCTTGTGGGCTTCGATATGAACAACATTGGGGCGAACCAACGCTGCCACTCGTTTTACCAAGTTCCCCATTCGTTCCAGTGCATCGACCTCGCTTGCCAGTTCCGCATACAACCGTTCCCGTTCAGCGCGTTGTTCACGAGCGGCAGGCGTATCGATTGAGGGAGCCGCCGGGGGCGGCGTCGGCTGACCAAAGACAGGTGGTTGAGCGGTTGCGGTTTGCGATGTCCCGAGAATACAGACGAATCCCAGTACGGTCATCCATGTGGGTAAAAATGTGCGGAGGCGTACGGAGGGCATAAGACGGCTCAAAACACAAGAAAGACGAAAAGGAATCAATGGGAATGATACGCAACGGATCCCGCAACCGTTTTATCGGCACAATCGATCCGTTTTTTCAGAGCAATGATCGAAAGGCGGACGAGCTTCCAGAACTCCCCGCACTGCGCATCCTACCTGTTTTGCCTTGAGGGATTGCTGAAGGCTTTTGTCTTCCTTAAACCTGCCAAGCCAGCACCATCACCATCACGTCTCGAGCGAAGTTCTCCAAGGGCCCAAACCCCACGCCGATCAGTGCGTCTGGAATTTGGCTCAGGCGAGCGAACGTCGCAGTTTGGGAAAACGCTTCTGCAAACGATGCGACTCGCGTCCGATTCGGCTTAACCAATTTTCAAAGGTTGCGAACCGCACGCATCTGGCAACACTGTGGGGCTAGGTTCCGGTTTTTAATTTGCGGTGAAATCCTACAGTTCTGCGCGGCGTTTGACTTTTTCTTTTTCAACCGGAGCTTCCGCAGGGGGGATTGGCTTGGTTGGCTTTGCGGGGCCTGGGATTCCTTTTTCGCGACGTTGATGTTCGGTATCGAGCGTCGCATCGAAAACCAATCGATCTTCGTATTGAGTCAAATTTGCTTGCAGGCCGCGGAACCATGCCAGCATTGGCGCTTGATAGTCCGCAGGGACCTGGGCCGCTGGCAACGCGGTTTTGCTGTCCCAGGCAGAGCTGACCCATCGTTCGCCACGTCTGGTTTTTTCGAAGGTGTAGGTGCCGCGTAGCGGGCAGGCCAAATCGCCGGCAAGTAACCAGTTGTCCATCGCTTCGGCCTGGTCGGGGGCCATCCGCAATTGAGTGCTCAAGCGATTGAGGAATGCGGCTCCGGCCAAGGACATCTGCGAGGCTTGCTTATACAGCTGGCCATTAACCCACCCTTCTAATTCGGTATCCGTCAAGTTTTGGACATGAAGCCGTACCTGTGCCTCGTCGTCGGTGTCCGCTACCGCTAGGTCAGGGAGTGAATCAATTAAGATGTCTTGCTGGAACGAAAGCATGCTGAAGTCTTCATTTTGATAACGGTACAAACCACCGATCAAACGATTCAGGCCGGGTTCCACTTCGACGCCTTGCCCCAATCGGAAGGGGAGCCGGTCAAGCAGCCCAGGCATCGGCCAAGCACCTAAGTAGGCTGGTAGGGTTCGCAGTGCGAGATAGGTCTGCAGGACTCCATCAAACTGTTCGGGATCGGGAAGGTCCGCGTCTTTGACGCCGGCAAACAGGTGATGCGGAGGGATGGTTCCCTGCAATTGATCTGAAACCACATGAGCTTGGATGGCGACCAGATCGTCGGACGGAAACTGAATCGCCGTCTTGGTGGGAGGTCCTAATTGCTTCGCGATGTTGCCGTACTTTCCAGGTACAAAAGGTGCGATTTCGCCATGAATGCGAAGCTGTTCTCGATCGCCTGCACCCTCCACGCGTTCGATGCCGATCATGACCGGATCGACCTCCGGCCAGTTGTTGCTAAAAAAGTCCGCGCGGTTTTTATACCACAAGGCTTCTTCTTCGCTGACGCTGGTCAATTGCACGTCGGCGATGGGAAGGAAGCTGCCGCGTCGGCCACGTTGTGAATCAAGAATCTCGTCACCATTGGCCAGCGGACCACTGCCATCGGCTCGCAAACCAAATCCACTGGGCAAGTATCCTGCGGCGGTTAGTGATTCGATCGTCTCGAGTGGATTCCCTTCGTTGGCGGCGGCCAAGCGGGCAAGTCGAATCAGATTGATATCGGCTTGCGCACGAAGTCGGCGGCGAAGTTCAATCTGGTATTTAGGACCCAGTAAACCTCGCAGCATCCCAGGTGAGAAATAGGCGAACAGCGAATCGTTGCGGTCGACGGGCATCCATTGCCGCGCCAATCGGAACTCCGCCGTCTGACCCAGCGATTGCTCTCCGTCAGCGACTGCATAGAAACGCTCGACAAGGTGCCTGCTATTGGTGACCAAAACCCAGTTGCCATCTTTTGCCATGAACGAGCGGACTCGATTATCTTCGCTGGCGAGCAGGCTGACCGGACGATCGGCGATTTTTTCGTTTGTCAAAGTGACGTCCGAATCGCGATTGGCTCGTTGGATACGATCGGAATTTAGCGACGTTTCCAGCAAGAAGGCATTCTTCGTTTTGAAGAGAACTCCCAAGGAAGCTCCCTCGGACAGGTATAGATCGGTGCCGATGATCGCTTGGTCTTCGATCAGTGTGGGCCCCAGCATTCGAGAAATTTCGGTCAGCTGGATTCCAAGTTGATCCTCGGCTCGCCGCGCCCCTTGGTCGCTGATCCCACGCAGGCTGAACATCGAAGAGATGTCTCCGCCATACAGTTGACTGAGGTCTCGGAACCAAAGGTAGTTGGTGAAAGAACCGAAGCGAAGGTAAAAGCATTCGGGCGGGACATGGTTCGCGGTCGGTTCGGTGACGATGTCGGGAGAAACGTCGATCGGTTGGTCACGGTTCCAACGTGGCTCATCGGGAACGACTAGGCTGGCCAGTGCGGATGGATTGGCGGGCCCGATGGCAGCCGAGGTGAGTGCGACGTTACGCATCCGTTCGGTTCCCAGCAGCGTTTCCAGCGTCGACTTCAGCTCGTTCTCGGGTTCGGTCGAATTGGCAATCAATTCGGGAGGCAGTGGCAAGGAAAGTCGCCGGGCAAGCATCGTCACCAAGTAGGTGTCGACCAATTTGGGATAGCCTGTCATTTCCAAACGCTGGATGGCATCGGTCGTGTACGCATCCCACCACCCATTCAGCAATTCGCTATGCGGTTCCGGTGAAGTCGCCGCTTGTGGACGGATGGTCAATTCACCCGAAGTCAAACCGCTGAATTCAAGTGTTAAGGGTTGGTTGCCACGAAACAGGAACCAAAGTTCGGTTCCTGCAACCCGATCATCGGGTTCGGCCGTTAGATTGCGGATCGCTTTTTCAAGCCGTCCCAATAAGCGACGGCGCTGAGCTCCACGGCGGACGATGGGCGGAGCGTCTTCGGCAACCGTTTCGGCCACAAAGATCTCTTGGGTCACGGAATAGGCGATCCGTCCTTCCCTGTCCGAAACGGTTAGCGGTCGCTCGGAGCGGAGAAATTCAGACATCGATGCAGGCAACGAAATCTTGGCCACACCATACGGCTGTCCTTCGATAGCAACCATTTCGGTGACCAGATTCTGGACGTCCGCTCCATCGGCAGCATTTTCGGTTGGCAGCACCAACAAAACGCAAGAAACGATTGAAATCCAATATGCACGCATGGTCCAGCTCTCCAGCTTGAAGACAAATCCGTTCCCGATTCCCCAAAATCCGGTTCACCGTCGAAACGGTTGAACCGGTATAGGAATAGTCATTCAGCTTAGCATTCCGTCCCATTTCCGAAAGCCTAACCACTGCCCCGCCAACCTTTTTTAGGTTTCGAAATCGAATTCGCCTACTTCGAAATCGAGGGCGATTTTGCACTGCTGAGGTTCGATGCGGTTCACTTTCCAGTCAAGCCGGCGAAAGAACGGGAGCGACTTGGCCCAGGTGTTGATCGACTGACGGAGCAGGCACAGCCTGGGATCCTTCTGGTCACGCAGGTCGTTTAGTACGTCCAACGCACCGCTGGGCGACCCGTACATCAGTAACGCAGTGGCGAAATTGCGGCCGTGCCGCTCGTTGCCATTCAAGCGAACGACGATCGAACCGGGCATGGTGACCAGCTGTCGCAGGCGATTCAACGCGACGTCAATCTGGCCGTCGCGGAGTAGACAGACCGCGATTGCGTTGGACGTTTCAGGGTCTTTCGGTAACGCACTCAGGTAGTCGATCGCCTTGGTGTATTCCCCTTGTCGTACCAGCCGAGCGACGCGTCCGTACTTCGAATCCGAAACTTGGGTGGGTGGTTCGACACCGCTGGCCAGATTCGCGTCGTAAGGTTTGCCAGCGTGAAGGGACGATTGCTCGCGGGAGTTCGGTTGGTCGTTGGAGATCGTTTTTGTTGCGGGAACAGATGATGAAGTCATTGTATAAGCATCCAGGTATGACGGACTCCGGCTGCGCATGCAGCTTTACCGGCGTCCGTTTGAAATCGGAAAAAGGAATCACATCAGCGGAAAACGCTGCGGATTTCTAAACCTGAATGCGTACATTCCAGGAAACAAGCGTCCCGGCCAGGCACGAAGATGTCCCGGTGAACGGAGCCCCGATAGAGGAGACTGTGGGACCGAAAGAGAAGGCAGGGGAGAGGTTCCCGCAACCATCGGTCTCAAGTGAATTGTCCTGTTCCAAGCAGGAAACGGCTCCAAGCGAGCCCGCTCGATACATCCAGGGCTGTGAACCCAATTCGGAGGCACTTAGGGAAGCCGAATCGTTGCCAAAAGAAGTTGGTGGATCCCCAGTACGGAACGCCTCGTGATTCCCAAAGGAAACGAGAAAGGCGATCAGCAGTAGTCCAAGTCGTGAGCTACGACGGAGGGACCGAGGAATCGGCATGAAATCAAATCACATGGCGAACGCTGGGCGAGCTTAGCGGTGGGCCGCGAAACTCATGGATGCTTCTTATTACGAAGTATCGTATGGACCTGCCAAAGGTCAAGAGCGAGACTTGCGATTAAGGCTGGGAAGCATCTTTTCTGAGCGGTTGGCTTGCGCGGATCCGCTAAGAAATCCGGCCGCCGATGCCAAATTAGATGGCATGGGGGTGAAGGTTCCAGTAATTGGAACGCCTGCCAGCGAACGGCCCGAAGGGGCGACACAAAGACAGAGGGGAATGCATCCAAACAACCCGACTGCAAAATGTGTAAGCGAGGGATTGCAGACCGTGTTACACAGCGGATTGGGATTTCGACATCCTGCGGGCCAGTAGAGTCGCCCCAATCAAATGCCGCGCTGAAGCAATGCGAACGGCTTCGGAGATTGTTAATACGTCACCGAAAAATTTCACGTCCCGAGCGAAAGGAGGCCAATTTTTCTCAGCTTCCAATTGAAACGGCAGCCAGGAAACCGAGTGATCATTGCTAGATGGATCACTCGGTTAGGTTTCGGGATCGAAAGACTTAAGCACGATCCGGGAATCGCAGACGCGACCTAATTGAAAGGATCATTGTCTGCTGGAGCGGCAGCGGGGGCCGCTGGATCATCGGCAAACGGGTCGCTTGCGGGAGCTGCTTTTTTGGATCCCGCACCAAATGGATCGGTATCCTTTGCTGGAGCTGCGGCGGGTGCCGCTGCAGGGGCACCAAACGGATCATTGCCGGCAGCCGGAGCCGCGGCAGGTGCAGGGGCACCAAACGGATCAGCATCTTTTGCGGCCGGTGCTGCTGCGGGTGCACCAAACGGATCATTGCCAGCGGCAGGTGCTGCGGCGGGTGCTGCTGCGGGTGCACCAAACGGATCATTGTCAGCAGCTGGAGCTGCGGCGGGTGCTGCGGCGGGTGCACCAAACGGATCATTGTCAGCAGCAGGTGCTGCGGCGGGTGCTGCAGGAGCACCAAATGGATCCGCTGCGGGAGCTGCGTCCATGGCTCCGGCTCCAAATGGATCGGCGTCTGCTGCTGGAGCTGGTTCTGCGGCACCAAACGGATCGGCCTCGACAGCCGCGTCCGCTGCTGCATCCGCAGCTGGGTCCAGAACTGCTGGAGGAGCACCAAACGGCGCGACCGAGCCTTCCGCTAAAGGGGCTGCGTCCATCGCGTCGGCTCCGGCACCAAACGGGTCGGAGTCGGCTGGAACGGCTGGTTCCGCGGCAGGAGCTCCAAACGGATCGGCCGCGGCATCGCCAGCAGGATCGAGAACGGCTGGAGGCGCACCGAACGGAGCGACCGAGCCTTCAGCTAATGGGGCTGCATCCATCGCGTCTGCTCCGGCACCAAAAGGATCGGCGTCCGCTGGCAACTCTGGCTCAGCAGCTGGGGCTCCGAATGGATCGCCGTCGGCGTTGTCAGCAGGACCTGCGTCCATCGCTCCGGCACCAAATGGATCGCCGTCGGCGTTGTCAGCAGGAGCTCCGTCCATCGCTCCGGCTCCGAATGGATCGGCTGCGGCATCGGCCGCTGGAGCTGGTTTTGCAGCCGGAGCTGGATCGGCGGCACCAAACGGATCGGCCGCCGGAGCAGGATCGGCAGCGGGGGCTCCGAATGGATCGGCTGCGGCATCGGCCGCTGGGGCTGGTTTTGCGGCTGGGGCTGGAGCCGCGGCACCAAACGGATCGGCTGCGGCGTCGGCTGCCGGTGCTGGTTTTGCGGCAGGGGCTGGAGCCGCGGCACCAAACGGATCCGCGGCGGCATCGGCAGCAGGAGCTGCATCCGCGCCGAACGGATCGGCTGCAGGGGCAGCGTCCATTGCTGGAGCACCAAATGGATCGGCGCCGGCGTCATCGCCAAAGCCTGCATCGCTGGCACCGAAAGGGCTCGCCCCACCCTCATCCGCGGCTGCGGGAGCTGCGGAATCGTCAGAGAACGGATCGCCTAAAGCGTCTTCGGAAACCACCTTCGGTTCGCCGGTTGCCATCGGATGGTCCGTCGCAAATGGATTGGGTTTGCCTGCGGTGGCGGCTGGTTTGGTGGCCGCTGGATTGCGTAACACGCGGGATTCAGCCGATTGGATCTCGTCATAGCGCGCTTTTGACTGAGCTTCCATGTTGGCCATTTCTAGCAGCCGAACTTCCTGGCGAATCAATTCGATCTTTAGACGCTCGGGACCTTGGATTCGGGCCAGAGACCGACCAACCAAAGTACTGCTGCCGTTCAAGGTTTCCAGTCGTGCGCCTTCCACAAAGTCCGCTTCGGCTTCGTCCGGGCGTCCGGTCGCATCGTTGACCAAGCCGCGGAAGAAGTAGGCGCGAGCGTCGGTCGAGCCATTGTCGATCGCCATCGACAGATACTCGTGTGCTTTGGAGTATTGCCCAGAATAATAGCTGTGCACTCCTTGACCGTACATTTCGGCTAGGACGCTTGATTGAGCGTTAGCGGTAGGTGCTGCAACTAGGGTTGCAGCACAGGTCAATAAGATGGCCCGAAGCATGTTGGGTATTCCCCCAAGGAAATTCGTGAAAGGAGCTGGATTCAAATGGAACCTGAATCCTAATTGTACAGCGATCCCGAGGCAAGAATTGGAACAAAACCATCCTAATTTTGTGTTCTTTTGCACACGAATCGCGCTAAAGCAGACCTTCCAGGTAACCTCGGCTCTTGTTGACAGCTTCCGTTACCTCGCTGGTTTTCTCCAAGATTGGGACCCCGCGAGGAACCGGATGCATGAAAATTTCCATCCAGCCCTGGAAGTTCATTTTTTTCAAGGCCTGGACCATCGGCTGAAAATCTAAGCTCCCCAGCCCAGGCAACTGTTCCATTTCCTCAGCCTTGGGCAGTTTCTTGACCGATCCCTGCCCATGCTGCCACGCGTAAAACACCTCGATACTCTCACCCAAGTCTCCGACCAGTTGCCCCAGTTCCTCCGCCTGTTGAGGCAGGTGGTAAGGCGCAAACGCGATCCCCAAGGCGGATGACGGACGCATTTCGGCAAGCCATTTCAGTGAATCTGGCGATTCGATCAAGTTGTTTGCGTGATTTTCGATCGCCAGAGTGACGCCCGAAGCCTCCGCAATCTCGAGGTGCGGTTTTAGCTTTTCAATAAACTGACCCACCGCCGCTTTCAGTTCGCTTCCTGTAAGCCCCTTCGGACCGGCCCCACCGGAAACGATGGTTGGGCAGCCAAACCGAGAAGCCAAAGCGAATTCATCTCGCAATCCGAAGGGCCCTAGCTTGTACTGGGTGATGCACCCCAGTTGGATGTCGGCTTGTTTGAGCATCTCGGCAAATTTCGCCTCCCCCATCTCGTCCAACTGCTCTCGCTGATTCCCGTGGACCATCGGCCAGATGTCGATCGCGGTCGCTCCTGTTTTCCGTACCTCAGGGATGATGTCTTCGAGTGATTGGTAACCGTACAAAGAGGAACCGAGCAGGTATTTGAAAGCGAATGGAGGCTTTGCGGATGAGGCCGAATCTTCGCCCAGAAGTGGGCTGGCCAGTCCGACAGCCGCAGCGGCTGCACAGGTCGAATTGAATCGTCGGCGAGTGATGGGGCTCATAAGGATGCCTCTTCATTTTTCAGGTAGGGAATCTTGTCGCGGTGCCAGCGGCGGGCGAACGTTGCTGTTAGCGAGCTTGCACTTAGGGAGATGTTAAGCCATTTAGAATGGCTCTTGGGCAAAATACTGCTACACTAGCTCCAGCTTTCACCTCTTTGCACCGTCCCGTTGGGCTCTGTGAAGAGCGATCCAAGAGGAAACGCAAAGCGAATGGATGTGGCGAAATCAATAGCTGCTCCCCTGTGAAATAGTAGTCACACAACG
Organism: Roseimaritima multifibrata; assembly: GCF_007741495.1. NCBI lineage: Bacteria > Pseudomonadati > Planctomycetota > Planctomycetia > Pirellulales > Pirellulaceae > Roseimaritima > Roseimaritima multifibrata. Next base: position 3,207,599 of record NZ_CP036262.1, read on the forward strand.
AACCCTCCCCAAAAACAATCCCACCTACCCGCATACTTTCCACGATTGGCTCCTGCCCGTTTGCGTCCATCGATCGATTGGATCGGTCCTGACGGATTCATGCGAGGGCACTGTTAAGCGGAAACCGTATGTCCCACCGCCGTCCCCTGCCTTGCAAAGAGATCACGATGTCTCGATTCAAATCAAAACGACGTTCCGCTTCAGGGTGCCCCGATCTTTTGCGGACGAATCGAACGCAGCGACGCACGTTGCTGCAAGCCGGATCGCTCGCCTGTTTAGGGTTGGGGATGACCGATCTTTGGAATCAGGCTAGGGCGGAGTCGGCGGCCGCTTCGCCACGTGCAAAACCAGCCAAGGCGTGCATCTTTTTGTTCATGTGGGGCGGCCCCAGCCAGCTCGATACGTTCGATATGAAACCGGATGCCCCAGAAGAGGTGCGGGGAACTTTTAAGCCGACGTCAACAAAGGTTCCAGGCATTCAAATCTGCGAACATTTTACCCGGCTGGCTCAGCACACCGACAAGTTGGCGATCATTCGCTCGCTGTCGCATGATGATCCGGCTCACTTGTCCAGCGGCCATGCAACCGTCACGGGGCAGCTCGCGCCGGTACTGAAGAGTGACGCGACTCCGCCAAGCGACAAAGATTCGCCTCACCTGGGGGCGCTTGTCTCAAAAGTACGCCCGAACACCACGGGGGTTCCATCGTTTGTGACGCTTCCCTGGAAGGCTTACCATCCCGCGGCCCCCGGCGGCGAAGCGCCCGGACAACATGGCGGATACTTGGGGTCTAGTTACGACGGTTTCCTATTGACGGGGGATCCCAACGCTCCGGATTGGAAACCCTCCGATCTTTCATTGCCGGCCGATATCTCGCTCGATCGTTTGCAGTCCCGGTACCAGCTGCTGCAAGACCTAGATAAGCAACGTCGCGGCTTGGCTTCGATGGCCGAGGGACATCAGGCTTCAAAAGACCTGGCATCACATCAAGTCCGCGCACTTGACCTGTTGACGTCGCCGCATGTACGCGAAGCCTTTGACCTAAGCAGCGAACCCGAACCGGTACGCGATCGTTACGGCCGAAACACCCATGGCCAGTCCGTGTTGATGGCTCGTCGATTGGTCGAGCACGGTGTCCCGTATGTCTCGGTGAATTGGCACAACGACGGCCGAAACTTTTGGGATACACACGGTAACAATTTCAATCGCTTGAAAGACGATTTGATTCCGCCAGCGGACATGGCGCTGACCGCACTGCTGGAAGACCTAGAGCAAAGGAACATGTTGGATGAGACGCTGGTCGTGTGGGTCGGCGAATTTGGTCGTCGCCCCTTGATCACTCCGGCCAACGCTGGCCGTGAACATTGGCCCTACTGTTACAGCGGTCTATTGGCTGGCGGTGGGATCCGTGGCGGAACGGTTTATGGCAAGAGCGACGCACAGGCGGCCTATCCGAGTGAGAACCCGGTCTCCCCGCAGGACTTTGGGACGACGATTGTCGACGCGTTAGGGATTCCGATTGATTTGGCGCTCCCCGATCGTGAAGGACGGCCGCACCGGGTCACGTCCGGGAAAGTTATCGAATCGCTGTTCGGATAAAATCGGCCAACGAGGGAAGATCCGGTTGCTTGGTCGGATTGTCCCATTAGCCGACTGTCCCATTATCTAAAAGGCCGCAACTAGCCGATCCCCCTTCATGTCGGCTTTATATTCTCGGCACCACTGTTCTGAGAAAGGGCACCGTTTATGATGAAAGCATGTTTCAACTTCGCTGTACCGTCCGTGACTGCTGCCAAATCCTAGAGCCTCGAGAGAACAGTCTGTTCTGCTCGAACGGTCATCATTTCGATCAGGCAAAAGGGGGCTATTGGAATCTGCTTCAGCCTCAGGATCGGCGCTCGCGTAATCCGGGGGACGTTGAGGAAGCGGTACTGGCCAGGCACCGCTGGTTGGAACGCGGGCATGCCCAAGGCTTGATCGACACGTTGCAGCCCTGGGTGGCGGATTCCCGTGGCACGGCGACCGGCAGCGATTGTCGCACGCTTGATCTCGGCTGCGGAGAAGGCTCGTTTGCCTCCGCACTTTTCCCCGACGACATCGACAGTTACTGCGGCATCGATCTTTCCAAAAAAGCGATCAAATTGGCCTCGCGGTCGACTCCGGCTGCGACTTGGGTGTTGGCCAATGCGGATCGAATCCTGCCGGCCCCCGACCGGAGTGTGCAGCGTGTGGTTTCTTTGTTCGGACGTCGGCCGATTTCAGAAATCAAACGGGTCATGGCTCCGGCTGGTTACGCGTTGATTGCACTGCCGGGCGAAGAGGATCTCATTGAACTTCGGCAGCGTGTTCAGAAAGCGGGCCATCGTCGCAGCCGCTGGGAACTGGTTGTTGAAGAAATGGCTGCGGCGGAACTTGATTGCGTCGACCGCAAGAATTGGACACAGACGATCGAATTGGATCCCCCCGCGATCCAGGATGCATTGGCGATGACCTATCGAGCCGTCCGGCATTCACAACAGTCCCAGCTCGATACCCTCACGGCAATGAATGTCACCTTTGCCGCAGACCTTATGTTATTTCGTCATCGATCTTAAGGCTCCCCCGTCTTACGTCCTAAGCCCTACGTCCTAAATCCCGCGAGTGCTGTGATGCGTTACCTTGCCCTTTGTCTGCTTCTTCCGTTCGCTGCGGTTGCATTCGCACAACAGCCTCCCTACGACCAAGCTCCTTTGGCTGAACCACCTTATTATCAGGTTCGCTATGAAGCTTCCGAGAAACCGGGAGAATTGATCTACCCGGTTGTCTATACCGTTTGGATTCCCGCAGATGTCAAAACTTTGAAGGGAGTGATCGTTCACCAACATGGTTGCGGTGAAGGCTCGTGCAAATCGGGACAGACGGGGGCCTACGATCTTCACTGGCAGGCTCTGGCGCGGCGGCATCAGTGCGCGTTGCTCTCTCCGGCTTATGAACAACCGGAAGGGACCGATTGCCAGATGTGGTGCGACCCCCGAAATGGTTCCGATGCGACCTTTCAGCAAGCGCTGGCGGATCTGGGAAAAACGACGGGGCATCCAGAACTGAATGAGGTTCCGTGGGCGTTGTGGGGCCATAGTGGTGGTGGGCACTGGGCTGGCGGAATGTCGTTGCTCCATCCCGAACGTGTTGCCGCCGCTTGGTTGCGATCCGGCGTGCCTTACTTGCAGCCTGTGGAAGGCCGCGACATCAAACCCTACACCGTTTCCGCGGATGCCTTGGCCGTCCCGCGGATGTGCAACCTTGGTACAAAGGAAGGTGTGACGGTAAAAGGGGACCGATTCGCCGGAGTCTGGCCGAGCAATCAAACGTTTTTTGAAGCGATGCGAAAGCAAAACGCGTTGATCGGGATTGCGGTCGACCCGCTGACCGCTCACGAGTGCGGAAATCAGCGATACCTTGCGATCCTTTGGTTGGACGCATGCTTGACTGCCCGCTTGCCAAAAGAACCGGGGCAGCCATTGTTGCCAATCGACTCCGACAAGGCTTGGTTGGCCACAACCCCGACCGATTCGGAAACGGTCACAAAACCTTTTCCCGCCAGCGGATTTTCAGGGGATCTAGAAGAGACCGTCTGGCTGCCCAACGAACGGGTGGCAAAAGCATGGCAGCGGTACGGCGCCGACACGCAGATAGTCGATTCGACCCCGCCACCAGCGCCTCGTCGTCTGCGCATCGAGGGGGGCCAACTGGTCTGGGATGCCGATGCCGATTTAGAGAGCGGGATTTCCCATTTCGTGATTACCAAGGACGGGGTATCGATCGGCTCGGTCCCGGAAAAGCCCAAGAATTCCTTTGGGCGTCCTCTCTTTCAAGGCCTGCAGTACAGCGATACCCCAGCACTTCCGTTGGCGGAGATGCGTTTCACATTGCCCTCCCAGACGACGCATGACGTTGATCAGTACCAAGTGCACGCGGTAAATACCGTCGGTTTGACGTCCAAATAAGACTCTTGCCGGCTACCCCTCGCGAATTCGCCTACCCTTCATTGCTCGTCCTCAACCATCTAAGCTGGTCAATTCGCTTGGGGCTAGACCGAACACTGATTGCATCGACGTAAGGCCGATTAGGGTCAATTCGAATGGACAATATATATTTGCTTCGTTTTACCGGCGAAGATCGAGTCGGATTGACGTCGGCGCTCGCCAAAGCACTCGCTGAATTGGGTGCCACGGTGCTGGACATCAACCAGGCGGTGATTCATGAATCGTTGCTGTTGGGGATGATGATTCGAGTCTCCGCGACATCTTCCATTAAAGCCCCGGTTGAGAAGATCGCTACGGCTTTGGACCTTCGCGTCAAAATCCGCGCGGTCACCGACGTCGATTACGATCATTGGGTCGATCGCCAAGGCAGACCTCGCTATATCTTGACGCTCTTGGCCCGTCGTATCGAAGCGACCCACCTGGCAGCCGTCACTCGAGTGATTGCCGAAGAGGGGCTGAATATCGATGTCATCCATCGCCTTTCGGGACGTCCGCAAAGGTTGGAAAATGACGACGCTCCCAAACGAGCTTGTGTCGAATTCTGGCTGCGTGGCGACCCGTTTGATAAAGCCCGCATGCAGGCCCGCTACATGGATCTAAGCCGAGAATTGGCGATCGATATCGCGTGGCAGAAGGACGATCCCTATCGCCGATCAAGACGTTTGGTTGCCTTTGACATGGATTCGACGTTGATCCAAGCCGAAGTGATCGACGAACTGGCCGTCGAAGCCGGTTGCGGGGATTCCGTTGCAGCGATCACCGAAATGGCGATGCGCGGCGAACTGGATTTTGATACCTCGCTGCGGCGACGTGTCGCCACGCTGAAAGGTTTGCCTGAATCCGCCTTGCAGCGAGTTGCCGAGCGGCTGGAATTGACCGAAGGAGCCGAAACACTGCTGTTGAATTTGCGTGAATTAGGATACCGGACCGCCATCCTCTCTGGCGGATTCAGCTATTTTGGAAATCGGCTGCGAGATCGTTTGGGATTCGATTACGTTCATGCTAATGAACTGGAAATCATCGACGGAAAACTGACCGGAAATGTTTTGCCACCGATCGTGAACGGTCAACGGAAAGCCGACCTGCTTGATCAAATCGCTAAGAACGAAGGGATCAATCGTCGCCAGATCATCGCCATTGGCGACGGCGCAAACGATCTTCCCATGCTCGCCCGAGCCGGCCTCGGAATCGCCTTCCATGCCAAACCGATCGTCCGCCAAGAAGCGGGCCACGCCGTTTCCAATCTGGGGCTGGATGCACTGCTTTACCTGCTTGGTGTCCGAGACCGTGAACGAGTCGCCCATCCGAACCAACGGTAGTGGCGTGACGGGTGATCAAGTTCAGGAATCACCGAATGAGCCGCCCCGGCCTGCTCGTTGATGAATAGACTGGGAATAAATCGATCGCACAATTCTCTCTGTTTTCTTGCCTAGATCCCTCCACCCATCGAGTCATCCATTGATCTTTCAATTGAGAACCGTCGTTTGTTTCTGTCTGCTCGGCCTCGTTCAATCGGCGTTACTTCGGGCTGACGAGATCGCAAAGTCTGTCGGCCGCGGAGGAGACAATCAGCCCTCCGACGTTTTGACGGTTCAATTGGCACTCAATCAATTGCCCCGTGATGGTGCCATTACCAGCGAACTTCTGGAAACGGACGGGCTGGCTGGTCCGATCACCGTGGCGGCGATCGAAAATTTTCAGCGACAGACCTTGGGCGCCGATGCGGTTACCGGTTTAATCGAAGCGGATGGAGCCGTGATGGAGCGGTTAAACGAATTGGTGAGGGCGCAGCCTTTGACGTATCGTATCGCTCGAGTCGCTTTAGGCGAACGTCTGTTCTGGCGAGACGGTGAACGTACCGAACGAGAACCGGTCGTCACCGATCGACTGCGCGACTATTGGCTGGCGACCGACCAAACGTTCACCGCCGAACAGATTCACGATCCGGCGTTCCAGTCAGAATGGCCCTGGAGCGCAGCGTTCATCTCTTGGGTGATGAAGCGAGCAGGATCGGGCGACGATTTTTTCTATGCCGATTCGCATTGGCAATACACCGCGGCCGCCAAAGCCAATCGCCTAAAAAAGAACGACAATCCCTTTCAAGCCTTTCCGATCCGAGACCTTCCGGTCACCGTCGGAGATGTCATTGTCAAACGCCGAAGCACCAGCACCGCGACCTATGAAAACATCGAACGAGGGCACCCGACGCACGGCGATATCGTGATCGAATTCAAAGACGGAGAAGTGGTCACCATCGGAGGGAATGTGAGCAACAGTGTGCGAACCACAATGGTCCCCATCGACGACGAACACAAAGTCACCAACAAGTTGTTCTTCGCAATCGTCGATGTCGACCCAAATGCCAAAGGAGAGTAACCAACACGCACCAAACACCCTCCCAAGTCACCAAGTCACCAAGTCTCCGTGTCTCCGTGTCTCCGTGTCTCCGTGTCTCACCCTCCCCCTACCGAACTTCCACAACCGGCTCCCCGATCACATCAAAATTCGGCGTAATCCCCAGTCCCGGTTCCCGGCTGGCTTGCATGAAACCCTGTTCGCGCTGCGGAGCCCCGGAGGCATTGCTGACAGTCACATAGCTATTGAAGTCGGTGGCGGTAAAACGGAATTCTTCCGGAGTGCTATGAGCGAAATGAGCGATCGCGGCGGTGGTAATGTCGCCGCCCCAGCTATCTTCCAACGTCATTGCGATTCCCATCGATACGCAAAGATCGCGGGCTTGTTTAGCTTTTGTTAACCCCCCAAGTTTGCTGATCTTTAGGTTGATGACATCCATTGCCAGGTCGGCTTTCGCACGCAACAACATTTGAAGGCTGTCGACATTTTCGTCCATCACAAATGGATGGTCCGTATGCCGGCGAATTGCCAAACACTCTTCGTAGGTCAGGCAGGGTTGTTCGATATAGACATCCAAGTCACGGACCGCACGAACGACGCGCATCGCTTCATGTTGTGTCCAGCCGGTGTTGGCGTCCGCGACCAATCGATCATTGTCACCAAGCATCGCTCGTGTTGCTCGAATGCGGGCGATGTCGGTGTCGGGGTCTCCGCCCACTTTTAGCTGAAATCGAGTGTAGCCTTCGCTTTTGTAAGTGGCGACGCTCTCTGCCATCTGTTCGGGGGACTGCTGTGAAATCGCGCGGTACAGACGCACCTTTTCGCCGTGGAAGCCGCCCATCAATGTGCAGACCGGAAGGTTGCTTGCTTTGCCAAGAATGTCCCAGCACGCTATGTCGATCCCCGATTTAACGTAGGCATGTCCTTTGAACGCCGCGTCCATCCGGTGATTAAGAACCCCAAGTTCCCGCGGGTCGTAACCGATTAAATGCGGTCCCAATTCCTCGATCCCCGCCCGGACTCCCTTCGCGTAGGCGGGCAAATAAAACGGACCTAGCGGACAAACTTCTCCATATCCAATCAAGCCGCACTCGGTTTCGACACCCACGATGGTACTGTCAAAGATCGATACGGATTTGCCGCCCGACCAATTGTAGGTTCCTTCTTTCAAAGGTAGGTCAACAGTGTGGGCGAAAATGCGAGCGATCTTCATGGCTAGGCCTTGTGGGAGATAAAACAGAGTGAATGCGTAAGAGTTGGCCGTTAGTTTGTGGATACTGTACGCAGGCAGGTAATTGGTAGATATGATATAGGGGATCCCAAATGAAGTCTCCAACCTACCACCCAAGTTTAAGATGGAAATGCTCGCTCGCGTCTGCCAATTCAGTATCTGCCTGAGCTGGACCCTGTTCGTTGTTTGCTTGGGCGGGAGAACCATCGCTGATGATTTTCCGCAACCGATAAATACCGAACCCGCCAATGCGGTTTTGACTTCCCCAGAAGAAGCCCTTCAGGGAATCGAAGTGCCGAAAGACTTTCAGGTCACACTGTTTGCGTCCGAGCCCGACATCCATCAACCCATCGCGCTTGCGACCGACGATGCGGGCCGATTGTGGGTTGCCGAAAACTACACTTATTCGGATTTGCCAACCAATTTTGATGATTCATTGCGTGACAGGATTGTCATTCTTGAGGATACCAACCATGACGGGAAATTCGACAAGCGAAAAGTCTTCTGGGATAAGGGCAAACGACTGACAAGCATTGAAATTGGGCACGGAGGTGTGTGGGTACTGGATGCGCCCAATCTGCTCTTCATTCCAGATGCCGACGGGGACGACGTTCCTGATGGAGAACCGGTTGTCATGTTGGATGGCTGGGACAGTCAAGCTGCACGTCATACGATCGTCAATGGTTTGCGATGGGGACCCGATGGTTGGCTTTACGGCCGAAACGGGATCATGGCGATATCGAATGTCGGAGTCCCAGGAGCCTCACCGGATCAGCGGACGCGAATCGATTGTGGGATCTGGCGTTTCCACCCTACACGGCACCAGTTTGAGGTCGTGAGTGCGGGAACGACAAACCCTTGGGGAATGGATTGGGACCAGAACGGTCAGATGTTCTTTATCAACACGGTCATCGGTCATCTATGGCATGTCATACCCGGCGCTCGCTACCGTCGTATGTACGGAGAACACTTCAACCCGCACACCTACGGAGTGATCGAACAGACGGCAGACCATTTTCACTGGGATACCAATGAACTCTGGCACGACATCCGTAAGGATGGCAAAACCATCATGACACAGACGACCGATGCTGCTGGCGGAGGACACGCCCACTGTGGGATGATGATTCTTCAAGGGGATGCGTTTCCTGCAGACCTTCAGCAGTCGGTCCTTGCACTGAACCTGCACGGGCGCCGCATCAACCGTGATACCTTGCATCGTCATGGGGCGACCTATACCGCTCGCCATGCGGAGGACTTTCTAAAGGTAGCCGATCCTTGGTTCCGAGGTGTCGAAATACTGGCGGGTCGCGCTGGCGAAATCTACATTGCCGACTGGTCCGACGTTGGGGAGTGTCATGAGAACGATGGGATCCACCGCACCTCGGGGCGGATCTATCGACTAACTCATACCGGACAAACGCAGTCGGAACGGCCAAACGTTGCAGCGGTAAGTGGGCTTTCTCTAGAGGAACTGATCGATCAAGTTGATTCGGGTTGGGAATGGTTGTCCAGGAAATGCCTGTTGGAATTGGCCGAAAGGACCGCGCGCGGCGAAGATGTACAAGCCGTTCAAGAAACGTTGCGGCAACAGTTCCGTCAAGCTTCCTCCGAACACCAGAAGTTGCGTTTGTTGTGGGCGTTGAACGTCGTCGGAGCAGCTACCCCCGAAATCCTGCAGGAATCGCTTCGTGATCCCAGCGAACATGTTCGAGTCTGGGCGATTCAGTTGTTGGCTGAAGCCGATTATCCATCTCCTGCATTGTTGGAAACATATCGCGATCTAGCGGTGTCGGACCAATCGGGGTTGGTGGTGACATGGCTGGCATCGAATCTGCAACGATTGAAAATGGCTGACCGCTGGGCCATCGCCAGTGCAATCGCTCAGCGAGAAGAGTATGCAAACGACCGCGTGTTGCCGCTAATGTTGTGGTTCGGGATTGAACCGGCTGTGTTGTCCGATCGGGAACAAGCCGTGCAGTTAGCTTTGACCAGCAAGATCCCGTTGGTTCGCGAATACATCACGCGCCGCGTGACACAGGAAATCGATCGCCAACCAGAATTTACCGAAGCCCTTTTAGCATCCGATCTGGTTCGTAAGTCAGATAGCGATCCGGCGATTGTTAAAGACATTTTGCTGGGCATGACCGAGGCGCTTCGTGGCTGGCGAAAAGGACCCGAGCTAAAAGGCTGGAGCTCCTTCGCTGAAACCCATTCGGATCACTCTGACGAAGAAATTGGTCAGCTGGTGCGAGAGCTGTCCTTGGTGTTTGGCGACGGCCGAGCGATGGAGGAATTGCGAGCGATCGTGATGGACGGGAATGCCTCGCTGCTCGAACGACGCGCTGCGATTCAAGCGCTGGTCCTTGCCCGAGACGGCGAACTTGTCCCCTCCTTGCAACAGTTGATCGGTGACCGTTATTTGGCGGCAGATGCAATCACGGGGCTGGCTTCTTTCAGTGATCCCAAGACCGGTAATATTCTTGTTGGGCGGTTCAATGGGTTTAATACGGCTTCCAAGCGAGCAGCCATCGCTACCCTCGCTTCCCGCCCCGCCTATGCCACCGTTTTGATCGACGCCGTTGCTGCTGGAAAGATTGAGCGTGAGGAAATCTCCGCTTTCCAGCTTCGTCAAATGCAGAATTCCAGCGATCCAAAACTTGCCAAAAAAGTTGCGGAATTATGGCCAGAGCTTGAGGCATTGTCGGAAGAGAAAACCGCACAAATGCAGGTTCTTCGCGAGCGTTTGAGCAGCGAAAAATTGGCGGACGCCGATCTATCTGCAGGTCGATCCCTTTTTGTTCAGTCCTGCGTCAATTGCCACACTTTGTTTGGTGAAGGCAAAAAAATTGGTCCTGAATTAACCGGCGCCCAACGCAATAACCTGAACTACCTGTTGGAGAATATTGTCGACCCAAGTGCAACCGTGTCGGAGAACTTCAGATTATCCGTGATCCTCATGGAAGATGGACGCGTCCTGAACGGCGTGGTCGTGGGACGTACCGAAAAGACGTTGACGGTGCAAACCGCAACGGAACAACTGGTGGTCCAGCGGCAAGAGATTGAAGAAATGCGGGAGTCGAAGCTTTCTTTGATGCCGGAGAACTTGATCGATTTGCTGACCGAAACGCAGGTTCGAGACCTGTTTGCGTACCTAATGTCGCCAAGCCAAGTACCACTTCCGCAGGCTGATCAGAAGTAGGCATGGTTTAAGGTTTTCGGAGGCCTCTAGCCGAAGTGCAGCAACGTACGTTCGGCTAGAGGGGCGCGTATGCTTGAGAATAGGGGCAAGAAAATGGGGGCAAGAAAATCTGAAACCGTTCAATAGACGGGGACGTAGGTCAGTGCTTTTATCGTACGGCCCTCAAGTGTTTTCTGATGCGAACGTGACGCAGACGTTGCGGGGGAACCAACGCTTGGTCGGAAAAAAAAAGACGCTTGCCCGCATTATCTGCTCTCGCCTGTCTTCGTTGGGTTTCAGAGCGTTTCAACTCTCCGAAGGCATTCAGACTTCGCTACACTGATGAACTCCAGTCAGGCGTCCTCTTGGTTTCATTGTGATTTTTAAGCATGTCTACCGAAAACCCCTACTTGTCTCCAGATTTCTCTGCCGATCCAACGCAGTATTCGGCACAGTCCCCCAATGGTTCGCTCTATACCTACAAGTCCTTAACTGGACTCACGTGGTGGGCGCGGATCTCTTTGTGGTTGACCGCTGTTTCGGTGCTTGTTTTTTCGCTAACCGATCTGATTGCCAATTTTACAGTTGCTGGATATCGGGAAGGCGAATTTGACCTAGATAATGGAACGATCCTTTTTCTTGTTGTCCTCCTCGCTTTGTCGGCCCTGGGAATCGTTTTCCTGATGTTGTCTAACATCATCGCGATACCGATGTGGATGTACCGAGCGAATGCGAACGTTCGCGCACTGGGCACACAGGGTGTAACGTACACACCGGGGTGGACTGCCGGTTATTGGTTCATCCCGTTTTTGAATCTCATTCGTCCCTTCCAAGCGATGAAAGAGATTTACCAAGCCAGTGCAGCAGATCCTACGGCGACTACGCATGATGCTTGGAAATTGCCTGATGCACCTTCCTACATAGGGATCTGGTGGGGGACGTGGATCATTGGCAACATCCTGGCACGGGTAGAATCGCGAATGGTCGATTCGGAGATGGTTGAATTGCCTCTGTTAGCGACCGTTTCTGTTGTCGGAACAATCCTAACGATCGTGAGTGCCTTGTTAGCAGCAAAAATTATTGGAACGGTCAATCAACTCCAGATTAAGCGTGTGAATTCAGGTGTCGTGAATCAGTGGAACGAATAGTCCCCGCATGGCAAGCCATGCGTTGCACCGGATTTAGAGAAGCCGTCAGAAATCGTTTTGGTTGGACGGGCCGATTTAAGCAAGGAAGCATTTTCGCAAAGTAACCCCCCATCCAAATTTTCTTGCCCCCATTTTCTTGCCAAATTTCTAGTCGATATCAAAACGGCTTTCATTTTACGGCTCCTGACCCCTTTTCTCTGGCACAGGTGTCGTGAATCAGTGGAACGAATAGTCCCCGCATGGCAAGCCATTCGTTGCACCGGATTTAGAGAAGCCGTCAGAAATCGTTTTGGTTGTACGGGCCGAGTTAAGCAAGGAAGCATTCTCGCAAAGTAACCCCCAACCAAATTTTCTTGCCCCCATTTTCTTGCCAAATTTCTAGTCGATATCAAAACGGCTTTCATTTTGCGGCTCCTGACCCCATTTTCTCTGGCATCGAAATTTGATTGTTACTGACCGGGGGGGGCGGTAAGATAGCTCGTTCTCGTTAAAGAGTAGCGGATTTTGCAATGACTTGCGGAGTACGTCGATTGTCTGGCGAGTCCGATGGTGGCACATACGAAACATGCCACAACGCTCCCGAATCACTTAATGAATGGGTGGACACGCAAGTATGGACAGGAACCGACTAAGTGCCGTTTTGGGGTGGTTCGTGTTCCTTGCGATCGTTGTGGCGATTAACTGGCCTTACCAGTATTCCACCCATCGAACCACCGGTCCGATGGGGCGGATTGGGGTAAGCATTAACCATTTGGATGGTGATTTTGCATTGCCTGTGATTGCTGGCTGGCCCTGTCACTTCTACTACCATTTCGACTACGGGGAACGCCAACCGAAATACAGTCGCTGGTCTTATGCAGCGTTGTTAGGCAATTTGGTGTTGATCGTGACGACTGTTTTGGCACTTGTTTTCTATCAGCGCCGTCGTCGCTACGCATCATTAAATCAAACTGGAAAGGCAAGCAAAGAGTCGAAGAGGGGGCAGCTCTCGATTGCCGACTTGGTGATCGCCACCATGGTGGTTGCCATGCCGCTGGGATACTGGCAACTCTTAAAACGTCGCGGTGAGCAAGAGCTGGAACGGATTGCAGGAATTGACGAAATTGGTAATTACGCTCGCTCGGCGGAATTGCCGAGATTTCTCGAAGAACATCTTCCCGGACCGTTTGTCGAAGCGTGCATGCGGGTCACGAACGTGACCGTGACCGCCCCCGATCAGCAGCTTCTCGATGGAATCATGCAGCTGCCGCATCTGAAAGAGTTTCGCATTGGCGGAGGCGATTACGCGTTAAGTTCTTTGAGATCGTTGCCAAACTTCCGTGACCTAACCGTTCTGCAGATTTCTGGTCGTGAGTTGGACGTTCAGACGATTCAGATGGTCAGCCAGATCGAACGACTGCGGCATCTGGATCTTGGCCGCACCAATGTCTCTTCTTCAGCGTTGACGTTGTTGAGTGAATTGCCGCGATTGCGACTTTTGAATTTAATCGGGTCGGGCGTGCGACTAGATCAGATACAGCATCCCATCTGCCCTCAATCACTGCAGGTTTTGTGTTTGCCTCGCCCAGAGCCGGGCCATACGGATCATTTGGTGGTGGAGGGATATCCGCGGTTGTCGCAAATCCTCTGCCAATCACATGATGCTGCAGCGAATAGTTCGGTACTGGAAATCGAAATACGCGACTGTCCCGAATTTCTAAGTTTAATGATGGGAGGGATGCAGAAGGTTTCCATTAAGTTGGAGAACCTACCGATGTTGTGGCAGATTGTTTCGATCAACGCTTTATGGCAACAACGCATCGCGGCTTCGGAATCGATCCCAGGTGAGCTGTGGGTCAAATCATTGCAGATAGACGGCGCACCGAACCTGGTCGAATTCGATTTCTTTGTGCGAGATCTTGAGTATTTGCGTTTTAAAAATGTCCCCAAGTTAAAGACCGTCGGCGTCGCTTCTTACCGGAAATTTGGGGATGGTTCGACACGCCAAGAAGAGTTTCTTAGCCCAACAGCGATCAAGGCGATGGTCGAAGGTTTTGCTGAGAGTGATGGTCCTGAAAAAATTGATTTAGCGGCGGTGCCGTTGCAAGGCGTTGACTTGGGGGCTCTTGCCGAAAATCCGCGGATCGTGAGTCTGGACCTGTCGGATAGCAATACCAACTCGCGAGACTGGGAGACATTACGTGAAATAGCGCAACTGCAAAGCTTGAACGTCAGCAGGAACCCAGGGTCGAACATTTCTTTGGCCAGCCTATTGGAAAAGTTTCCCAACCTGCAGCGTTTGACCTGCGATAATCTTTCACAGAGTGATTTCGTGATCGAAGGCAAGGATGAATTGGAAACGATTTTTATAACCACTAACGTCTTTGGCATGGAAGAAAAGGGTTCTTCTTCGACTCTAAACGTTTGGAACCAGCAGCGCATTCGGCTGGCAAATCTTCCCAAGTTCAATAACACCATTTCGATTGGCCCTTTTTCAAGTCACATCGAATTGGTGAACGTTCCTAGCCTGAAAGGGCTGACGATTCATCGACCGCTTTCGCAGGAGAACGTGTTGGCGGGATTTCGGGACTTGAAAACATTTGCTGTCGGTGGAAAGTACGTTGACGATCAGCTTTTGCAAGAATTGTCTACTTGTAGATCTATTCAGCATTTGGCTTTGGTGCACGCCAGTGCCAGTTGGGAGGAAATCGGCAAACTATTGGCGGTCAATCCCATCCTTACTTTGGATCTAAGAGGAACCGTGGTGGACGATCAGCTGCTTGCGCAGATTCGTGACGTGAAGCAATTGGAGGAAGTCTATTTAGATGACACGGGGGTCACCGGAAAAGTGCTGCAGTCGCTGGCTCCGGCAGTTGGGTTGCTGACACTAGGGATCAATGGGGCAGCCCTGACAGAGGCGGAAATCGATTCTTTGAACCAATTCAGGAATCTGAAACGTTTGCATTTGAGCGGCAGCAATCTAACGCCAACGCAGTTAGAGAAGATGTTGGGTCGACCGAGGCTAAAACACCTAGACCTTTCGGGACAGCCGTTTGGTCGCGAGCATGCCCAAGCGTTGCTGGATGCCCGATTGGAGGGTTTGCAGTTTCTGGCGTTAAGTGGGAAGGAAATTGACCCACAGGCGGTCATCATGTTGCTCCAGGGATACCCGCGACTGGAGCTTTCGTTGCCTGACGAATGCCTCCCGGTAGAGTTGTATTCGGAGTTGTTGACAAGAGGTCGGGTTCGGGCAAATGACCAGGGAGATTCGGCGGACCGATTGTGGTCTACCGTATTCCAAATGACGCAAGATCCCGAATTGCAATCCAGCCGCCCCGTGGAAATGATCATCCAGCCTTGGATGTTCGAACCAAAGGAAGAGGTCCAGTTTGATGCTGAATTCTAAAAATGCTCGGAACCGATTTCCTCTCTCAGGACTGCTGGTGCTGGCGTTTGTCGTTACTGCCGGATGTGAGCCCGTTCCTGCTCCGGTAAGTGAATTGCCAGCGGTCCCTGCGGGGATTGAAATGGTCGATATGGATAGCGGACGGTTTGACTGGAATACCGGTGTAGGTGGATTGATCGTCAACAAGCCCGCTCCGTTCACCTTTTTGCGATCGAAGGATGAACCGTTGGTGTCCGCGGAGTTTCTTGCGGCACGCCCGAAACCAGCTCCGTTTGACGCTGAAACCGAACGGAAGCTCGCGAATTTGATGGGCTCCCGTGCTGAGCCTTTTTTCTCTCAACGTCCGTTTTTCTCTGCTCAGGGGGAGATTGATTTAGGAACGGATGCAGGTGCGGTCTCTAGTTTCGCGCTTTCGGCGGACGGGAAGTATTTGCTGGTCGTGGCTAAGGAGGTGGTCGTCTACGAAGTTGAAAGTAGGCAATTAAAGTTTCGCTTAGGTGGCGTTGAAGGATCGGTCAGTCATTGTCTGTGGCCCGCCGGCGATACCTTTTATGTCGCGGATGAAAAAGCAATCCACCGAGCGACCGTGGGGACATCGGAGAGTTTGCAGCAGGTCAAGACGCTCTCGCAGCCACTGGCGACCTGGCAGCACGCCGCAAAGGCCCCCGTGATCTTTGGATGTTATCAGGATGGAAAAGTCTTTCGCCTGGATACCAAGGAAAATCGTTTCGTTGATCTGAAAGTTACCGTTGGCGGTAAATTGAAAGTGTTGGCGGTTCAGCCCAACGGCGATGGCATCCTCTGTACCGCTGACAATGGGGTGACGACCTTTCGCTTTGATAATGAGCGGTTGGTCAACCGACAGTTAACCGCTCTGAATCGTGATAATCAGGTGGTTTCGTTAGCCTGTTGGACCTCTACTTCGCGACTGTGGTCCGATGGCGATAATATTTACTCACTGCCGAGTGAAAATGCGGAGGAATCCGCTAAGCAACCCGAGCGATCGCCCCGCCTGTTGTGGAAGCCATTAGCACTGATCGGTAAGTACGACAAAGAAGACAACCAAAACCAAATCACTGCGGTCGTCCGTCGCAAGGATATTGAAGGTAATCTGCATCTTTCGGTTGCGGACGTCTATCACGAGGATTTAACCCATTCGATCCCCTTCGATCTACAGGTTGAAAATCTGAAGGATGTTGCCCTCGACGGACGAGGGCTTATGGTCGCGCAGCATCTAGGCAATGCGATTCAGATTCATCGACGAGGAGTCTGGGAGTTTCCCAACCTGGCGCGAACGCGTTACATCGTTGCCACTGCGTTCCGAACTCAAAATTTTGATCGGATCGATCAGTTGGCAAAATTTGCGTTGGCTGGAGAAGGCTATCGTTGGGGGCTTGATGCCCAGGAGATGTTTGGCATTGTCCAGGATACTTGTGCAGAGGTCTGGCTGCAGGTTAGGCAGCGATGGGGTGAGACCGAGGATGAAGCGGAAAAGCAAAAGTATGCTGAATTCCTGTCAAAGGCTGAGAAGTGGGCGGAAACCAGTGTGGTAGGGATGTCCAGTCAACTGGATATGAAAATTCAGTTTGGTTGGAAGGCCCGCGGTGATGGTTTGGGGTACACGGTGTCGCAGCAAGGCTGGAAAGTGCTTGAACGCGAATTGGCGGAGGCAGCCGAGATGCTGGACGATTGGTTGAAAGAGGATCCCTATGCACCGGCGATCATGTATGCTCATCGAATGACCATCGCCATGGGGCGAGGCGAATCGCATTCCAGTGTCGAAGAGCATTTGCGTGTGGCAACGGCCCTGTATCCAACCCATGTTAGTTTGCATTCGGCCGTTGCCGAATGGCTAGCGCCAAAATGGTCAGGGAGCGAAGGCGACAGTGCAGGGTACCTTGCCGCTGTGATGAAACATGGAGACCCCGAAGTCGCCGCACGCCAGTACGCGCGGATCGTATGCAATAAATTGGGGCATTACACCGAACCCGTCGGGTTGGTTCTGCATGGTCATTATGATGTTCGAAGCGCCGTATTGGCAGCGGAGAGCATGGTGTCGCTGGAGCCCGCTTACGACTGGCATCTCGTTCGTTTGTTAGCGCTTGCAAACTCATTTGAAATGCGTACGCAGGAGCTGATTCTCGCAAAATACATGCAAGCACATTTTCTGTATGATCCAAGTCGATATGGCGAGCGGTACCAGCAATTCATGCCTGCTCTGTATGAAAACCTTCCTGAATAGCAAGCAGGCAACACCACTGGGGGCCGAGGTCCGCGCACAAGCTACGATTAAATTCGGAGCACCTAGGCGATGGACGTCACCATTTAATCACAATTTACCGCACCGTAGATTTGCAGGCTGGTCGATTTGCCTTTGACGTTTTGACGCGGCAATTCGACAAAGTTCTTGGCGGTAGAGAGTGCATCGTAAGTCGTTCCGGTAATGAGCAGGTCATATCCTGTTGATTTCGTTAACGCTTCGACTCTAGCTGCGACATTCACCGTATCGCCCATCGCCGTATATTCATGGCGTTCGGGGGCTCCGATACTGCCTACCATGGCAATCCCCGTATTGATCCCGACACCGATTTTCATTTGAGACCATCCCAGTTTCTCAAAGTCTTCCTTGAGGGCGTCGATACGTGCGAGGAGTTCACAGCCCGCTTCGACGGCCGCATCGGCATGTTGTCGGTCGCTTGATGGGACTCCACCGCTTCCGAAAATCGCCATGAAACCGTCGCCGAGAAACTTATTGATCATCCCGTCGTGCTTTTCAACGATTTTGACCGCCTCGCCGAACATCAAATTCAATCCAGCGATAACGTCATCGACCGGCGCATCGGCGGATTGAGCTGTGAAATTTCGCACATCCGCGAACATCACCGAAATCAATTGTTTGGTGCCGCCGAGAGTTCCTGAAGCGGATTTGTAATCGACTCCATCCTGTGCCGCCAAGATTTGCTTCGCCGCCTCACGCCCAACGTGCCGACCAAAGGTCGCTTGTAAACGCTCCCGTTCGGCAAGTCCCGTAATCATGGAATTGAATTGATTGATCAGCATGCCGAATTCGTCCGCGCGAAGGGTTTTGATTTGTGCGGAGAAGTCTCCCTCGGCAACCGCCAACGAGGCGCGTTTCAATTCCAGTACCGGCGTCGCCACCAGACGCCCCAGCAGCAAAGACGTTGCCATGCCGAAACTAACTGCGACGGCGGCGACCACAAGTGCAAATGCAGGGGCGGATTCCGTTGCATCGGGTACCAAAATCAAGAGGACCAATGACAATACCGGGCTGACCACGGCGGACGCGGACCACATCAGTCCCCGCTGCGAAATCGTCATCGGTGCGGTCCCGGGGACGTTCGCTGGCGTCCCTGTCTGAAAAAAGACAGGAAACAAAGTTTGTTGAATCACTAATTCAACGGCGAAAAAACTATGGGTGACCGCGATCAACGATGCGATCAGAAAGGACGTCGTTAGGTGAACAACGACATTGCTCGATAGCGGTTCATCTAAACTTGCTAGAGCAAGAGGAAATACGGGGATGCAGATCAACCATCCCACCGACGCGACGGCCAAGAACCACCATGGCAGGTTCACAACTTTTCGTTGCGACGTCTTCAACACATCTTCGCTCACACTTCGACCATCGATTAGGTCTCGGTGGATCGGACGCAATTGAATAATTGGAATCAGGAAAAGGATCACCGCAAGCGGATAAATGACCATGTTGAACCACTGCCAGCAGGATTCGAAACGAGCCATCTGCTGAGCGGATAGCAACGGTTCAATCTGCTGGGAATTGTACAATATGTTAAAGACGCTTCCGACGAAATTAGCGACGACCGGGGACAGGACAACAACTATTAGTCCATGACGCTGGGAGAACGTCCAGTCTGGCGTGGATGGTCGCGGCGGAAAGGTAGCAGAGTTGCCCCGGAAATTTGGATCAATGGCGTCGTTGGGCAAAGTACTTTTCCGTTTAGCAATAAGCGTTCGGCACACGCGCGGCGTCCGTTGGCCTAGATGGTAACCTTAGAACGCAACGATCGTGGGGCTGGCTTCTTCTTTATCCAGTGGATTCGCCTGAAAGACCGAGGCAGTGCCTGGAAGGATTCTATATCTTTGCAAAAGGTAAACCGTCACGTCAGTACCTGCGGCAAGTCTTTTCGGCAAGAAAATGGGGGCAAGAAAATGGGGGCAAGAAAATGGGAGCAAGAAAATGGGAGCAAGAAAATGGGAGCAGGGAATTGGGGGAGTGGATGGAGAGTGCGGAACATAAACCGGTCTCTCCAGACAAATCTCCAGTCACCAGGTTCCTGTCTAATTTAACTTTAGGGATTACAGCCCTAGGCAACATCCTTTTCGCGTATTTCGGTTGTTTCGCGGTTGTCCTCTCTCGTCCCCGGGCATTGCGCGTTTCCGTTTCCAATCGCGAAACAATTCCATCCCTTATTCCCTATTTTCTTGCCCCCATTTTCTTGCCAATTCTAGCCCCCAGGCACGCAGTTCCACGGTCGCCCGATTTGACATCTGAAATCGTAGCGAGGAGACTGTGAGTTGAAATTTTGCTTCCAATAGCCCGTCATTTTTTGATTTGGAATGATATGAGTCGTAGAGCATTCTCGTCGTCCCCATTGCCTGCGAACGATTTGTTACCTGAGGGAAGCATTGTTTTGCGGCGACCATCCAAGGTTCTGTTCGCGTTGGCGCTTTGCTTTTCCGGATTCGCACAGACTTTCTTTGGGGCCGAGCTGCTTGCTGATTCCCAGTCCTCACCGAATTTCATCGTTATCTTCACGGACGACCAGGGCTACAACGATTTGGGCTGCTTTGGGTCGAAGACGATCAAAACGCCCCATATCGATCGACTTGCCGCCGAGGGCCGGAAATACACCAGTTTCTATACGGCTTGCTCCGTTTGTTCTCCGTCCCGAGCGGCCCTCTTGACCGGCAGTTATCCCAAACGTGTCGGGATGCACAAACACGTACTGTTCCCCAAAAGTGATTATGGGTTGAATCCTTCTGAGTATACGATCGCGGACCATTTGAAATCACAAGGGTATGCGACGGCCTGTGTTGGTAAATGGCACTTGGGCCATCACCCCGAAATACTCCCGCGAGCCAACGGGTTCGATTCCTATTATGGAATTCCGTACTCCAATGACATGAACCATCCTGATAACGCTCGGAAATCGAAAATTGCATCGGACCGTTTGTGGGAGAGCCAAGGAACCAGCATCACTTATTGGAACACTCCACTATTTGAGAATGAAGAGATTGTCGAACTGCCTGTCGACCAGCGAACGATCACGCGTCGCTACACCGACAAGGCTATCGATTTCGTAACAGAGAATCAGGACAAGCCATTTTTTCTCTACCTGCCACACTCGATGCCGCACATTCCTTTGTATGTGCCTGAGGACGTTTACGATCCCGATCCGCAGAATGCTTACAAATGTGTGATTGAGCACATCGATGCGGAGGTCGGCCGGTTAGCGGATACGGTTCGCGAGTTGGGATTAGATAAAAACACCTACATCATCTACACCAGCGACAACGGACCTTGGTTGCAATTCAAAAATCATGGTGGCAGCGCCGATCCCCTACGGGCGGGAAAGGGGACCACTTTCGAAGGCGGACAACGCGTCCCCTGTGTCGTATGGGGACCGGGAAGAATTCCTGCAGGAACGCAGTGTGATGCAATGACCTCTACCATGGATTTGCTGCCAACGATCGCTAGTTTGTCAGGAGCCCCCCTTCCCGATATCCCGACGATTGATGGATACGACATCACCGGGACCTTTAAGACAAATGAATCGCCTCGAAACGAGCTGTTGTTTTATTCGTCCGTTGGTGCCTTGCAAGGCATTCGACTGGGAGACTGGAAGTACCTTGAAGTGGTTTCTAGACCGAATGCCAGGAAGTCAAAAACGGGAAAGCCTTCGGTCGGGATCTATCTGTTTCAACTAAGCGATGACATTGGCGAGCAAAACAACCTGATCGACCAACATCCAGAAATCGCTGCGAAATTGAAAGCTCGAATGCAAGAAGCCGATGCCGAAATCACCGCGAACGCACGTCCCGTGTGGCGTAAGTAGCGGATGCTTCAATCGCAAGAACTGCGAGATCTAACCTGGGTGGTTGAAAGTCCGTTCCTGTTAAATCCGCACCCTGACTTGCCGAAGTTTGATTGGCGATCGGTATCCTTATCACAGTTGACAGCGTTCTGTCAGGAGAAACCGTCGCGAAGAGTCGGGCGGTATTTCGAAGGCTTAGTGCTGTACTGGTTGCAGCATGTTCGCAAAATCCAGGTGGTTGCGGAATCGCTCCAGGTTCGGTCTGGGAAACGGACGCTCGGCGAAATTGATTTTCTCTTTCGCGACGAGTCAAGCAAACTGACGCACTGGGAGGTGGCTGTCAAATTCTATTTGTTCCATCCGAACCGGACGTTTGCCGGCAGCCACTACATCGGTCCCAATGCCGGCGATACGTTTGAACGTAAACGAGAGCGGATGTTTCGGCATCAGCTGCCTCTTAGCGAAACCCATTTTCCTGATGTTCAGCAGCGGAACGCATTCGTAAAGGGACGCATTTTTTACCATCCAGACGATGGTTCCCAGCCACAGTTGCCGGAAGGCCTCGCTCCCGATCATCTTCGAGGGAACTGGATCCATGCGTTCGAACTGGTCGGCTGGATCCGCAAACAGGATGGGAGACACGCTATCCTGAATAAACCGTATTGGTTGTCCCCTGCTGAATTCGATCAGGACGGAGATTGCGGGCTGTCCGATCACGAAACGATCGAACGCTTGACCAGACATTTTCAGGAGGCTGCTCATCCGGTGCTGGTCAGCCATTTATGCGAATCCGATGGATTGTGGCAAGAAACATCGCGGACCTTTGTTGTGCCTGATCACTGGCCGGGGACAGGGTGATTGTCCTGCATAGGGCTCCGCTGACGTTCGACTTTAATTTTGAAATGAATCCATTGAATGGGGGAAACGATGTCTAGGATCTTCGCCTTGCTGTTGGGGACGTGCTGGTTGGCCGGATCGGTGCTTGCCGATCAAACCCAACCCGCCCAGCCGTCCAAGCCGAATGTGTTGTGGATCTATGTCGATGATATGAGCGACTGGATGGGATGTTATGGCGATTCACTCGCTTTGACGCCTAACATTGATTCGCTTGCCGAGGGAGGCGTCCTGTTTGAGCGAGCCTACATGCCCGCTCCGGTGTGCTCGACCACAAGATCGGCCTTGATCACCGGAACCATGCAGACAAGTTACGGCTTGCATCAGCATCGCACGATGATCAAAGAGGAATTGGCCGAAGGACTACTGACAGTTCCCGAGCTCTTTCGCCGTGCCGGTTACTTGACCTTCAACGAAGCGAAGGATGATTACAATTTCAAACGTGAGCGGTCGCTGATGTATTCCCCAGAATTTGAGCGGCCAAAAATAAATAGCCATCTGGTAGGGCGGGATCTGTCGTGGCTAAAACAACTTCAAGGCAAATCGTTCTTCGGACAGATCCAACTGAAGGGAGGCAAGTTTGGAGGCGAAACCGGAGCGAAGTTCCCCGCCGACAGTTTGGTGGCCGACGATGCGGTGTCCGTGCCACCACAGTATCCGGACCATCCCGTTTTCCGAAACGCGATCGCAAGACACTACGCTCAGATCGCCGAAACAGATGCTCAGGTAGGTGCCATCATTACCGCCCTGAAGGAATACGGGCTCTGGGAGAATACGTACGTCTTCTTCTTTACCGACCATGGAAGTCCGTTGCCGCGTGCGAAGCAGTTCTTATATGAGGAAGGGACCAAAGTTCCACTTATCGTGCATGGGACCGAATCCGATTCACTGGTGTCCGGGGGGGCATCCCGCCGGAGTGATTTGGTTAGTGGGATCGATATCACAATGACTTCGCTTGCCCTTGCCGACATTGCCATTCCGGACTTTATGGAGGGGAAGGATCTTTTTGCGGACGATTATCAGCCGCGTACCTATCTGATTTCTGCGAGAGACCGGATGGGGAACGCGATCGATCGCATTCGCTCCGTCAGCAGTCAGCATTTTCGATACATCCGAAACTACAAAACCGACCGAGCCCTCTTTCAACCGCAATACCGTGATGGATACGCGACCTTCGAAACGTTTCAGAAAATGCGCCGAAGAAATTTGCTCAGCCCGGTACAGGCATCGTATTTCGATTCTGAAAATCGTCCGGCGGAAGAGTTCTATGACCTTCGCGACGACCCTCACCAAGTCGTCAACTTGGCCGAAGATCCAAAGTACGAAACGGCGATTGCGGATCATCGCCGTTTCCTCCACGAGTGGGAGGAAGCGACCGATGACAAGGGACGCTATCCGGAAAGCAAAGAGTCACTGAAAGAGGTTTTTGAACATGCCGCGGGAAAGTGTGTGGCTCCGGAATTTGATTTTTTGCGTACCCAATAGCCAGTGCAGTCGCCGTTGGAAAGTTGAGTGACGCTTGCAACCGGCAAGGCAGGCATCGCCGGCGCTGTTTGGTTTCACGTTATTCGGCGGCGGCCAGTGACCGGTTAATCCATGCCCACACTTCAGATCGCGCCGAACTGGGAGGAAGCAGCCAACGGTCCGTGTGTGCTGATTTGGCTATCGAATTGGGAAACGCCCCCAAAATCTCGTTTGCGTTGATCTGCATAAATGACACGTTGTCGGGGGCGCCAATCGTTTGCTTGACAAACGAACGCGTAGCACGGATATCGCCGTTCTGAATGACAAGCAGCGGTCGATTTCCGATTCTTTTCAGCCGGGAGGCCGCCCGATGTTGGTATTCGGAAAGCGGTTGGCCCCACTCGGTTCCGCCCCACGACCGGACTCCGTCAAAATGATCATGCGTGACCATGATTGTCCAGAGTTTGGCGATTTCAGCATCATGGAGCCCGATGTAACTGACTCCGATAGCGCCTCGGGAAAAGCCACACAGGATCACCGCATTTGGGTCAGCGTTGTAGGTTTGGATGATCCGTGGCACGTTTAACTTGGCATACTCGACCGTCGCCAATTCGTCGCCCCACCAGGTCACTTCATTCTTCTGGTGATCAGCAGAAACGTAGGGAAGGGAAACCCAGATACATTTCCCGGCGGTCAATCCGTATCCCAGGGCTGCGTCCTCCGTTTGCCCTGTCGACCCGGACTGAGGGAACCGGTTGCCGGTGTATTCAAAGATGATCGGATACTGCTTCCCTGTTGGAGTCCAACCGGGAGGAAGGTAGATCGTATGGAAGACAGACGTCGACGCGAATTCAGGAGCCTTCACGACGACCCGTTTGCCAGCTGCTGGATCGCCTGAAGAGATGCCTGGGATCTCAAGCACCTGTTGCGAATCGACGTCCAGCGGTTGGTGGTCGCTTGCTTGTATGCCAAGTGCGGCATAGACGGCGATCGTTAGCACAAGAAGTCTTTTGTGCATGGTCAGGTCATCCCAAGATTCAGAGGTTTCAAGCGTAGACTTGAATTCTAATCTCGCAGAGACCCGACCAGCAAATTTGACGTCGACGCCGCCGGTCGATCACGACCGGCTGGTCGCTATTGTTGGCTAAAGGTCTGTCCGCGGAGGCTGTCGTCGCCACTCTCGTCGACGATGGCATCCAACGCGCCACTAAGCACATAGCCGTCCAGACGCGTGCGTGCTTGTGCCAGCCGGGTCTGGGACTTCAGGTACTGCAGGTTCGTATCGTAGTAGGTGCGGCGAGCGACCAGGACTTGGACGAAGCTGGTCTCCCCGGCGCGGTAGGCTGTTTCAGCCAGCTTAAGTCCTTCGGCCGCGTTGGGAAGGATTTCGTTGTTGTACATCGCGACCGCTGCGAGGGCGGAATCGTATTGCTGCGAAACGATTGCAATCCGTGCCTGAATGGAGTTTTCGATTCGTTGGACTTCGCGGCACGCTCGCATCAATTCGCCTCGAGCCGCTGAAAGATTGCCCTGGTTGCGGTTGAATACAGGGATCGGGGCTCCGACTTGAACATTGATAAATCCGGAATCGGTACCGTTATCGTGACCACCTGCAAGATTGAAATCGAAGTTCGGAATGGCTTGGATTTCCTGCCGGTCGATATTCGCTCGAGCTTGGCTGACCTTTGCTTGGGCCGCCTGGTACTCAGGGCTGGAGTAGACCGTTGTGGCGGTCAGTTCCGTCCAGTCCATGGCAACGTCGGTTTGTGGCAAAGTACCGATCAGGGGTGTGGGGCTAAGGTGAGGGCTACCCGCCAGGGCCGCTAGTTCTCTCCAAGCCGCAGAGTACGCGATTTCAGCTTGTTGCAGCACCAGATCGATTTCGTTCTTTTGAACCTTGGCCTGCACGATATCCAGTTGCGATCCTTCCAGTGCCTCCTTCCGCAGTTCCGAAAGTTCCAGACCCTTGTTGGCAACCTTTTGGAAGTCCTGAACCAATCTCATTCTCTCTTGAGCCGCCAATGCGTCGTAAAACTTAACGCGAACATCGGTGGCAACGCGATACTTCTGAGCTTCCAAATGCAAAAGCTGTGTACGCAGGGCCCGGTCGAGGACACGTCGATTCAGTTCAAGTTTGTCGGCGGTGATGATGGTCTGGGAAATGAAGACGGAGTGTTGATCGGTTCCCTCATCATCCAGTTGCGAACCGCTATATCCAATGGTTGGGTTAGCACGTAAACCAACCTGCGTTCGAAAGCCAGCCGCTTTGCGAGTCGTAGCGACCAAGGCACCGATGGTAGGGTTGTTGGTCAAAGCGAGGGATTCAAAGGCCTCAAGCGTCATCCCACTTGTTGGCTGAGCAGCCGGTTCGGAGTCGGCAGGGAACGGTGGGTCAGCAATCGTGAAGGGAACAAGCGCGGTCAGGTTGGACGCTTCGAAACCGCTGGCTTGAGCTACCGCGTTGGCTGTCTCCGAATCACCTGCCGAGGGTTCGCTCGCATCATGCGCGGTTTGCTGGATCGCTGTCGCTGCAAGGTCCTTTTGGGGAGCCGGTGGTGCGAACTGCGGCGGTATGTCGGCCGTCGTTTCGACCGCGGATTCGGTTCGGTCGAACTGGAATCGCTCGGCGATGGGGCGCATGGTGGAACAACCGATAAAGCTGGTTGTCGACGTGCACAGGATGATCTGAAATAGTCTTTGCCGTCCGATGTTCATATGGTTCACTTAGAGGTAGAGGATCTGTCCAAAGCGGAGTTCGAATCTTTTCGCCCTCTGGCTTGCTAGATCCTCAAGTGGAAACGGACCTGACGACTTCGAGAGGCAGCGCAATTGGACGGTTCGTGTGGCGTGTGTAGCGAACGACGAACGATTGGCTCGGGATACGATGCACAATCGCATGCTGCAGGAGGCTGTGTCCTGCGTTTGAGTTCGTCCCGTTCCACCACCGCGTTCGTGGCTGTCGACCGGCCGTCACAAAGCGGACACTGAGGCTTGTGTGGGGAGCGATCGCGGACGGAACAATGATCCGCGCCGGCCGCACCACCAGCAGCGTTGCATCCGGACGATCGATGGGCCGCGCAGTCGCATCCAGACATCTTGAACTGGTTGTTCAGGTGCGAGTGCGGACATCCATGACAAGAAATGGGAACATCGGCTAAGACCGATGCGATGGCCACGGCTAGGAGGGTCAATAAATGGATTGGTTTTCGCATCTTTGTTCGCCTCCACGTTTATTCGATAGCTGTTAGACCGTCTGGTAGCGGTTGTCCTAGTTGTTCTTCGGAGAAGGATGGTGTTGATCGATTGTTTTAAATGCATTTTGATTAAAGGGAGGATGCTCGGATGCCGCAGGACCAACACAATCGTTAAACTTCGCTCTTTGAGAATCAGAACAAGACGCGGGGATTCGTCCGATCTTGATGATCTAATTTCTATATGCTGGCGTTTTTAGAAAGGTATTCTGCCGATGAGTGAGCGAATTTCGGTTCTTCTGATGATTGGATCGCTGGCTGGTGGAGGCAGTGAGCGTCAGATGATCGGGATTGCGAAAATGCTTGATCGAACCAAATTTCGCCCTGTCCTGTTTTTGATCTACGCCTCAGGAGAACTGCTGAAAGAAGTGCCTGCGGACGTGCCGGTTTATGCCTACTGGCAGGACCAAAAGCCGTTTCGGTTCAACTATCCTGGCCGAATCCTGCGCGATCAGAAACGCTATTTAGAAAAGGTGCTTCGCAAGGAATCGATTGATGTCCTCTATTCCAGGACCTATCCAATGGCCTTGGTAGCCGGTCCTGTCACAAAGCGTTTGGGAGTTCCGCATTTACCGACGATCGTGGTCGACCCCGCGTCGATGCTTCGCGATTCGAAAGAACGCTGGATGCGGCTGAAGCTTTTGTTGCTAAAGCGGGCCTACCACGACAGCGAACTAGTCCTTACGGTTTCCGAAGGAGTTCGCGAAGCGGCGATCGCGTTTTACGATTTGCCCCCTCCGCATGTGCGAAGAATGATCAATTCGCTTGATCTAGAGCGTCTGGACCGATTGGCTGAACAACCATTTGACCATTTTCGGCCCGGACGATTTCACATCGTTCACGCCGGCCGCTTCGTGTCGCAGAAGGGGCATCGCTATCTGTTCGAAGCGATCGCCGAACTGGTGCGGCGAGGGCATCGCGAACTGTCGGTTCACTTGTACGGCGAAGGGCCCGACCAGGATTCGCTGCAGCAGTTGGTTGCGAAGCTTGGGCTGCAGGATCACGTTGAATTGAATCCCTACTTGGTCAACGTCCTGCCCGCGATCAAGAATGCCGACTTGTTCTGTTTGCCTTCACTGTACGAAGGAATGCCCAATGCTTTACTGGAAGCGGTTGCCCTCGGGATACCGGTTGTTTCTACCGACTGTCCTAGCGGCCCCAGGGAAATTCTGAATGAGGGAGAACTGGGAAGACTGGTCCCCGTCGCCGATTCCGTAGCGATGGCCGACGCCATCGCTGAGGTGATTGAGAACAAGCAGGCGGCTTTCGAATGGGCCGCGCGAGCCAAAAAAGAGATTCGTGCCCGATTCGATCCCGCGGCAGTGACGCCAGTTTTGGAGCAAATCCTCGAATCGGCAGTCGGGTCCTAGCGAGGCGCTGGACGGCTTGTGCAGGCTTTCATCGCTTCGAAACCTTCGGTGGTGAGCGAGTACCCACCCTTAAAACTTTCCGAAACAAGCAGGTCTCGGTCCGTCAGTGTTTCCAACGATTCGCGATGACGATCTAGGTCCGGTCCGTGGAAGCAAAGCATCTGACCGGGACGCATCAAAAATTCGCGGAAGACTCGGAGAACATTTTCTTCGCGGGTGGTCAGTGGAGCGTTGGGATTCAAGGTCTTTGCTGCGCGAGCCATAGAGAATGCCACATCAAGATTTATTGGGAGTTTGTTTGACGTTACCCATTCTACCTCGAACGCTAGCTTCGGAAAAGGATTAATCCTCGCTCGCAACGGCGATATCCGGTAAACAACTTGCCCGGGGATCCCCTAAGCCGACTGGTTGGTACAATTTGCCAAACCGAAGAAATGGCCCCAGCTGGCGGTTCACTGGCCGTCGGTTTTCGGTGATGTTGCGTACCCTTTTTGTCCTAAAGTCCTTTGTTTTGGTTCCCGATGACGATTTACCAATTGGGCGAGAAATGTCCCAAAATTGACCCCTCCGCCTATATTGCGGCCGAAGCGACGATCATCGGAGACGTCGAAATTGCCGCGGATGCGAACGTTTGGCCAGGAGCCGTCGCTAGAGGGGATGTCGAACCGATCCGCATTGGGGCTCGATCAAGTGTCCAGGACAATGTGGTGATGCACACCGACCCAGGATTTCCATTGCATATCGGCGAAGATGCGACGATCGGACATCAAGCAACGCTGCACGGGTGCACGATCGGACGCGGCGCGTTGGTCGGCATGCAGGCGGTCGTGTTGAATGGGGCCGAAATCGGCGAAGGATCGCTTGTCGCTGCGGGGGCGCTGGTCACCGAGGGCAAGTCCTTCCCGGCTCACAGTCTGATCCTGGGATCGCCCGCCAAGGTCGCCCGTCCTCTGAGAGAAGACGAAATCAAAAACATACAGGCGTTAGCTGCCAGGTATGTTGAACGAGGCAGAGACTACCGCGAGAACTTGAAACCGGTGACACCTCAGGAATAATTTGGTGTCGGCGGTTGGTAGTCATCGATATCGATTGATCGAAACCAATCGATTGTTTTCTGAAGGCCTTCGGAAAGGGGAGTGGTTGGTTCCCAGTCCAGTTTTTCTTTTGCCAGTCGAATGTCGGGCCGGCGACGCGTCGGGTCGTCGGTAGGAAGCGGTTTTTGGACCAGCTTCGATTCGCCTCCGACCTTCTCCATAACCATTTCGGCAAGCTGCCGAATCGTAAATTCGCCTTGGTTGCCGATATTGACCGGGCCTGCGAACCCTTCGGAATTGTTCATCATTCGGACGATGGCTTCGACCAAGTCATCACGATAGCAGAACGATCGAGTTTGCTCGCCGTCCCCGAAAATGGTGATCGGTTCGTTACGCAGAGCCTGCCGGATGAAGTTCGAAACGACACGTCCGTCGTAAGGGTGCATCCGTGGTCCGTACGTATTGAAAATGCGGACGATCCGAGCATCGACATTGTTGCTGCGGCGGTAGTCCATGCAAATCGATTCCGCCGCTCGCTTCCCTTCGTCGTAACAGGCGCGAGGGCCAATCGGGTTGACGCTACCGCGGTAGGATTCAGGCTGCGGATGGACGTCCGGGTCGCCGTAGACTTCGCTGGTGCTGGCTTGCAGGAAGCGAGCTCCACAGCGTTTGGCGATTCCCAACATGTTGATCACTCCCATCACGGACGTTTTCATCGTCTTGATCGGGTTGAACTGGTAATGGCCCGGAGCGGCCGGGCAAGCCAAATTGTAGATCTGGTCGACTTCTAAAAAGATCGGCAACGTGATGTCGTGACGAATCAGTTCGAAATTTGGGCGATTTAGAAGATGAACGACGTTGCTTTTTTGACTGGTGAAGAAGTTATCCAAACAAATGACGTCATGTCCTTCTTCTACCAAGCGTTCGCAAAGGTGAGAACCCAAGAATCCGGCACCGCCGGTCACCAAAATACGATGAATCATGCTAACAATTTTGGAATGAGTATTCGTTAGGACCGGCTAACGAGTGCGGTTCAGTACTATTCTGCTTAGATAGCACAAGGCTACTCGGTTCTGGCGGTGACGCAATCGGGCTAGACCGGACAAGCCGATTTTTGTTATCGGTGGCTTCAATCTGCCTCGGAAATCGTTGCCCCTCGCTGACGGCTTTGGCCGGCAGGATTTCGCTGAACACCGCAATTGCCATGAAAAACAGAACGCTCCCGATCCTTGCTGGCCTATTGTTCCTCTCGTCGGCTTGGACAGCACCCGCTTTCGCCCAGTCGGCTTTGCCGCAGGGCCCGTCCTTTCGCCTGGAAACGGAAATCTATGATGCCGACGGAAATACCCCGTTAGCACGGCATAAAATATTGTTTGATTCGGGCGTGATCTACGATTTGGAAGAGATGGGGGGCACCATTCAGACCATTTTCGATCCAACTCGCGAACGGGTCGTCCTGTTAGACACCAAAGCCCAGTTGCAGGCCGAGCTTTCGACTCAGCAGTTAATCGATGCAACCGTTCAGCTTTCCGCTGCCGCTAGGCAGAACAGCAAGGCCGCGGCGTTTGGTTTGGATGCAGAGGTGGTTCAAACCGGGGATCAATACGCCGTCAAATTCGGATCTTGTAAGTACGAAACGACCACACAGGAACTGTCTCGCCCTGAATTCGCCCATGCCTATCACGAATTAACGGTCTGGGCGGCCCGCTTGAACGTCCTTCGCCGAGTCGGCGTACCTCCTTTCGGCCGGATGGCACTGGGCGAAAAACTGTCCGCAGCCGGCCTTGTCCCGCTTGAATTGACGCTAAGCATCGACGAGGGATCGAAGGTTCAACGCTACCGAGCTCACCATTTAGTAATCGAGACCCTTTCGGAACTGGATCGTCGAGCGATTCAGAAAGTCGGTGACAACCTAGCCAATTTCCGAAAAGTCAGCTTAGAAGAGTTCCCCTCGGAATCGTAGGATCGGCTGGTTGTCGCAAAGAGCATCTGCCATGGTCGCAGACCTCCACAAACATCTGCCGCCCTCCGGGCTAAAGGCTTGTTTCGGTATCGAACCGGTGGTTCGCACCACCGGCAAGTATCTGTCGCCCTCCGGGCTAATAGGGCGAACCGAGTTCCAGCCGGCAGTTTATATCGGCGCCCGGCCAGCTTTGTCGTGCCACAGAGCGGTTTCCATCGGTGGAGATCAGACTGATCTCCACAAGCCCATTCCTTGGCCAGAACAAAACTTGGCTAGCCCGGAGGGCGACAGATACTTGCCGGCGGCGTCAGCCGCCGGATACCCTGCTTGAGCATTCTCAGCCCGGAGGGCGGCAGAACATCTGCCACCGGCGCCAAGCTCTACAGATTCTGCCGCCCTCCGGGCTAATGGGGCGAACCGAGTTCCAGCCGGCAGTTTATATCGGCGCCCGGCCAGCTTTGTCGTGCCACAGAGCGGTTGCCATCGGTGGAGACCAGACTGATCTCCACAAGCCCATTCCTTGGCCAGGACAAAACTTGGCCAGCCCGGAGGGCGACAGATACTTGCCGGCGGCGTCAGCCGCCGGATACCCTGCTTGAGCATTCTCAGCCCGGAGGGCGACAGAACATCTGCCATCGGCGCCAAGCTCTACAGATTCTGCCGCCCTCCGGGCTAAAGGCTTGCTTCGGCATCGAACCGGTGGTTTGCACCACCGGCAACCATCTGCCGCCCTCCGGGCTAATGGCTTGCTTCGGCATTGAACCGGTGGTTTGCACCACCGGCAAATATCTGCCGCCCGGGCTAATGGGGCAGTTATGCTGCCCCACGGGGTAGCATTATTTTGCTTTGGGGAGCTCGCACAGTTCTACCCAGTGACCGTCAGGGTCGATCAGGAAGGATTGCTGCGCGCCATCGGGACGCGTCTTGCGCGGCACTCGGCTGGCACCATGCTTTTCTAATTCTTTGCTCAGGTGAGCATCCCAAGCGTCTAGGTCTTCGACTTGGATTGCGATATGCGTTCCTCGGTGCCCCGAGTGAACATCCAGCTCGCGGTCTCCGATTAGATGGAGTTCCTGGTCGGTTCCGACCCGGAACCAAGCCCCTGGGAAATCAAATGCGGGTCGAGGCAGAACCTCCAACCCCAGTGCATCGCGGTAGAAAGCGATGCTACGTTCGACATCGGTAACGTGCAGGGCGACATGGTTCAGGTTGATCGTGCGCATCGTTGTGCCTGGACGAGAGTGGCGGTTGGCTCCGCCCGTGAGATTTTCAATCGTCAGCCCGGCGCACCTAGACGCCGAGCTGCGATTCGAACAGGTTGCCTAAACGTCTTTCCAGACTCGTTGTTTCGCACTTGCCAGGACGGCATCGCAAACTTTTTGCGTTTCCAGAGCATCGCGGAAATTGGGGCTGAACGGAGCGTCCGATTCCAGCGATTTTAGAAAATCGGCTACCTGATGAATAAAGGAGTGCTCGTAGCCAATCTGTAGTCCCGGTACCCACCAGTTGCCCATGTAGGGCTGGTCGCCATCGGAAACGTGAATGCTTCGCCAGCCGCGAACAATGCTGTCGTCGGCGTGATCGAAGTACTCCAGGCGGTGAAGGTCGTGCAAGTCCCAGCGAAGCGAGGCTTTTTCGCCGTTGATTTCAAGGGTATACAACGCCTTGTGGCCGCGAGCGTAACGGGTCGATTCAAACAGTCCCAGTGAGCCGTTGTTGAAGTGGCAGAGGAAGCTGCAGGCATCGTCGATCGTTACTGGGATTTTTTCGCCAGTGTCGGCATGCGTCCGTTCTTTGACAAAGGTTTCTGTCATCGCGGTGACGTCTTTGATCCCGCCGTTTAACCAAAGCGCGGTGTCGATGCAGTGAGCCAACAAGTCGCCGGTTACGCCGCTGCCAGCAGCTTCTGCATCCAGTCGCCAGGTGGCGGCACCACCGACAGGGACATCGGCGTTGATCGTCCAGTCTTGAAGGAAGTTGGCTCGGTAATGAAAGATCTTCCCTAGCCGTCCTTCGTCGATCAGTTGTTTGGCCAAGGAAACTGCGGGGACACGGCGGTAGTTGTACCAAACCATGTTTGGAACGCCGGCCGCTTCGACCGCTTCGCACATTTCTTCGCCTTCGGCGGTATTCATGGCGAGCGGTTTTTCGCAGAGAATCATTTTCCCTGCTTTGGCTGCTTCGATTGCGATCTCTTTGTGAAGGTTATTCGGGGTGCAGATATCGACTGCGTCGATGTCGTCCCGTTTCAGCAAAGCTCGCCAATCGGTTTCGATCGATTCATATCCCCAGTTCTTGGCGAACCCTTCCGCTTTGTCGCGGTTGCGGGCACACAAGGCCTTCAGCACGGGCTTGTATTCACAGTCAAAAAAGTTGTTGGCTTGCTTGTAGGCATTCGTGTGGGCTTTGCCCATAAAGCCATAGCCAATCATTCCAATGTTCAACGGTTTCATCAATTTTTCCTGTGCAAAAGTAGTCTGTGCAACGTGTGGGGTTGAGGGTTCTATTCTTGCCAGCCATGGGCGGCTTGGACTTCCAGCATCGACGCCAGGATCTTGTTCCAAGTGTCAGGTTTGGTCATCACCTCGTTGGGGAACATGCAACCGTCCCAGCAGATGTGTTTGATGGTTTTTAGGACGTCACCATGCTCGTCCCGCAGCCAAAAACCGGCATCCTTGGCGATATCCAATTTTCCGTTCGGGTCGTCTGGAAGGCAGTGACGACCGGTCTTGTCGTGGCTTCCCGTTCCATGCACGCTGGCGTCGTTTTGAGCGACGTGGAAATCGATCGTCCAGGGTCGCAGGGCGTGGGTCAGTTCCTTAAGTGCCGCCTCTTTGGCAGCCGTATCGCTCCAGTCAAAATCGGACGCGACGATGGCATCTTCTGGGGCGTTGTATCCCATCAGATAAAGCAGCGTGTGAGCCATGTCGGCTTGGAAGCCAAGGCGTTCGGGGTGTCCGACTCGCTCTAGCAGGTCGACCATTTTTCGCCAGCTTTGCATCCCGCCCCAGCAGATTTCGCCTTCGGCGGCCAAGCGTTCGTCGTACTCTTCGGCGATATCGCAAGCTGCTTTAAAGGTGTCTGCGATTTTGGACTGATTGCCTTCAGGATCTTTGACCCATTCCGATACGGACGACGCACTGTCCAGGCGAATGACTCCGTGCGGCCGGACGCCGATCTGACGCAGTTTTTGGCCGATTTGGCATGCCTTGCGGACCTGCGTTAAGAAGGCTTCAACCTCTTCGGGGCCGCCCATCGCAGGCCCACCACCGGTCGGTTCCCAGACCGGGGCAACCACGGTCCCGATGTCAAGGTTTCGTGAACGAACGCGCTCCGCTAGGTCTTCTAGTTCCGCATCCGTTGCGTCGATCGAAACGT
This sequence comes from Roseimaritima multifibrata, assembly GCF_007741495.1. Lineage (NCBI taxonomy): Bacteria > Pseudomonadati > Planctomycetota > Planctomycetia > Pirellulales > Pirellulaceae > Roseimaritima > Roseimaritima multifibrata. The sequence goes on from NZ_CP036262.1 coordinate 3,242,351, forward strand.
GCGGATCAAACAGGAATAGGTCGACCCCGTCGAATCGGCGACCGTTGACTTCGGCACTGGCCGTCATGTCCAGCAACTGATCCAGTTCGATAATCGGATCGTCACCTTCGCCACCTTTGCCGACGACACCGGGCCAAGCTGCGTTGTGAAGTTTAGGGAAGTTATTCATTGCACACTCACAAGGGGAAAGGGGATTCGACTCATTCAGCCGCCAGATTCGCGAGCACCGTGGCGGAGTTATTCGGCCGCGGCACTCATGTTTAAGGCATCAACTTATCCTGCAGTCGCTCGGCAAAACTGTGAGTGGAATTTCCAGCCACAGTCTCCAAATTGCAACAAATCAACAGGCTCAGCTACCCGCTTTGGGGATGTTGTTGCCATGGACATCAGGGCCGAAGTAACGCAGGCCTACCAGAGGCTCACTGCCGGTGTTTTCGATTTGAACACCGTTGGTGGCGGCTTCGTGGGAGATAAAGACTTCGTCTTCGGTGTTTTCGCCGAAGTGGATCATCGCTGGAGTCTGCAAGTTCAAGGCGCCCATTTTGCCTTTACCTTGGACGGTGATCCATGAACTGGCGCCTGGATCGTTCAGGACGCACTTCGCACCCGGTTGGATGGTCAGTTCTTTGGCGCTGAACAACTGCTGTTTATCAACGGTCCCGTAAACGATCCACAAGTCTTCAAATTTGTCTCCGCTGTTGGCTTCGTCGCGGATCGGTTCCAAGTAATTGGAGTTCTTGAAATGGGTGTCCACATTGCGTTCCCAGTCCAGTTGTCCGACGATGAAGTCGAGGTCTTGGTGCTTTTCTTCTGGCATGTCCTTCACCAGCAACGACCAAGGGACATAACGTCCTTCGACGATCGACTGATACATGCCGAAGACATCGCTGCCCCACTGGGGTTCGTAGGTGCAGAGGCTGCCCGGAGCGTGCAGAACGCCTGGAGGGATCAACCAGCCGGTGCCTCGTTTCAGCCGATAGGCACGCGACAGATCAAGGATTCCGTTGTCGCCGGCATTCCAGTTTTCCAGGCACTTGCGGACATCTTCCTTGGTCGTTCCTGGTTCTAGGCCCATGAACGTATAGGCAAAGTTATTGTCGACGTTGTTCAGTTGAGGTGGGAAGTAATAGCTTTCGGGCTTCCCTTCTTGACCAACCAGTTTCGCATCTTCAAACGATTGATGCATATGGTGAGGAATCGGGCCCATGTTGTCGAAAAATTTCGAATAGACAGGCCAGCGATTGTACTTGTCGGCGATTGCGGAACCGATCAAGCGGGCACCCGCTTCTTCGACTGCGTCCTTGAGGAGGAACTTTTTGCCTTCAAACAGGCAGAAGCTAAGTCCTTCGTGCCAGACACGTCCCTCATTGGCCGCTTCGGTGGTACTTCCGAACCAGCGTTCGTCGATGCCACCGCGGTCGGCGCCGAAGCGGTAATAGTCACCTGGGTGCAGTTTGATCCTGCGTCCCGGGTGAAGAAAAGACCGTGGTACCCACGTTGGAGTCAGGCGGAGCAGGCCACCGCCAGCATCCAGAGCCGAATCAAGCAGAGATGCGACGCTGTCGCCTTTTACGAGGCCTTCGTCCAAAGCGATATTCATAGAGCCATATTCCAGTGAATCATTGAGTATGTGGGAGCACGATCGTTCGCTCCCTGTCAAAATTGTCTTTTGGTTTTTGGGGGTGCAAAACCAACCGTAGCTTGGCTGGGACGGAAGGCTTACACCCGCCGCGGTTTACCGCGGATGGGAGTGTTGTAAGCGGCCGGGGCGGACTTTTCAAGTCTGGGAACCGTTAGGGGGCCCTAGTGTTGCTATGTGATTCCGTATCAATTTCGTAACCATCGAGCGAATTGTAGTGGTTTTACAGGTTACAATATGGTTTAGGTTTCCCCTTCAATCTCCCGGGCCGTGCGAGGGCTACTTCGTGGCCTAGGATTAGATTGGTGGTCGGCTGAATACCGCCAACAGCACGTTCAGATTTATCCTCCCCTACGGATGCACTACCGATGATGCACTGTTTGATTCCGACATCGCTATTTGCTGCGACAGGTCGGGCAATTCTTACGCTTGCGACTCTGGCGGTTCCAGTGGTCGCTGTTGCCGCAGATTCCCTTCCCGAATTCAGTAAGGTTTCTGAGGGGTACGAAGAAATCGCCCCCAGTGATCAGCAGGATGTTAAAGGGCTGTTCAAGGTTTGGAAGCGAGAAAAAGACGGCCAGGTCATCGGGGAACTTCCTAAGAATTTTGCAACCAAAAAATATTTCCTCGCGCTGACCGTCAGTAGCGGAGACAAATACGCGGGGCTCCAGTCGGGCGATTGGGTGGTTCAGTGGCGTAAATATAACGATCGATTAGCGCTGATCGCACCCAATTTGACGATTCGTGCAACGGGGGATGATGAGGCCAAGGCGTCGGTAAAACGTCTGTTCACCGATCAGGTTCTGCTTGATGTGCCAATCCTTGCGACCGGCCCATCCGGTGGCCCCGTGGTCGATCTTGATTCATTGCTTGTCGGCAATGCAACAAAGTTCTTTGGCAACAGTGTTCGTGTAACCAACCCAAGGTTGGTCGCGCTTAAACAGGCAAAAGTCTTTAAGAAGAATATCGAATTGGCTTTTGAAATTGTTGGTGCATCCAGCAAGCTGCAGACCATTCACTATTCCATTAGCGAAGTTCCAGCGACCAACAACGGTTACACACCACGGGCCGCGGATGAACGAATCGGGTACTTCACAACCAGTTTCACCGACCTTGGTAAATACGATGATGATGAAACTCGAATTCGTTACATCAACCGCTGGCACCTTGAGAAACGTGATCCAAAGCTGAAGTTGAGCCCTCCCAAGGAGCCGATTCGGTTCTACATCGAACACACTACCCCCGTTCGCTACCGACGTTGGATCAAAGAAGGGATCGAATTCTGGAACAAGGCGTTTGAAGAAGTCGGCTTCGTCGATGCAATCGTGGTCGAGTACCAGGATGCTGCGACCGGTATCCATATGGAGAAAGATCCCGAAGACGTTAGCTACAACTTTGTCCGCTGGTTGAACAACGATGTGGGAACCGCGATCGGTCCCAGTCGCGTGCATCCCGAAACCGGGCAGATTTTAGACGCTGATATCATCCTGACCGATGGCTGGATTCGCCATTTCCGGTTCAATTACCACGACCTGATGCCCCAGTTGGCGATGGAGGGTATGGGCCCCGATACGTTGGCGTGGTTGGCCGAACATCCTAGCTGGGATCCTCGAGTCCGTTTCGCGTCTCCTTCGAAAGCGTTGCATCTTCGGCAGCAAGCGGCCATGGCAGGCAGTTTGCCGGCATCGGGTCACCCGTTTGCCGCTGCGGATCCGATGTTGCTTGGCGATGACGAGTACGACGGCCTTTACGGTCGCGTCAGTCAGAAGAATGGCCTTTGCATGGCCGCCAGCAGTCGAGGCATGGAAATGGCCCTGGCACGCATGAACTGGGCGTTGACCTTGCTTGATGATAAAGCGAACGACGACAAGAAGAAGGATGATGGCGAGGAGAAGAAAGAAAAGACTGACGAAGAGAAGAAAGAGGAAGTGACAAAGTCCGACAAAGATAAGGATGAAGCCAAAGAGGACGAATCGCTGCTGGACGGGATGCCCGAATGGTTCGTTGGCCCCTTGCTGGCTGACTTGGTGGCACACGAAGTCGGACATACGCTCGGTCTGCGGCATAATTTCAAGGCGTCGGCAATGTTGACGCTGGACGAAATCAATAGCCGCGATGTTAAAGGTAAGAAGACCATCACCGCTTCGGTGATGGACTACACCCCGATCAACTACCGGTATGAATCGGGAGAGATTCAGGGCGATTACGGCATGATCGATCTGGGCCCGTACGATTTCTGGGCAATCGAATATGGGTATGTCCTGGATGCGAAGAAGTTGCCAGGCATCTTGGAACGATGTACCGAACCAGCCCTCCAGTTTGCTACGGATGAGGACACCTCCGGGCCCGACCCGTTGGCAAGGCGATACGATTTCGGACGCGACCCGCTGGCGTTTGCCAACGAGCAAACCAAATTGGTGCAGTTGTACCGCGAACGAATCCTTGACGAATTTGTAGAGGATGGAGACGGGTGGGGAAAAGCTCGTCGCGCTTACGAACTGACCCTTGGTCTGCAGGTTCGCATGATCAACATGATGGCCAATTGGGTAGGTGGTACTTCCATCCATCGAGATCGCAAAGGCGATCCTGGTGATCGTGATCCTGTTGAAGTTATCCCTGCGGAGCAGCAGCGTGAAGCTTTGAAGTTTGTCATCGATCAGGCCTTCAATGACCAAGCTTTTGGGCTGAACCCCGAATTGTTGGCTCGAATGTCTGTCGATAAATGGTTGGATTCAAGTTCCCGTTCGCAAATCGCTACCGAAGGGGCTTGGCCGATCCATGATCGAGTCTTGGGTGTGCAATCAAGTGCATTGACTTTGTTGATGAATCCGACCACCCTGCGTGGTGTTTACGACAACGAGCTGCGTGTTGCAGCCGATGTCGATGTGCTGACTTTGCCGGAATTGCTTAACACGATCTCCGAAGCGACTTGGGCGGAACTATCCGCTGAATGTCCTGAGGATCGTGATGACCGTCGTCCGATGATCAGCAGCTTGCGTCGCAATTTGCAGCGTGAGCACGTTGAACGCTTGCTCGATTTGGTCCTGGCAACAAAGAGTCAGGGTGCAGCATCCAAGCCGATCAGCAACCTGGCTCGCCTGCACTTGAAAGAACTGCAAGGCAACATTCAGAAATCGCTGGAATCATGCGGTGACAAAATGGATGTCTATAGCAAGGCTCATCTTTCCGAACTGGACGAGCGAATCGGAAGCGCTTTGAAAGCGGGCTATACCTATGGTTCGGCGAATGCCGGTGGCGGAATCATGCAGATCCGGTTTGGGCAACCAACGGATCAGTCTCGCGACCAGGTTTTTCCCCAGTAGGAAAAGCTAAAAACCCAGGCGATCTGGTTCGGCATGTGCCGGGCTAGGGCCGCCGAGACGTTTTACGAAACACCACCCGGTTTCATTTAAGCCGGGTGGTTTTGTTTTGCCTTAAACGTGTTCTTCCGTCAGGGCCTTGCCCGTATTAATTCAGGTTGGCCTGCGAGGCGGTGGTGTTTTTAGAGTCGCCTTTCGCTCAAATCCCAATCCGCTGCGTACGTTTTGATGTTGCGCTTTTGGGAGTTGGCTACTTTGCTTCCGCCGGGCTTGTCCCGGTCCGGGGCAACAACTGGCAGCTACCCCCATGCCTCTTTGCCATTTCATCCTTCTCCGCCAGCCCCAAATCGCCTAGGCGATTTGGGGCTGGCGGAGAACAGCCTTTTGATCGCCCAATAAGGTAGTTGCCAGTTGCGAGTTCGCCGGGGCAAGCCCGGAAGCGGAACTCTTGATGCTTGGAGCTAAAAAGGTGCTGGAATAGTCGAATGATTTGAGGCATCAGCGAGAGTGCGGAAGACAGGACGATTGACCACAGCAATCACCTCAAAAGCGCAACCTCAAAATGCGTAAGCGAGGGATAACGGTCTGCTTATTCTATCCCTGGCTTACGCAGCGGGTTGGGATTTGAGCGGAAGGCGACGATCACTGAATCAGCACGTCGCGATCCGCGCGGCAAGTTCATTCGGTTTTCTATGCGGTTGCCGGACGTCTCGCGCCGTTCCGCTAAGAAAGTCGATGCCGTTGGGCTTCCGCGTTGAGGTGGGCTGGCGTCCCGTTGTTTAGCGGGCGTTGGAGATTTCGAATTCGATGCTCGACTGGCCGTATTTTTTGCCTTTCAGATCTTCCATGGTAAGTTCCATTCGGTACTTGCCATCAGCCAGTTGGCTGGGAAGGTGTAGACGATAGGCGATGAAGTAGTCACGTCGGTAGTTGTTACAGACCTGTTGGTCCGTTGGCAAAACCTTTTCCGCAATCCGTTTGCCAGAACTATCGAAGATCTCGTAAGAGCCTTGCAGTTGTGTTTCGTAGCCGGTGCTAAGCCGCTCCGCTGCGAAGCTATCGACTTCGCTGTAGAGGATGACCTGTTGTCCGGGATTGAACCGCATCGAATCGAACGTCTTAATTCGGCCGTACGATTCGACGTCGGTGCAGAAGGCAAGGTTGCGTACTTCCAATGTTCCTGTGGCTGCAGCGAGGTGGCTGACCGCTTCACGCAGTTGAGGAAGTGCGGTGGTCCATCGCCGTTGGGGGACTGGGTGACCTTGTGGGTCGATCGCGGTCCAGAGGGCTAGGACTTGATTGCGGAAAAATTCCTGTTCGCTGCTATCCAGTCCTTCGATCGGTTCGACCGCTTCGTCGATGCGACCTGCAAGCACCAGTTGCAGGCGATACCGCATGGCCTGCCGCATCTTGTTCGTGTCGTTGTCGTCCGTCGGGGCCGCCGACATCTGTTCCAGCAGGCTGGCCATCAAAGCCGCTTCGGAAACGGGGGCTTTGGGGGCGGCGGGCGTCGGTGTGGCTAGTTCGGCGGTAGGTTCGGTGGGTGCTGGCTCAATCGGAGATTCCGGCTGAGGTTCTGGGACGCCGGCGGGGGCTGCAGGTGGTTCGGCAAGGTCGGCGACTGTTTCTGTCGTCGCGGACTCGCTGCTGTGCGAAGTCGGCACCACGAATCCTGAAGCCGCGATTTCGTCGCTGATCGCTGTTCGGAAGGCGTCGGCGTTGGGGGCTGCTTGTTGGCTCTTTGAATCTTCTTTCATTGCGTCTGTAATGTTCGCAATGGTTGTCGTTTCGTTTGGCAGTTCTAGCGGCCGGTCGAACGGGTCGAGGTCAAGATCGGATTGTGTCGGCAGGTCGGGTAGCGGGTTGACCTTAACGTTCGATTGCTGCGATGCCAGCATCCTCCGGCGAGCCGCTTCTTGGACTTCGGGACCGGCATTCTGGAACGCTTGAAGCAGTGCTTCTGAATCCGCCAATGTCCCGCCGTCGATCGAGGCATGGGTATCGCTCAAGCTGGAACTAACCGCTGTCGATTCCGGAACCGCTGGCTTTTGACGTTCGGCCAAAAGGGTTCTTGGCTGTTCCGCAGCCTGTAGGGCTTCGGGACTGTTTTCGGTGACACGGACCGATCGATCCGCTAGTGGGCTTTGGCAGCCACAAGAGAAAACAATCAAAAGACCGCAGGTCAAATAAGCAGTAGGACCGCTGGAGTGCATCCGTGCCTCACGCAGTGGGTGTTTTAAGAAACGCAACGTCGCGGAAACTATCGAAAGCGTGCCGTCAAAGCAATAGCGATACCGCTTGTCGTTTGCTAACAATCACCAAGCTGGATCGTATTTTGGCCGCCAAAACGCTAGCAAATTGACCTGCCAAATGTTTTTTATTTTGACCTCCGTCGATTTCGCGTGGCTGGCAGAAGCGAGATGGCGGTTTCGGCGTCCTGGTTGGCCTTCGTAATCTGCGTAAATCTCCATGGCAACGGATGCCGGTATTTTGCTAACTACGAACTTCATTCCGTATCAGTATCGCTCAAGCCTGGGGATTCTCTCAGGTCACCAGTTTTTCCAGGAGTTCAAGGATGGCTTTCCGGCAAGATCAATGGCGTCGTCAATTTGTGACCGCGTTCATGCTAATTGGTCTTTGTTCCAGCTTGGGATATGCGCAACCTTTGCCAGGGCAGCAGCCTGTTTTCCGTCAAGCATACGAATCCGCTCCCGAACAAGAACGGAATGCCGCCGATGCTTCGCCGGTCGCTGCCAACCAAATCGCGTTGGCTGCAAACACAAAAATCCCCGAATCGACCGGAGCCCATCCTCTTGAGCCTGCGTTGAAGATGGCCCGCGAAAGCTTGCAGCATATTCAGGGTAACGTTGACGATTACACCGCGTTATTTGTCAAGCGATGCCGAGTCGATGGGGTGCTGCCTGAAATGCAGTACTCCAACGTCAAAATTCGAAATCGCAAAGTCGAAGCGGGGAAAATCAAGGTGCCGTTATCGGTGTACATCGATTTTCTAAGACCCGCGAAGGTTCGTGGACGCGAAGTGATCTGGGTTGAAAACAAAAACGATGGAAACATGGTCGTTCATGAGTCTGGGCTAAAGAATTTCATGAATGTCAATTTGGCTCCGGATAGCTACCTCGCAATGCGTGGGCAGAAACACCCGATTTCAGAAATTGGCATCGAGAACCTTGCCGTCAAACTTATCGAAACCGGTGAACGCGATTTGCAGTATGACGAATGCGAAGTCAAATTTTTTAACGACGCAAAAGTTGGCAAAGAAGTTTGCACGATGCTACAGGTGATTCATCCTGTTGAACGCGCTCATTTCGATTTCTATTGTGCACGGGTCTACTTCAGCAATGAACTGAACATGCCGATTCGCTATGAGTCTTGGTCATGGCCGGAAACTGCCGATGGGAAGCCTGTCTTGGAAGAAGAGTACAACTACGTCAATGTTAAAGTGAATGTCGGTCTGACCGACAACGATTTCGACACGGACAATGCTGAATATCGATTCTGGTAAAGACCGTCCATTTATCCTGCGGCGCCCATTCAGGTCGGACCGGCTGAAGCTTTGTTTGGACCGCTTGGGAAAAAGTCGCATCTTGTTTTGCACAAGGATTGTTTTCGGACGCTACTGTCGCTGTAGCGAAAGCGTCTCTAAGTGATTGACAGGGTTCGTGGGACTGCAGGTGATTGCTTGACGTGTTCCGCCTGGGAGCCGAGCGTTTGGGGCGATTCGATCCAGTCGAATGGATCCCCCGACGAACTTCCAGTCCCCGGCTGGAATGCGAAACGCCTACACGATTTCGTCATAGACGGATACTTCGTCGATCAGCAGTTGGAATCGGCGAAATTTCAGCCGTGAATCGAAATCGATCTGCAGTCGAGCTGGGTGCAGCGTGATCATCGAATCCGCTGTCCCGTTAGGGGAGGCTATCGGAGATCCCTGTTCTTGGCAGACGGGGATTTGGAAATCGATAGTTCTCTGTAAGGTGAGCCAGCTGATCTGCGACCAGAGTCTTTGCCCATTCAGCGAAATGCGTTGAAGGAACCACCAGCCGTTGTAGATCAGGATCCCCGTAAACGGACCGGATAGCTCGATCTCGCGGTAGAGGAATCCACCTTTCCGCCTCAGGGCGTTGTCGCCGTAGATCACTCCCTTGTGGATAACCGAAGGCGGACTCTGGTAGGGATTGGATGACGAGCTGGGGGACATTGCTGCTTCGGGACTTGGGTGGTGGTTTACAAATGGGCTTTGTTGACCAAACTGGTGCATCATCCGGTCCCTCGCCGACAATGTCTAGGAGTTTCTATGATCGATCTTCGTAGTGATACCGTTACCAGACCAACCGCCGAGATGCGGCGAGCCATGGCGGATGCGGTGGTGGGCGATGATGTGATCGATATCGATCCGACCGTCGCGGCGCTTCAAAGCGAAACCGCGTCGCTACTGGGAAAAGAAGCCGCGTTATTCATGCCCAGCGGTTCAATGGCCAATCAAATCGCAGTCCGTGTTCACTGTACACGAGGAAGCGAGTTTCTGTGCGAGGCCGATTGCCATATCTATCAGTACGAACAAGCTGCGTTTGCACAGTTGTCGGGGTTGGTGGCCAAAACCATTCAGGGAGACAGTGGTATTCTTCTCCCCAGCCAGCTGAGTGACCAGATTCGTCCGCACAACGATCATATGGTGCGGACGGAAATGATCACTCTGGAAAATACGCATAACCGAGGTGGTGGCACGATTCAGCCATTGCAGACGGTGATCGAAATTTGTGAATGGGCGGAGAAAAACGGACTTCGGCGCCACCTCGATGGGGCTCGGCTTTGGAATGCGATCGAAGCGACCGGCGTCGATGCGAAACAGTGGGCCGACCCATTCGATTCGGTGAGTGTCTGTTTTAGCAAAGGGTTGGGAGCCCCGGTCGGGTCGGTTTTGGCCGGTTCAAAGCCGTTTATCGCCGAGGCCCGTCGGACGCGTAAATTGTTCGGTGGTGGAATGCGTCAAGCCGGTATTATTGCCGCCGGAGCACTGCATGCGCTTCGGCACCATCGCCCGCGACTGGCCGTTGACCATCAGCATGCTCAGCGTTTGGCAGCGGCAGTGGAAGAATGTCCCGGCCTTTCATTGGGCGCCGCCGGGGTTCAGACCAATATCATCTTCGCTTTTATCGATCCGGCTTGGGGAACGGCGAAACAGCTGGTGGACCTGCTTCGTGAAGAACAGGTTGCGTGTATGGCAATGTTGCCCCAAGCGATTCGTCTGGTGACTCATATGGACGTTGATTCAGACCAGATCGATCGAGCCGCCGAGGCACTGCGAAAAATCATGGCTTCGGGGCCGGGAAGTGACGCTTCCGGATGCAAGTGAACGAAGCTCCGGATTTTTCGCGAAGGAGACTGACGCTGCTTTCTTTGGGGTTGGCGGTGTTGACGGTTGCCCTGCGCTGGTCTTTTTGCCACGAAAGTTTGTGGGTCGATGAACTTCATTCGGCGTGGGCTGTGTGGGATGAATTGGCTTTGGTGTCGGAGCGAAGTTCCGCGGGGAATCAGACCCCTTGGTACTTTTGGGGGCTGTGGGCTTGGAAGCAAATCTTTGGAGGCTCCGAAGTCGCTTTGCGGGCACCTTCCTTGTTGGCCAGTGCGATTTCTGTATTTGCGATCACCTGGGCGGCCGCGGTTCATTCGCGCCAATTCGTTGTTGGCTTGCTGGCAGGCGGCTTGCTGGCCGTTGAATTCCGCGCGGTCGAATTCGGCACGGAGGTTCGCGTCTATGCGCTCTTGATCGTGTTGTCGATCTTAAGTGCACGTGGATGGTTGACCGTTTTAGAAAGTTCGGAAAGTAGTGACGCGGTGGAAACGCCGTGGTCGCTGCCGTGGTTCCGCAAGGTTGCGATGATTTGGCTGCCTGGATTTGCCGCGGTCCTGCTCCATCCGACCGCTGCGTTGACCGTTGGCATGTTGGCCGCAGTCGGCGGTGTTTTGGGCATCACGACGCAAAAAAGAGTACGAACGGCGATCTACGCCGCCGCAGGAAGTATTGGGTTTGTGTTGTTGGCACTGGCTGTAAACGGGGTTGCGGTTCGTAACGTATGGTCGATTCGTCATCAGTGGGCTCAATTCGCGATCCCGCGATCAGGGATTGAACTATATCGAATGTGGCCGTGGCAACTTGTCATTGCGGCGGTTCTCGCTTTGATTGTCGTCGTCGTCGGTTGTCGTGTGTTCTGCGGGAATAGGGCGAAAACCGAAGGGACAAAACAACCGAAATCAAACGCAGCGCTGTTGTGCCTGGGGACGGTGCTGGCAGCGACGACGCTTTGCTGGGTGGTTGCCTTTTTGGAATGGTTGCCAATGTGGCATGTGAGGTATTTGATCGGGTTGTTACCCCTGATGATGTGGGGGACCGCGGATCTATGGGGAATCGTATTCGCGAAGATGAATTGTACGCGGATGCGGTTCTTGACTGCTTCAATGAATGGAGCCATCGCAGTCTGTTTGGTGGGATGGTTGGTTCATAGCCAAGGGACATGGTGGCTGTGGATGCCGACCAAACCAAATGTCCCCAACGTTGTCTTGCGAGGCGAAGATTGGCGAAGTGCGATCGCCTGGTTGCAAGATCACCGTCAAGCGAACGAGCCTGTCTACCTGGGGGCCGAGCTGATTGAATCGAGTCTGTTGACCGATGGAGTCGAAGATGCCTCCGCCGATCGCTTAAAGGAATACCTGTTGTTCCCGACTTCAGGTCCGTATGCAATCGACGTGAAGGAGCCCCTTGGTTTGGCGTTCCTCAGCATGCGATCTGATTTAAAACGGATTCTAGCTCCGTCGCCGCAGCAAGGGGTGAAAGTGCGATGGCTGGTCTACCGCATGGACGAAGCCTCTGTGGAACAGGCCTACAACCAAGCAAACCTGCCCGACATCGCCAGCCCAGCGATCGCCCGAACGAACGGGGCAACCGAAGCATTTGGCGGCGTCACGATCGTCCGCTTAGAAACGCAAGCGGAAGAGTGAACGCGGTGACGTATTGCCGGACTGTCCACGCTCTGGCGAGCGTAGCGACTTTTTAGTGTTGCCTTTCGCTTCGCAAAAGTAGCATTCGGGGAACGTTCTTTCACGCAGTGAAAGACGACTATCACCAAATCAACAGCCTCGATGCAGGATGTTGTTAACTGCGTTGGCTGTAAAAGAGCGAAGGCCAAAACTCTCCAGGCAGATCTGTCTGCACCGGAAAGGTTTTGGCCTTCGTTGGTTCGAATTGGCGTCGCGGATTATTTATGCGATACGCAGGATGGACTGGCCGATGGGCCGGCGAACGATGCGGAGACGCTTGCGCTCAGGTCCAGGTCGTATTGAATGCCGTCGCGTGTGTAGCTGAGCGAGTAGTTGAACGACTCACTCCCTAAGCGACCACCAAGGATTGCTGCGACTGGGTTGGAGTATCGAGTGAAGCTGCTGAAAAGGTTGGCAAACCCGTTCGAAGCACCACCGAAGTTACCGCCTCCGTAAGATCCGCCACCGGTGTACGAGCCGCCGAAGCCGCCCGAGTTGGATGAGCCGCCGCCGAAACGTCCGGCTCCGTATCCAGCGTTTCCGTAAGCACCAGCGAAGGAGCTTCCGAAGAATGAGCTTCCGTAGCTGTGGCTATTGAAGCTACTTCCGGTGTAACCACCGAAACGTCCGCCTTGATGGGCGTGCCCAAAACCGCCACTGCGGTAGTGACCACCGATTCCTGAAACGGCAGCAAGTTTGCTGTAGTGATCGCTTTTGCCCCAGCCGCTCTGACCGTGGCCGGAACCCTGTCCGACGCTCGATCCTTTGCCGCCGCTCCAGCCGTTCGACTGACCAAAACTTCCGCCTTGGCTATACGAAGGAGCGTAGGTGGTGCCGACGTATTTAGGCTGAAGATAGGTTGGCTGCTTGTAAATCGGGGCGGCGACATAGGTCGAGTAGACCGGCTGCACGACCGTCGAAATGACAGGCTGGATGATCTGCTTGATCGGCTGAATCACCGGTTGGGTGATGTGCTGATAAATGGTTTCCGTTTTCGTTGGCAAAACCTTTGTCGGCAACGTCGTCGACGAACCGGTGCTGGTTGAACCGTGCGATTTGGAATAAGACGACTGGTCTAGAAGTCCTAACTTTGCTTTTGCCAACGTGTTGATGCCAATGGCATTGGTGAGAGACCCGGTAGCCTCTGCAACCGTTGGAGCGGCAACCATGGCTGCCGTCGCAAGCAGGAAGGTGATTCTGGATTTCATTCTTGTGACCTTAGTCGTTTAACCGGATCGAGCACTTAATCAGTGCGTGGTCCGGTGCAAAAGCTGTGGTTTCATGATGGCTCCACAAAATGTGGAGAGGTTAAACCTTGCAGATAATGTAAACCAGTTAAAACAGGAGTCAATCGTAGAATAGGTAGAATCGCGACAATCGGATGATTGGGGGCAGGCGATTTGTTGTGAAGGATGCAAGATTTCTTCAACGATCTCCGCTTTGGCCGCTAGAATTGTCCCTCGACCGAAACGCTCACGGGACGCGTTTTTCACGCCTAAATGCTAAGTTTTAACCATGCGAAGGGAATCGGCCGCGACGCCTCATTCGTTCAAAAAGCGGATTCTCTTCCGTTTTTTGGCTGTCTGTGTGGCGCTAGCCCCTTTTGTGGCGGTGGAGTTGGTCCTGCGAATCTGGATGCCACTTCCTACTCGGCAATCCTTTGGTGGGGTGGATGATGACCCCCTTGTCGATTTGCATCAGCTTCGGCCCCTTTTCGAACCGTCGCCTGATCGGACGGAGATGCAAATCGGTCCGCAGCGGAGCAACTTTTTCCAGCCCGCCAGTTTTCAGCAAACCAAGCCCGAAAACGGTCGACGGATTTTTGTACTTGGGGGATCGACCGTGCAGGGACGTCCCTACGCGACCGAAACAGCATTTCCGAAACTGCTCGAAATTGAACTGTCGACTGCCTTTCCCGATATCGACTGGGAAGTAGTGAATTGTGGCGGAGTCTCCTATGCGAGCTACCGCTTGGACGTCATTGCCGCAGAGGTGCTGCGTTACGCGCCCGATGGACTGGTCGTCTACACAGGGCACAATGAATTCTTAGAGGATCGCACGTATGCGGGTTTTCATGCGATCCCTCGTCCCCTCGCCCGTGGATACGCGTTCGCTGCAAGGTCGGAATTGGTGCGACGCCTGGCCTGGATCGTTCGCCCCTCAGACGATCAGGAAAGGGCGGGGACCGCTGCGCTAATTCCTGAGGAAGTCGACGCACGCTTGGATCACGCTGGCGGATTGCAGGATTATCAGCGAAATCTAGACCATCATCGATCGGTTGTCCGACATTTCGAATTGACGCTGCGGCGGATTGCCGACCGCTGCCACAGGGCAAACGTCCCCCTTCTCTTGTGTGTACCCGCTTCCGACATCGTGGAGACCCCTCCGTTCAAGTCAACGCTTCCTGCCGACACGACGCCTGCGATGCAATCGCTTTGGCAACGGATGCATGATCCGGATCAATCGCCGGAAGTTCGCCTAAGGATGGCCGAACAGATCTTGGTGACCGATCCCGAAAACGCTGCGGCGAATTACTTGCTGGGGCGAGCAGCTTGGGAGCAAGAAGATTACGAAAACGCGGCTGCCTATCTGCTAAAAGCTAGAGACTTTGACGTTTGCCCGCTGCGGGCAACTTCTACGATGGAACAGATCGTTCGGAATGTGGTCCGCGAAGCCCCGAAGGATCAGGTTATTCGCCTGCTTGATGTGCCGCAGCTGTTTGCCAGCGAGGCATCCAACGATGTTTGTCAGCCCGCATTGTTTGTCGATCACGTGCACCCTCAAATTCATGGCGGCCACACACGAATCGCGGCGGAACTGTTCACACAGCTGAGCAGTATCGGTCCGCTTGGGCTGACCTCCTCAAAGGCTTCTTCCGAAGATCGTACGGCTGCGGTCAACGCCTACCTTGGCGGGATCAACGAAGCCTACTATCACCGCGGGAAGCAGCGGATCGAAGGGCTAAGGATGTGGGCAAAGGGGAGGGCGGGCGGCGACGGGAGCGACCGGTAAGGTAAAGCGGATGTTCGGTCGCGGACGTTCGCTACGACCGTTGCAGGCTTGAGAGGATTTCATCGCGAATCGCTTCGACAGAGGCTTGGTTCTCGATCGCGACGGTCGTCGTTTCCCCTAAACTGCGGAGGAAGGTTTCCTGCCTTCTGGCAAGCTGCCGCGTGTGGGCTTGAACCCGTTCGATCGTCTCATCCAGATCGACGCCATCGTTCAGATGATCGATCACTTCGGCGTACCCAACGGCCTGCGTGGCGGTATGGCTGAGCGGTTTCGGCGATTGAAGCAGACGTACGGTTTCCTCAACCAAGCCCGCTTCAAACATCGCGACGACGCGTTGGTCGATTCGCAGATGGAGCTGTTCTCGCTGACGCTGGCAGGCGAACACGCGGCACTCGGTCGGCAAACAGCGCTGCTCATGTTGCAGTTGGCGGTGGCTGAGCGGTTCGCCGGTCAGGAATGCGACTTCTAGGGCGCGCGTCATGCGGCGGACATCGTTGGGATGCAGGCGATGTGCGGAGAGGGGATCCACTTGGATCAGGCGGTTGCGAAGCGCCTCCAGGCCGTAGGTTTTTACATCGGCTTCGATCTGTTGTCGAAATTCCCAGTTCGCTGGCGGCCCCGGATCAAAGCCTCGCAAGATCCCCTTTAGATACATCGGTGTCCCCCCCACAAAGATCGGAGTCCGTCCGCGTTCTAGGATGTCCGCGACCGCTTTGTGGGCGGCTCGCAGATAACACGCCACGCTGAAAGGCTCGGTCGGATCGACAATGTCGACCAAGTGGTGGGGAACGGCGGCTTGCTGGGCGGCAGTCGGTTTCGCCGTTCCAATGTCCATACCGCGATAGACCGCCATCGAATCGAGCGACAGGATTTCTCCGTTTAACGATTCTGCCAACAACATCGCAAGTTCGGATTTGCCACTTGCGGTTGCACCTGTAATGACCCAGCACTTGTCAATTAGCGGAGGAAAGACGTTTGGGGCGGTCATGAGCTTGCAGTTCGTCAAGATTCGTATTGTCTGCCGAGTCTGTGAAACGCCAATCTTGGACGGGGCGCTTCAATTGTTCAAGTCTGGTTGACGGCGTTCACCCTGACAGTCTGTATCTACGGTACACTGGATGCTAGGTCGCGGGACGGTTCATCCGGGAGGCGTGCTAAGTGAATTGGAGAGCGAATGCATAGGCGAACTTGTTCCATTCTAGTGGTCTGGCTAGCCCTTTCTTTGGGGGGGATTGGTGCCGCCGTTGTCACGGCCGCCGATTTTGGCGCGGCACAGTCTCACTTTGATGCCGGTGAGTACGAAGCTTGCAACGAAATTGCCGCCGATGCGGTGGAGGCAGGGATTTGGAACGTCCGCTGGCCGATGCTGCTGATCCGTTGCCAGCTGACAACGGGCCAATACGCCGAAGCGTTGGAGACGTTCGAAGCGGCCAACAAACGGTTCACCTTCAATGCCTTACCCCTGCAAATCATGGGGATCGAAGTTTACCGGATGAATAACCTGCAAGAGCAGGCGGAACAGGAACGGGCGCGGATCGAAGGAAAAATCCGCCAGTCCCTGGGACGTTTCATGAACAAAGACAGTCTGTTGGCGATCGGACGGTACCTCGCAGATCAGGGGGAAGATGCACGGAAAATCTTAGAACTCTTCTATGACCGCGTGATTGAAAGCGATCCGAAATTTGCCGACGCGTACGTTGCGGCAACCGAGTTGGCGTTGTTGAAAAATGATTTCAAACTGGCGGCCGAAAATATCGAAACGGCGATCAAACTAAGTCCCGATGATCCTCAGCTTTACTTCTTAAAGGCGAAGGCCTGGGAACCGACCGATTCCCAGCAGGTAGAAGCAGCCCTGCAAATCGCGCTGGACAAAAACCCCAAACATATCCCCAGCTTGTTGTTGCTTGCCGAAAGAGCCATCGATGGTGAGCAATATCCTAAGGCGGAAAAGCGATTGGCCGAAATTCTGACAATCAACCCTCGCTTCCCCCAAGCGTTTGCGTTCCGAGCGGTGATCGCCCATCTACAAGGGAATGAAAATCTGGAAAAAGAAGAACGTGCGGCGGCGTTGGAAATCTGGGAACAGAATCCCGAAGTCGATCATTTGATCGGCCGTGAATTGTCTCAGAAGTACCGGTTCGCCGAAGGGGCTGAGTATCAGCGGCAGGCGCTTGTGCTGCAGCCAAGCTCTTCGCGGATCGCGTTTCAATTGGCTCAGGACCTTCTTCATTTGGGCGATGACGAAGCGGGCTGGGCGCTGGTCGAACAGACTCAGGAACAAGACCCCTATAACGTCGTTGCCTTCAACTTGATCAAGCTGCATGACGCGCTGGCTGACTACGAAGTGCTGGAAGAGGATGGCATTTTGCTGCGAATGGATAAACGCGAAGCCGCCATCTACGGCGATCAAGCGATGCAGTTGTTGCAAGCTGCGAAAAGCACCCTTTGTGCGAAATACGAAGTGCAGCCGGAGAAGCGTGTCATCGTCGAAATCTTTCCAAGTCAAAAGGACTTCG
Organism: Roseimaritima multifibrata; assembly: GCF_007741495.1. Lineage (NCBI taxonomy): Bacteria > Pseudomonadati > Planctomycetota > Planctomycetia > Pirellulales > Pirellulaceae > Roseimaritima > Roseimaritima multifibrata. The sequence goes on from NZ_CP036262.1 coordinate 3,259,894, forward strand.
CGATTCGGACATTCGGTCTGCCTGGTGGCGAAGGGTACCTGGGAGTCTGTTTCGGGCGTTTGATCACGGCCAATAGTCCTGCATCGCAGGGGGCGGCCCCGGCGAATTGGCAATCGGTGCTATGGCATGAATTCTGTCACGTCGCAACGCTGGAAAAAACTCGCAACCGAATGCCGCGATGGCTTAGTGAAGGTATCTCCGTTTACGAGGAACGGCAGCAGAACCCTCGCTGGGGCGAACAGATGAACCCGGTCTATCGAGAGTGGATCCTGGGTGAAGAATTGACGCCTGTTAGTGAACTGAGCAACGCGTTTTTGACGCCCAAAAGCGCACTGCACGTTCAGTTTGCCTATTACCAGTCATCGCTGGTGGTCGATTTCTTTGTCGAACGCTATGGGCTGCCCGCATTGCTGAAAGTTCTGACCGACCTGGGCGCGGGGATGCCGATCAACGAAGCCCTGCAACGTCACTCGGGGTCGCTTGATGCATTGAACGCGGAATTCGCCGCTTACGCAGCGGAGATCGCAAACGCATACGGTCCCGAAGTGGATTGGGAGCGACCCGAACAACAACCGCTCGATTCGGAGCTGGCAAAGGCGTTGCTAAAGGAATCTCCGGACAACTACTGGGCGCTTCGCTTTCTTGCCAAACAAGCGGTGTCGGAACAAGACGCTGTCGCCGCTGCTCCGTACCTGGATCGATTGGATGAACTGCTTCCAGAAGATGTTTCCGACGGTTGTGCAACAGCGCTGCGAGCGGAACTGGCCCAACAAGTCGGGGATGGACCGAAGGAGCGTTCGTATCGTCAGCATTTGGTTGATCACCGTCCGGCGGACCTTGTTTCGCTGCGTCGTTTAGCAGAATTGGCTGCGGAGGAAGAGGACTGGCAGGCGGTGCGGAATGCTGCGGAAGCGATCCTTGCGGTCCAGCCTTTGTTACCCGATGGGCATCAGTGGTTGGCTGATTCTGGACAAGCGAACGAGCAGCCCGCCGATGTGGTTCGCGGCCTGCAAGCGCTTTCGAATCTGGATCCGGTCGATCCGGCGGGACTCTTTTTCCGCTGGGGAGAGGCTTTGCTGCAAATCGACCAACCGGCTGCGGCCAAACGAAAACTACTGATCGCTTTAGAGTATGCGCCTCGCTATCGCGACGCCTATCGGTTGCTGGATACTATTCCCTCGGAAGTGGAAAAGGAATCGCCATGAATCTATCTCTTCCTCTTATTTCCAAGCGATTGCTTGTGGTCGCCTGTTTAGGGATCGGGCTTACCGCCGCGACCGTGGTTGCCGTTGCCCAACGCGGCCGATTTCGCTCCGATTACCGAAACGTTGGTCGCAATGGCGTTCCTGATTGGGACGTTGATCGTCAGATGGAAATGGACACGTTCACGTTTGCACGCGTCCGGTACAATTCTTTCGGTCGAAGGGGGGGCTGGGACGTTGACTACCCCGACAGTGATCTCAATTTTTCACTCCGTTTGCAGCAGTTGACGTCGCTTAAAGTGAATCCAAATCCAAAGGTCTTGGATTTGACCGATCCAAAACTGTTCGATTACCCGTTCCTATATCTGATAGAACCGGGCGCAATGTTTCTTTCGCCGCCCGAGGTCGCTGCGCTCCGAAGGTACCTGCTAAATGGCGGTTTCTTGATGGTCGATGATTTTTGGGGGGACCAAGAATATGCCGTCCTCGCTGAAAATTTGAGCCGTGTGTTCCCGGATCGTGTACCCGAAGAAGTCCCGCTGGAACATGACATATTTCATTGTGTGTATGACCTGAAGGAACGTCCTCAAGTCCCTTCGCTGAACGCGGCCCGCCCTGGCAATTTTCATGGTGAATTTCGCCCTGGTTCCGATACCAGTCGAGCTATTTATCGGTCGATCACCGATGACGAGGGGCGGATCATGGTCTTCATCTGCCACAACACGGATCTCGGCGATGGCTGGGAAAGGGAAGGGGAGGACGCTTGGTACTTCGAAGAGTATTCGGTAAAAAAGGCCTACCCGATGGGAATTAATATCGTTACTTACGCCATGACTCACTGAGCCACCCGCCGATGCTTTCCGCGAAAAATATCTTCAAATCCTATCCCACCCCTGCGGAACCGCTGGAAGTCCTGCGGGATGTTTCGCTGGAATTGGACGCGGGCGAACGTTTGGCGATCGTGGGGCCAAGCGGTGCAGGCAAAAGTACGCTGCTGCAGATTCTGGGGACGTTGGATGCACCGACGTCGGGGACGGTGCAGATCAACCAAACCGATCCTTTTCAATTGTCCGAAACCGAGCTGGCTCATTTTCGTAATCGCCAAATCGGATTCATTTTCCAGGACCACCATCTGCTGCCACAGTTGACCGTTTTGGAAAATGTATTGATCCCGGCGCTGGCCATTGGCCGTCCGTCAGAAGAGACCATTCAGCATGCAACGGATTTGCTGGAAAGGGTTGGATTGGCTTCGCGATCGACTCACCTGCCCGGCGAACTTTCGGGTGGAGAAAAAGAACGTGTGGCGGTGGCTCGGGCGCTGCTGAACCGTCCCACCCTGATCCTTGCCGATGAACCTACCGGCAACTTGGACAGCCATACCGCTCAAGCGATAACCGATCTGTTGCTGAAACTGCAAGCGGAAGAAAACGCGATTCTGGTTACGGTCACTCATAGCAAGGATTTAGCCGCCGCGATGGGCCAGCAGAAAACACTGCTGGACGGACGGTTGTCATGACCGACAGTGGAACGCTGTAAAAAATCTAGTTTCAGATTCAAAACGCATTTTAGGCCCGTTTTCAGCTCCCGTATTGTGTAATATGGGAACTTGAAAACCCGAAGTTTTGTTTCTGAACAAGAGAATAGACGGCGAAAAAATCAGCATGAGTGCAATGAACAAAATCGTTTTGATGGGGGCGTTCCTCTCCCTGTCCGTAGGAAGCATGATGACTTCGGCCGCCCAGGCCGACTCTCCGCCCAACGTGGTGATGTTGATCAGCGATGATCAGGCTTATGACGATTATTCGTTTATGGGCCACCCCAACATCGAAACACCTCGGCTGGATCAACTGGCAAAGGAAAGCCTTACTTTCCGTAGAGGGTACGTCCCCAATAGTCTCTGCCGGCCATCCTTGGCGACGATCATCAGTGGCCTTTACCCGCATCAGCACGGGATTGTCGGTAATGATCCGCCTTATGCGGCTGGCCCCGATTCACCTAAAAACAAATTTGCCGACCCCAAATATTTGCCGATTCGAAACGCTTATCTTCAGCACATCGATCGGATGAATACCTTGCCCGATCGCTTGGCACCATTGGGATACGAGAGCCTCCAAACCGGTAAATGGTGGGAAGGTAATTTCAGCCGTGGCGGTTTCACACATGGGATGACCCACGGCGATCGCACCAAAGGTGGACGTCATGGCGATTTGGGTCTGGATATCAGCCGCAAAGGTATCGATGCGATTGATACGTTTTTGGACGAAGCGGTCGAAAACAAGAAACCGTTCTTCCTGTGGTATGCGCCGTTCCTGCCTCACACGCCCCATAACCCACCTGCTCGCTTACTAAATAAGTACAAGCAAAAGACCGATTCGGTTCCATTGGCGAAGTACTGGGCAATGTGCGAATGGTTTGACGAATCTTGCGGAGAGGTGTTGGATGCGCTTAGTGAACGTCATTTGGATGAAAACACCATCGTTTTGTATGTCACCGATAACGGTTGGATCAATCAGCTGGATTCCAGTCGCTATGCACCCCGTAGCAAACGAAGTCCCAATGAACGGGGCGTTCGGACGCCGATCATGATTCGCTGGCCAGGGCACGTCAAACCGATGATGGACGACAGTTCGCTTGCTTCGTCGATCGATTTGGTGCCAACCGTACTGAATGCTGTCGGGTTGCCTGCTGCCCCAGAATTGTCGGGTATCGATTTGCTGGATCCCAAAGCGGTCGAGAATCGCAAGACGGTTTACGGTGATATCTTTGAGCACGATATCGTCGATATGACCGACCCCGATCCGAGTCTTCGATACCGATGGGTGATTCACAACAACTGGAAGTTAATCGACCCCGCGGCACAGATGAATGAAAAGCCTCAGCTATACAACCTCGCCAGCGATCCCAATGAGGATAAAGATGTCTCGGCATCGCATCCCGAAGTCATGGCGGATCTCCAGAAGCGTCTAGATGCTTGGTGGACTCCGAAGGGTCACTAGGAACATTCAGGGCACGCTTTTGCTGTGTAGGCCGATGCTGTCGATTCGGAGGACCTGCACTTAATCGGTGACGGTTTCCGAATGGGGCGTGAAAGTCCGCGGCGCGACGGGTGCCGTCGTGACAATCAGGCAGCAGGCACCACCGTCTGGCGACGGTGGCTACGGCAGTCACGTAGCTACGCTCGCCAGATCGTGGACCGACCGGCGATACGTCACGGATGGATTTCACGTTCCCAGGAATCTCGCGACAGTGTTGGCTGGCTGGGGAGGCCTTGTTCGGCGAAGGAGACTCGCTGGACGTCTGAGGACGTTGACTTTATTTTGGCGTTATCGGATGCTCTTCTATCGAATTTTCGCCGCGGTGGGGGGATCTCGGTCGTAGAAACAATGGGCAGCTACCGATACCTAGACGCCCAACGCTATTGTCCTCCGCTAGCTTCGATGCTTCAGCGTTGCCGGCGAATCATGTCTCAGGCCGAACGCAGGCGGCCGTGCAAACGGGGCACCGTAGATCTTCGCCGCTTCTTGAATCTTTAAAGTTGCGTAACTGCAAAACCTCAAAAGAACCGTGAATTCCGATCATCGCCGGCTCTGGGATTATTATCTGCCGACGGGGACATTCACGTCACCTGAATCGATTAGTTTAGGGCGTAGGCGTGGCAAATTTTTGCTGGGCCAATACCATTGGTAGTTTGCCGGTTTCACCTAATCACTGCGACGCTGAAAATGTTTTACGTAGTTCTGTTGGTGTTTCTATTTATCGTGCTCTTTACGCTGGAATTTTTTATTCCCAGTGGAGGCGTTCTAGGGATTTTTGCTGCTGCGGCTTTGGTTGCGGCGATCATTATCGCTTTTACACACAGCGTAAACTTGGGCGTCGGCACGCTGGCTATTGGCGGTTTGTTGGTGCCGTCACTCTTTAGTGTGTTGATTCGCGTTTGGCCTCGTACTCCCGTTGGCAAACGGATGCTGAATTCGCCTATCGTTCAGGACCGATCTTCCGAATCGAATCCATTGCTCCATCAGGTGGGGATCGCCAAAACCGATTTGCTCCCGAACGGCAGCATCATTGTAAATGGGCGTCGATTGGATGCCGTCAGTCCCGGCTTTGCGGTCGATCGGGGGGCGGTCGTCGAAATCTACAGCGTGGACGGAGGGCGTATCCATGTTCGGCCAACGGATCGCCCCCTAACGAAACAACAGGGGCCCGATGTTGAAGGGGGAAGTGAGACCGCGTCGATGCACGATAATGGCAGCGAATCACCGCATCCCAGTCTGGAAACCCCTCTGGACGATTTTGGGTTAGAGGATTTCTTGGAACCGCCTACCTAAAGGCTGCAAGGGGGGCCCATTGGGGACGATGCGACGCTTTGCATTTGGTGATTGTCGTCAATCGCTCAGGACGTAAAAAACAATCCTTGGCGGTTCCCCAGTGGGATTGCTGCTGCTGCTGCTGCTGCTGCTGCTGCTGCGCGAAGAGGCATCAAAAAATCCCAACACGCTGCGTCAGCGAGGGATTGCGTTCCCGGTCCCTCGCTGACGCGGCGGGTTGGGATTTCGAAAGCCTGCGAGCTCGGAGAGACAGCTGCTTTAAATGCAATGCCAACAGCTTCCGAGACCACCAACGCGTCACTGATAGATTTGACGTCCCCCTGTGAAAGCTGCAGGGACTATCGTCTGACGACGGTAGCTACGGCAGAGAGGTCGCTACGTCCGCTGTGAGTGAACGCTCCCGCAAAGCTGCTTTCGCGGGCCGGAAGGCTACATTTTTAGGACCTTCTGGATGGCATCGCGACGGTCTGTGGCCTGCTTGGTCAATCGCGGCATTTTGGAAAGATAATTGAATTCTTCGTTCAGCAGGGCCAACCATCGAGGATCGCGTCGCTTGAGCAAGTGAGGGCCGAAGAGGACTTGAATTTCGGGGTTCTGATTGGGGTAGGCCGGGTCGCTGGTTTCGCTCGAACGTTGTAGGACCAGGATGTTGTAGGGCCAGTGTCCAATCGCCAGTTGTTCATCAATCAAGTGGAAATTGCTCTCCAGAGCCCATTGACGCACGTCCTCGGGACACCGATTGGGTTGGATGATCAGGCGGTCCGGGAGCCGAGCGGGAGCGGTTTGCAGGATGCGGACGATCGTGGCAGCTCCCATTCCGCAAATGCTTAAACTGTCCGCTTCGCCCGGCCGCAAACCGAGGACTCCTTCTGCAAACCGGACGTCCGCGTTCAGCCCAGCGAGCGTCGCTTGCGAATTTCGCCAGGGCTGGACTTTGTTTTCAATTGCGATCCCTTGTTCGATTCGCCCGGCCGTCAATAATGCTTTTAACAGATATGCGTGATCCGAACCGATGTCCGCATGAACACGGCAGCGAATTTGCTTGGCAACCGTTTTTAGGCGTTCGTCTAAGCGAGGCATCTGCGAATTAATTCAATGTATTGGAGGAAACGATCAGCGATGGAATGGTCCAAACTACCTGCCACACGAATGGTATGCCCCACCTGTCAACGTAAGTTTTTGCTCGATGAAACGAAAACGCCACCGTTCTGCAGCGAACGATGCCAGATGATCGATTTGGGCCGCTGGCTAAAGGAAGAAAACGGACTTCCTTTTGAAGGGGACCCTGGCGACACACCGGTGGAGTATCGCGAATAAGTGCTTCAGTGTTAGAGTGCTTCAGTATTATTGAGAGGTCGCACGGAGCCGAGTCACTATCGCGGAAGGACCTTTCCGATGGACCAGGTCTTTGTCCAGCGGATTTAGGTCTTTGTAGTACTGATGGAGCGATTCACGCTGTTCACTTGCGTCGGCCGATTCCTGTTGTGCATCAAGTGCCAGCACTAGGTAAGACAATGCCAAGGTTTGGAATACAGGCTGTAGCTGACCATCCTTGAGGATGTCCCGCATCAGTTTTTCCGATGCCTTCCATTCGCCTCTTTGCTGATAAAGCCTAGCAAGTTGAAGTTTGGCTTTGAGCGCGTATTCGCGGTTCGATTCACTTTCGCTGGGCGGATGTAATTCCCAAACCGCTTTCCATGCGGATGGTTGATCAACACTGGCCGCTTCCAAAAACTGGGCGGTTGCAGAATCCTTTACGGTCACCTGAAAAGAATCGGCTGCCAGCAGTTGGCGGATGGATGGCGGAGACCAACTGGCAGCAAATGCGGCTCCACTTAGCAGTCCGATCAGTGGCAATAGCCACAGTATCAGATTCCGCCAAACCGTGGTCCGCTGGTAGTTGGCGTGACTGTCGACCGCATACTGAAGCGCCATAGAAGCGGAGAGCTGGATCGTTGATTGGGAAAGCGATGACGCTTGATTGGTAACCCCCATTCGGATCGCTTCGGAAAGCTGTTGAGGCGTTTGGAAGCGACCTTCTGGATCTTTGCAAAGAAGCTTTTCAACGATGGTTACAAGCCAATTTGGCAAATCGTCACTGGCTCGACCGGCAATCAGACTTGGCGGGGCTTCGTGCAAGTGTTTTACTGCCATCGCAAGTGCATCATCCGCTTCAAATGGAGGCCGACCGGTCAGCAGGTGAAACATTGTGACTCCTAGGGAGTACATGTCACTGCGGATATCAACCGCTTTCCCTTGAACCTGTTCGGGGCTCATGTAACGAGGGGTCCCCATCGTCAACCCGACTTGGGTTAGTTCGGTCACCCCATCGCCCCCTTGCATCCGTGCCAGCCCGAAATCGGCGACTTTGATTTCGCCGCGATTGCTGACCATCACGTTTTCTGGCTTGATGTCGCGGTGAGTGATGTTGGCATCGGCGGCTGCCGACAGGGCCTCGGTGACGCCGATCAAAATCTTGATCCCATCGACAACCGAAAACGCCCCTTCCCGTTCCAGCTGTTCGCGAAGGTTGCGCCCGTCGACAAACTCTTGCACGATGTAGTGATGGGAATTCTGTTCCCCGACTTCAAATACCTGCACGATATTCGCGTGAGACAACCTTGCCACCGCACGAGCTTCGCGGCGGAAGCGTTCGACGTATTTGGCGTCTCTCGAAAGATCGCGGCGCAGTACCTTGATCGCAACTTGCCTACCCAGCGAAATCTGTTGGGCGACGTAGACGTCGGCCATCCCACCACGGCCAAGCCGGCGGAGGATTTGATAATCACCGAGTAGTTGCCCGGTAAGTTCCACACTTCCGTTTTCGTCCTGCGGACTTTTCGGAGGCTCTGCCCTCAATGGCGCATGTTCCGGGGTGACTCCCTTTTCCGGCTGATTGGGGGAGGACCCTTTAGGGTGATCTTGAGAATCGGTCATTCGGCCGCCGATTGGTGAGAGTCCAGGGACGATGGGGGCTTCGCAGCGGGAGGCGTGATTGCGACAACCTGATTTAGATTTCCGCTCCGGAAGCCTTCCATATCGACTGTTACGAATGAAAAGCCGATTTGTTTCAGGGCTTGAACCGTCTTCTGCCATCCTTCCGATTCTAGCAGTTGTGGCAACTGGCGATGGGCAATTTCGATCCGTGCCAAATTGTCCGCGTGGATTCGGACTCGCAGTGGAGAAAACCCTTTCGCCGCGAGAAACGTTTCGGCTTGTTCCACCATTTTTAGACGCTCGGGGGTCACTTCCACTCCGTAGGCAATTCGGCTGGAAAGGCAGGGGGACGCTGGAGCATCCCAAACCGATAGTCCCCAGTAAATCGCCAGCTGCCGGACGCCTCGTTTGTTGATCCCCAGATCGGCTAACGGTGTCCGTACGGCGACTTCACGCCCCGCTTCGATACCGGGACGGTGGTCCCCAAGGTCATCGGAGTTCGTTCCCGAAATGATGATTTCTGTTTGATTTTCTTTCGCGATATCACGAAGTCGCCGATACAACGTTTCTTTACAAAAGTAGCACCGTTGTTTGTCATTGCGGATGTATTCCGGACGGTCGGTTTCACTGGTAGCGACCGTCAGGTGCTGGATCCCGATTTGTCGTGCAACGTCGCGAGCGATTCGCAACTGCTTTGCGGACAGGCTTGGGCTGACCGCGGTGACCGCGATCGCCGATTCAGGCAAGACACGTGCCGCGGCCGCGGCAACGACCGCGCTGTCGACTCCACCGGAAAACGCAATGATGCATTTCCGATAGGTCGAAATATGTCTACACAATTTCTTCGCGATCACCGCGACGGATTCGGCAGAGTGAGAAGCGGACTGCGAAGGAGAAATCGTCACGAATACCTACAGGTCGGAAGACGGATCTGGAGTGGATCAGGAACCGAATCCCTTTCCTATGCGCCGGGCGAAACCGAGTCTTTATGTTAGCACGAATCGCTTTGGTAGGGAGGGTTCGCTAAGCTTCACAAATCGGTTCGGTAGGAAATAGACCGTCTACCTGTAGTGAAGGTCGGGCATCGCGCAATAGTGCAAGGTAGGACCAGACCACCCGACACAACCGTTGGACCCTACCGAGCCGTTTCAAGTTCGCGCCCGCTGCGTTCAACGAACTAGAAATCGAGGGATTGGAGGAAAGAATGGCGGCATTCCAAACCCTCCGAAAACCGCCGCTGACCACAAAGGTAGGGCCGGTTCGCCGTATCGAACGAGGACCTCGGCAACCCTTTCTAAGCAGCGGCGATGGGCTCCTTTGAGGGGCGATTGTGCAATGCCGCCCGCAGGTGCCAAGTCGATGGCATTGGGCGACCGTTGCCTGGAAAGACTGTGATTACCTGTCGGAGCGGCCGAATTCGGCTCTTACCCAGAAACCGCAATCCAATTGGCGGTGGTGCGGATCGATCAGTTCGGCGCGACGTGTGGATACCGACAGCCCTTCGCCGAACCTGTCTCGCAGCCAGCGAACAATGTCCCTGCCTTCAATCTGTTCGCTATGGCCTGTGATCAACATCGCCGTCCGAGGCCCGCTAAGCAATTGAATGCAGTCGGACAGCAATGGCCACAGGTCACGCTCCAGACGCCAGGCACTCCCTTTGGGGCCGTGTCCGTAGGCGGGGGGATCCAGGATGATCAATTGATAATTTCGTTCTCTCCGTAGTTCCCTTGCGACGAACTTCCGTGCGTCGTCGGTCATGAAGCGAACGGAGTCGCCAAAACCGGCCAAACCCGCCGCCACTTTTGCGGCATTCACATTCGGTTTTGCGGCGTCGACATGCGTTACCTTGGCTCCTCCAGCCGCGGCTGCAAGCGAACTCGCTCCCGTGTACGCAAACAGGTTCAGGGCGGAATCACAGCCAAGTTTCTGGGACGTTTCCGCTATCCACTGCCAGTTGTCGTATTGTTCGGGGAAGAGCCCCAGATGACCGTATGGCGTTGGTTGGACCGGCATGGAGAATCGACCGCAATCGATCTGCAAGTCCTCGGGCCAGGGGCGGTTGAACGTCCAACGGCGTTCGCTTTCGTGGTACCGCGCATCGACGCCGTCCCAAGTCGCTGCGTACTTGGGATGTCCGGCGGCCGCGGGCGACGGTCGGTCGATCACATAACCGGCTAAAGATTCTAGCTTTCGACCACGACCAAAATCGAGTAGTTGATAGGAGGACGCCACCGCTCTTATTCGTCACCCAAAAGGGCCAACGTATCGTCCACGGCACTTGGATCGATTTCCGATGTCCCTTCTTCTGTCAGATAGGTCTCCGCGGTCGCAGGCTGTGTGCCCGGTTCTGCGACATCGGCCATCGCAGAGTCGATTGCGTCGGTTCGCTGCTGAGCAATGGATGCCAAACTGCTAGACGTTTCAGGATTGTTGACGGAAATCGATTGGTTTTGACCCAAATTGACCGTCGGAACGACTCCGTCCCCAAGGCTGGCGGAGCTTTCTCCTTGTGGCTGAGATTCGCCGCTTGCCAATTGGGTACTGTCGGAGGTGGCGGCAGCGGTCGTTGCAAAGGCTTGTTGCAGATTGACTCGCAGCAGACGAACGTCATCGGAAAGGCCACGCACTTCATGATCGCTGGTGTCGCTGTCGATGTCGACCACTTGATGAACGCGTGTCCCGGAATCGTCGGTGACCGCGATATCGATTTCGGTCCCATCATCATTCATCGTAATGACCGGGTTGGTCAAATCTGAATTCTGTCCTGTAGGGAGCACAAACAGGCTTGTCTCTCCGGGAGAAACCGCCGCGAAGGTTCCTCTTGCCGGCGCCAAAGCCGCGGTGTCACGAAGCGACAGGAACGAAGGATGAATCTCTCCGATGAAGATCGCTTCCGCTTCACGGTCGCCGTCGGCTTCCGCACTTTCGAATGCAATCTGCTGAGCATCTTCGTTGCCAATCAAAAATGGAATCGCTGGGACTTCGACTTGGTAGCTGCCCGGCGCTTGGTCGGCAAAAGTGATCAAACCTGTGTTTGGGTCCGCGACTGCCGATACGCTAACGGAGTCGCCGAATTGAGTCGTGCCGGTCAACTGAGCCGTTAGAATCAGCCCACTATTCGGTAATGGCGCGGAGAAGACGAAATCCCTGGGGATGTAGTCCAAGACCGAGACGGTGATCACGCCCGTTGCGGTCAGGCCGCCCGCATCGGTAACGGTGTAGGAAATCGTTTCGGTTCCGACAAAACTTGCTGAGGACGGAGTGTATTGAACGGATTTGCCGTCCGCAGCGATCGATGCGGTCCCGCCGCCAGATGGAGTCCCAACGCTGGTGATCGTCACTACCTCGCTGGCACCATCGACGTTCGTCCCCGCATCGGAGGGGACGAAAACGGTCACTCCGCTTCCGCCTTTGACGATGCTTGTCGTTACATTGCCCCCCGGAGGCGCGTCGTTGGAACCGGTCACGGTAAAGGTGATGGTCCCTACTGCGGTCGCCCCGTTGGAATCGGTGATGGTGTACGAAATATGTTCCGATCCGAAGAAGTTGGCTGCGGGAGCATAAACAACTCGCGTACCGTCGCTCGACAACGAAACCGAACTTCCGTTGGAAGAAGATCCGACCGACGTGAGCGAAAAGGTTTCGTCGGGGTCGTCGTTAGAATCGTTTGCCAGGACGTCAAATTCCGCCGCTGCGGCATCTTCTTGAACGGTGAAGGCATCATCGACAGCCGTCGGAGGCGGGTTGGCGGTCGACACGCTGACCACGATGGAAGCCTGGCTGGTAAGCGTTCCGTCTGAAATCGTGTAGGTGAAAGTATCGCCACCGCTGAAGTCCGCGGGCGGAGTGTAAAGAATCGCTCCGCCACCCGCTTCAATCGTGATCGTCCCGCCGGCGGTAGAAGTACCGACGGCCGTGATCGTCAAGGTTTCACCCGTATCGGGCAGGCCCGAATCGTTGCTAAGCGGGGTCAGGCGATTGGCGGTTGAATTGCGGTCGACAGTAAACGTGTCGGGGACCGCGGACGGTGGGTCGTTAACCGCCGTTACCGAAATGGTTGCCGTCGCGGTTTGCTCGACTCCATTGGAATCTTGCACGACATACGTCAAGGTTTCCGTTCCCGAAAAATCGGATGCAGGCGTGTACTGAACATTGCCGTTCACCACGCTTGCGGAACCGCCTGAATCGGGAGTGCCGACACTTTTCAGACTTAGCGTTTCGCTTCCTGAATGGATGACATCATTTGCAACGACATCTAAGCTGTTGTTGGTGCTGTCTTCGGTGACCGTGAAGGAATCGTTTATGGCACTGAATGACGCGCTGATGGCCAAACTTACGCTGCCGAAGGCGACCTCATCAAATTCGATATCGTCTTCTTGGTTTAGCAACAAAAAGTCGGTTCCGTTGGTGTCCGGTTGGTTGGACGCAAACGTAATCTGCCCACTCTGTTTTGCGGTAAAGCGGATCGTGGCAATTTCTAATAGCGGCGGGTTAACGACGTTCAAGCGGAAACCACCAAGCTCGTCGATGATTCCATCACCGATCGTGCCCTGTACCAATGTAGGGACCAATTCCGTGTTGAATGTGATCGGGTTATCGGCGATCGGTTCCGCTAAAGCACTGTCGAAGGTGATGTCGGTGTAGGCACCAAACACGCCGTCGGCGAACGCATTGGAACGATTGTCGTTCGCGCTAAAATGAAGTAGGAAGTCCTGCCCCGGTGCCACCGAACTGATCGCGTTTCCGTCAAGGTCGGTCACCGTCAGGACAATCGACCCGATGGCCGCCGATTGGACTTCCACTTGGAAAGCTTGCGTTCGTGTATTCCCCGCACTGTCGGTCAGCGTAACCGCAAAAGACTGGCTTCCAAGTTGAGATTCTGTTGGAGTCCATTCGATTAAACCGGTCGCGGAATCGATGATCGCTCCGGTGGGGGCGGATGCTAAACCGTAAATCAATCCGGTTCCCTCTTCGGGATGCACAAGGTTGGCGGTGTAGAGCGATCCAACGTTGGCGGATTGAGGGATCGCGGCCGTGATCGTCGCCGGTGAGACGTTGTCGAACACCAGATTCAGGGCCGGGCTTTCGGCACTGTTGACGTTGTCACTGCCCCGTTGCCGAGCGGTGACGCTGTAGTTGCCGTTCCCAAGAGTTTCGAAGTTCTGCGTCGTGATCGAGACGGTGTCGCTGGTTGCCGATCCAATGCCGACGACCGTGCCGTTAACCAACAATTCAACAGTCGATCCAGGGCTGACGCCCGTGACGTTAAACGTCAGCGACGATGCGCCGGTGACGTTGTCGGTTGAACTGGTTCCGGTATCGCTGGCAGACGCAAGGTCGACCGACGTTGGTGCTCCGGTTGAAAACGAAACCGAAAGAAATTGGATGTCGATCGGAGTCGAATTGACGGTTGGCTGGGTCGCGTTGGCGTCCGGACGGACGGCGACACCAAGGTTGACAGTTCCTGAAAAACCGGCGGGTGGAGTGACGGTTACCAACCCGGTGGCGCTTACCGAGACGGTCGATCCGGAGGTGTCGGTTGCATCAATTTCCGCGATGTATTCGACCGCGTCCGCTTCAAGGTCGGTTGAGGAAAGCTGGAACTGCGCGGGGGTTCCTTGCGGGGCGACAACTTCAGGGATGTCGGCGAGGTAAGGTTGCGCATTGTACGTGTCCGCACCGACCGTCACGTTCACAACTTGACTGTACGAATTGCCGTCGGAATCGGTCACTGTAAAAGTAACCGTGGTGCTACCGGTTGAATTCCCGGTCGGGCGAAGCATGACGACCGAGTTTTCGGTATCGGTGAAAATGGTCGCTGATTCGAAAACGACCGGAGTGTCCGGCAATTTGTCGGCATTGACCGATACCCGGCTGATCCCTTCACGAACCTTTTCGCCTTCAACCAGCTGACCGAAAACGGAGTGGTTGAAGTCCAGTTGTTGGGCGTTCCCCTCCAGGATAAAGAACTGGCTGTCGTTGGTGTCGTCGGTCGATTTCGCGTAGGACAAAACCCCTCGCGTTGTGTGCTGCAATTCAGGATGGTACTGGTCGTCGAAATCGCCGAGGGTGGAACCGCCGGTTCCGTTGCCATTGGGGTCGCCACCTTGAAGGACGAAGGTGTTGTCGACGCGATGGAATGTCAGGCCATCATAAAATCCTGACTGAGCAAGTTCGATGACTCGCGAAGCGGGGCGTTCGGCTCGCTGTTCGAACAGCTCGAAGACCATTTCGCCATAGCCTTCCACGTTCAGTCGAAGACTGCGGTTCCCTTGCAGGACGATCGCTTCCAGCATGTCCGGATCGGCTACCGTTGCTGTCACGGTCAGCGGTCCGCCGTTGGGGTCGTAAGCATCGATGGGAACGTGAATCGGTGATCCGATGGCGACCGTTTGGTCTTCAACGTTGGCAAACGTTGGGTCTTCCGATTGAGGGATCGTGATTCCCGCATGGTCTGCGATCTGTTGCAACGTTAACAGGCCGGTTACCCGAGTCTGAGCATCAAAATCCCAGGTTGGATACACGGTGATCCCGTTTGCAGTGGCAACGGCATTGGGTTGTTGGCTGCCGTCGGTGACTTCAACAAACGGCAATTCGTTCTTGCCATCTTCGAACAGTTCTTTCTGAGCCGTACAAACTTCACACCAGTCGGCACCGTAGAAAACGACCCCTTGGTCTTTCAACAGTTTCGCAAAAGCGACCAAATCAACTGCTGGTTCGCCCTGAGCCGTTGAGTTGACGATGGACAATTGATCACCAGAGGAGCCGTCGTTCTGGTCGGTTTCTCCAATTCCGTTGGTCGAGAATAGTTCCACATCCCCTGCCAGCATCTGGCGCCCTTCAAGGGACTCAAGACGCAGGCCACGGCGTTTCGTTTCACCACTCGTACTGGTCGAATTACCCATCAGCAGGCGGCGCAAAAACGAGCGGCCACGGCTTCCAGCGGAATTGGAGCTAGCGAAATTGGACTTGGCGACCTGGGAGTTTCGTGGCGTCTGTGTCACGCTGAAAACCTGCAGAAAAAGGACTCGGTTTGGGCTGAATACCATCATGCCAGCCTACTTCCGGGAACCAGAAAAAAGGGTCCCGTACAGTTGGTTATATAGCTCTCGACAAAGAACACGCAGCATATTCAGTTAAATCATTGCAAACGTTACGGCTTAACATCGGGCTGCAACGTTAGACGCCAGCAATTGCGTATGGTTCCCGGATTTCAACGGGCGGTCCCGAAGAGGGGGAGGCTGGTTGCTTGCGGCGGGGGTGGCGCCGGCCCGAAGAAAGGGCTTTTTCAGTTCGTGTTGCGGGACTCGTTGCCTCGTCCACTACGTCAGGGAATGATGCAGCGTTCCAATGCTGGGTGAAGCGGTCCTATCTTGGTAGGAGACGTTTCAGCAAGTTAGATGAGTCCGCCAAGCCGTCCTGGTCCCATTTGGCTTTGCTACTGAAATCCCGCAAAACGGACGCAAATAGAATCGCACATCCAGCGGGAAAGGGGACGCTTTATCGTACCGGCACGCCCGGTACGGCACGCTTGCTGTCAGCAAGGTCGCGCTCCGTACCGTGGCCAGGATTTCAGTCACCGATCGAGACTAGACCTTGGTCAGCAGGTCTTTGATACCTGTCGACAGGATCGGGTCGATTGCAGGGGCACACCAGGCAACGCTTGCGGCATACCCGCCCTGCGGGAAGGCGTCCGCCGTTGGAATGTACCACGGGCCTCCGTCTCCATAGGCGGCGCAGGCAACGAATCGGTCTGGGGCTTCGGCTTGAGCCCGCAGTTGGTATTCGATGAAGCTTTCCGATGGTAGGTGGATCAACGAGACGTTGTTGAGGTGCAACCCACTAAGAGTAACCGGGATCTTCTTTTTGATTCGGCGTGACCACGCCACAGCGTAGGAAGGACGATTTCGATTGACGACGCGTTCTCCGTGATCGGAAATCTGTTGCATCAGTTTGTCTTCGTCTACCGAAGGATTGACCGGTGGCAAAATGTCTTTTGTCACCCAGCTGACCGAAGTGATCTCTTTCGGTTCTAACGCCTCTGAGGATTTCTGCATCCCGGTAAGGATCCGGTTCATCAGGATGGGACGCATTTCCTTCGAACCATCGTTGTACTTTCCTGCACCGATATTGCCGCCGCAGCCATTGAAGTACATGTGGGTGCAATCGGGTTCGGCGATTTGCATTTGTTTTCTAGCCAAACCGCAGAAATCCGAACTGACTCGACCGTCGCCGTAGTAGCTCATCGGATGGCAAGCGTAGTAGTAACAGGCTGCCACCTTTTTGTCTCCGTTGTAGAACGCTACCTGTTTCAGCATTGGGTCGATCAGACCTTCAGGATAAATCTGGTGCGCTGGCGATTTGGAACTGCTGCCTCGCTGCGAACGTACTTTTCCATCCAGCCCAATCAGCCTGCGGTTTCCGGCAACCTTTTCGACTTCCGCTTGTCCGGTAGCAACGTGGGTGACTGGAACCGTCGATTCCAATGCCTGTTGGGCTGCGGACTTTGCCGATTTCAGGCAGTTATCGAAGAAAGCTGGCTCGACCGTTAATGGCAGGTCCCCTTGGGCGGTGAGGATTTCATTGGCGTCCAAGCAGGCAAACGGTGCGTTGTGTTGGTGCACGCAGTGAACGGTGACTCGATCGATCGTGGTTCCCGCTCCATCTGCTAATGCTTGACGCCATTTGATATGGGCGGAGTTAAGCAATCCGGTCCAGTCGACGACACAGACCACGATTGGTTTTCCGCAGCCCTGCAGGACGTAGCCAATCGCTTCCAACGGATCGTCAACGGCTTCCACTGGTTTGATCCAACCTCCGCAAAGTGGATGTCCTGTTGGAGGAGTGACGTCGAATCGAAACAGACCGATGCTCAGTTTTCCCTCTTTTTCCGGGGCGGGGGCCGCGGCGGATGCCACGCTTGCGGCAATGCTTCCCGCAGCCGTTCCTGCGATCATGGTTCGGCGGTTGAATGAGCCATTAGAAGAATTGGGCATCGATGTTGCTCCAGTGAGGTACGCAAGGAAGGAAAATTGAGAGGAAGGGAAAACGCGGGGAAAGGTAGGATACAGCAGCCGCGAGGAGGCCGTGGTCCATGCTGGTCGAATCGTGCGGCCAGCTTGGATGGGGAAGTGGAGGGGAGGGCGGAGGTGGGAGAGCGGTGGCGGTGTTGATATGGATTGCGGTTGATGCGTTTACGGCGGACCAATTGTGTTACAGATCGTTACCAACTGGTCCCTTGGGGTTTGCTAATATAGGGGGGCTTCGTTTCAAAAATCCTCGCTGGGGCTCTGCCGATGAACCGCGCTTCGTTGTTTCGATTTATGTCAGTCTTCGTTGTCGTTTTGTCGGCGGCAATTATTGCCCCAGGAACGGCTGCACAAGCCCAGGGCAGTGGAAAGGCTTCCAATCCTGAAAACTTGAGCGAATCGATCGGCCCACTGTTGTCGATTCTCTCGGGCAATTCCGAAACGTTTGCAATCACCGCCGGAATCGATGTTCAAATCGATGACCGAATTCAACACGTAGACGCTCGATTGGTCCGCTTTGACAGCGAATCTTTCGACCTTCAACTTACGCACTCCGACTACAGTTTGCAAATTCGTCGACGTGCGAATGAGACCGCCTTTGCACTTCCTCACCATAAAGTTGTGTTTACGGGGGCTGGAAAGCTCGTCGGCGACGACCAGCTGGCACCGGGGGGGATGGCGGCAAGACTAATTGGATCGGGATCGGTCGTGGCCTTGTACGCGCCGGTGATCCTTGGGGGAGACCCCGCGGTCGTGTCGCAGGTGTTGACCAATTTAATCGACACCGAATTCGATTCGAGCCAGAACCGATGGCAATTCGATGACGATTTCTCGATGCAATTTAGCAATCAAAATCGAAATGTCGCGATTCAAGTGGATGGCGAACACTCGGCGGTTGTCAAAATTGAAACCAATCTGCCGGCAATGTCCGACGTCAATGACTGGCCCGGATATCAAATGGTTTCGTTGGAACGAAAAGAGATCGAGCGAACGCTTGCCCGAGGCGTCCGTCGAGCGATGGAGATTCTGCTTCCCTCACGCCAATTGACCAACCCGCCAGAACAGAACAAGACGGTTGAACATGGAGAATTGCGTTGGCAGGACGGGCAGCGTGTGGTGCTACTGCATGGGACGCCGGAGGAAGTTGGGTTTGCCCACGGGCAGTTGTTGAACAAAGAAGCACAACGGTGTATCGATTCCGTTCTCTATACCTTTGGGACGGTCAATACGATCCGCAACGGCACCTGGTTTCGCAATGATTTAGATCAGGCCTATCAGAGGCTCGCTCCTTTCATTCCAGAGGACCACCAAGCCGAAACGTTTGCGTTTGCTAAGGCGATGGAACTGGAACCCGAAACGGCTCAGGCGATCAACGTCTTTCCTGAATTGTTTCATTGCAGTGGATTTGCTCTGTTCGGTAAGGCAACGGTCGACGGAAAACTACTGCATGGGCGTGTTCTGGACTATATGACAACGATTGGACTGCAAGATTCGGCGACCACATTTATCGTTTCGATCGATGGGAAGCACGGGTTCGCGAATGTTGGTTATGCCGGATTCATTGGTAGCGTCAGCGGGATGAATGACCAGTCGATTTCGTTGGGTGAAATGGGAGGTCATGGAGAGGGCCAATGGGATGGTGTTCCGATGGCGACCTTGATGCGGCGTGCCCTGGAAGAATGCAGTACGCTGCAGGAAGTCCAACAGCTTTGGGAAACCAATCCACGGACCTGTGAATATTATTATGTTTTCGCCGACGGTAAGACCAACGAGGCGGTGGGCGTGATGGCGACTCCTGATTTGTTAAAATTCGTCCAGCCTGGTGAGGCGCACGAACTGCTGGGAGAAGGGATCGAAGACGCGGTCGTTTTGTCAGCGGGAGGAAGGCTTAAAACGTTGCGTCAACGCGTGCAGGAAAAGTACGGTAAGGTCGATGTCGACGTTGCCAAGTGGTTGATGAGCCGACCGGTGGCGATGTCTTCGAACTTGCATAACGTTTTGTTTGTTCCTCAAGACCTGATCTTTTATGTCGCGAACGCCAGCCATTCCGAACCGGCTGCGAACCGCCCCTATGTAAAAATGGATTTGGAGGCGTTGCTGAAATCGATGCCATCCCCGACGCTTTCTCCGTAATTCTTGTTTGGGAAGGAACCGAGGCACGGTTGCCTGCGGTTTGCAGTGAAAACGACTCTTGCTGTGTGGAATGCGATGCGTACTTTGCTTTTCCTGGTTTGCCTACTTTCGCCACTTTCGGTCTCTAGATCGGAGGCGGCGGAAAGTCTGGTATTGGATTCCTCCGAATTTTCTGCTGAAGATTCGCTGAAGGTTATTTCGGATCCGTCGGGGGACGCGACTGCCTGCTTGTCCGGACTGGCGTGGCCTCCAGGAAAGTTTATGGTTCAAACTGCGCCTCCCGTTTCACGGATGGCAGATGCATTGATTTCGTTTCCCTCACCGGTTCCCAGCGGAGATGCGAGGAATGACCGGGTTACCATGGAGTGGCATGCCGCTCGTGACAAAGAAGGGAAAATCGCGACCCGCCCTGCAGTCGTTGTTGTCCATGAATCCGGTTCCAAAATGGCGGTGGGACGTCTGTTTGCCATGGGGTTCCAAGCCAGTGGTGTGCATGCGTTTTTGATTCATCTGCCCTACTACGGCGAACGCTTAGGCTCTAATCAAAAACATGATCGCGTTCACTCTTTGGATTCGATGATTCAAGCGGTCACCGATGTGCGCAGAGCACGCGATGCGGTCGCTGCTCTACCCTTTGTCGAAAAACAACACGTCTCCGTCCAAGGGACCAGCTTGGGCGGGTTTGTGGCCGCGACGAGCGCCAGTTTAGATAGTGGTCCGGCCGGATCCGGATACGAGAACGTCTTTGTTCTATTGGCGGGTGGGAATCTGATAGACGTGATTCAGTCCGGTAAACGAGATGCCGCAAAATTCAAAGAGCGTTTGCTTCAGGCCGGTTTTGAAATGGAGCAGATTCGGGATATCGTTTACAACGTGGAACCGCTGCGGATTGCTCATCGCCTGAATCCGAAACGGACCTGGATGTTCACGGCGAATCAAGATCAGGTTGTCCCGCTAAAAAATGCACTCGCTTTGGCCGAACGTATCGGCTTGGAAGAGACGCACCATTTTCGCTTTGATGCGGACCACTACTCGGGAATCTATTTCGTCCCGATCGTGCTGAAAGATATGGTCGGTGCGATTGAAGCCTCGGCGGAGCCTGCCCCGCAATCGAGCTCGCTAGATTCTTAGCTCGGATTGTTTCGGGGGGAACGCGAACCTCGGTATTTTTTGTCTGCGACAAGTCCAGTCACTGACGAAAATACGGTACGATGTCGCCGAAACAAAAACGCCGCGACACGAATCGCGCTCTGTCTAGATTGAATTCCGGCCAGGTTGGTCGTTCGAATCCAATTCACGGCAGCCTTTGGTAAAACGTCAGGAAAAGGCGAATGGATGGTTCCAATGTTTAAGACAAATGCACCTCAAGATCTTGAGGAATTGGAAGAGCGGCTAAGTTGTCCGTCCGCTGCACTGGTCAATGAAATGGCTCAAATCGAGGGAGACATCTTGTTCCTCGGTGCTGGTGGAAAATTGGGGCCTTCGATCACGCGGATGGCGAAACGGGCGACTGACGAAGCGGGGGTCTCACGTCGAATTATTGCGGTATCAAGATTTTCGAACCAAGCGGCTCGTGAGCAATTGAACGCGTGCGGAGTGGAAACGGTTGCTGCCGATCTGATGTCCTCCGAACAACTCTCTGCACTTCCCGATGCAGCCAATGTCATCTTTATGGCCGGCCATAAATTTGGGATCGCTAACAATCCATCCAGTACTTGGGCGATGAATTCGTACCTTCCCGGTCGAGTCATGGAGCGATACAGCGACAGCCGTATCGCGGCGTTTTCAACCGGCTGCGTGTACGGGCTGAGTCCACTCACTCAGGGTGGCGCTATCGAATCCGATCCGCTGTTGCCGACCGATGAGTACAGCATGAGCTGCATTGGACGGGAACGAATGGTCGAGCACTTCAGCAAAGTAAACCAGACTCCCGCGACCATCCTGCGACTGAATTATGCGGTTGAAATGCGGTATGGGGTGTTGGTCGATATCGCCAGTGCGGTCTTCACCGATCAGCCGATCGATTTGACGATGGGATACTGCAATGTGATTTGGCAAGGCGATGCAAATGCGATGGCGTTGCGTTCCTTGGCCCTTGCCGATACCCCTGCATTCGCCATTAATCTTGTTGGACCTGAACTGCTTAGCGTCCGCAGAATAGCCGATAGTTTCGCACAAATTTTTGGCAAAGAAGTCCGGTTCACAGGGACGGAATCCCCCGAGTGCTTGCTCACCAATGGGAACCTTTGCCAGCAGGTCTTTGGGTACCCTCAAGTACCGGTGCAGGCGGTGATCGAGTGGACGGCCGAATGGATTCGCAGCGGTGGTCAAACCTTAAATAAGCCGACCGGTTTTCAAGTCCGCGATGGTAAGTACTAAAGCCCCAAAACAAATAATCGCCGCTTGATTTAGCAACCCGCTGTGTTGCGGATTGCTGTTTTAGTCGGAAGGGGAGAAAGATTGCAACCTTTCTCGCCGCCAAGGTAGTTTTAAGGTGCGTTCTTTCGCGGGGGACGTGAAATCAATTGGTTACGGTTTCCGAGTAGGGACCACCGTCTGGCAACGGTAGCTACGGCAGTCACGTAGCGACGCTCGCCAGCGCATAGACAAAACGGCAATAAGTCACCTATAAATTTCACGTCCCGAGCGAAATTCGACAAACCGTAAATCAACAAGATGTTCGGCAAGACCAACGATCCACTGGTTGGAAATCACCGAGCAAAGATCGGCTTCCAACCCTCGATAGTAGGATTGGAACGCAGATTTTCCCAAAGCAAAATGGGACGCTACCCCGTTCGCCAGCTTGTACGATTTGGGTCGTGTCGTTTCGCTTAGTTTTCATTCTGTAACACGAATAACGGATTCCGATGGACCATTCGACCCGCAGCCAACTTCTTGAAGGAATGGTGATTCCCGCTTCTCCATTGGCGCTTACCGCCGAGCGGAAAATCGATGTGCAGCGTCAACGTGCACTGATTCGGTATTACGCCGACGCAGGAGTTGGCGGGGTTGCCGTTGGCGTGCATACAACACAGTTTGCGATCCGCGATCCCAAGCATTCGCTCTTTCAGCCGGTGCTGGAAATCGCCGCCGAAGAGCTTCGAAATCAGGAACAACGGCTCGGTCGTCCTCTGCTGCGAATCGGTGGGATCGTGGGAAACACGAAACAAGCCGTTGCCGAAGCAACCTTGCTTCGCGATCTGGGATTCCAAGCTGGGTTGCTAAGTCTAGCGGGTCACTCAGCAAATTCGGTGGATGATTTGATCAACCACTGTAAAGAGGTCGCTGCCGTGATCCCCGTGATCGGTTTCTATTTGCAGCCAGCGGTCGGCGGAACACTGCTTTCGTATGAATTTTGGCGACGGTTTGCGGAAATTGAAAATGTCGTCGCGATCAAGATGGCACCCTTCAATCGCTACCAGACATTGGATGTGGTTCGTGCGGTAGCCGATTCGGGACGTGAAGACATCGCGATGTATACCGGCAACGATGACAATATTGTGATCGATCTTTTGACCGAGTATCGTTTTCCTACGCGGGAAGGGACGAAACGCATTTCAATCGTCGGCGGTCTGTTAGGCCATTGGGCTTGCTGGACCAAAAAAGCTGTGGAGTTATTTGACCGCTGTAAAACGATGCGAAAGGAATCGATGATCCCCAGGGAGATGCTGTCGCTTGCTAACGAGGTAACCGACTGCAATGCCGCATTGTTTGATTCGGCCAATGCATTTGAAGGCTGCATCCCTGGGATTCACGAAGTCCTCCGCCGCCAAGGTTTGTTGGCGGGAACTTGGTGCCTAGACCCCAACGAAAGGATGGGGCCCGGCCAAGCGGACGAGTTGACTCGCATCCAGGAATCTTATCCGCACCTCACCGATGACGAATTTGTCAAAGAGAATCTTGATCGATGGATGTCTTAGCGTTCGGTTGAAGATCGACGTTTTGGTCGTTCCGGTAAGAGGGGGGCAGGGCAACACTACTGGCGGAGCGGCGTGAGCCGCCCGGCAAGTACGCGCGGTTTCCAGCGCGGTGGCCGGACGGCTTGCGCTGTACCGCTAGGAAGGGATTCGGGCAACAAATATTAGCGGAGCGGCGCGAGCCGCCCGGCACGTGCGCGCGGTTTCCAACGCAGTGGCCGGACGGCTTGCGCCGTACCGCTAAGAAGGGATTCGGGCAACAAATATTAGCGGAGCGGCGCGAGCCGCCCGGCACGTGCGCGCGGTTTCCAACGCAGTGGCCGGACGGCTTGCGCCGTACCGCTAAGAAGGGATTCGGGCAACAAATATTAGCGGAGCGGCGCGAGCCGCCCGGCACGTGCGCGCGGTTTCCAACGCAGTGGCCGGACGGCTTGCGCCGTACCGCTAAGAAGGGATTCGGGCAACAAATATTAGCGGAGCGGCGCGAGCCGCCCGGCACGTGCGCGCGTTTTTCAGCGCGGTGGCCGGACGGCTTGCGCCGTACCGCTAAGAGGGGATTCGGGCAACAAATATTAGCGGAGCGGCGGGAGCCGCCCGGCACGTGCACGCGGTTTCCAGCACGGTGGCCGGACGGCTTGCGCCGTACCGCTAAGAGGGGATTCGGGCAACAAATATTAGCGGAGCGGCGCGAGCCGCCCGGCACGTGCGCGCGGTTTCCAGCGCGGTGGCCGGACGGCTTGCGCCGTTCCGCTAGGAAGGGGGCTTGGGCTCATGCCCCGTTTTGTTTAATTGTTGCCGCTAGACGATCAAATCGTGCACGACTTGTGCGGGGCGATTTGCGGTGATGATCTGTTCTTGGTTTCCGTGTGGATAGACCACTTCTTCATGGTTCAAACCAAACAGATGCATTACAGTCGCTTGGAAGTCATTTGGGGTGACCTTGTTCTCGATAACGTGGTGTCCAAAGTCATCCGTCTTGCCATACGTCAAACCGCCGCGAACTCCGCCTCCGGCCAGCCAAATGCTGAATCCCTGGCCATTGTGATCGCGCCCTGCTTTCTCTGGGGTTCCATGTTCCTGAGTGACCGGCAACCGCCCGATTTCTCCGCCCCAGTGAACCAAGGTTGAATCCAACATCCCTCGCTGACGAAGATCGGCGACCAATGCCGCTGCCGGCTGGTCGGTCTTTTTACAGATCGATGTCAATCCGGTTTTGATGCTGCTGTGATTGTCCCAAGGCTGACCGCTGTGGAACAATTGCACAAACCGAACGCCCCGTTCAACCAAACGTCGCGCCAACAAACAACGTGTGCCGTATTCGCGAGTCTCTGGGCGATCCAATCCGTACATGGTATGCGTCGCGGCGGTTTCTTGCGAAATATCCAAGGCATCTGTCGCCGCGGTTTGCATTCGGGCCGCAAGTTCATAGCTGGCAATGCGAGCTTCAAGATCCGATTCGCCTGGATGGGATTCCAGATGCTTCTGGTTCAGTTCTTGTAAAAAATCAAGATTCTGACGTTGGAATTCGCCCGCTAAATGTGGAGGCGGTTGCAGGTTGAAAATTCTAGGTTCCTTGGGCCGCAGGACGGTCCCCTGGAACATCGAAGGCATGAACCCATTGCTCCAGTTGGTCGCACCATCGACGGGATGCCCACCAGGATCTGCCAAGACCATAAAAGCTGGCAAGTCTTGAGACTCGCTGCCCAATGCGTAGGTCAGCCATGAACCAAAGGTTGGCCGTCCCAGCACCGCTGGAATTCCGCCATGGAAGTAGCGGATCGAAACTTCGTGACCGTTCGCTCCGGTGTGCATGCTGCGGATCATGCAAAGGTCGTCGACGACCCCCGCGGTATGTGGCAATAGTTCAGACAACTCCATGCCGCACTGGCCGTGCTTTTGGAATTGAAAGGGGCTGCCAAGTAGTTTTTTGCTCGCTTCATTGACAAACGAAAACTGGATGTCGCCGGTGTAATCCGTCCCATCGTACTTCGTGAGTTCCGGTTTGGGATCGGTCAGGTCCATGTGCGATGGACCACCGTGTTGGAACAACGAAATCATCGCCTTGGCACGTGGCTCAAAGTGCGGCTTTCGAGGTAGCAGATCGCTTGGCGGCGTCGCTTTTAGGACAGGGGGCTTCGCCATTGCGGATTCTTGAGCCAGCATCCATTGCAACGCCAAAGCACCCACACCCATTCCGGTTTGTTGCAGGAATTGGCGGCGGGTACCGGGGACCTTAGGGGAATCCATCGTCAGTCGCTCCGGAGTCATTCGATGTAGAGAAATTCGTTGGAATTGAGCAGCATTTGGCAGATGTTGACAAGGACTTGCTCTCCCCGCGAGCGGCCTGGCGATGTGCCTTGGCGATCACGAGACATCAGTACTAATTGATCGGCAGCAAAACGAAGCGCCATTTTTAACTCCGCTTCGCTGGCGGCGCGGGACAGAACAACTTCCCATGCCGCATTGATTTGGGCAGGTAGCAATTCAAGGTCCGATTCAGGGCCATGAAAATCGGCCACCGAGTCATAGGGGATCGGTTTTGCATCGGTTGGCGTGAAAGTCAATTTGAGCGGCCAACTGAAGGAGTCGGAAGTTTCATTGGCGATGCAATCGGTGACAAAGTCGATCGTTTCGCCAGCCTTCACTGCAAACGCTGGCACCGGGGTCTGCACCGGTCTGTTTTTGCTTTGCCAATCACCTTTCATTCCGCTTGACGAAAAAATACGCGAGCGGACGCCGTCTCCATTTGCACTGCCATGCTGCAGTGTTCCTGCAATGCTAAGTTGTCCGTCGGTCGGTGCGGTCCATCGACGGATCGCGGGGTGGGCGGGATTTCCAGGATGCCCGCCGCTGGCGTTAAGGATGGTCCAGCCGAATTTAGCGTCCGGAGCCGTTGGGCCCCCTTGCCATGAAGAGCCTGTGTAATGAGGCAGGTCGACAAAGTCGTTGATCACGCCAGCCTTCTCGTCTACTTTGCCGGATCCGTAACGCCAAGCGAGCGGCGGCATTTCTGGTAACCAGGATGCTATTGCCTGATCACCGGTAGGTGCTGTTTCGGCAGCTCGCTTGATCGCTTGGTCCGCGACCATGCCAGCTTGCTCGAGAACGAAAGCACCATTCAGCATCATCAATGACTGAGGCGCTACGGTCGTGACGGTCCGCACATCACAGTTGACACCCATCACCGGTGCATCAAACGTTTGCAACATGCCAACCGGTTGGCTTCGGCGGACGCGCGCGTATATGCTCCGCCGCGGTTGGCTAGCGTCGACGCGAACTTGCCCGGTTTCATCTTCCGCAACCGCTACCGGAGGCCCATAAAATTTCAGGTCAAGACTCCCGGAAACTGCCAGCATCGAATCACGCAGGATTTCGGCGTCAACGCGTTGTAGTGATTTGCGCCAATAGAATTGATTCTCCGCATCGATCGCTTCCCCTTCCGGCCGACGCAAAGAGCTCTGCCGCCAGGTTGTTGACGTTAAAATCTGCCGGTGTAGCCGTTTTAAACTCCAGCCATGCTTGACGAAATCGCTCGCCAACCAATCGAGCAATTCCGGGTGTGACGGCTTTTCGCCTAAACGCCCGAATTCGCCCGGTGTCGCTACGATGCCGTGCCCGAAGTGGTGCATCCAAATCCGATTGACGATGGCTCTAGCGGTCAACGGATTGCTTTCGGCTGTCAACCATTTCGCGAATGCCAGACGCCGGCCCGTCGTCGGTAGCTGAGGATCATTTACCGGGAACGTTACACGAGATCCTTCGGCGGAAGCGACCGTTAAGCCTGCAGGTTCAATAACTTGTTTCGGTTGATTGAAATCGCCACGGTGAAACAGATGGCTGACGGGAACATGGTTTGCGGGCTCGACGAACGCTTGGACGAATTGTTCGACAGGTTTGGAAGCTCGCAACTCGGCAATCTTTGCGTCGAATTTTTTCAATTCGGCAGCGGCGTCGGGGCGGTATTGATACAGAACACCGGGGGTGATGTTGATACTTGGATTATTGGCCAACAATTTGCTTTGTTCCGCATCCCGTTTGTCCTTTGGCGTTTCATAAGCCGTCCGCAATTGGGAACGGAGTGGTTCCTCGAACTTCAGCAGTTCTTGCTCGAACACCTCTTGGATGAACACCGTTTGTTGGGCGGCACGCTCGGCAGCCACACTGCTGACTTCGCTCTCAATCTTTGCTGCCGCAGCGCGATCTTGCTCGGTCGCGAGGGAAACCAACCTTGCAGCGGGCGGTTTCCAGGCCTGCCAATCCAACGCCGGTTCGAAAACGGCTCGCAGGGAAAAGTAGTCCGCGTGTGAGATCGGGTCGTAGCGGTGGTCGTGGCACTGGGCGCAGTGAACGCTCGAACCAAGCAACGTTGAACAAACAATTTGCAGCGTGTCGGCGATGACTTTGTTGCGAGCTTCGGGACTGTTGTCGCCGCTGCCCGTGCCGTCGGCTGCCATTCGCAGGAACCCGGTGGCGGTCAGCAGTTCAATCTGGCGCGGCGTCCAATCGCCTTGCTTGGGGCCAGCGATTTCATCGCCCGCAAGCTGTTCGTGGATGAATTCGTCGAATGGCTTATCTTCGTTTAAGGCTTGCGTCACATAATCGCGGTAACGCCATGCCCATTCCCGGTTGCTGTCGGCGACCGTGTAGCCGTCGCTATCGGCGTATCCCGCTGCATCTAGCCAGTGCCTGCCCCATCGCTCGCCATAGTGCGGCGACCGAAGCAATTCATCCACCAAGTTTTCAAACCAGAGAGGATCTTCGTTGTGCAGCCATGGTTCGATTTGCTCGATTGTCGGTGGCAGACCAAGCAAGTCGTTATAGACGCGTTGTACCAGCGTGAATCGATCTGCATCGTCAGAAAAGGTCAATCCGGCAGGCATCTGTGCGGCGATCAACGCATCGATGGGGGAGCGGATGCTCTTATTGTTTACGTAGGCCGGAACGGACACTTCCGCGATCGGTTGATAAGCCCAGTAGTTCCGCTCTTCTTCGGTGATCGGAATCCCTGGTTCCAGTGTTTTGGGTTCATCGCGCAGGGTTGCTGCGCCGGCTCGTATCCACGCTTCTAAAATAGCGATTTTTTCGTCAGATACCCGGGCATCGCCTGGGGGCATATCGCCGTCACGGACGCGTTGCAGCAACAAACTGACATCCGGGTCGCCCGGGACAACGGCTTCACCTGAATCGCCACCGGAAATCATTAGGTGGACGAGACGCAGATCCAGTCCGCCTTCCAATTCTTCCACGGCACCATGGCAATCGAAGCAGTACTCACGCAAGATCGGACGGATCTCGGTTTCAAAGTGAGGGGGCTCGGCAGCGTACGTCGATCCGCACGCGAGTACGAACAGACAGCTGACCACTACAAAACGATGGGGGCATCGTGAAGCCAACCAGAAGTGCATGGCGTCAATACCGATTCGGCGGGGCTGGGATTACGAGGCAGGTTTTCAGGCGGGGCTAGTCCAGTATGTGAACTAGACCATGTATTATGACGCCACTCACCACCGATATCAACGGCTTAAGGGACTATCTCGCCCAAAGGGATGCTTGGTCAGAAAGTTCCCGTGTTTTAGTGACCGTCGCCGGTGTCGCTCATGCTGGTTCCTTGAGAAACCCTGCGATCTAGGGGCCGGTGAGCAAGTCATTCGCCCAGTCCATTGGCAACTGTTGCAGTGAATTGGCGAGAGTGGCAGACCACCAAGCGGTTGTGGTTGCGAGATCGGCTTCCGTGTATCGGCGGAACGTGGGCACGGTGGCGTGGGTGGGCAGGACGGCGACATCAATCGGACAATCGACATCCGTCACGCTGGTGCGGGTGGCATCGAACGCCAACAGTGCCAAACCAATGGCCGTCTTCAGCGTCGTCTCGTGCGTCAACAGGCGGTCTAGGATGGGCTTGCCATAGTACGTACGTCCGATCACGAAGTACGGCGCGTCTTCGGCGGCTTCGATCCAGTTGCCTTCTGGGTATACGTAGAACAACTGCGGCATCGCATCGCCGAGTAGCCGTCCGCCAATGATCGCGTGCGAGTTGAACTTGTGGTTGGTGGACTGTAGGGCTTCACCGTCTTCGGCTTTGACACGGCGTAACTGCTCGCCGAACCGGTTGGCGACTTGATACAACCGATCGACGCCCTGAGGATCATTCCGCAAGGATTCATCCAGATAGATAATCGCTTTGTCGCGTACCGATCGCAGACCGCTGGTCATCGTGAACAGACTTTGACCATTGTGCTGGAATTCGGACAGCTTTTGCTTGTTCGATTGCTCGCCACCGCGGACGATGCGGGTGTCCGCCAGGGCAACGATTCCCTCGCGGACTTTGATACCGATACAAAATGTCATATTAAACTGACCGCCGTTTCCAAGTTTTTGGGGTCGAACAGGTCATCACCGGATTGTTGCTCGTTGGCCCACACTTCCATTTCGGTGCTTATTGTACTGCCTTTCGTCGGTACTTAACGCCCGTCGCCCGTGTATTTCATGGTGGCCCCTTGTGGCGCCTGCGGCCAAGGCGTTTCGCCTGGTGCCCATTCGGCGGGCTGGGTTTTGCGGATGGTTTCGACCAAATCAACCAGCCAGTCCGGGGCCTGCTTGTTTTCAGCTTGACCATAGACGTAGGGGAGGGGAGGGTCCATCAACAAGGTCTTTTCTCCTAGCGGCGGACGCTGGGCGGACAACTGATTCAGGCGGTCGGTTAGTTTTTTCACCAATAGAGGGTGTTCCGCTGTGATGTCGTTCTTTTCCGTTGGATCGGTCTTGATGTTGTATAGGGCTTGTCCCATCAACTTGAAGTCGCCGCTCCGGATCGTAGGCAGACGCACGCTACCACCCACTTCAAAAACGATTTCTGTGCGAGGGCTTGGTTTGCCTTTCAAAAGGACGTCGCTCATGTCCATTCCGTCGATCTTGTAGGGGCCTTCTACTGTGCCGCCCGACAGTTTGGCGAAGGTTGGAAGCATGTCGACCAAGTGCATCAAACCATCGTTCTTGGTGCCGGCTTCGATGCGTCCGGGCCATCGCATTACACACGGCACTCGCACCCCGCCTTCAAATGTCGTGTTTTTTGTGCCACGAAAAGGGTGGTTCATTTCTTCGGTCAATCCACCGTTATCGTTTGCGAAAACGACCAACGTGTTGTTGCTGAAACCATTCTGATCGACAGCGCCGATGATTCTGCCGATCGCGTCGTCCAGACACTTTAGGGCTGCCTGCCGGGCAGGGTATTGATCGGTGTAACGAGGGACTTCTTCAATTGGTCCATGCACTGCGTTGAAGGGGACGTACATGAAGAAGGGTTGATTTGCATCTTGTTGCATATTGGCGATTGATCGTTCGGTAAGCAAACGGACCACTTCATTGGCGATCAGGTCGGTTGTGTAACCCTGTTCCTGCAGAGGCTGTTGATTGCGGTGCCAGTCGTAGACGGCATACTTTGCCGGAGCGTTATGCGGAATCGTGTAGTGGTTGTAATCGATGCCCCAGGCATAATGCCCGTACTGGTGATCGAAGCCTTGCCCCATCGGCAGATTCTCAGGCAACCACTCGCCGCAGTGCCACTTGCCCGTGATGCTGGTGAAGTAACCCGCCTCGGAGAGCATTTCTGCAATGGTCTGTTCGTCGGTTGCCAACGCGTGGATTCGCCTAGTTTCTTCGCCCCGTTCGTTTTTGGCCAACGTCAGACCAAGCTTTTTTAAATAGCTGGGCTTGCCAAAGTCCTCGCTTCGCCAGTCCATCCAGTTGCGAAAAGCGTACCGGCCGGTGAGCAATGCACCGCGGCTAGGGGCGCAAACCGAGTGGGCATAGAACTGAGTCAGCTGCACTCCTTGAGAAGCCAGTTTATCGATGTTGGGGGTCAATTCGGGATCGCCACCATTAAACCCAGGTTCTGACCAACCCATGTCGTCACTCAGAATGAAAACGATGTTCGGTGGTTCGTTTGATTCGGCTTTTAGTGGCTTACTGCAGAGGGTTTGTGAGACTAATAAAGCAAATGCGGGAATGGCAAGTGCCGTCATTTGGTGTAGCAAGTGACGCGGAAGTGTTCGGCGGGAACCGAACAATCGTTGACTATTCGCCAGCGTTTTGACAAGGAATCTGCACATGTTGAATCCTCTTCTTGGGATGGTGGATGCTGCTTGGACTTTCAGTCAGCAGTGTCGCTAGCGTAGTCGTGGTCCAGCGCAGATGAATGCTCCGCACGCAAAAAGCAGGGGACCGGGGGCGGCAAACCGTGTATCGATCCTTGGATGACAAGAAACGTAACTTGGTTGCTAACCACAGTGTCGTCTCTGTCATTTCAAGAGTCAATTCTCGGCAGCAATCGGGCTGTCGCGAAGGTCGAATTCAAATGGCAAGGAATCGAAAATCCGATCGCCAGCAGCACGGATATTTGGCACTGGAAGTGAATCGATTGCTGCCTGGAATCTCGCATGGGACGTGAAAAAAAGGTGCGAGTGAGGTCGCATGCCGCCGAAATCCTAACTCACTGTGCAGCGGCATGTTGTTTTGTGATTGTGATTAAATCAACAAGCCGGCAAGCGAGTGACCGAAAAAGCCGACCGCTAGCTCTCCTTTGCGCATCTTGATGTTGCGCGTTTTGGGGTTGGTTACTTTGCTTCCGCCGGGCTTGTCTCGGTGCGAGGCAACAACTGGCAACTACTCCCATGCCTCTTTGCTATTTCGTCTTTCTCCGTCAGCCTTTTGATCACCCAATACGGTAGCTGTCCATTGCGAGTCCGCCGCGGCAAGCCGGGAAACGGAACTCTGGATGCTTGCAGCTTAAAAAAGTGCTGGAATAGCCGAATGATTTGAGGCATCCGCAAGAGTACGGAAATCAGGGCGACTGATCACAGCAATCAACTCAAACGCGCAACTTCAAAGCTTGCGGAGTGGGTTGGGATTCTGGTCTCTTGCCACACCACCGCGATCCGCTAGGAATCCGCCAACTTATAAATCGCACGTCCCCAGCGATCCGTTTAAAACAACTTTCCGAATTGCTTGATGGTGTGAGCTGGCTTGCGGTGCGGAACCGTTCAGACAATTGTCTTACAATGTGGGGCTTCGCCGCTCGGAAGTGCGAGCGGCGCCCCCTGTTTACTGTCGCCCCGTACGCGAGGGATTCCCGTTTGATCCTTTGCTCACGCGTCGAGGTATGATATTACGGACTTGTTCCGCAACGCCTTTCCCTTTTAATCGTCGGACGCATTGAATGAAGACGCTTTCACTCGCTGCACGCTTAATCTCTTCTGCTTTCGCTCGTACTGGCATATTGATCGCCTGCGTAACTGCGCTGTGGTGCGGTCCCGCTGTTGATTTGCATGCTGCTGAATTGCTCGTTGGAGCTGCACGTACCACGATCACGCCCGACGAACCCGTTGCACTATCGGGGCAGTTTCATACGCGGGTGGCCAAGGAAGTGGAAAGCCCCTGCACAGCAAACGTCCTGGTGTTGGAATCACGCGACGGTGATAAGTCGTTGGAGACGGCTATCATGGTTTCCTGCGACTTGGTGGTCATCCGTGAGGACGTGCAATCGCGGATCCGCACCGCAGTCGCTGCGAAGCTTCCCGAAGTCGATGTGCAGAAACTGTTCGTTAACGCGACGCATACGCACACCGCTCCGGTGATGGTCGAGGGCAAATATGTGCTACCTGCCGAAGGGGTGATTCAGCCCGCGGAGTACGTTGACTTTCTTGTGGAGCAGGTAAGCGGCGCGGTCGCGGAGGCTTGGAATGGGCGCAAACCCGCCGGTGTCAGCTGGGGGTTGGGGCAGGCTGTTGTGGCCCACAATCGCCGCGCAGTCTATGCCAACGGTTCGGCAGCGATGTACGGCAAAACGAACAAGCCCGAGTTTCGTGGCATCGAGGGATACGAAGATCATGATATCGACGTCCTCAGTTTTTGGGACGCCGAAAAGAAGCCGTTCGCGATGGCGGTCGATGTGGCCTGTCCCTCCCAGGAAGTCGAAGGTCGAAGAGCAGTCAACGCCGACTTCTGGCACGAGACCCGCGAATTGCTGCGGAAACGCTACGGTCAGCAACTTGACGTATTGGGTTGGTGTGGCGCAGCCGGCGACCAGTCGCCACACCTGATGTACAACCGGGCAGCCGAAACGCGAATGCTCAAACTGCGCGGCCTCACTCGCCTAGAGGAGATCGCCCGACGACTGGACGTGGCAGTGGAGGAAGCCAACTCGGCTGCCCAGAACGATATTCGCACCGACGTCAAAATGGTGCATCTGGTGCGAACGCTTAAACTTCCGGTTTGGATGGTCACCGAAGCCCAGAACGCGGCGGCCCAAGCTGAGGTCGATCGTCTTTCCAAGGATCCAGCGAACCAACGCAGGATGAATTGGCAAAAGAAGGTTACCGACCGGTACAAGGAGCAGAAAGAAGGTGATTTGTACGAGCGACAATTCCACGTCATCCGACTGGGGGACATCGCCATCTGCACCAATCCCTTCGAACTGTACACCGATTACGGCGTGCAAATTAAGGCCCGCAGCAAGGCAGTGCAGACGTTTGTAATCCAGCTGACCGGTGAGCAATCAGGGACCTATCTGCCGACAGTCCGTGCGGTCGAAGGGGGCAGTTACAGCGCCATCCCGCCAAGTTGTCCCGTCGGCCCCAAAGGAGGTCAAGCTCTGGTTGACCAGACGGTCGAGGCAATCAACTCTTTGTGGGACTAGTAAATTTGACACTGGTCAGAGGGTCATCGTCCGATTTGTTTTGATCATGATTCTCAGCGATTTTTTGTGCATTGATTTCCATACGACCCAGAGACGACATTATGCCCGCTACGTTTCGACAACGGTTTCTTTCCGGCGAACGCTTGCTGGGGACGTTGCTGAGCATTCCGTCCGGCGCTGTTGCCGAAATTCTTGCGGATACCGGATTTGACTGGCTGTTCGTGGATGCAGAGCACGGACCGCTAGAAGTCACCGAATTGCAAACGATTCTGCAGGTGGTCAGCCGCCGTGTCGCTTGTTTGGTGCGAGTCCCTTCGCAGAATGAAATCCCAATCAAGCGGGCGCTCGATCTGGGGGCGGCCGGCATCATTGTGCCTCAGGTCAATACGGCTTCGGAAGCCGAACGGATTGTCCAGCTCAGTCGTTATGCTCCGCTAGGTGCGAGGGGGGTGGGGATTGCGCGAGCCAGCGGTTACGGACTGAACCTGAAACCGTATGTTGCCACGGCCAACGACACGACAACCTTAGTCGTGCAGGCCGAGGATATTCGGGCCGTCGAAAACATCGAAGCGATTGTCAAGGTTCCTGGCGTCGACGGCGTCCTTGTCGGGCCTTACGATCTGTCGGCAAGTATGGGGCTGATGGGGCAGATCGATCACCCAGACGTGGTCGCGGCGATTGACCGCGTGACCGAAGTCTGTCAGGCGGCCGATATGAAACTCGGCATTTTTGGCGTCACCAGCGACTCCATTGCTCCATATCGCGATCGCGGCTTTACGCTGCTGGTAGCAGGAGTTGATACGATTGTTCTGGGCCACGGGGCCGCTGAATTGTTGCAGCAAATGAAGTCTTAATCATCGAGGATCAAACAACATGAGTTCAATGAAACCTTTTCTAAATCGAATCATCCCGCTCTTACTATTTCTCTCAATTTGTTTGACAGGAAATCTAAAGGCGGAGGACTTGCCGTTTCTGGAACCGCCGCAGTACATCGGTCCCGCCAAGGCGTTGCAGTCTGTGACGAATCGGGCCTTCGCGGGAATTCCAAGCCTCGCCGTTTCAAACGGCGGGCGGCTTTGGGCGACGTGGTATGCCGGCAAGACACCAGGCGAGGACCAGAACAACTACGTCGTCCTTAGCACCAGCGGGGACGGCGGGGCCACATGGAAGGAAGTGCTTGTGGTCGATCCAGATGAAGCGGGGCCGGTTCGTGCCTATGATCCGGAATTGTGGATTGCACCGGATGGAAAATTACGGCTCGTCTGGGCGCAAGCGGTGGGACACCTGGGAGACATAGCCGGAGTTTGGTTTTTGGAAATCGAAGATCCCGACGCAGCACAACCACGCTTCGGCAAACCGAAGCGGATTACCGACGGTGTCATGATGTGCAAACCACTGGTCCTGTCGACTGGCGAATGGGCATTGCCGGCTTCGACCTGGCGCGCGACCGATGAAAGCGCTCGGATGATTGTCTCGGCCGATCAGGGCAAAACATGGACGCGTCGGGGCGGTTGTAATGTCCCTAAGAACGTTCGAGCGTTCGACGAACACATGTTTATCGAGCGGCGTGACAAATCGATCTGGCTGCTTGTCCGCACGAAATACGGAATCGGCGAGAGCGTCTCCACCGATCGGGGAAAAACGTGGCCTGAACTGACTCCCTCGACGATCGCTCATCCCAGCGCTCGCTTTTTCATCCGGCGGCTCGCGTCGGGCAATCTTCTGCTGGTCAAACACGGCCCTATCGACAAGAAAACAGGCCGCTCGCATTTGCTGGCCTTTGTTTCCAAGGACGATGGCAAGACTTGGTCCGGCGGACTGATGCTCGATGAACGAGCAGGCGTCTCTTACCCGGACGGACAACAGGACGCCGACGGCGTTATCCACATCATCTACGATTACAATCGCACCAGCGACCGGCAGATCCTCTTTGCCAGTTTCCGTGAAGAAGATGCCGCTGCCGGCAAAGCTGTCACGGACTCGGTGAAATTGCGTCAACTGGTCAGCCAAGCGTCCGGCGGGCTGGAACGCAAGAAGGGAACGCCGTCTCCGGTCAAGAAACATAAAGACGGCAAAGCACTCAAGATTGAACCGGCGGGCGCACTCGCCATCGACGACGTTGCTGTCCATTCGTTCGATGTTGGCGCGACGCTGTTTACGGACCGAGGCTACACGATCGCGGAACGCCCCAAGGCCCTCGAAGGCACAGACTTTCTTCGCGTCCCGTTGGAAGGAAAGAAGGCGGTGCGTTGCGTGCGTGCCGGGATGGTCTATTTCTTAAGCCCAGAGCCCGGTCGAAACGGGGACAGCCAAAGCCAAGTATTGCTCGATCAAGGATTTGAAAAGGTTGCGTTGCCAGAGACGCGCCTATTCGATCCCAATCGTTCGGCAAATTATTGCACCCTTTATCAAAAGCAATGCAAAAAATCGGAGTCGATCGAATTCGGCAAATGGGCGGTCCCCGTCTTTTTTAGAAAGTAACCAATGGCGATGAATGCACGGTTGGAAAGACGCATGCTCCCTGCTGTTTTTCGGTTGCTCTGGATCGCGGCGCTGGCCTGCCTAGTCGCGGGATGTCATTCCGACGCAGAGTTTCCCTCGCGGCCGGTCACCTTGATCTGTCCCTGGTCTGCAGGTGGCGGAACCGACCGGTTAGCGCGTCAGGTGGCGGTTTTGCTGGAAGGGGAACTTGGTGTGCCGGTCAACGTGGTTAATGCAACCGGCGGCGGAGGCGTGACCGGGCACACCCGTGGTGCGGTGGCGAGTCCCGATGGCTACACCCTGACCATTGGGACGGTCGAACTGAACATGCTGCATCACCGCGGGCTTAGTGCAGTCCGACCGGCCGATTTCGAACCCCTTGGATTACTGAATCAGGATAGCGCCGCGATTTTCGTGCGTGCAGATTCCAACTGGATGTCCCTGGCCGATCTGGAACAATCGATCGCTGCGGCGCAGCGTCCTCTGAAGGCGTCGGGTACCGCGGCGGGAGGCATCTGGCATGTCGCCATGATCGGCTGGTTGGCAATGCGGGACCTGCCAACCGATAAGGTCACGTGGATCTCGATCAATGGCGCGGCACCGTCACTGCAGGAACTGATGGCGGAAGGGATCGATTTGGTATCCTGCTCGCTTCCGGAGGCAAAGCCACTGCTGGAAGCCGGCGAAATCCGCTGTCTGGGGGTGATGTCCCCACAGCGTTTGCCGGCGTCACCGGAGATACCAACGTTCGCCGAACAGGGGATCGACTGGAGTCTTGGAAGCTGGCGCGGCTTGTTATATCCCAAAGGGGTGCCCCCCGATCGCCTGGCAACGATGCGGACCGCTGTAAGAAATGTTTCACGCAGCGATGAATTCACGCGGTTCATGCAACAGTCCGGTTTTCATATCAGCCTTGCGGAGCCAGATGTCTTCACCGAATTGATGGATTCGACGGATCGTCGTTTTGGCGAAACGTTAAGCACCCCGGTGTTTGCCGAGGCAAATCGTGCCGCTGTCGGAGCATGGTTTTTTCCCGGACTATTAGGCGTGCTGGCGCTGCTCGTTGTCGTATCTGGATTCAAAAGTATCGGGTCTGCGGATTCAGGCGGCGTCGCAAGGAAAGGACCGATCATTTGGGTCGTTGTCGGGGTGCTGGCTTTTGTATGGCTCAGTCCGGTTGTGGGTTACTTAATCGCCACGGGGATTCTGCTGTTCGGTTTGATGTTCGCGTTTCGGGCTGGTCGCCGGACTGCGGCCGTGGTGACGCTGGTCGCCCCGCCGCTGCTCTACCAGATTTTCTCTGGGTTTCTCGGCGTCCCTCTGCCCTGGGGATGGCTCGGCTGGTGATGCCGGGCGGGATGAATCCATGAACGATCGAACGTTGTGTCGTAAAATGAAGCCGATAGACTTTTTAATCTGGGCGCTCTGCCTGGGAATGATCAGGAAATGAGCGAAGAGTTTCTCCAAGCGTTGAGCGACGTACTCGGACGTTGGGACATCTGGTTGATCGTCCTCGCGTCGGCGGTCTACGGCATCTTCGTCGGCGCGATTCCGGGGCTTACGGCAACGATGGCGGTGGCCCTGTTTGTCCCCATCGCCTATTGGATGGATCCGGTCGCGGCGCTGGCAGCGATTGTCACGATGGTGGCATGCGCGATTTTCTCCGGGGACCTGCCAACGGTTCTACTCCGCATCCCGGGGACTCCGGCATCGGCAGCCTATGCGGACGACGCGTATGCGTTTTCCAAGCGGGGAGAAAGTGAGCGTGTCCTCGGGCTGACGCTGCTGTGTAGCGCGTTCGGTGGTCTTGTGGGAGCGGTCGTGATGATGCTGGTGGGCCGCCAGTTGGCGCGGGTCGCCAGTTGGTTTTCCGTTACGGAGTATTTCTGGCTCTACCTAGTTGGCTTGGCCTGCGCGGTGCTTGTCGCCCATGGTCCGAAGAGTAAAGCCCTTTTGAGCCTGCTGCTAGGACTGTTCTTTTCCACCATCGGTCTCAGTGCGGCGCACATGGAACCTCGTTTCACCTTCGGCATTCCGTCACTGTATCAGGGGATCTCTTTCATTCCGGCAATGATCGGATTGTTCGGTCTGTCCGAAGTGTTGCTGATCCTGTCCAAAGGGGACGTTCGCAGTCTGTCCGCAACCAATCCGTCGCATCCGCGGCGCCGTTGGACTGCAGTACTTGCGTCCACGTTTCGTGAATTCGGCGATCGCTTCCGCCACCACAAGGCAGGCACGGCGCGGTCCAGCCTGCTTGGCATTCTCGTTGGCATGCTTCCCGGCGCGGGCGCCGATATCGCCTCGTGGGTGTCATTCGCCGCATCGAAAAGAGCCGCCTCCAGCAAGGATCTTACCGAGACTGAAACAGAGGCTCTGCATAGCATCGGTGACGCGACTACGGCGAACAATGCGGCTCTGGCGGGGAGTTGGATTCCGACGCTTGTGTTCGGGATTCCTGGGGATTCAATTACCGCGATCGTGATCGGGGTGCTGATGATGAAAAATGTGACCCCCGGTCCTCAAATCTTTGACGAGCAAAGCTCTCTCGTCTTTTCGATTTATCTGATCTTCTTTTTGGCGAATCTGATGTTGATTCCCGTTGGCTTTTTGGCGATACGGTTAAGCGGCAATATTTTAAGCATCCCCCGAGCGATTTTGTTTCCGATGATCATCGTGTTTTGCATCACGGGTTCGTTTGCGCTTAACGGCAGTTCCTTCGATGTTATCACGATGCTGATGATGGGACTGATCGGGTTTCTGCTAACCCGTCGAGGTTTCCCGCTTGGTCCTGTCGTTCTCGGGATCATTCTGGGAGGTCCCCTCGAAGAGCGATTCGTGCAATCGCTTACCGCATCCGAAGGGAGCCCCCTCGGGCTCGTCAGTCGACCGCTTTCAATGGTGCTGGCGTTCGTTTTCGTTGGATTTGTGGTTGCGATTTGGAGCTCCTCGCGGCAAGAGCGTCAACGCGACTCCGATACTGGTCTTCCCCCTTCGTGATGTGTCGTTTTCGAAACCATAACCCGCTGCCGGTTTAGTGATGGTCGTCTTTCGCTCGGGACCTGAACTTTATAGGTGACGATTTATAGCGTCGCCCCTTCGGGCCCGCATCCTACTTGAAGAGTTCCGTTTCCGGGTTCGCCCCGGCGGGCGCACGACTGGCAGTTATCCACATGCGCGATCGAAATGCGTTTCTTCGCCAGCCCGTAACGGGCCGGCGCACCATCAAGACGCAACTTCAAAAATCACGCGTCGGGTCACCGATTTCAATGCATCAAATAGGAACATCAGACGTGTCTATTTGAGTCATTCCGGAACGAGATCGGACGACCAACGGCCGCACAGTACGCGTAACTCAATGGACCCTTTCCCTTACTTCTTGCTTTCGATGTACTCTTGAACCTGTACCGGGACGTCGGTGCAAATGGCGTCCACGCCTAGGCCAAGCCCGAGGAAATAGTCGCCAAGGTTGTGACCCGGCCAGCCGGTTACAGTGAAACCCTGCTTCTGGGCTTGTTGGACGGCAAGGCGAGTGGTGCCTTCCATTTTAGCGGCGATTCGCTTGGATCCGATGGCCTTCGCCGCTTCCATCAGTTCGGGAGTCAGGGGGCCGCCCTTGATAAGCATGATGTCTGCTTCGGGATCGAGCTGTTTGATGGCTTTTAACGGGCGTTGATCAAACGAGGTGAAGATGTAGGTCGAACCATCGGGAACGAAGGCGGTGACAGCCTGGTGTAGTTTTGCCACGTAATCTTGGATGCGTGAATCGGAATAAAGATCTTTGTTGCTGGTCTTCATTTCGAATTCCACATACATGCCAGGTTTATCCTTCAGGTAGTCCAGCAGGGTATCTAAAAACAACAGCGGTTCATTTTGTTTTTTGGATCGGATTTTTTTGGCTTCTTCTGCGGTCAGATGTTCCACGGGCCCACTGCCTTGGTGCGTGCGATCTAGCGAATCATCATGCAACACGACCAGTTCCCCGTCGCTTGTCATTCGCACGTCCAATTCATAACCTCGGATCCCTTTCTCGTAGCTGCTCTTAAAAGCGAAGAAGGTGTTTTCCTCGAATTCATGTGCTCCTCCGCGATGTGCAAAATGGAAGGGCTTCTTCTCGTCTGCATTCGACTGCGGT
This sequence comes from Roseimaritima multifibrata, assembly GCF_007741495.1. Classification (NCBI taxonomy): domain Bacteria; kingdom Pseudomonadati; phylum Planctomycetota; class Planctomycetia; order Pirellulales; family Pirellulaceae; genus Roseimaritima; species Roseimaritima multifibrata. Next base: position 3,300,746 of record NZ_CP036262.1, read on the forward strand.
ACCCAGACGAAAAGTGGAAGACTGAGCAGAAAAATTGATTTGAGTGAGTTCATGAGATTGCTAGTGACTTCGGTATGGAGTGAATTTGCGAAGACATAATTCTAAACGCAATTGGGGCGGCTGAACAACGAAAAGTCGTTCGCGCAAAAGAGCGGCGATGGGAATGCCGTGGGCGGTAAGGCGGATGGGGCCCAAATCATCCAAGTCTTTTTCCGAATTGCCAGCCTTGGCAGCAAGTCATCAGCGGCGGTCACTTTGTAAAGCAGAATATCCCGCGGTTTGAGTGAGCATCACCGGGCCACTGAACCGGGTAAGCTTGTGGAGCGTTCCCGGGGAAAAGTTTTAGAAGCTGTGATGTTCGGCGCGTCTTCTGCTGCGGACACCTTCCTTGTCTGAACGATTTGTCAGTGAAGGCGCGATGTCGCAGCAAAATGCGAATCAGGTCAGGATGCGACGATCTGCTTGTAGGCGCGGCCCTCGTTTTGATCGATCCGTTCCGGGCGACCTTTGTGAGAATAAACCAATTGTTTATGGTCGACGCCCATCAAATGCAGGATGGTGGAATGAATGTCGTGGACATGCAGGCGATCTTCTACTGCATGCAGTCCCAGGTCATCCGTCGTTCCGTAGGCTTGCCCACCTTGGACTCCACCGCCGGCCATCCACATCGTGAAACCTGTTGGATTGTGGTCGCGTCCATTTCCTTTTTCGCTCATCGGTGTGCGACCGAATTCGCCTCCCCACACGACCAGTGTTTGATCCAGCAGACCACGTTGCTTCAGGTCCTGAAGGAGTCCTGCAACAGGTAGATCCATGCCACCGCACATCTTCGAGTGATTCCCTTCGATATTGGAGTGAGCATCCCATTTGCTACCCGCTCCGTGGTAACACTGGACAAATCGCACTCCACGTTCGACCAGTCGACGTGCCATTAACAAGTTGCGTCCATACCCTTCTGTCTTCTTATCATCGATACCGTACAACTTGTGCGTCTCGGCGGATTCTTGCGACAGGTCGACTGCTTCGGGAGCATGCGACTGCATTTTGAATGCGAGTTCAAAACTGCGGATACGGGCGTCCAGATCCGAGTTGTCCTCCCGTGATTCGGCGTGCTCACGGTTCAGACGCGAAAGCAAATCAAGTTCTTTCCGCTGCTGCGCTGTCGCGATATTCTTGGGAGGTACCAAGTCTGCGAACGGAGCCCCTTTTCGCTGCATCGTGGTCCCTTGATAGATCGCTGGCATGAAACCGGTACCCCAGTTTCGAGCCCCATTGATCACACGGCCACTCCCTTCTTGCATCACAACGAAGGCAGGCAGGTTTTCGTTTTCGGTACCAAGTCCATATGTCACCCAACTGCCGAGCGATGGTCGTCCGGCGAACTGAGTTCCTGTGTTCATTTGGCAGATCCCGCCAGAATGGTTAATACCATTGGTCCAACAGGAGCGGATGACGGCAAGTTCGTCGGCCATCTTTGCAGTGTGAGGCAGCCAATCGGACATCCACAGCCCACCCTCTCCATGCTGTTTCCATTTTCGTTTTGTCGCCATGATCGGTGAATCGAATTCGCCCATCGCCGTGATCACGCGACCAAAACTTTCAGGTATCGGTTCCCCGGCCAATTTGTCGAGTGCGGGTTTGGGATCGAACAAGTCCAGATGACTTGGGCCCCCATCCATGAACAGGAAGATTACGCTCTTCGCTTTTCCAGGATGATGCGTCAACTTGGCAGACAATGGTGATTTTGGCGACGATGTCGCGGCGTTTGCTTCGCCATTTTGCAACATGCCCGCCAAGGCCAACGCACCGAAACCTCCACCAGCCTTTAAGAGCATCTCTCGACGAGAGACAACATCGCGGCGTTCTTGATCAATCGACATAAATCACCTCATTGGAGCAAAGGAGTGCGTGGATCAGTGCAATGCGTGCTTGCATCGCAGGTGAAGCGGACGTCGCTTCGCTATCAGCCACCATGGCATGATGCTGATTTCCCGATTGATCCTGACCTAAATTCTTGACGTCTGTAAATGCAACATCAAACAGCGACTGAGACGTATCCGGTTGATCGGCGAACAATTCGTCCTGGTTTAATGCTCGCTGTTGAAGACGAACATTTTGAATCAACCCATCCCAAAGATGATGTTTGCCGCGACCACCAATTTCAATCGCCTGCTTGGATTGCACATTCCAGCGTGCTTGGTGAGCGACTTGAGCAACTTCTGGTTTGGCATCTGGTTTCGACAGATCCTTCAGATAGAACGTGATGCCTTCCTTGGCAGGGTTGTCCAAATCGATGGACACCGCGACGGAATAAGGCTTGTTCAATTCAAGCCGCAGGTTCGAAGCGACGACTTCGTATTCCGGTTTGCCGTTCGGATCCGTTCGTGAACCGATCAGCTGCAAGATCAAGTTGCGAGGCTTATAGCCACTCTTGGTGGAAGTCACTCCGAGCGACCAGCCAGGCTGAGAATTATTGCCGGTCCAGCCCGCGACGATCGTTCGCACGGAAGCGTCTGGGTACAGTGACTGCAGCATGACGGTCGCTTCAATTGTAAAGTCACCACCGCTTTCGGGATCATGCAACTCCTTCAGCGGGCCGACTTGGATAGACGTAGGTTTGTCGGGACTTAGCTGGATCGCGGAACCACCACTGGGTATCGCGGCAAGTCGATTCGGTGGTGTCGGGATCTTTGCATCCGCTTCATACGACTTGATGAACTCGGATGCTATCTCCAGTTCTTCAGGTCGGGGCGAGCGGAAATAGAGCCGCTGATAGGCTTCCTCCACCAGCGATTCAAGGCTGCTAGAGCCGGCGTTCGCGGTTAGTTTTCTCGCTCGATCGTGCAGCCACGGATTGTTCATCATCAGCAGCGATTGTGGCGACGTCGTCGTGCGGTGCCGTTTGCCTTGGCTTTCGACGCGGTCAGGAAAATCAAATACAGCCAACAATGGATCCAAGGCGTTTCGTTTAACCCTTTTGTAGACCGCTCGTTTTCCCGTTCCCATTTCATCACTGGCCGCGAGGAAGCAATCATGGATTTCTTCACCCGAGAGACGTCGCGGATTCTGACGCCACAGAAGGATATTTTGCGGGTCGAGCGCCGCTAGTTGATCGTCCATCTGACGTTCAGACGATTGTCGATAGGTCGCGGACGTCAGAATTAGACGGTGCAATTTTTTCATGCTCCAGCCGTCCTGCATGAATCGGTTGGCGAGCCAATCGAGCAATTCAGGGTGCGATGGCGCTGTTCCCAGCCGACCAAAATCACTGGTGTTCTCCGCCAGTCCACGTCCGAAGTGTTGTTGCCAAACGCGGTTGACCATGACTCGAGCCGTCAGCGGATTCTCTTTACTGACAATCCAGTTTGCCAGCGCGGTTCGCCGACCCGTCGATTGCAGCGCTTCAGCAGGAGGCTGTATTTCAGGGGTTTCGTCCCCTAAGACCACAGGGAATGCAGGCTCGATTGGAGTTGTGTCGTGCGAATCGAGAATGAAAGTTGGCGGTGCTTCGGGGCCGACATCGCTGGCGACGAATTTGATCGTCGGGAGAGGCTCTGGCTTCAAATCATCGAATTTCGCCAGCTCTTGCAATAGTTGTTGACGCTCGGCTTCTTTGGCCTCACCAAGCGCTTTCGGCAGTTCATCAGGCTTCAACACCAGTTGACGCATCATCAACGCCACGATTTGGTATTCGTAAGGACTGATCTCGTCACGTCGACTAGACGCGAGAGCTTGAATTTCCTTGGTGAACATTTTGAAGCCCTGACCACCTGCTTTCTTCAGCAGCATGGGCGTTTCGATTTCGTGCAGGCGTCGCCGGATGTCTTCGGTCGCTGCCTCCCAGATTTTCTGTTGCTCGTAATGCTTTGTGCGAGTGGAAATATCCGCAATCGGTTGGTCTTCGCGTGGTAGCAGAGGTGTAAAGAAAGAACGGAGGGCGAAGTAATCTTTCTGCAGTAGAGGATCAAACTTGTGATCGTGGCAGCGGGCACATTTTAGGCCTTGAGCCAAGAAGACATCGGACGTTGTTTCGGTAACGTCATTCAGAATTTGCGCCCACTGACCCTCGACGTCACGTTGGTTGTATTCGTAAATCCAGTGGCGTAAGTACATCGTGCCGATCAAGGCATCTCTGTTTCCCGGGTCGACTTCGTCGCCGGCAAGTTGTTCCAGTACAAAACGGTCGTAGGGTTTGTCTTCGTTAAATGACCGGATCACATAGTCACGGAAGTGGTGGGCTTCCGGACGCGCATGGTCCGCGTTGTATCCATCCGAATCGGCATAGCGGACGAGGTCCAGCCAGAATCTTGCCTGATTCTCACCATAGGCGGAACTTTCAAGAAGCTGATCGACAAGCGATTCGTACCATCCCTCTTCGCTCTCCAGCATCGCAGCGGTTTCATTGTTGGGAGGCAATCCTGTGATTGCAAAATGAACTCGCCGAGCAAGTTTTTTCGGCTTGGCTTCGGCAGCAGGGCTGACGCCATTCTGGACCAAACGCTGGAAGATAAAGTTGTCGATTTCGTTGCGACACCAGCCATTGTCGTCCACTTCGGGAACCGGGGTATCTCCAACAGGTTGATAGCACCACCAGTCGCGATCTTTTTGGTCGATCTTCGCAACTTTCTTCAGTTGAAGACCGTTGGGCCAGTCCGCTCCGGCAGCCACCCAGGCTGCGATGCCGCCCACAAGTGAATCTTCTAGTTGACCACTCGGAGGCATTTCGAACGATTCATAACGCAGGGCTTCAAGCAGCAAACTTTCATCAGGCTTTCCGGGAACGACCGCAGGACCGGAGTCGCCTCCTTCCAGCAAACCTTCCAGAGTGGTCAGGTTAAGGCCACCCTCTTGTTTATTGTCGTCATGACATTTGATGCAGTTCGTCAGCAGCATTGGTCGAACGTGTTGCTCGAACTGGTCCCGTTCCGCTGTAGTTGGTTCTTCAGCGATGGCAGGAAGTCCGCAAGCAAGCAGCGACGTTATCGTTAGAACGACAGGAAGGATTGACGACGATAGCCAATCCAAGCCGAGGCGAGAGGATCGTTTGAGAACATTCCCACGGTCATGGGCTAGGTTACCAGCCACTTGAGTGAGGTGTTGTCCGGCAATTTTCATTCTAATTCTTCCTCTGGCAGGCCAGCGATGAAAACAGGGTCGACATAATGACCATCGTCAAGAGCGTCCTGAATAAATAGTCCTTCGGCGACCTCACCGCTCGCATATCCCAGGTCCGAGAGATCAATCCCGACGGCTAGGCCGCGAAATTTGTTGCTTTGTTGTTGCGATGAAGTCTTCAATGAATCGAGATCCTCGAGCGATCTCGCCGTTTCCGCAAAAAAGTGAACATGGAAACCCGTCAATACTTTTGTTTCGGTGGATTCCATTGTCAGGTCGTATTTTCGAATCGTGTACGACTTCAGCCCGTCGCGGAACTTAAGCGGGCTGACGTGGAACGGATCACCATCAAGAGGGGTTCCGAATGTTTGTAAATCGAAAAGAATCACATCCGCTCCGGGACCATTGACGACCGGGCGGTCGAATCGAATTGCCATTCCAGGCGTTCCCGCATCCCCTTCCAAGACCGGATCGGTGGTCAGTGGGTCGACGCTCCCAGCAGGATTGATCACGCCCGTAACCAGGCTGTTGTCCACAAGAGACTTAAGTCGCTGCGATGGGAGGGTGACCCCGCCACAAAGGAACGGTCTAGCCTTGGTCGCTTTGAACGAGGTGATCCGAGCAGGAATTAGGGAATCAACGGGAAGCTGAGTTACTTTGCCGCCACGTTGAACGGTCACGCTGATCAAGTTTTCAGCACCTCCGTCCGGTCCAAGGGTTGTCTCATAAGAAACAACGCGGTCAGGCAATTGGCGTCGGTAGGAATTCGCTTCAAACGGGACCTTCTCATTCGCGTAGGCCCCTGCTGTCACAAACCTTTTGGCTTCCCCGCCGGCTAACCGTTCCACCGAATCGTCGGCATCGGATGAGTCTGCCGTTCGTTGAACGTTATAGATATCTGCCGCCCCTTCGATTACTTGCACTTCCGTTTCACTTGTTTCGCCGACGTTCACGGAAAACCGGGTCCCTCGATCGACCACGCGGGTCACCGGCGTTTCCACAAGAAAGCCTTCGGCTCCCTCGGGTGCGTGCACCGAGCAGCGACCGACATCCAATACCAAACTCTCGTTTGATGAAACGTGAAATACCGCTGGTCCTTCAAGGATCGCCGAAGCCCCCGTAGGAAACAAAATCTCAACAAGACCGCTCATGAGTACGTACTCACGCTGCGGCGGGAGCACTTCACCCACAGGCGGAGAAAGTTCGCCGAAAAATTTCGCATGCGAACTACTGGCAAGGTGAACTTGTCGCTCTGCGATGGCATTACCGAGTGGCTGCGATTCAACAACCGCAACCTGGCCCTTCAGTCGAAATGCGAACAGTGTGACAGCGACAAGAATCAACGCGGCCAAAATCCAAGCAGGCTGAGAGACAGTAAAGTAATTCCTTCGCTTCTCCTGCTGTGAGGACTGCAAAGTCGCATCTTGAGTGTCGACCTGCGACATCACCTGGCTGACGAATTCACCCTGGCTTTCCGGTAACTGGGCTAACGTCTGGCGAACGAATGCATCTTGTCGCGAAGGGGACTCCGCCGCAATCAGTCCAAGTAGCCGATGCGTTTGCAATAAGTCAGCGGCGCGCGGAACGAAGCCTTCGTCAGAGGAAAGCAATTGGTGAAGTTCCTCAAGCCCATTCTCGTCAAGCTCACCCTCTAGGTAATCCGTCCATAGATCGGCGAAACGATCTTCGTTAATCATGAGGGCACTCCTTCTATTTTAAGGCTTGCATCCATGCAGTCCTGTGCGAACTCACTTCCAAATGATCGCTTATCTTGGCGCAGCAATACCCTGAAAACAGCCGTTTCACCATGCGAAACAGGCTGCAGTGCAACTGCGACTTTTCGATCATCGGGTATGGAGTTAATGCTCATCTCATTGGGATATGGCAGCAGGGCGGGAAAGGTTACCCCCCAATTCCGCTTTTCTTCAAAAAAGCTCGATTTATCGCTTCCTAATTGAAAATTTGGATTTTTTACACGTCATACGTACCCCAGTGTTGACTGAAAAATCAGTTAGCTTTTCCGCAGGCATTGGTCGCACGGCGTCTTGGACATCAAAATCGCAGTATCGCCGGTGCAGTTGTGGTTCACCGCGGTAAAGGCTGCGGATAATGAACAAGGGGCGATATTGTAGAACAATTGTTCGGCATTGCGAACGTTGGCGGCGGTTTAAGGGCTAGAATCCGTCCACATCCGCTCCCATGACGCCGGTCAGCAAAAATGTGCAACCGTCCAGCGGCGTTCGTCTTTGGCGACGTGAAGCCTCACTGTGAATGCCGTTCTGGTTGGTGGAATCGGAATGCACCCGGTTTTTGCTCGATTCAAGCGATTGCAAATGGAGAAAACATGGTTTCATTGAGATTTCGGAAGAAAGAAAATGAAGCGACTGCGTTGCAGAGGCGGATGATGCCTGCGCGGTTGGTAACTTCATCATAATCACGCCAGGATGTCCTTTACGATCTTTCCTTCCACATCCGTGAGCCGGTAGTCACGCCCGGCGTGCCGGTAGGTCAGTTTTTCATGATCGAATCCCATCAGGTGCAGGATCGTGGCATGGAGGTCATGAACGTGGACCGGTTTGTCGACCGCGCGGAGCCCGATGTCGTCGGTGGCTCCGTGAACGACACCCGATTTGACGCCAGCACCAGCTAGCCACGAACTGAAGGCCCATGGGTGATGTTCACGACCTTTCGCTTCCGCCGTATTGTTGAAGGGAGTGCGGCCGAATTCCGTGGTCCAGACGACTAGCGTATCGTCCAACAGACCGCGGCGTTTCAAATCCTTCAGCAACGCGGCGATGGGTTGATCGACGTTTTGGGCCAGAGGGACGTGAGTCATCATGTCGCCGTGCGCATCCCAGTTTCCTGACGAACCGGTATCGATCAGTTCCACAAAGCGTACGCCCCGTTCGACCAAACGCCGAGCGGCGAGGCACTGCCAGCCAAACCCGGACGTTTGGCCTCGCTGTAAACCGTAAGTCGCCAGTGTTTCATCGCTTTCTTGTTTCAGGTCGAACGCATCCGGGACGGCCATCTGCATCCCGAAAGCGGTTTCGAAGGTCCGCAATCGTGCGGCCAACAATGGGTCCGCATCGCGAGTGGCAAGGTGGGCTTCGTTGGCCTCGCGGAGGGCGGCGAGTTCCAGTTGCTGGCGATCGGCCGGAATCCGCGGTGCAACATTAGCCACCGGGTCTGCGCCAGGAACGACAAGGGTCCCCTGATGCGCACCGGGCAGGAAGTCGCTGGCGTAGACCTGTGTGCCGGCATACGTCTGTTTCGGTGCGATAACCACGAATCCGGGTAGGTTTTGATTCAGGGATCCCAAGCCATATGTTGTCCATGATCCGAGGCTGGGACGCGACTGTGTGAAAGACCCCGTATGCATCCCGAGTGTGGCGTTGTAGTGGTTCGAGTGCGACGTATGCATCGAACGAATCAACGCGATGTCATCCACACACGATGCGATGTGAGGAAACAGGTCGCTCACCTCCGTGCCACATTCCCCGCGTGGCGAAAATTCCCACTGGGGGCGTTTCAAATAAATCCGTTCATAGCCGGCTCGCCCCTTGATTTCGGGATGGTCGGCTTTGATCTCTTTGCCGTGACTGCGAACGAGTTCCGGCTTCGGATCGAAGGAATCGACGTGCGACACGCCTCCGGTCATGAAAAGGAAAATCACCCGCTTCGCCTTCGCGGGAAAATGAGGCTCGCGAGGCGCAAGCGGACCAGCTTCCTCGGCCATCAACTGCTGCATGATACCGGGAAACAATATCGATCCGGAGACCGCAGATTGCACAAATTGTCGACGATTTTGAAAGGGACGTTTCATCCGTCTTGGAACCTTTGAACAATGATTGTCCGATTGGAAATCGAACCGTTTGGGGACGCAGTCGCTGCTGATGTGGTTAGTCCAGGTGTAGGAATTCATTGCTTGCCAGCAGCACCCGTGTCTGGGCCGCCCATTTTTCGTCCTGGGAACCAGGGTAGCTGGCGATAAAGGCTTCCACGCGATCTTGTTCGGCAGAGGAGGGCGGACGTTGAAATAAGGTTCGGTAAACCTCTGTCGTTCGCGCGTGGTCGTCGGTCAGCTTCCTCAGACGCGTTGCCAGGGCGGCAGCGGAATTATGAAAAAACGGGTCGTTTAGGAAATACAGAGCCTGCGTGGGAACGGTGGTCATCTGCCGCTCGGGCGTGCTGGCGTTGGGATCGGCGCCGTCAAACAAAGCGAGAAACGGATGCCTTCGCTGACGCTGCACCATCAGATAGGCACTTCGTTTGGTGGTGTCATAGACGGCGTTGAACGGAGTGTGCTGGCTAAAGGTCCACGTCGATTCCGGTGGAAACGGGTGCGCTTCGGCGGGTGTGGGATCCAGTTCTCCGGAGGCCACAAGCAGGCTATCACGGATCTCTTCCGCGTTCAGTCGGCGACGGTTGAAGTGAGCGAGCAGACGGTTGTCAGGATCGGTCGCCGTTGGCGAAACGCTACGCCGTTGATAGGCCGCCGTGTGGATAATCAGTCGGTGCATCGCTTTCACACTGTAACCACTGGCAACGAACTGCGACGCCAGCCAATCGAGTAACTCGGGATGGGTGGGCGCCTCACCGCGGGACCCGAAGTCGTTGGGAGAACGGACGAGGCCATGTCCGAAGTGCCACTGCCAGATGCGATTCACCATCACTCGTGCAGCGATCGGATGATCTGCGATCCAATCACCAAGTTGTCGCCGACCGCTTCCAGCACCCTCGGGAACCGAATCGCCGCCGAAGACGGACAGCCAACGGCGAGGCACCTCGTCGCCCAATTTTTCCGGATCACCACCCTGCTGAATACGTGCGTTTGCCGGGGGCGAATCCACCACGGCATAAGCGACGGGAATCACCGGCGGAGGCTCGGTTTCGCCAGCCCCGGCCATCGATGCCGTTCCGATCCGGGTGAGCGCTGGGCCGATGTCGGGCGCAGCGATGTGATCCAGCTGAAATGCGACGCCATCCAGTTCAGCGGGATGCACGTCTGCCACCCGGCCCGCAATGCTGACCTGGCCGTCCAGCGGGCTAATCCACGCGACCGCGACCGGGCGGTTTGCCCCCGGATGGACAAAGAACGACTCCGCGGCCAGCTCCGTCCAGACCATCACCGGTTGGTCGGCCGTGTTGACGAACACCGAAGGCTCGCTGCCGATACTCCATTTTTTCAATGCGAGGTTTCCGTTGATCGAATCGCTCTTCTCGTTAAGAAACTTCGGGCCGTCGGTCACTTCAAGGAAGCACCAGTTGCCGCCGTCGTTTCCGTTCTGCGGATTTTCCTGCGTTAGGATTTGAATGAAATCGCTGACCCTCCATTTGCGTTGGGTTCCGGCGGTTTCGGTGATTGTCCATTCCACCAGCGTGGAATCTCCGCCATGCCCTGCGTTTGGCGAAACGGTCAGCTGAAGAATCTCCCCCTTTCGCACGTGGATGTGCTGCAGCGATTGACGCGCGCCCTCAGCGAAAGAGACCGACGCTCCTTCATTGATATGCGACGATGAGAGCGTGTGCGTCGTCTCCTTTGCAAGGACGCTGATGGTTTTCGATTCGGCAGCGATCGATTCCATCCGCTGTTCTTTCTCGGCTTCGGCGACTGCGATGCGAGCATTCCAAGGTTTCATCAACGCATCCACGCCCGCCTGAGGAAGCAGCGGTACCAGGTCGCGAGGCTGTCCTATCGGTTCACAGCCTGGGAAAGCGAAGCGAGTGCTGCTGAAGATGCCGGAGAGCGCGTAATAGTCCGCCGCCGTGATCGGATCGTACTTGTGATCGTGGCAGCGAGCACATCCCGTGGTCAGCCCCAGAAAATTTTTGCCCAGGTTGTCGATCACATCCTCGTGCATGAGATGGATGTCTTTATCGATGTCGTGGCCGAAACGCCGCGCTATCGCGAGGTAGCCGGTGGCGATGATACCCTCACCTCGCTGCGTCTGGTCGCCGTTGGCACATAGAATGTCGCCGGCCAGTTGCCAGCGAACGAAGTCGTCGTAAGGCATGTCACGGTTGAAGGCGGCGAACACCCAGTTTCGATAACGCCATGCGTGGGGCAGCGGCCGGTCGGTGTTCTCGCCCGCCGTATCGGCATAGCGAACCACATCCAGCCAATGACGGCCCCATTGCACGCCGTACTGCGGAGACGCTAGAAGACGTTCGACAACATTCGTGAACGCATTCAGTGATTGATCTGCGATAAAGGCGTCGACTTCCGCGGGAGTCGGCGGCAGGCCCGTCAGGTCGTACGTTGTCCGTCGAATCAGCGTTCGCTTGTCGGCGATCGATTCGGGTTCCATATCGTGTGCTTTAAGTTCACGCAGGATGAACGCATCGATTTTCGCAGGGGTCGGCAATTCCTCAGCTGTCGGCAAGGGTTGGAAGGCCCACCAACTTTTGGCGTCTGTCAATTTCATGCCGCCCAATTTCGGAGCAGCGACGCGCGGATCGTGCGCGCCCATGGCGACCCATTTGGTAAGGAGATCAATTTCGTCATCCGTAAGCTTGCCTCCCTTGTCGGGCGGCGGCATTTCCAGCGAACCGTAGTTCACTGCCTCGACCAGCAGGCTGTCGCCCGGCTTCCCCGGCACAATCGCTGGTCCCGATTCGCCTCCCTTCTGCCAGCCCGCGCGAGTGTCCAGCGAAAGGCCCCCCATGGTCTTTGTGCCGCTATGGCACTCGTAACAATGTTTGATTAGCAGCGGCCGCACGTTCGATTCGAAGAACGCGTCGTCGTCCGCTGCATCGGTGGGCGCAGTGACCAGCAGGAAGGCTGTCAAAAGTAAACAGAGTCTTTCGATCATAAGCCTGATTTAGACCTCCTCGAGCATGGTTTTCGCGTCGCCGAACGTCTTTGGATGGACGTCCATTTTATCCATCATCGAAAGGAATAGCCTGCACAATTGTCGTTCTGGTTTTTCCTTGTAATCCAGGACGCGGCCTCCCTGGATGCGGCCGCCGGCTCCGCCTAACAGGATCACTGGCAGCTGGTCGTTATCGTGTTTCGCGCCGGCCATCATGCTGGAACAGTGCATCAGCATCGTATTGTCCAGGAGCGTTCGCTCACCCTCTTGAATGGAGTCCAATCGTCCAGCGATGTATGCCACCTGCTCCATGAAGAACTGATTGACTTTCAGCCAGTCCTCGCCGTCGGAATGTGACAACAGGTGATGGATCATGTAATCGATCCCGTGCTGAGGTTGTTCGACGCTCTTTAGATTCGGGAACCTCAGGGCGCTGTGATCGTTATTCAGTTTCAGCGTCGTGATCCGCGTGGTGTCGGTCTGGAATCCGAGCACCAGGATGTCGCTCATCAGTCGCATGTGTTCGGCGATGTCCTGCGGGATGCCGTCTGCGGGGCGGCCCATGTTCGGTTTGTCGAGAGTCGGACGCCACCCCTGAATGTCGCCTCGTATTCCAGCGTTTTCGATGCGGGTTTCTACTTCGCGGACGGAATCAAGATACTCATCCAGTTTGCGTTGGTCGCCGATACTGATGCGGCGTCGTAGGTCCTGTGCGTCCGCCAGCACCGCGTCCAGTACGCTCTTGTCTGCGGCGGCGACCTCGTCTTTGAACAGGCGGTCGAATGCGAGTGCAGGATAAAGCTCGAGCGGCGTCGGCGTGGTGGCTGAATTCCACGAAATGTGCGAGCTATACAGCATTGAGTAGTTCTTGTGGACCGACGGGTTGGAATGTTCGCAGCCCAACACCAAGCTTGGCACCTTTGTCGATCGCCCGTAGCTTTGCGCCAACAATTGATCGAAGCTTGTTCCCGATCGAATCTCGCCGCCCGATGCGATCGGCGCACCGGACAGGATGTTCCCGGTCTGCGAGCTGTGGATATTTCCCTTCCTCGCTTCTTCATGATAAAGGCCACGAACGAATAACAGCTTCTCGCGAAAATCGCTCAGCGGCGCAAGCGCCTTGCCAAGTTCCATCTCGCGGCCTTCACCCTTCGCCCACCAATGTTGCGAATGAAAACCGTTCCCCGAGAACAGCACGGCCAAACGAACCGGCGCTTCGCTAGCCGATGCGTTCGATCGCGGTTGGTCGCCCCAAACATTGAACGATTCCAACCACGGCAACGCCATGCTGACGCCCACACCACGTAGAAAGAAGCGTCGCGAGAAATGATGTTGGTTCATGTTGGTTGTTATTGGGGATTTGATGAAATGGTGAGGGTTGGTTCAAATTGTTGTCCGCGGATTTTGCGGAACTGGGGACTTCGGACGATTTGTTCAATCGCGGTGCTGATGCGATAGTCGTTCGATTTGAGTTGCTCGATTAGGTCGTCCAGCAGTGGTTTGTCTGACAGCTGCACGCTTCGTCCCAGAGAATAGCCGAGTAGTTTGCGGCAGAATTGGCGGAGGAAGTCGTCTTGACGTTGCTCCAGGAGGTACGTTCGGAGCCCATCCATACCATTTAGCTCGCCTCCACCTGGCATTTTTGCCAGGGTGTCGATCGGAAGTCCGGCGGCATCTTTGCTGCGTGATCTGCCAATCGCATCAAACCCCTCCAAGGCGAACCCAAAGTGGTCGATACGATCGTGACAGCGAGCACAACTGGGGTCACTGCTGTGACGTGCGATCATTTGACGTTCCGTCAGACCTTCGGGAGCTTCGTCCGGCAGGATTGGCACGTCTTTGGGCGGTCGTGGAAGTCTCTCGCCCAAAAGGACTTCGCTGATCCAGTTGCCTCGCAAGATCGGGCTGGTGCGTGATGCACCACTCTGCTTCGCAAGCGTCGCGGCAAATCCAAGCATGCCTCCGCGACCGTGAGCTCGCATGCCGTCGACTCGCTGCCAGTCGTCGACCGGTAATTCTTTGCCCGGAAGGTCGATGCCATAGTGTTTGGCAAGGGCGGCGTTCATGAAGGTATGGTCGGCATCTAGCAACGACAAAATCGACCGATCTTCCTGGAATAGATCCATCAGGAAACGAACCGTTTCTTCTTGCATCTCGTCACGCACATCGACGAACGTGGGGAAATGCCGCTCGCTCTTTTCATCCAAGGTTTCCAGATCGCGAATGTGCAGCCATTGGCATCCGAACTCGGTCGCCAGTCGTCGAATTTTGGCGTCCTTCAACATGCGACGGGTCTGTGTGATCAGTACGTCGTCGGAATGTAGTTTTCCGGATGCGGCGACGGCGCGTAGTTCTTCGTCGGGAGCCGAAGACCACAGGAAATAGCTCAGCCGCGTCGCCAGTTCCCAGTCGCTGACCGGCGCGGAAGTCGAACCCGCTCCGGCCGCCTCGCCACGATATAGAAATGCAGGCGACGTCAGCACCCGCGACAAAAGCAGCCGGACCGCATCCTCGTGGTCGACGTCTTTCGTTCGCAGTGTTTGATAAAGTTCGTGCAGGGCCTTCGTTTCCGGTTCGGTCAGCGTACGTCGCCAAGCCTTCGACGCAAAATCGATCACGGCCTGAACCTGGACCGGTTGGACTTCCACAAGCTGTTTTCGAAACTGCTCGGCGCCTCGCATGATCGGTTCCCGCAGCGGCTCCAGACGTTTGTCTCCGTGCGGGGCATCGGGACCGTCCTGGGTCGAATACTCCCAGATCTGTTCGAATGCGTCGACCAATGTGAGTGCGTCTTGACTGACAAAATGCAATTCCGCCCACAAACGATCCAGCGTTGCGTGTTGTTGATCATCCAGCATCAATTGCGACAGCAGGCTGTCTTCGCGGTGAAACAACGTTAGGGTCACCACTTCGTCGACGGGGACGATGGTCGTGTAACAGACGGCGGCGGGAAACAGCTGACGGAAATCTTGAAATGCCGCTTCGAATCGCTGGCGGGCCTCGCTTCCATCGTGCACTAACACGGGAGCAGCGAACGCCATCGACGGCAAGCTGGATGTCCATGCCCCATTCAGTTCCTCGGAGTTGCTCGAACTGGGACGCAGCGGCGTGATGGCCGGTTCCGTGTTGGTTACCTGGACCTGAACGCTCGCTTCGCCACCGCTGGTCGGATGCAGACGTCCTTCCACAACGAACTCTGCGCCGTCGACTAGGGACGCGGGAAGGCGGATTTCCAATCGTGACGGAGCCTGCACGCACAGACTTTTCGCAGCGACGTCACCGTCGCTGGGATGTTTGCCAAAAAGGGCTGGATCGATACCGTATGGGGAATCGGATGTGTTGTCTTGCATGTCGATGGGCAAACGGAATGCTGATGCCAGCAGCGGCCCCGTGAACGACAGCAGTTGTTGATGGGCTGTTCGATCGGGCGAGTCGGCTGGAAGCGTTTCGAATTCCCGCTGAAGGAGGTTCTGCACTTCAGCAGCGAGACGCGAGCGTTCTTCGGTATCTTCACTGCGACGCCACCGATCCAATAGCGACTGACTGGGAAGGTTCGCCGTAACGGCGTCCGTTTCCGGTTCACCAAAGAAATGCCAGACTTCGCGATTGCCAAATCGGTCGGCGTGTGGATTGCCTGCCAAAATGTCGGGGACGACGTCTTTGGCCAAATCCCATTCTTTCTCCGCACTCTGGATTGTCAATTCGATCGCCGTAAGATCGCAGACGTGGCTTCCCTGGCCCGGACCAATCACCAGTGTGACCAGGTCGCCAGCCTGCACGTTCACGTTTTCGAAACGTCCCACACTGCTGACTTCGTTGCCTGATGTAACACCACCGGCAAGCGAATCCCGTCGGTTCCCTTTCCGAACTTCAAGTTCCCAAGTCACTCCATTGCCGCAGGCGGTGTGCGCATCCTGAACGCTTCCGCTGATCGTGACGTTTCCCGCTTCCGGACAACGCCAGGCAATCACCGATGAGAGAGTCGGCGAGGGGTGGGTGGCAATGCTGTGTGGCTTCATTGTGCCAGGAATTTGGACCGTCGCATCGGATGAATTTGCGAGCACGCTATAGGCCTGTTCGCCACTCCAACCTTTGATGAAGTCGTAGCTGGCTAGGCTTTCCGTTTTTCCGGTGAGGAGTGTCCCGATTTTCGCCTCGCCCGTTGCGTTGACGCCAAGATAGCTAAGCCAATTCGAAAGGAGTTCACGATCGACGCCATGCTTTTTCGCAAGGGACGCAATATCGACAGGTTCTTGTGACAGCTGGGCCTCATGTGCGGCCGCCAGGCATTGAGGCACCGTCGAAGCGATGGCTTTTCGCCGTATCGTCAGCTGATGGACTAGGCCACGCAAATCCTTTAGAGGCACATCAGGCTTTCCGGCGGAAACAATGCGCCCGTTTTCCCACAAGGCAAAGTCATGCTGATTGCCGTCGCCCGCATCGTCAGCCGATAAATAGATCACGATGTCCCCACCGTCGGCAGGCGCTGCCAGCTTCATACGGAACTCCTGTTGCGACGCAAGCGGCGTAACGGGCTCCATCCATGCCTTCGGACCACCTGCTTTTCCCAGATGGCCGATGTTTGTGAATCGCCATAGAGAGTGCTGCCACGGTTCGATATCCGCGACGGTCAGTTTTCCGTTTCGCCACTTCGCACGCAAGCTGTCAAAAAGCAACGACGGCTGTTGGTCATCGAGCATTTCCCATAGGAGCCCGAGATACTTGGCGTTTAAGTTGTCGTCGCGGGCGACTGAGTCGATGGTCATGGTTCCGTCGGCAACAGCATCGCGGTGCTGGAAGAGTGCCGCAAGGCATTTTTCCAACGGAATGCGCCCGCCGCCGTTGTGCACGACGCCCGTTCCCCCGACGTTTGTTTCTTCGTCAATGGTCACGGTAAACCGGCGATAGAAATCGCGGATTCGGGCCAGCGATTCGTTCGTCCAATCACGCCGCGAGGTGGACGGCGAAAACCGCATCCCGCTTGGCAGAAGTACCACGTGATCGGAAACCTTTTGCGCCGCGTCTAGGTATTTTGTCAAAAAGGAGGGAGACATCACCAAAGCCGCCCCCGTGTTTGTGAACCCCTCGCCGGCAGCTCCATCGGCGGGAAATTGCTTCGCCGGATCAAGCGATGCGATGCCCGTTAGATCACGCAACGTGTAGGTGTACTCCCTATTCGAAAGCCGCCGCAGTACGACTTCACCGGGATCGCCAGCACTGGCGAGTGCCAATTGATTTAATTTTTCCTGCAGCACCGTTGTTAGTTTCAACTTCAGCGGATCTGGCAGTTGCGGTTCATCTTTCGGAGGCATTTCGCCATCGGTAACCTGAGCCAGAACCTGCTCCCAAATTTTGGGATGGACTTCATCCGTTTGCGATTTCGCAAACGGTTCTAAATCCAACTCGCCCTCTTTCCGTTCCGTCGAGTGACATTCAACACAGTACTGACGCAGGATAGGCTGGATCGTCTGTTCGAATTGTCCCTCCGCGCCATTTGCGGTGCTGACCAGGAAAAGGGCCATCGCGATAAGGGGGCAACCCAACACACGAATCCTCCGGTCCGGCGGTAGAGTCCTCCAGCGTTGAAACGTTAAACGCCTTTTCCATGCTTTCGAACAAAATGGAACGACAGCTGCGATAGGACGCTCGGCACTTTGTGGAGGGGCGATTGCCACACCGGTTTCGCGATGATTCGGGGGGGGCTGAGTCATACTGCAGCGCTCCTGAGCGGTCCCGATGGATGCTCGACGGTTGCGGAGGGGAGGGACGTGGGGGGAGCTGTTTCTGGAGGCAACCGAAATGCGATCGCTAAAGCACTTGATGTGCGTGTGGAACTTCTAATGGGACGTCTGAACGCGATTGGATTCAGTTCCGTTAGTAACCGTTTGATAGTGGTCGATGTTAGCAGAAGTTGTCTGCTGATGGGGCGAACATTCATGTCTCCAGCTCCGCCATCGGAAGCCATTCACGCCAACTGAGGATATGTTCGCGTGTCAGTTTTTCGCAGGCGGCGGCGGAGCGGTTTTGGAAACAATCCAGGATCCCTTCGTGTGAACCAGCCGTGTCGACGCGTGTGTCCAATTCCCGGTCACGATGCTGCTGGTGCAGATAGCCCAACCAGAGTTCCAGTTCGGTACGGAGGGAACGCCACAATTTCAGAAGCCGTGTGTTACCGGATGCTTCCACGATCAATTGGTGAAAGTCTAAATCTAACCGGGTAACTTCATTCAGCGAATTCGCCTTTCGGGTCGCCGAGATGTTGTCTGAGAGCAATTGCTGCTGTTTTCGGCTAAGCGGAAAAGCCGATCGCGCTGCGGCCGGTTCCAGCAATAGTCGCATCGCAAACAGTTCTTCGAAATCTTGAGGGGTCAGCTGTTTGACGACCGTCCGTCCGGTCTCGGTAAACTCGAGCAGTCCGTCTCGCTCCAATGCCGCAAACGCCTCTCGCACCGGCACACGGCTAACCCCCAGACGCTTTGCCTCGGCGGCTTCGGCAAGGCGAGTTCCCGGAGGAAGTTGGCCGTCAAAAATTTCCTGCCGCAGACGATCCACAGCGGAAGCGGCAAGGGTAGAAGTATTTGTATGCATCATTCGGTATACCATACAGGGAAACGGTATACCGTCAAGTAAATTCTATTCTTTACCCTGAAGAGACGTTCTAGCGAGCGTGGATACGCTCGCTGGAGCAACGGGGCCGTAACCAGCCGCCGCTCAGCGATGGTCGCTGCGTTCGATCCGTCTTAGTCGGACGGATGGTCGCCGACCGCGGTTGACCGAGGTTGGTAGAGCAGCCAGTAGGCTGCGGGGATGACAATCAACGTAAAACTGGTCGATGTGAGAATGCCGAAAATGATCGCCCAAGCGAGTCCCGAGAAAACGGGGTCTAGCGTGATGACCCAGTTTGCCAGCAGCGTCGTCCCTGCCGTCAACAGAATCGGCCGTGTGCGAACGGCGACGCTCCGGATGATCGATTCGCGAAGATCGTGTCCTTCGGCTTCGGCTAGGTGAATGAAGTCGATTAACACGACAGAGTTTCGGACGACGATGCCTGCTAGCGCGATCATCCCGATCATCGCAGTGGCGGTAAAGAAGACGGGGTTGGGATGACCACCAATGGGCTTGTCCATGATGGCATTTAGTAGCCAAAAACCGGGCAAGATGCCGATCATGGAAAGCGGTATCGCGGTCATGATTAGCAATGGCAGAAGACGCGATCCGGTTTGAAACATCAGGATTATAAATATTCCCAGTAACGCTGCTGCGAATGCGAGTCCAAGGTCGCGGAATACGTCCAACGTGATGTCCCATTCACCTTCGCCGGACCAAACAATCGAGTATCCACTTGGAACAAACCAAGGAACACCACCGCCCAATTTCAACCAAGATCGTTCGTCGAGCGGGATCGGTTGGACGCCGTCGGCGACTGCTGCCGGATCCGAGTTTACGGTGATGTTTGTCGTGCCACCGGTGCTCAGCGGCATCGGCTGGCGATCGTGCTCGATATCCATGATCGCATCGGCTGGCGGTCGTCCCGCGACTTCGGCGTACACATAAACCACACGGCGGAGGTTTTTGTGATAGATCGTTTTGTCTTCGATGGTTTGTCGGAATTTACCTAGCGACCCTAGCTGGACGATTTGCCCTTCGTTGCCTTGGATGTAGATCTCTTCCAATTCGTCGAGTGCCGAACGGTTTTCGCGTGGTAGTTTCAGTTCCACCCACAGCGGTTCGATTTCGCCGGGCAGGTGCATGACCGTCGCCTTGTTTCCGCTCAACACAGCCTCGACGGTTTCTGCAATCGTTTGCGTTGAGATCCCTGACAGTGCCGCCTTCGGTTTGTCGGTTTCAAACACGAACCGTGTTTGGTCATCTTCGGCACTCGTGTCCAAATCGACCAACCCAGGTTCAAGCTCAAGACGCTTTTTGACGTTCCTAGCAAGGGCGATTTGTTGCGAGTAGTTACTTTCGGGCGGACCGTAGACTTCCGCCACGATCGACGACAGCACGGGAGGACCCGGCGGGACTTCCACCAACTTGACGTTTGCATTCATCGAATCGGCCAGTTTGCCGATGTCGTCGCGAATCCGCAGAATCAATTCATGGGATTGCTGAACACGATGGTCTTTGTCAACCAGATTGACTCGGATGTCAGCGATATTGTTTCCTTGGCGAAGAAAGTAATGCCGCACGAGGCCGTTGAAGTCGATTGGCGAACTGAGCCCCACGAAGACTTCATAGTCCTTCACCTCGGACAAACCACCGACGTAGTTGCCCAAGCGACGGGCCACCGCGTCGGTTCGTTCGAGGGTCGTCCCTTCGGGCATGTCGATGACCAACTGAAATTCGTTTTTGTTGTCATACGGCAGCATCTTGATCGGGACCATGCGGAACACCGGCAACAACATCGCCGCGATCAGCATGACGCCGATTGCCAGCAACACGCCGTAAGCCATCCCGCGTCCTTTCAAGATCGGCGAAAGAACCAATCGCGAAAGTCGGTACAGCGGCATCTTGGTGATGTCGTATTCACTGGTCTCTTTCGTGTCGTTCAGTTTCTTCAGCGATACCATGGACAACCATGGTGTGATCACGAAGGCGACCAGGGTAGAGATCGTTACCGTCAGTGGGACGTTTAACGCCATCGGTCCCATGTAGGGCCCCATCATGCCGGTGATGAACGCGAGTGGAAGGAAGCTTGCGATGATCGCCAGTGTCGACAGCAATAATGCCGGGCGAACTTCCTGGACGGCCCGCAAGACAGATTCGCGCGGAGGCAAGATTTTCATTGCAAAGTATCGGGCAATGTTTTCGACGTCTGTGATCGGATCATCAACCAACAGCCCCAGCGAGAGGATGAGAGCGAACATCGTGACTCGGTTGATCGAGTACCCGACCATCAGATTGATGAACAGAGTCAAACTGTAGCAAACCGGAATCGCGAGCGCGATCACCAGTGCTGGGCGCCAGCCCATTGTCAGTCCGATCAATCCGATCACTGTCAGGACGGCAACCGCCAACCCTTCGACCAGCTCGTTGACTTTGTCATTTGCGGTTTCGCCGTAGTCGCGGGTGATGCGGTATTTCACTCCCGTCGGGAGATGCGATTCGGCAAGGCTTTCCATTTTTTTGTGGACCGCGCTGGCGACTCGTACCGCATTGCTGCCTTTGCGTTTGGCAACGGAGATATTGACGGCAGGGAATACGTCCGACTTGGCAGAGGATGGGCGTGTCGCCGATTCCAAAGACTGGTCGCCGGGCCCAAATCCGACCCAACTGTAACTCTCCGCTTCGGCTGGCCCGTCGATCACCGTCGCCACGTTCTTCAAGTAGACCGGGCGGCTTCCGTTGACGCCGACGACCATTTCATTCAGTTCGTTGGCATTGCGGAAAAACGTTCCGGTTTCCACATGGAACGATTGATTTTGTTGCTCAAACTGGCCGTTGCGATGCGTGACATTGCTGGCCCGCATCGCTTCGGCAACCTGCAAAGGCGAGAGTTGATGAGCTGCCATACGTTGAGTGTCCAGTTCAACGTTGATGCGTCGAGGTCGTCCCCCGATTACTTCGACGCGATTTGTGTTCGAAATCGACTGCAATTCGTGTTGCAGTTCTTCGGCAATCCGGCGCAGTTCATGGTCACCGTAGCGTTCGGGTTGCTCGGACCAGAGAGTGGCGATTACGATCGGCACGTCATCAACTTCGATCGGTTTAACGACCCACGACTGGACCGATGGCGGAATCATGTCGATGGATGAATTGATTTTGTTGTATAGCTTTACCAGCGAATCTTCACGATCTTCGCCGACGTAGAACCGTACGGTGACGGTGCACGACCCAGGGCGTGACATCGAATAGACGTATTCAACCCCGTCGATCTGGTACAGCAGTTTTTCGATGCGATCGGTGACCTTGCGTTCGACTTCGAACGCCGAAAGCCCTGGAGCCGAAACCATCACATCGGCCATCGGCACAACGATTTGGGGTTCCTCTTCACGAGGCGTCAGGTATAGCGAGGCGGCCCCCAACATCAGCGAAATCACGATCAACATGATCGCCACGTCGCCGCGGAGGAAGACTTCCACAATACGAGTCAGAAGCGGGGAATCGTCCGATAGGGCTTGCGGATCACTCATTGTCGACGTCTCCTTCAGACGAGCCACGATTGTCGTCTGAATGCAGCACCACCCGTTCCCCTACGTCGACGCCGCTTAGAACTTCTTGCCGTCCTGGCATTCCCAGGTTGCCGGTTTTAATCATACGCCGCTCAACGATTCCGTCAGGCAACACGACGTCCACGAATTCCAATTGCCCGATACGCACCACGGCGTCGGTGTTCAGGCATAGGTGGCGACGAATTCCTGCAGGAATCAGCAATCGACCGAACATCCCTTCGTACAAGTCCTCTGATTTTGGAAGGCTCGCTTTCACTAAGAAGGATCGGCTTGGTGCGTCCGCCTGCGGAACGATTTCGTCAACGGTAGCGCGGTAGACTCGGTTCAGTGCGTCCACTTTCACATCCAGTTCGTCGCCGGGCCGCAATTTCACTGCCAGATGTTCCATGACCGGAGCCTCCAGTCGCAGCGAGGTTTCGTCGTAGAGCGTTAGGATCGGCTGCCCGGGTTGAGCGATGTCGCCTGGTTCGGCGGTGCGGTCGACAATTCGGCCGCTTTTCGCTGCGGTCACGGTCGCGTACGAAAGCATGACTTCCGCCTCGCGGACGGCTTGCATCGCACGGGCTTCGTCAGCGATGGTCACCTGAAGGTCCCGGCTAGCGTCGTCGAAATCCGATCGCGATGCTGCGTTCTGTTCCTGCAGTGACTGCACTCGCTCAAATTGCTTTTCTGCCTGCTCGCGATTCGCCGTAGCGGCTTCCAACGCTCGCTTTGCTTGAGCCAATCGGCTTTGGTATTCCTGGTCGTTTAAACGAATGAGCGTTTGCCCCTTTTCCACTTGATCGCCGGCGGTGACCGTGATCTCTTCGATGGTTGCCATCAGCTTGGCCGAGACAATCGTCCGGCTGGATGCCTTCAGAGTCCCGATCGCTTCTTCAATCGTTTCTTTGTCGACTTCATGAACCGTGTCCGTTGTTTGGTTGCCTAACCTCCCGCCCGCTTGAGGCTGCCAGCCCGGTTCGATCTTTTTCTCGAACATTCCCGACAGCCAAGCAACTGTGGCGATGAGGACGCCCATCGCTGCGATCATGCCGATCACCTTCGAGAGTCCGAAGAAGTTTTTTTTGAGGGCTAGCTTATTCAAAATTCCGTCTCTCGATTGGATGACTTGATACCACATTCAACTGGAGGGTCCGAACGGAATGGTTTCTCAGGCCATCCGTCGACTTCGTTGAAGTGCATTTCAGGTCCGTCGGGTAGGGCACTGTCTTTTGTCAACGCATTTCTTTTGTGCGTCGCCTAATTATGTTCGCGTCACAGTCGACGGGGTTCTTGGATCGTTTGGCTTTGGCTTTGCGGTTGGGGAATCCGGAAACGCGAAAGAGGCTTCAACGTTTGCAACGGACCACTCGATCGCAGCCTGCGAAGGAATGGGCGGCTGGAATTAACTGGCAGGTTTCTCGACCCAGAACCACCCACGCAGTTCGCCCTCTTTGAAATCGGTTGCATGATCGTTTGGATAGAGCTTGGCCAATTGGCTACTGATCATTGGAGGCATCTGATCTTTCGGACCATGGCACATCAAACATTCAGCCTTCAATTTGATCGGAAGCAACGCAGCCGAATTACCATTGGTGAGCGACACAAACTGCGGCGTGTCTACCTTGGCCTCCGTCATCGCTTTGGCCCAGGCTGGCGGTTGATTATTCGGATTTCGTAGTCGTACGCCCGTCCTACCAATTTTAAGGGCGTGGCTTTCACTGACATCTGCGGCCATTTGGGGAGCCTCTTTCTGGCATACCTCAATCGCACCGGCCGGCCCCTGGTTGCCCATCGCTTCGGTCAATCGGCCGGAGAGCGTTTGAAACAACGCGTCCTTTGCCGCAAGCATGGCTTCCTTCTGTTCGTCGGAAGGTGTTTCGCCTTCAATGATGGCGACGGTTGCGGTTTCCTCGACCGCAGCTTCTTCAGCGACCGGAGACTGTTCCTTTTGGCAACCAACGTTTCCCAGTAAAACAACTCCCATGGCCGAAAGCACCCATAGGGAGACGGTTAGTCGTACGTTCATCAATATTTTCCCCGTTGAAGAACGACCCCGATTTCATGCTTCCCCGACGGAGCATCGCAAACGAATTGAAGTCGTATTCTTAAGCCAAATTCTCAGCCATTCCGCATTCACTTGGAATGAAACCTGTTCGTATTTCAAATCACGTTGCACGCCGCATACCGAACACTCACGATCCGAGATTTGTGTCTGTAAACGGAGTCACGCAGGCTTTTCGCTTGGGGGGAGCGTGCGGTTTGCAACCACAAGGTGTGCTCATGCGGACAGATAAGGCCGCGCCGAGGAACCAAGATCCTTCCGGCAACGCTCGTGCATCGACACTGTAAACAACGCTTGAGAACTTTCCGGGCTCCTTCGCAAAGACGCCAGGCATGAGGGGAAACGCATTTCGATTGCGCAACCGGGTAGCTGCCAGTGGTCAGCCCCCGGCGCAAGGCCGGAAACGGAACTCTTCGGTAGGCTCGGAGGGGCGAGGGAAGCCAGACTTTCGTCGCTTATAACCTTCAGGTTCCTCGCGAACGAACGTCCTTTTGCGGAGCTACTTTCGCGAAGCGAATGGCTACAATCTTTCCCCGCTTTTCCATTAAATAGACAGGTTGCGAGCCGTCCGGCAATCGGACTGAAAACACAATAAATTCGCTGGTCGTGATGCGTCGGTCCGCTATGAAAACCGCCCGTCGTGCCAAAGTCGCTGGCATTGGGCGGTTGGTCTGCGTTACGAATCGGCAGACAGCGATTCGTGTTCGTGCTAACTTTATTTGGCTTCGGTGGAGAGCGAGTCTTTCAGTTGTTGGAAAGAAGCTTTGTGAAGCGTTTCGTGTCCCCCGTCAAAAATTTTCAACGATCCGAACTTTGCCGTTTTCGAGAAAACCACTTGGCGATCCTCTAGCATTTCCGTATCGGTTTGGGCGGGAACGTTTAGCGATAGCAGATCGACTAATTCTTCCGGGGAAACCGCGTCCTCGGGCGAACCATAGTGTTCGACCAAACGGTTCCAGAAACGGATCGAATGCGAGATGGGAACGCTACCGGTTCGGCCATCTAACAGACCCGCATAAATACGAATCTCCGATGGTGCTTCGGCCGGAAAATCCCAATGAATGGGGGAGCGTTTTTTGCATTCGGCGGTATTAAGCGATCCGGCTGTTTTGGTACCAGACGGGGAAGTACTTGCGATCACATCATCGGCATACTTAGACCCTCGGCGGCGGGATTCGTGATACCAGTCTTCGATGTCCGAAATCGGCACCCATGCTTGGCAAGCTTGCAAATCGTGTTTGGAACGCAGAAAGAAACCGAGTGTTGCCAAACCGCCGCCCGAGCCTCCCACAACTAAAATGTTTTCGCGGTCCACGTTGCCGTGTTTCAGGGCGTAGTCAATCGCATCATCGATGTCCGCAAGGGCTTTGTCGCTCATGCAGGCGTCGAAACTGCGATTGGGACCGCGGAAGTTGGGATGGACGTAATTCCAGTCCGCAGCGATCGCCATTTCTTCAAACGGAGTTTTCTGGCGAAAATCACCCGACCAGCTATGCAGGGCAACGATCAGTGGCGCCGGCTTTGATTTGGTGGTTGCGTAGAATTTAGACGGTTGAACCGATTGATCCACCGTGGAAACGATCTCAACTTCCCGGGCCTTGGGAGGGGAAGGTTTGGGCGACGGACTCCCTTTCGCGTTGATCGCGTCTTTTTTGAGGGCGTCGGACGCGACCGATGGGGATTCGAATCCGAGCGACAGGCCAGCGGCCAGACCCAGGACTAACAACGGGAGGAATCCCGATCGCTTCGATGTTGCAAATTCTGTTAGACGGGCGTCGTGATCGGTGGGGCGGTTTCGTTGCATAGTGCTTGGATCGTTTCGAAGAGCTTTTCGGGTTGAATCGGTTTCGAGATATACGCGTCCATCCCCGCTTCTTTGCAACTGGCCCAGATTTGATCATCGCTGTGAGCCGTCATTGCAACGATCGGGAATCGCCGCGCGCCTGTCGGTATGTCTCGCATCCGTATCATTCTAGTAGCTTCGATGCCGTCCATGCGAGGCATGTCGACGTCCATTAAGCAGATGTCGAATTCTTCCTGGTCAGCGATTTCGACCGCTTCGACTCCATCTTTCGCAAGGACGGCGACGTAAGCCTGCATTTCGAGGATCCCGGAAATGACCTCGCGATTGATTACTCCGTCCTCGGCGACCAAAATTCGAGGACTGCGAGTGCGTGAGGGAGGATCCGTCGACACCGGTTCGTTGAACGTCTCCGTCGGTTCAGGCGATCGTTCTATTATCGTTTCGTTTTTAGGGGCAATTGCCGGAACCGGGGCGTCGTCGTCGGACACCTGGCGTCGAGGATATTGAAGCATCTCAGCCGCTGCGGCAAGGATTTCCGGACACATTGCAGGTGACCGAATCTCGGTAAGCCATGGGACGGCGGGAACCGACGCGGTCGACGTTCCCGAACGTATCCAGAGGGTCGGCGTTTTAGTTGTACTGCAGTGATTCCAAACTTGGTCCGGAATTTCACCACTGCAGATAATCAAATCCAATTCACTCTCCAACATCGTGTCGATGGTCGAGGGAGACGTATCCGCTGGATTTGGTGAACATGCCATCGTTTTCGCCTGAACCGGTTTCAACGCATTGGCGATGGCATGCTGTGATGCCGGCAGGGGATCGATGATCATGATCTGTGGAGGCGGAAAGATTGCGATCGGTTCAACCAGTCGGTCCTGGTTCACCGTTGGCATCACCAAGGTAACGGTGAACGTACTGCCGTTGCCGAATTCACTTTCGACATCGATCGTACCTTCCATTCCCTCTGCCAATTCGCGGCAGATTGCCAATCCCAGACCCGTTCCGCCATACCGCCGCGTCATACTGCTATCGGATTGGGAGAAAGATTCGAAGACCTTATCGATATGCTCATGCGCGATGCCAATTCCGCTGTCCTGGACAGTGAACTGAATCGTGCTACTGCGACTGCTTTCCTCAACCGTGCGAATCGCCAAACAGATGTGTCCGGTTTCCGTAAATTTGATCGCATTGCCGACCAGGTTCATCAGAATCTGACGAATGCGAGAGGGATCGCCGATGACCGTACGTGGGAGGAATGGATCGAGATCACAGACCAGTTCCAGATTCTTCTGCCAAGCGGACGCCGCTAACAGGCGACAGACTTCCCCGGCGACCTGGGATAGGTCGGTTGGGATCTGTTCCAGTTCCATCTTGCCCGCTTCCAATTTGGAGAAGTCAAGCAGGTCGTTGATCAGTGTCAACAACGATTGGCCGCTCAGTTCCACTGAATTTAGGTAGCCAATCAAACGTGAATCCTCGGTCGCTTTCGAAGCTAGGCACGTCATTCCAAGAATACCGTTCAGCGGAGTTCGAATTTCATGGCTGATGGTCGCCAAGAATCGACTTTTGGCTTCGTTTGCGGTGTTCGCTTGAACGATGGCTCGCTTTAGGTTGTCCTCGGTAGCAAGTAATTGTTCGTTGCTGACCGTCAGTTGGCGAGCGCGATCTTCAGCGGCCTGAGTTCGTTCTAAGACCCGTTGTTCCAAGGTGTCGTTGATTTGCTTCAAGCGAAGGAAACCATCCGCGTTTTCTAATGCCGCACCAGCGATCGTTGTCACGAAATCTGCGATGCGCTGCTCGTCGCAACCGTAGAGGTCTTTCAAATCGTAGTGAGTTACCAAAATGATGGCGACAGGATCCCCATGGAATGCAATGGGAGCCGCGATGGCGCTTCCCGTCGTCTCATGGAGTGGTGACGGATCGGGAGCGGTGCAGACCGCCTGGTGGGTCGCGAGTGCTTGTTCGATCAAATGATTATATTTTGTGACCCGGGCCTGGGCTCCGGAATCATCGATGTCTTCGGATAGGATTTCGGTGGTAATCTGATCGCCACTGACCTGGATTTTGACGATGTCGACATGTTGTCCTCGAAGCAACCGCCGTGCGGCGTCTCGAGCCTCGGCGTAGACCAGATCGGCCGAAAGTGCCTGAGCGATACGTCGGCCCGACTTGAGGACGTTCGAAAATCGATCCGCAAGCGATAAGTTTGCGGTCTGCGTTGCGGTTTGCGGCGACGGTTCTGTACTCGATGAATAGAGCGATCTTAGATGCTCCAGGCGTCCCGCCAATGTTTCCGGAAAACCATTTTTGGAAGAGTCGCCGAAATGATATAGTTCATCGAAAGCTTCAAGCGTTTCCAGTTCTTCGCATGGCATCCCCATTCGCGAAGCGACCTTTTGGCTTTTAGCAAAACAGGCGTGTGCCGCTCGCGTTTTGCCTTGGATGGCATTTAGGATTCCAAGTTCGCGCAAAGCATGCGGAAGGTCACCGGGGAACTTGCGAGCCATTGCGACGGCTTTTCGAATCGCCTTGTTGGCAGCCTTGAAATTTTTCTTGTAGCGGCGACCATCGCGGCGATTCGTTGCTTCCAGCCGCAGCCGGTAAGCGGTTCCCAGCCAAACAAAGCAAGGGAAGATGTAGGTGTTTAAGCTCCCCGCGTTGTTGCAGTAATCGATCGCATTCCTGAGCGTTTTGATGGCGTCGTCGATCCGGTTGTGATGCAGCAGAACACGGGCGAAACCAAGTTGTGTCTGTGCGTGGCTTTGGGCGTCCGGACGGTAACGGGCCGCTTCTTCGGTGATTCGCTCTAGCGGGAGGGTCTCGGGCAAGGCTCGAGCCCAGACGTCCAGGATAATACCAGTCGACTGGCGGTCGCCGACATTTCGGGCGGATTCGTAGACTTGGATCGCGGTGGTTACCGCTTCGTCCAGACGACCGGTTCGGTAGAGAGCATTGGCCTTTTGGTATTTGGCCATGTTCATTTCCCACACGTCACCAGTTTGCCGTAGCAGTTCAACGGCGCGTGAGGAGTCGGTGATCGTCGCTTCGTAATCACCTTCGGCTAATTTGACAACGCCTTTATAGTCAAGGCTTTGCCCTTGGCCCCACATATCCTCCTTTTCTGTTCGGATCTCCAGCGAACGGTCCAGGTAATGGTTTGCTCGCGTAAACCACCGCACCAGACTCATCGCAGGGCCGTGCTCGCTATAGACAAGTGCCAAGGTTAACGAAGGCGGAAAACGCTCGGCGTCGTTCATTGATCGCAGGTGATTGCTTAGCGTCCACAATTTGTGGCGGCTGAACCAATAGACGTGGGAGAGCCGGCTGAGGAGCTGCAAACGAAGTTGATCAACTTCTGAAAGTTCCTTGTTGCGCACAACCCAATGGGCGGGGAGAAGGCTATGGCAAGTTTGCACAACCGTTTGCACAACCAGACTGCCAAGCATCGCTGCGAAGGTCTTGGGAACTTGAACCCCGATCGCCGTCAAAGCCAACTCATAGTGCGTTGCGGCATCTGCAAACCGACCACGCTTAAAAGCCACTTCGCCGATCTTTTGTTGAACCCTGGCCTGATCGTGTCGGTCATGGGCGATTTCGAGAGCCTTGAACAGGTATTCGGAAGCCTCCTCGTACTTGCCCGCAAGTAAACAAACATGCCCCAACCGTTCACAAACGATGAACTCCGCTAAAGGTGCGTAACGCTCGACCCATTTTAACGCGATGCGAAACTGGTCATACGCGACCGATAGCGAGTAACGCTGACGCGCAATGTTGGCGGCCTGCATCGCGGTTTCAAACGCCTTCAGACCCTTTCCGGCGGCATCATAATGATGGGCCAGATCAAAGTAGTTGGTCGGATCGTGTTTCAGGAGAAAACGGACGGCACCGAGGTGGATGTATTGTTGTTCATCGTCGCGCAGGTAGTGCTGCATCTGGTGATGAATTTGATTTGCAGCGAAACAGAACCAACCTGGGCGCGGATCACGCCACAGCAAACGACGATTTAAGGCGTCGTTTGTCATGTTGATCGTATCGGCAAGACTCTGTTCGGAGATCGCGGCAAGCAGTTCGACGTTGAATTGCTCACCCAACACCGCGGCGATTGCCAGCAAGCGGCGATGATCCGGCGTTAAGCCAACCACTTGTTCATGGAGAAGTTCTGCAAGGGAATCGTCGCTGCGCAATGCTTCGTGAAGGGGAGTTTGTGCAATCCAACCGGAATTCGAACTGGTGACAACCTTCTGACGGATCAATCGGTTCAGGACGGCGATTGCCATTGCAGGATCCCCATCGGCTACTCGGGTGATCGACTGAGTAATCGTCGGATCCATTTTCCCGGCAGAGGACTGCAGACATTTCTCGACCTCGGCCTCCGAAAGGGGAGCCAGCTGAATGCAGTTGGTTTCGGAATAGGGCCGCAGCGTGTAGGTAACGTCGGCCGTTACCGCGCAGTAGAACGGATTGTGCTGTTCTTCGGCGGCAAAATCCATAACCGCTCGGATCACTGTCCGAGTGAAATCATCGGAGCTGTCCAGTTCATCGAAAAGAAGCGCGATTCCACCGGTTGCACCCGCGATCACTTCGAGGAGTGCGGTCAATGCATTCGCGGCGCGTTGACTTCCATGGGCTTCAATTCCAATGGTCCATTCCGCTTCAGGCCAAAATGCCGATAGCTCCGGCAGCCATTCGCTGAGGATTGGAGCATGCAACTGTGTTTTGGCGGAAACCTTTTTAGCAAGTTCGGGGTCATTGAGGCAAAGGCTGGTGATTTTCTCAAGAACCGGTTCAAGCGACTGCAACGGTTTTAGTGTTGACGTTTTCGAAACACTACCGCGAAAGACGTTGAAGCCGCCTGCCTTTGCGTCCAGACTGACCTCATCGAGGAATAGTCGACGTTGATTGACATCGACGCCAGTGATCACGGTGACGATCCCTTCGCCGTTCTGAGCCGTCTCAAGCCCGGTCCGCACCTGTTCAAGTTCTGCATCGAAACCGATCAACGGCGTCTCAGCCAACTCCTGGCGAACGTCTTGAGTACCGATCGCAAACGATCCAAAAACCGTGGGGTCGCGATGAAAGAGGAGGATCTGTTCCAGGTCATGCGTTAGTGCGGCACCGGATTCGTATCGGTTGCGGGGATCGCGTCGGAGCAGCCTCGCAACTAAATCATCCAATGCTGCGGGGACCCGAATGCCTAGCTCTCGCAGACGAGCCGGTTCGATGCACAGTTGCTTTTCAAAGTAGTCGCTTGCGTTTTCGGCTTCGATAAACGGACGCCCGGCAACCATCCCATACAACAAAGCTCCCAACGAATAGAAATCGGAAGCTGCCGTCAGCGGGCGCGAAATCAATCCGCTCGCCTCAGGCGATACAAATCCCAGTTCATCCAGAGAGACGTCATGGGAAAATTTCAGATCCCCTCCGCTGATCGGTCTTTCGCGGATTTCAATATTAAAATCAGTATCGAAAAAGACGGTTCCGCTACTCAGCCAACCGTGGATGCGAGATCGCTGGT
Source organism: Roseimaritima multifibrata (assembly GCF_007741495.1). Taxonomy (NCBI): domain Bacteria; kingdom Pseudomonadati; phylum Planctomycetota; class Planctomycetia; order Pirellulales; family Pirellulaceae; genus Roseimaritima; species Roseimaritima multifibrata. Next base: position 3,332,214 of record NZ_CP036262.1, read on the forward strand.
GCCATGATTCCAGGCAACGGGAAAGCGAAATGGCAATTTGTAGGGCATGGTCAAGCTGAAAGCAGGTCTTGAACATCCGGCTGTTCAGGGATTCCCCGCTGGGGGCGTCAAGAATCCGCGACACCCGTCCGTCATTGTCCCAGAATCGACGTTGCTTCAGACTGCCCTGCGGCTGTTGTTCTGCGTTGTGACGCCACTCGTTGCGAATGTGGCGAAACGTATCCGCTGAAACGTCTCGCGATTCCAACCACTCGGCCCAGTAATGGACGCCCGAGGAGCGACTTTCGACAAGAAGACTTTTGATCGGACCGAAGCTCTCATGATCCGAGTTCGACTGGCCCGAGTTCGATTGGCCCGAGTTCGACTGGCCCGAGTTCGATTGGCCCGAGTTCGATTGGCTTGGGCCCGCATGGTCCAAGCCAGCGTCGATCGAAACAGGTGCGCGCCCGGCCTTGGATTCATCCCGTGACACGTAGTCATGGAATTCAGTCAGGTTTACGAAGGCCGTTGTCATTTCAATGTCATTGTTGAGGCGCAATAGGGCAGCAACTCGTACAAAGGAATTACAAAACTTCATGACGCTCCATCGGAAGTCCATTGCAACGTTGCAATCTTTTTTTCGATGGAGAGGTTTCAATACAAGTTATATTGCGGCTGCCCGATCTAACCCTAGGTCTGCAAATTACCTCCCGGCAGATTTTCTGCGGAAACCCGTACGAAATATTGACATAGTTTGCCGGGGTTGTTGCCCCCGCGAGCGAGGGTGACATCGTCTGTCATGCCGCGGAATGCCTTTTTGGGCCCTGGAGCCTGACATTTGCCAGGAATTTGGCGTTTCGATGCGGATTCGCTCTGCTTGTCGGAATCGGCACGACCGTTGCAATTGAACCAAATTAGCACGATTTCTCTTATTAAAGAAAGGAATTTTCGTGCCGCTGCTAGCAAATGTTTTTTAAGAGCGGGGGGTAGGTGTTGACATTTTTTTCAGCCTTGAAATATTGCAGCCGTCGTACTGACAACGGAGCGTCTCTGACATGATTGTTGGGCCCCTCCGATGTGTCACGAATCTTATCTGTAGACCACCGCCGGGGCTCGCCTAATGAGAATTGCTTCAACGAACAATGGAAAACGAGTCGTTGGTTCGAGTCGTTTAAATACAGCGAACAGCAATAAGTCGACCGGAGAAAAAACTTCAGAGACGCAAGCTCTGGTACAGGGAGAGCAACGGCTGCTTACGGTTTTAGATAGCGTCCAAGCCGATTTTGAAATCCCTTCGGCCGATGCCAACGAAATCGCGATGGCCGTCGACCGACTGTTTCATGAACTCCGCTCAATCCGTCAAAGCGTTAGCGTGCAGGAGTGGAAGGCTCTGATTCAAATCGGCAGACAACACCCGGTTTGCAGTCTGGTGCACCAAGATCCGTTTACCGCTCGAGCCTTCAACAAGCCGCGTGGGTATGCCGGGGATGCCGTGATGATGGATTACATCTATGGTCGTGAAGAGGATTGGGAACGCCCCGCGGCAACCCGTCTTGGAGAGGCGATCTTTCGCTATACGACCGGCGCACCCGCATCTGCAGGCGTTCGGGAAAGACGTTGTTACGTCGCCGAACTGTTGGATGGGATCGCCAAACGCCAAACCAATCAGGAAGTTCTGGCGGTTGCCGCTGGTCATTGCCGTGAAGCAAGTCTTTCGCTTGCCATACGACGTCAACAATTCGATCGCTTTGTTGCGATGGATGCGGACCAAGAAAGCTTAGAAGAAGTTCGTCGGTGTTACGGCAGATTTGGGATCGACCCCGAGGTCGCAAACATCCGTCAGATGCTGTCAGGGAAAATCAAACTCGGTAAATTTGATGTGATCTATTCGACGGGGTTGTACGATTATCTCGCCGAATCGACCGCGGCCCGGCTGACCGCCAACCTCTTCGAGTGTTTGAATCCCGGCGGTAAATTGGTGATCGCCAATTTCTTGCCCGAGATCCGCGACATCGGCTACATGGAAATGTTCATGGACTGGCATCTGATCTATCGGGATCGAACCGATATGCTTGGGTTAGCAAGCCAGATCCCAGTATCCGCAATCGGAGAGATTCGATTGGTAGCGGAACCCAACGATAATATCATCGTGATTGAAATTTCAAAACGATAGTTTGCCAGCAGATAGCATTGGGTGAGAATCATCACAAGCCTTCTTAGCGGAACGGCGCAAGCCGTCCGGCAATCGGTTCTGAAAACACACGCATGGGCCGGAGGGCTCGCGCCCTGCCGCTAAGAAAGTGCGGACAGTCTTCTTAGCGGAACGGCGCAAGCCGTCCGGCCATCGGTTCTGAAATTGCACGCATGGGCCGGAGGGCTCGCGCCCTGCCGCTAAGAAAGTGCGGACAGTCTTCTTAGCGGAACGGCGCAAGCCGTCCGGTCAATCGGTTCTGAAAACACACGCATGGGCCGGAGGGCTCGCGCCCTGCCGCTAAGAAAGTGCGGACAGTCTTCTTGGCGGAACGGCGCAAGCCGTCCGGCCATCGGTTCTGAAATTGTACGCATGGGCCGGAGGGCTCGCGCCCTGCCGCTAAGAAAGTGCGGACAGTCTTCTTAGCGGAACGGCGCGAGCCGTCCGGCCATCGGTTCTGAAATTGCACGCATGGGCCGGAGGGCTCGCGCCCTGCCGCTAAGATAGTGCGGACAGTCTTCTAAGCCGTCCGGCCGGGGCTGCTTAAGGTCTCAGCGTTTCCCAGCTGATTTAGCCAAGCCCAAAAAACATCCACGCACTAGCCGGTCTTCCTCTTCGTACGATCACGACCGTTCGCATGCTTCTCTAGCGAGTCACTAGAACCGACGTTGTGCCCCTACGAAGATCATATGGGTTTGTGTCGTGATTTTTGCGTTCGAGAAATCACCACCTGCATAGACGCTTTGCCCGGTCAACACTTCGGGCGCGAATGCAAATTGGTAGGCTCCGTCCAGTTCCCATCCACGATGTTCCAGCCCGTATCCGATCGAAAAGTGGTGCTTTAATGTCGTCTGCAGGTAGGTCGTCGTTGTGTTTGCTGGGACAGGATTGTCTTGGTATCGATAACCACAACGGAAGGTTTGTGAGTCAGTAACATCCAGCTCGTAGCCGGTGCTCACGATGATCGCGTCCTTCCATTGCAGCGGAAAGACTTCGTGAATCGTTGGACCGACAACGGCACGGTGAACGGGGCTGGTTGGATTGGTAAAGGTGAGGTTTAGATTGTCGAACGCGCTTGACCAGTCTTCCCACTCAAGGTCGACACCAAACCGTTGACGGGAATCCAATTTGTGTTGGATCCCGATTCCAACCGAACGTGCCCACGTCATTCCCAGTTTGATGTCGTAATAACTAAATCCTAATGGGCCAGCTAAAACTCCCGCTTGTCCTTCGGATTCAAAGCGGTTTTCGCTCTGGTAGTTGATGCCGATGGTTGTCTTATCGGTTAGCTGGTACTGGGTACCAAGTGACCATGTGAAAGCGGTTCCGGTTGCCTGTAAATCCAGGTTGGTCGGAGTTCCTGTAAGCGGAGCGGAGTTTAGGAAGTAGGGGCCTTCCAGTTCCACGTGACTGATCGCAAGTCCGATCGTTCCACCGACGGTCCAGCGGTCCGTCAAGCGAACCGAGGCTCCTGGCAACAGTCTTGCCAGTGCACCAAACGATTTGTAGGTTTGCGGTCCGGGAAGAAACGCAGGTCCGTCAAGCTCGTAATCGGAGGCAAATCCAGCCGGTGTGAACGCACCGAAACCGACAACAATGTCTTCGTTCAGTCGCTTGCCCAGCATCAGGTAGCCGAGGCCTGTTGGATGATCGGCGGCATTGGTGCGACCATTATCGGAATCGCGGTAGGTCAGGTTGGTGAATAGGCCAGCTCCTCCGACGTCAATAAACGTATCACAGTTGTCGCAGTCGCCAATCAGCCCTTGGATTCCCGCAGCGTTATCCATCAAGAGGACTCCGTTGTCTTGGAATCCAAGATTGACGCCACCTCGCCCTGCTTCTCGTGCTGAAAGTGCATTGCTGATCGTTCCCGCAGCGTTTAGCTGTCCATCGCTAACGCATGACAAAAGGGAGAACACGCACATCCATACGAACCAACGACCCTGTAATAACATTTCCCCGCCCGGTAGTTCTTGAGTTGATAAGAGCGGGGACTTCATCGATGCGTACGGAATGGATCGATCGTTTCGTCAGAACCGGTACCGCAAGAAACTTTGGAATGCCTCCGCGGCATACCGATTTCGATACCTGATCCCGAATGGAAAACGTGACTCAAAGCCAAATTTTGATGAAGCGCCGAGGAGTGGCGACAGATTAGTAGCGGACGTTCAAGTGGGGCGACCCGCTTGGAGTAGTGATTCGAATAGTAAAGTCTCTTCGAATCCGTTTTGTCCGGGAACCTATTTGTGGATGATCCTCAAACCGCCTGATTGCCTAAAACGCCACTCGAGTGCAGTTGCAGGTCGGTGGCTGTCCTGTTGAATCGGATTCAGCAATTGTTCAGGTACTGCTGAATTCGTAAACTAGTGAAGGAGGCTGGTGCGGGGGGTGCGGCCTGAATCGATTAGAGCGTCTGTAGTGAAGAAACAATTTCCAGATTGCGTTTGAATCGCGGCAAGAATTCAGCATCTTTACGTTCGGCCGATTCGTTGAAATCGGTTTTGATCTTTCGGAAGAAATCTTCCAAGCGTAGGAATGCCTTCACGATATCGGGATCAAAATGGGTGCCAGCGCCCTCTCGGATGATCTGCACTGCTTTTTCGTGAGAGAAGGCCTTTTTGTACACGCGTTCGCTCGTTAAGGCGTCATAGACGTCGGCCACGGCAACAATTCGTCCACATAGTGGAATCTGTTCGCCTGATAGTCCTCTAGGATAACCCGTCCCGTCCCAGCGTTCGTGGTGGGTAAGAGCAATCTGGTAGGCCATTTTCAGAACGGTCGCTTCAGGATGAGCGTCGACGACACTTTGCAACGTGTCGGCTCCGATCTGCGAGTGCATCGACATGATTGCAAATTCATCGTCCGTTAGCTTTCCTGGTTTTAACAGGATGCGATCGGGGATCCCAACCTTGCCGATATCATGCAGTGGGCTGGATTCATAGATCGATTGGATGTAAATCCCGTCGATGACTTCTTTGTAATCTTCCCAGCTGGACAGTTCCCCGCAAAGGGCTCGACAGAACTCACGGATCCGCTCCAGGTGGCTTCCGGTTTCATTGTCACGGCTGTCGGCAAGCTTTGCCAAAGCAAAAATCATTAACTCGCGACTTTCTTGCAGCAGCAACCGCTCGCCCGCTCGAATGCGCATTCTCAGTTCACTTGGGCTGAACGGTTTGGACATATAGTCGTCCGCACCCGCATCCAAGCCCTCGATAACGCTTTCGGTGTCACATCGTCCAGTCAGCAGGATTAGGTAGGTGTAATCGCACAAACTCCGCTCTCGAATCTCGCGGCAGAGTTCGATTCCGTTCATGCGAGGCATTTCGATATCGGAAATGACAATGCGGAATTTCCCCGTCCGGACATGGTGAATCGCTTCCACGCCATCGTTGGCAATGGTTGTTGGATACCCATATTCCGTCAACGCATGTTGAAGCGTTTCCGCTGCGATCGGGTCGTCGTCGACGACGAGTACATGCGTGTTTTCAGTCGATAGCTTATCCTTCATGATTTTTCCCCGTGAGACTCTACAGTCGGCGGCGATTGCGGAAATTCGGCAGAGACATATTTCTCAATGTCACGGTGCAGGCTACGCAATTGATCGAGTAAATCGAGCTGTTGCGACGTTTGCGCCTGTGCTGCGTCCGATTCCAGCATTTCGGCAACCTTTGCGATTGGTTCCGATGCCATTGTTTGCGCCGTGCCCCGATGACGATGCGCAAGAGAACGAATGCTCTCGCGGTCTCCCAGTCGGATTGCGGATTCAAGTAGATCGCATTCTGATACGGAATTTTCGACAAATCGATTTAGCATTCTGCCCGCCATTGCGGCGCTGCCTAGCATTCGTGCAAGCAATTGCTCACGATCGATGACCGGGGACCCGGTTGGATTTGTTTGAATCATGAAATTCGGTTCGATTAGAAATTTGCCCAGCTCCAGGAATCTGGAGCACATGGTTTCTCACCACGTCCAGTAAACGCTAGCTTTCAGTTAAACAGAACCGGTGCGAAAACTTGTACGGATTGCAAATCTTGGGTCTGGCGGGGACGGAACCCCCTGTAAGTAATCCGTCCAGCCCCTACATTCGGTAGTTGAAATGGCCTTCGCGATTCAGGAATGCGAATAAATGAATCCGCTGCATTCATGTGAAACCGCTTTAATCGCGGAAATACTCGGTTTTATCGAATCCCATATAAGAGGGGGAGGGCGAAGCCCAATGCCATCTGCTTTCTTAGCCGAACGGCGTGACCCGTCCGGAAATCGCATCGAAAACAGTATGAACCTGCCGGGCCGCTTGCACCGATCTGCTAAACAAACCACCCGCAGATGCCAAGGTCGCTGACTTTGGGCCGAAGCCTTATGGGGCGCAGGTGAGAATCATCACGCCCAGCAGTATCGCTGCGACACACCATGCCTTGGGACGCCATTGGGCTTCCTGCAAATACCTCGCTCCGTAGGCGAAGGCGACGACCACACTGCAGCGACGCACCGTGGAGATGACCGAAATAAGGGCTTCGGGGTCGGCGACCGCGGTGAAATAAAGCATGTCGGCCGTTAGCAAGAGCGGACTGATTGCCAGGATCGACCAGTGGAAGTGAAAAGGTTTTTCGGATCGTTCGCAAAAGAACCACCACAGAAACAACGGAACCATTACCGGAACGAGGTAGATACTGAACCATGCCTGAAGCGTCGCAGGGGGGATAAGTGCGGTTTGCAATAAGTATTTATCGTAGATCGAACTAACGGCCCCACTTAGCGTCGCCAAAATCATGCAGCCAACCCAACGGTCTCGACGGAAATTGATTCCCTCGCGACTGCCAAGAATCGAAAACCGCCAGAACGCCAACAACACAATCGCAATCCCGACCCACTGTCCCATTGAAGGACGTTCGCCAAGAAAAAGCGTGGCGATGGCAATTGTCCACAACGGGCTGCTGGATCGGATGGGGGCCGCGATCGATAGTGGCAGATGTTTTAACGCGAACAATGAACAGGTCCAGGAGAACCCGACCAGGATGCTTTTTAAAACAATCAAGCCGTGGCTGTAGTAAGACAGCGGTTCGACGCGCAGGCGTGTTATGGGCTGCGACGTCGGGTCAACGGATGCCCAGGTCACCAATGGAATCCACAACAGAGCACCAACGCAGACACTGATCAGTAGGACCGCAGGGACTGCGTTGCCGTGTGCAGCCTTCTTCTTGGTGATGTCGTAGATCCCCAACAACAGCGACGAACCGACAGCAAGCAGGATCCAGTTCATCGACAAACGGCTTGCTGTCGTGCTTTCTTATGGGGCTTCGTGGGAGGGGGGGAAAGCCAAATCGCCTTAGCTGTCTATTGCGGCTTCCCGCAGTGGGGGCAAATGCCGTGGTTTAAATCTTTCCGTCGAGGCCCATTTGATAATACTTGTGGGTGATCTTGTCTTGGTTTTCAAGCAGCCAGTCGATCGAAGGTTGGTGATTCATCGCTTTGTGGATCGCTTGCGCCATCGCTTTACGATGAATATCAAAGAGCGCTTTATGATCTAAGTTGTCTTCTTTGATCACTCCAGGGTTTAACCAAACGCTACAGATGATGCCCAGGTCGTTGACCTTGTCCTTGGGAAGGTCTCCGGCACGTACCGCGTCCAGCACGCCGTTGGCGATCGCCGCTTGCACGGTTCCCATCAGAATGTTGGTGTACCGACTGTTTTTCACGGTCACCTTGCTGACGCATAGGGTGACGGGACGGACTTGAATGTCGGTGTTCAAAATGGCAAACACCTTCGAATGGCCCATCGACTGGTCGCCGGTCAGCGTAGCCAGTGCGGTCCCCACGGGACCGTCCAGTTCGCCAATCACCACTTCGGGTTCCGCCGCGGTAAAGGGGGGGCCACCAGCGACAAGCGATTCACCCGTACGAAGAACAATGCGTTCAGACATCAAAAGTCCATCCAATTGAGCAGTAGGAAGTTACCGGGAAAAGGGGGAACCGGATCCCACCTTTCGCAATCCTGATTGCTTGACGTGCCATTTTAACGGTTGCATCGTCACGCGATTGATTTGGGGCTAACAAGAAACCAATAAACCCCGTCCGGCAGGTCGACTACCGTAACTTCCGCCCGGAATGCTCGCAACCGACCCTCCTAGCCGGACGACCATTCGTGCCCGCGATGACTTCGATTCGCAGCTTATTCACCGACGCCGGATGTTTCCTCGGCGAACACGTGGACCATGTTCAACCGGTTCCGGCTATCGTTTTACCACTTTGCGTTCTTGGTTTGTAGGAGATCTGCTTACACCAGGTTCATGAGATTTCAGGCAGACGCAGACGGACCGAACGGCCATCACCGCAAACCTCAACCGAGTCAACCACAAGCGATTTTCCGTCGTATAACCGCGAACCATCGTTTGCGGAGCGTTTCAGACGCCAGCTATCGACTAAGTCGTTCTTCGGGTCGCGTGCCAATTCTGAATCGACAGGCTGATTGAACCGTAGCGTCATCCCACTCTCTTTGGCTTCAAGGCCTATCGGCAATAAGGTTTCCGCACCGGTATAAAGAATCCGGAGCAGGCCGCCACGACGTTCCGTTCGGTTACTCCCCCATGCGTTCATGCCGCAGGCGTACATCAGACCGGTTGTTGGGTGAAACCACGCTCGCATGACTCCTGTAGGGAATGAAGGTCGCGGCAAACGACAGATACCTCCCTGCCAGGTATCTCCGACCTTTTTCATGAGGGATTTTATAAACCTTGCCAAAGCCGTAGGACCGATTCAGCAGAGAACCTTTGAGTGGACCCCAGGAATCTCCTTCCACTCAAAACCATTCCGAAGGCGATCGATCGATTGCTTTGTTGGGCCAGCAGCGCGGTTGTTCGATGGCGTCGTCACTGGAATCCTCGGGGGGACCGTAATCGTACATGTTTCCATAAAAGCCAACTTCTGTCACTCGATCAATGCGGTTCATCGGTTGCCAGGCTACTTCTTGATCGGTCACGAAATAGGATCCATCCGGATTCTGGCAAATTCCATTGGCAGCCCGAAAACCGTTGGCGAGAATTTTCGCGGAGCGGCCATCTGCGTTGAACTGGTGGGCGTTGTCAAAGCTTTCTTAGAAATCGGTTTCGCCGTCGCCCTTTAGATCATTCAGGATCATGATCTGGTCGCGACAGGTTTCGAAGTTTCATCTGCTAGAACGAAAAAGATTCCCATCGCGATCACACAGGGCGGAATGGTCCATTTCAAGATAAAACCAAATGCCGGATGCCAGTAATTATTGCCTGTTGAAACCCCCTCGTTGCGGTTTCTAGCGCGAACGGCCGCAGGTTCCATCATCTCCTGTCGGGGCGAACTTCGCAGTCCCGTCCGCCAATGCGAAGGAGCGACTGGGGACAGGATCGCCGCAGTGCAAATAATGATTAGGAAAAGAGAGAGGAACATCCCGCAGACGAACCCTACAAACGCTCCGATGCCTCCCGACTTTACTCCCTGCATTACTTTTGATGAAAAACCACTCGATTGTGAAATCGTTGGGGAGGCATCCGTGTCGATTTTGCTCGGCGACGTCGGTTCTTCTTCGTAAACACAATTGGAATCGTCGACTTTGTGCGACTGATTTTCGGAGCGTCGAAGCAGGGATGGGATTCGAATCACGCCGACTATAAAGCCAACGGTCCAGCCGACCGCAGGCATGTAGGCACGAACGCTTTTCGTTTCCAGTGTTACAAAACCACTTACCAACCACGTCAGCATCGCAAATTGTGAGAACACAATTACGCCCATGATGCAGAGCATGGACGTTTCCAGCAGCCATCTTCCAGTTTGGAATACGATTGTGACCGCGATGTTGCCCCAGTACGGGCCGTTTTGAAATCGGCGACTAAGCATCATTCAACTTCTTTGGAGTGTGCTGGATCCCCCTCATGTAGGAAACAGTTTAATCCATTTGCGAAGAACGGTTTGCACCCGTGACCATTCATGTCGGTGATATCGGCCGCACCGTTAGATAAATAGTGAATTGAAAGTAAGCCATCGAGCCGTCAACAAGGTGAATGTCAGACAGCCCCACCAAATGGTTCGCCGAGCAAGCGGGTACTGGCGAAGCCAATAGAGAAGGCTGATTGCGATTCCGGTAATCGTCAATTTGGCGATGAACAAGGTCAAGCCATTTTCAATCAGTTGGCTTCCTAGTGGATTCAGCTCTCGTGTCGCTCCTGTTTGGTATGCAAGGACGGTCCAAACTAGATCCAATAGTGACATCAGCCCGGCGATCGCAAGGAGCGTGATGGTGGTCTTTCGGTTCGCGCTTAACCACGCATCCTTCGATTCCGGAGTCGCTTGTTTTGGAGCCGCGGACGCAAACACCGCTTGCGAACTGGTCATCAGGTTTCCCAAGGCGACAACAACCAGTAAGAATGCAAAAATCGTGAGCGGCAACTGTAGACGTGCTGTCCAGCGGTTTGCTTGGGATGCATAGTAGTTCGATCGCTTAATGCTCTCGATTCGATCGATGTGCTCGCCGGCGCGTTCTTCAAATTGATCGGAATATTCCATCTCTTGGATTCTCGCTATCCACGTATCGCGATCGGGTCCCTTTGTGATCAGGGTGTCGATGTCAAGATCGTCGATCGCGGCGGGATCGTCCGCCGTGGCAAGTTGCAGAAATTCGAAGGTTGTTTGCCCGGGGGCGATGGCAACTGACGGTTTCGAATCGTTAAGCAGCATTGCTCCGTCGGATCGCAAGTCTCCAAGTTGCATCGCAAACCGTTGCCAGGGATCAAGCGGGCCCGCCTCTGAACTGCGGAATTTGCCTCTCCCACCATAGCGTCCAAATGAGGAATTTTGAGACGATTGACTCGAGAGGTTGAACGCATCTTCCGCGTAGACCGTTCCGTTGATCTTAAAAGAATCGGAGAAAAATTCGATTCGATAGGGTGTGGGGACATACTGGCCATTCACAAATAGATAGCCGTTTTCGGTATCGATCGTTGGCATGTCCGTTGAAAACGCGCCGGAGGGCCGAGCGGCGCGTTCGCGCGGCCTATTTTGCTGCCCCAAAACCTCGCCCGCGCAGCACAACCACAGGATCAGCACCAATCCAGAGAAAACGTTTGTAAAGGTCGATCGAAAGTTCGCACAGGACACGCCGAAGCTCCGTCAGGTTGGCGCACGGTTGAGGCATTTGTTATTGAAACTCCGTCAACGCCTAAAGGTTTCGGGGCTTGTGTCCCTTCCGGAAAGATCGTCCGGTGCATAAACGATTGAACCGCCCGCAAGATCTGGCCAATAGAGCCTACTTTTGACGGTTGTGGAGATGCCCGAATCGTTCGCTGGACGTTACCGGCCGACGCTATTTGACGTTGCCGACGCTAATTGACGTTGCCGTCGCGGCGACGTTGCGTTGCGTGAGCATCGGAGGCGATCGAGCGACGATCGCCTGCCGATTTAGTGCCTGTCTACTTTCGAGCTGCTGGGCGCTAGACCTCTGCCAGTGTCGTGGTGCTATCGGCAAAACTATCGGTTTCAACACCCAGCTTTTGCAGCATGGTTAGATAGAGGTTTGAAAGCGGCAGTTCCTCGTAGGCCATCTTTGCTCGCCAGCCGGCATCGGTGCTGATTCCAGCGGTCGCTTGATGGTCTTCGTTCCCCTGCCCGTACTTCAGGTACTGCCCATGTTTGAAGCCCATGTTTTTCCCCCCTGCGAGGATCAATGGATAGTTGCGTGAAAGGTGGAAAGCACTCGATGCCGATCCGAAAAGGAGTAACGTGTTGTCCAGCATCGTCCCGTCGCCATTGGGTTCGGATGTCGATTTTAGCCGAGCCACGAAACGCCCAAATTCTTCGCTAAGGAAATGACAATAGGTTCCGAAATTCTTCCAGCCGTCCGGTTCCTTGGTCGCATGGGTCAGCTGATGAGTTAATTTGAAACCGACAGCACGGGCGAGGTAGTCGCTGATTCCAATGCCATTTTCGCGGCCAAGCTGATAGGTCGCAACACGAGTCGAATCGGTTTTGAAGGCCAAGTAGATCAGTTCATACATCGTACGCAAATAGTTGCGTGGATCTTCAGGCGTGACATCCAGATTCAAGTGGTCGACATTGACCTGAGCAAAAGGAATATCCATCCAATGTTTTGCTTTTTCAACTTTGATCTCGGTGTCTCGAACCGACTGCAGATATTCATCCAGCCGCTTCTGATCGTGACCGGAAAGGCTCCGTTTTAGGGATTGTGCGTCGGCCAGAAGGTAGTCCAAGGCACTTTCGCTCATCGCCAATCGGCGCGCCGCCCCTTCGTCGTTTGCTGTAAACAGCATGTCGAAGATGCGTTTGGGGCGATGTTCCGCCGGAATCGCACGCCCGTTGCGGTTGAAGGAGAGCGTTTGCGCGCCGCGTGGTGACCCCGTGCCACCATCTGTGGAAAGAACAAGCGAAGAGAAACGGGTGTGCTTCCCCGTCTGCTCCGCAAATAGTTGGTCAAGGGAGATGCTGTTGTGGTAGTCGCCGTTGTTTCCCGTATGGGCCCCGGTCAGGAATTGATCCGCGTTTCGGTGACCGTGGATGTCTCGCACGCCCGGATGCGAAAGCCCGCTAAGAATCGTGATCTCGTCACGCAGCGGTTCCAATGGATCAAGACATTTGGTCAGTTGGAAGTCCTTTCCTGATCCGTGAGGAAACCATGCCCAGTCCTGATAGGCCGGGTCTTCTTTTAATGGCATCGGGACGCCATCAGGAATATAGAAAGCGGCGAATCGCTTTTTGTTTTGGGACTCGGCGGGTGAAGTCGATCCGGCAAACGATTCGAACGCGGGTAACGCGAGGGCAAACCCACCCATCCCACGTAGAAAGAGTCTGCGGTCTAGTCTTGAGATTCTTACGCTCATCGTTCACCTCCGTTGCATGAATAATTGCGGTGCATTCTATTTAGCCTGAAAAAGCTCACTCGTAACGATCAGTGAGACCAGAGTCGAAAGACCATCGCCCTTCTGACGGAGCTGGGCAGTGATTTGATCGATACTCGATCGGTCAGCAAAACCGAGCGGACGCCCGAGGCCAAAGGTGGTCAATTTGTGCACCATCGCTCGGCAGAATTGGTCTTGGCGGTTCGCCAGTAAGTACCGCTTTAAACCGTCCACCCCGTCAAGTTTCTGTTGGTTGAACAACCGACTAGACGCATCAACCGGTTTGTCTTTTATCTGGTCACGCCAAAGTCCAACCGCGTCGAAGTTTTCAAAAGCAATTCCCCAGGGATCAATTTTTGCATGACAGGAAATGCAGGCAGGATCATTCCGGTGATTTTCGATTCGCTCTTTGACCGTCATTTTGGCGATTTCTGGATCGGCTATATCAATTTCAGGGACCGCCGCCGGGGGAGGAGGCGGAGGGTCGTTTAGCAATCGCTCCAGCAGCCAGATGCCTCGCTTGAGCGGGTGGGAATCCTTGCCGTCAGAATTCATCGCCAAGAGACCGGCTTGTGTCATCAAACCGCCTCGACGATCGTTCGAGGCAAGCGACACCTTGCGAAATGATTTGCCATGCACATCTTGCAGTCCGTAGTGCATTGCCAACCGCTCGTTAACCATCGCGTAGTCCGCATGCACGAAGTCCAGAACACTTCGGTTTTCCGCCAGCATCTGCTGAAAGAAGGCGATGGGTTCCTGTTGCATCGCGGTTTTCAGTTCGTCATCAAAGTCCGGGTAGCTCGCCTTTTCGACGTCCAGATAGTCAAGCAGTTGCATGCCCAACCATTGCCGCACGAATTGCTGAACGAACCGTTCGCTGCGCGGGTCGGCCAGCATCCGGTTCGTCTGTTTAAGAAGTGTTTGGTGGTCATTCAGCTCTCCGCGTTCCGCCAGATCGAGCAGTTCAGCATCGGGCGTGCTGCACCAGAGAAACATAGACAGCCGGGTGGCGAGTTCGAAATCGGTGAGGGCTTCGGATTTTGTCGCCTGAGGACTCTCTGCAATGAGGTATAGAAATTTCGGCGAGGCCAGCGCAGTTGCCAGTACTTCGATCATCGCTTCTTGGAAATCTTGGCACTCGGGACGGACGCTTGTGAACAACGCGAGTTGTCTATCGATTTCAGCATCGGTTACTGGGCGTCTCCATGCACGGGGCAAAAATGCGGATAAAATCTCCCGCGCGTAGGCAGGTTCGTCTTCCTTATTGTCACTGTCGATAAAAATACGAGCATGCGATTCCGGAGGCCACTGCTCGTAAACAGGAGTCGCGATCTGGAGCGAAAGGATCTCGATTTCCGATTCCTGACGGTTTTTGCGTCCTGAGTAACTGTTCTGAAGAATCAGGTATTCCGTAGGATTGGGCAGGTCGCCCAGTTCGGTGACTCCCCGGTAGTTGTTCCGTGGAATTTCTGAAAGAGGTACATCCCACCGGTAGTACGCTGGCTGATCGGGGGAGGCCAGGATCGGAACATCCCGGTCGTCGACCCGTTCGCTGGTTCGGGAGTCATTCGATGGCTGGTAACCAAAACGAAGTCGCAGAGTCGGGGGACTTGGGCTCTCCATCGACACACGCGATGCCAGCACACGAATGCGTAGGGTGCCTCTGTCGGGCAACTGATCACTTAGGTCGATGCGATGTTCGTTCCCCGGGGGCAGCAGCAGAACTTTGGAAGATTCGACGGGGGGATCGGTCAGCTGTTTGCTGGGGAGGTGAGCCATCCGTCCGCCGTTGTACTGATAGGCCGCCCGATAGGTCTCGCCGGTTGCCAAGTCGCGGTATCGGGGCCCGCGTTTCAGATCCTGCGGTTTCTTATCATTACGCTCTTTTACCAAAGCGGCATCCATCGGAATGGAATAGTACAAGTTGTCGGGGCGTGGGCCGCGAACGACTGCCTTCTGTAAAGCCTGTCGTCCAATGGCACGGTAATTGACAAATTGTTTTACCGACATTTGCAGCATCTCCGAACTGTTCTCAAACCCATCTTCAGAAATGGTTTCCGGCGAAAGATCGTTGGCAAACTCGTATGGCAATCCAAGCAGATCCTGCAAAGCGTAGTTGTACTCGTACCGAGTCATACGCCGGAAGGAAGTGTGGTTGCGATCGTTTCGATGAACCTGAGACGCCGTCTGGAGTTCGATCGAAAGCCAGTCAATGATCTGGCCGCGGGCATCACCGGCAAGCTGAAATTCATTTCCTTCGGGAGGCATTTCACCATTGCTTAAAACATTGATGACTTCGATCCACCAATCGGCGTCGCCACCGCGAATCATATCGGGCGCTAAAGTATCGACTCGAAATCCGCCCTCTTCTTTTTCTGGGCCATGGCAGGGTACGCAGGATGCCTGCAGCAGCGGTTCGATCGTCGCGTGGAATTCGGCAGTGTTCGCTTTGGGGACCTGGTTTGTTGGTTCCTGTACCGATGCCGTTTTGCGATAGCCTGATTGAAGACGCCCGCGAATCTTAACTTCCTCGAGGGTCGGCAGACCGTCTTCACCCGATGCCGAAGAAATCGATAGGCAAAATCCCATAAGAGAGATCAGAAGCAACTTGCAGAAGTCTCTTGCGGTTCTATTCATTCAATTGAATCGGCGGGGATTTGATGCGATTGGCGGGAGGCACTACTGCGGGGGGGCATCACTGCGGGGGGCTGCAACGATTATTTGTGCCTAAATCCCGTATAGGGCCAGTGCTAATGATCGTGTTGTCCTCTGACAGTGTACCTAAAACGACGGGATTATGGGTGCTGTTTCGCAGTGTGATTCCCGATGCCCTGTACGATTTAGGAGCAAATCGCGAGAAATGAGACTCGTAGCCCGCGGGAACCCGCGGATAATCAACGCAAAGAAAATCGAATCGAAGGGGATAGCCGACGACGATTGGACGAGGCGTGTCGGCAATGGCGTCGTCAGGACTGGCCAAATTAATGGTGTGGTTGCGCCCCCGGATGGCAGCCAAGACGTGGTCGCCCAGTCCGTGCGGAGCGGGCTGAACCGTCAGTTCGATCTGCTGGGACGTATGCGAATCGGAATGGATGTATAGCAGCGGGCCATAGGCGGCATTGCCGCGAGAATTCTCAACGACACCGCGACTGGGCAACGAGTAGCCCTGGACAATACAGTCCTGCACTTCGCAATTCTTAACCGTAGCGCTTTTCGCCATGTACAATTTGATTCCACCGCGACTCTTTCGCACCTGGCAGTTCTCGACGGTAACGTGGCCGGATCCCGAATACGCCCGAATCCCATCTTCGGTTAGATTTAGCATGTGCGCTTTGGGGATCGGAAGTCCTTTCACTTCTTTCGGCCACTGCAGTTCATAGTTGAATTTTTTAGCAAGGTCACCTTCCTCGGTTTCCAGATACAGATCGTCACTGCGGCGAACTTTTCCTTCCACTTGAGTGTTTCGCACCATCAGATCATCGCCACCTTGGACGAAGATTGCGTGACCGAACGACTCCATCTGAATTTTGCATCGATCGATAAGGGCTCGGTCACCGCTGATTTGAATCCCGCTGTGCTTTTTCAACCGTACGGCACTCCCGGCTCCGATCCCGTACATGTTTCCATAGCCGTAGGGGAAGGAACCTCGAATGGTGAAACGGCAGTCAAGGATCTTGGCGTCGTCACCGCTGATACTCACTTCGGTCATGCTGCCAGAGGGGTGGTAGCGTGAAGTCTGGTTGTAACTTCCGAAATCGGTAACCTCGGTCATCCCGTCTGGGTATTGATTCTCGAAGGTGCCCCCTTTCAAGGTGATATGATCGCCGGTGATCTTGTAAGCGGCCCTTCCGTGGGGGCCGGAAGAAGTCATTTTCCTAAGCGTGCTTAACGGCATTAGGAGTGTGACGCCCGATAGATCAAAATGATTGTTGGATCCGGATAAATAGAAGGCGGTTTTACGGTCTGCCAAATCGGAGACGACGTAACTGCCCGGCTTCATGACAACCCGTTGATTACTTTTCGCCATCGCTTCTCGCAATGCTTCTATCGAGGCGACCTGAACCGTCGAAGCCAGCGCAGTGTCGTTACTCGCCTTTGACGCTTGCTCGTTCGCCGGCTCCAAAGCATGGACTCGAAAATTTGTATAAATGTGGTGGGTTCCGACCATGCGGAAACCGAAGAATCCTTGTTCGTACGCAGGAAAACGGTCAAGGTCGTAAACCGCTTTTGGGTTCGTAGGTTTCCCTTCAGGATCGCGGCCTTCCAGCTGAATCGAGTCGCCACGGGCAATTTCGTAGACAAGTTTTTCGTCGACGATGTACTGGACGACGTCGTCGTAGGCGACCAGTTGCACGGACATCACTTTGTCCGGAGTGATGAGATAGCCGGGCTGCTCGTCTTTGCTGGTGAGCGCTAGATGGTCGATCGGTTTGTCGTCAACGCTACGCGGATAACGGCGCATTCGCGTGGTGCGATTGGCGACCGCTCCGCCGCCACCGGTGCTGGCGTAGTATCCATGGATTTTGTCGTAGGAACTAAATTTGCCGCTGTATCGATCCGCATCAAATAACCCCGCCCTAGGGTCGGCCGGATCTGTCGCCATCCAGAAGTTGTTGATGTCTCGAGGTTGAACGCCCTTGATGGCTGGATGCGGCGTCGGGCAAATAACATCGTAGGAGATAGTAATACGCGTCGGTAAGTTTCGTTTGAACCAGACCGTGCAGCCGCGCCCCGGCAACAGGCAGTCAAGCGAATTATCGCGAGCAACAACCTGTGCGGGCGGAAAACCATCTCGCTGCTGGATTTGGACCTCCCAGTCATCCAGGGTCGCAAAATCATCTTCAGCGATAAGTGATCCGATTTCAAAGAGGTCAACTCCGCGGCCAACCACAATCGGTTCGCCCGCAGCACACCATTTGCCACTTAAAGGGAGGGCAAGACCAACCAGTAGCAACCATTTCCAGTTCATATCGCAAGGCTCATCTAAAGTCGTGTCGGACCCGCACCAGCAGTATACCCCGAATGGGATAGGCATTTGGAAATGACGCGGTTCAGCCCGTTCGGTCTTCTAGATAGAAATGCCGTTCCGGCGAACACAACGAACAACAAGTAGGCCGGACCAAAGAGCAATAGCGATGCCGTTCCGGCGAACGCAGCCGATTCTTCGTTTGCCGTTTTTTCGTCGCCGACTCGCTCTGCGAGTCGGCATATACGCCTCGAAGGTCCGCCTCGAAGCAAGTAGGCCGGACCAAAGAGCAATAGCGATGCCGTTCCGGCGAACGCAACGAACAGCAAGTAGGCCGGACCAAAGAGCAATAGCGATGCCGTTCCGGCGAACGCAGCGAACAGCAAATAGGCCGGACCAAAGAGCAATAGCGATGCCGTTCCGGCGAACACAACGAACAGCAAGTAGGCCGGACCAAAGAGCAATAGCGATGCCGTTCCGGCGAACACAACGAACAACAAGTAGGCCGGACCAAAGAGCAATAGCGATGCCGTTCCGGCGAACGCAGCCGATTCTTCGTTTGCCGTTTTTTCGTCGCCGACTCGCTCTGCGAGTCGGCATATACGCCTCGAAGGTCCGCCTCGAAGTTCCCTGCGATTTATAACGGACCGATTTGTAGGCCTCTAAGCGGAATTGGCCCCATGCCAGCTTGTCCGGCATGAAGCAAAGATTTGAAGTTAGATCAGATGTGTTGAACAACTCCCGCGTCTGGTTCAGCTTGCCGCTTTCAGCGGCAAGCTGAACCAGACGCAATACGAGATGAGTGATCGCTTCTAATTTCAAATCTTTCGTTCCTGTCGGATAAACCGACAAGGGGACGCAGTGCCAGGGCTTTTAGCGAGTCAATATTTGTTGGACGAGCCCGGCGGAAAAAAACAGCAAATAGGCCGGACCAAAGAGCAATAGCGATGCCGTTCCGGCGAACGCAGCGAACAGCAAGTAGGCCGGACCAAAGAGCAATAGCGATGCCGTTCCGGCGAACGCAACGAACAGCAAGTAGGCCGGACCAAAGAGCAATAGCGATGCCGTTCCGGCGAACGCAGCCGATTCTTCGTTTGCCGTTTTTTCGTCGCCGACTCGCTCTGCGAGTCGGCATATACGTCTCGAAGGTCCGCCTCGAAGTTCCCTGCGATTTATAACGGACCGATTTGTAGGCCTCTAAGCGGAATTGGCCCCATGCCAGCTTGTCCGGCATGAAGCAAAGATTTGAAGTTAGATCAGATGTGTTGAACAACTCCCGCGTCTGGTTCGGCTTGCCGCTTTCAGCGGCAAGCCGAACCAGACGCAATACGAGATGAGTGATCGCTTCTAATTTCAAATCTTTCGTTCCTGTCGGATAAACCGACAAGGGGACGCAGTGCCAGGGCTTTTAGCGAGTCAATATTCGTTGGAGCGAGCCCGGTGGAAAAAAACAGCAAGTAGGCCGGACCAAAGAGCAATAGCGATGCCGTTCCGGCGAACACAGCCGATTCTTCGTTTGCCGTTTTTTTGGCCGCCGACTCGCTCTGCGAGTCGGCATATACGCCTCGAAGGTCCGCCTCGAAGTTCCCTGCGATTTATAACGGACCGATTTGTAGGCCTCTAAGCGGAATTGGCCCCATGCCAGCTTGTCTGGCAAGAAGCAAAGATTTGAAGTTAGATCAGATGTGTTGAACAACTCCCGCGTCTGGTTCGGCTTGCCGCTTTCAGCGGCAAGCCGAACCAGACGCAATACGAGATGAGTGATCGCTTCTAATTTCAAATCTTTCGTTCCTGTCGGATAAACCGACAAGGGGACGCAGTGCCAGGGCTTTTAGCGAGTCAATATTTGTTGGACGAGCCCGGCGGAAACAAACAGGGGCCCACAGCCCGCCGAAATCACTAACACGGCGTATCACTTGCCAGAGGGGCAAAAAGAAACGGGGCCTTCGCCGAATTGGCAAAAACCCCGTAAATAATCAATGCGGCCGAGAGGACTCGAACCTCCACGGGATTAACTCCCACTAGGCCCTCAACCTAGCGCGTCTGCCAGTTCCGCCACGGCCGCGTTGCTTATGGAGAAGAATCCTGCATTCGGCTCGAATCGTCAACGCCCCTTAGGGGCTCTGATTCGTAATTCGGCGATTTTTTTTTGTCCGCTTACGCTTTGCCTGTTGGTTGCCCGTGAAATACCGCTAATCGCTTTCATTCGCATCGGCGGTCGGCCGCTTTTCTCTCTCGCGGCGATTCTCAGCCGATGCAAATTGCCAACCAGCGCCGTTAGGGTAAACTAGGGCAATCCTTCATTGACTTGTCGGTTTGGTTTGGCTTTCGTTGCTCTCCATTCCATGCGGTCTTCATTTGCTTGTGTTTTCCATCCTCTAGGTGTGCTCTGACTATGCCCATTGCTGTTGCTTGTCCTTGCGGTAAAAAAATGCAAGTGAAGTCAGAATTGGCCGGCAAACGGGTCCGCTGCCCTGCCTGTAAAGAACCGATCCGTATTCCGGATGCGGCTCCAGCAGTGGCACCGCCGGCTGCGGCAATGGGGAACGACCTGTCGGACCTCTTTGAAGAAGAAGGAATGGCCCAACGCCAAGGTGCCACCTGCCCGAATTGCACGAAAGATATGAAACCGGGGGCAATTCTGTGCCTCAATTGTGGCTTCAACACCCAGACCGGAGAAAGCGTAAAGGGTTACCAGACCGAGGCCGAACGGACTTTGCTGGGCCATACGCTGCTCGATAAGGCTCACTCCGATATGGAGAATGAGGTGGTGATGCAGAAGAAGCTGCAGGGTGTGGGGATGCCGTGGTGGATGCTGTTAATCATCCTGATGATTGTTACCGGCGTGGCGATCTCTCTGGTCATCGGCGTCAGTGCGCTGACTTCGGAAGATAAAGAATCGTCTCTGTATCGGCCTTCTGGTTTCACGACGCTCGCAACGACGGTTCAGCCGGAACCGTTCGATCCCGCGGCGTAAACTATCGGCCGGGGGCTTGCATGTGCGCCGGTAATGTTCCTGGCGAAGCATGCTGCAGTTCGGCATCGATTTCCATCGTTTTGGGCCATACTTTGATATAGGGTAGCGACACGTTCATACCGGGTTGCCCGTTCGGTTGTGTCTGTTTGAACGTTGCCGCCTTCCGTCCGTCACCCTCGATCATGAAAAGGTCTTTGGCGGCTGCATACGAAGCGCGTTCGCCTGAGCAATCGAATAATCCTCGTTCGTTGCGGGCTCGAAAGATAACGCCTCCGAGGGCTTCGATTTCCAAGGCACCCAACTTATTGGTTTTCGTAGGATCGCTGCTGATCATGCCAGCCGTTCGCGGATCGACTTGATTTCCGGCCACATCGGAGGGCAGCCGAGATTGGGCGATCCGTAAGATTTGGCAGTCGATCGTCGCTTGCCCGGCTTCCAACGAGGTCATTTCGGTGGCTTCGAACGTCGATTCCCAGGAGACCACCGGGCTGATGCCGATACGAACCCCGTTGTGGAAGCGGAGTTCTTGTTGGTTCAAATCACCTTCCATCTTTTCAGCGAATACCAAGTGAGTTCCCATCAGGCCGCCCTGTGGAACAAACTTTGCCAACGGACCGTCTGGGGCGGGGACCGACCAGTTTCGATACCAACCAGGACCGGGAGCCTCAAGTAGACCCGTATTCGGTTTTAGCGTTAATCGAGGCATATGGAGAACATGCCGCGCGACCAACTGATTCTTGTCGTTGGATTGGTCTGCCGTTAGGTAGACCGGTTTGCCTTCGCTGCCGATTAGGGAAACATCGTTTAGCTTTGCTTGGCGACCGGTTTCGGGACTGGCGATTTGGACGGCCTGGTCAAGCGTAATGGTCATCCGGTCGCCGGTCGCGATCATGTTCCAAGGAGTCACGCTGTTCTTTGCGGGTGCCTGTGCACGATCGGATTTTGCCGGAATCGTTTCCACTTTGGCGGTCAATTGCACTCCGCCGGACAGTTCAATCTGTTGTCCGTCAAAGTACATCTCGCCGGCCCAGCTACACCTTGGTGGAGCCGTCCACTTCATCGTCGCGTCGGGACCCACCGGTAGTAGGCCGGAAGGCATCTGGCACTCTCCCGCTTGATTGATCCAGACGTAGTTGTCGCTTGTGCTGACGCGAATCAAAGGGCCGATGAAGTAACCGTCCCCTAAATCAAACCGAGCGGGGTGCGTTACGTCCCCATTGATCTGCATCATGTCGTGCCCCCCTTTGCTGACAATGCGAAGCTTATCGCCAGCGACCTTTAGGGGCAGGACCGATTGCGGCGTCGCGAGTTGATGGTCCAAGCGGACGTTGCCCATCACGCTTAGATCGCTGCTGGTGACTTCGTTGTTCACCAACGTGATGCTAGCGTGCATCGAATCGGCGGTAAGTGTCGGTCTTGGCCGGGCGACAGGAGAGACCGAATCTTCGGAGTCGTCTGGCTGACGAACCCAAAGTCGCTTCTTTTTTCCGGACGCTGGATTCAATTTAAGTCCCGGCGGAACGGTTTGATCCGTTTCGGATTCCGGCAGGATCGTAAAAAACAACTGAAGCAATTTTGTTTCGGCATACATCAGGGTTGTGTTAAAGACGACGTTGCCCGTGGCGGAGGCTTGCTCCGGTTCAAACGTCGGCATCCCGCTGGCTTTATCGATACCGTTGGTCGCTGGAGCACCGGGGGGGCTCGCGGGTTCCGGTTTTTGCCGGAAAGTAAAACGCAGGATGTCGGCAAGGATTTCGCCGCCATCGGCAAGCGTGGTGGTCACTTTCCCATCGACCAACAGTTCGTGTTTGCCGGGCTCTGGCAGTGGACGTAACTGCACGCCTTTGTTCCAGCGAACGGTTTTTACAGCCATCGCGTCGTTGGTTTTAAAGTCAAGCAGACCACTCCCTTTGCAGTCCAGCGTCCCGATCTGAGTCGGGTCCGAGGCTGAAAAGTGGTAGGCAAAATCAGTGACCTGGAAATTGATGTCCTGGTATTGGATTCGAACTCCGGCACTTCCTTGGACTCGAACCGTTCCTTCATCGGTATCGTAGACGACGCTCTCCGCGACCATTTCGGCTTCGGCCGTTGGAAGTTTTGCGATCACTGGCTGTCCGATCGCTTCGATTCGTTTAAGCCAATCGGCGGTCGACGTGCGGTCGATGTCGCCGGCAAGCGGATTATTGAATTCGATCGTAACCGCATCGCATTCGATTAGGTCTTCGGGCCCTACATGCGGTTGGTGCCGGATTTGAACGGCGTCGCGCAGCCTAAGAAGATCCGTTGCAAAGTCAAAGGTAACGCGTCCGGCGCACTTGATCGATGCGACTCCATTAGGAACCACCGTGTTGGGATCGTCGGTTTTTTTTCGTTTGCCGGGAACAGGCATTTGCAAACGGTCCAAGTAGACCAGTTCCATGCTGTCTAGGATCGCAAGTGGCGATTGGCCACCGGACGTTGGGATCGATCCGCCACCCGCCAGACGGATTTCAAGATTGCGGCCAATCAGGACGCTTTCGCCCCATCGCAATTTCAATTCTTCGTTCGTCCAGATCCGTTGGTTATCAATCCCCACATCTTTGGTCTCGATTTCCAGCTGATCGCGGAGCGGGATCGATTGGCCATGGATCGCGGGGGCGGAACGAATGGTGACTTTGCCAACCAGCTGCCCGCTTTTGATTGGAGGGGCTTTGCTGCCCATCACTTCTAGAGGTTCTGAAAACGTAACGTCTGCACCTTCGGCCGCTTCCATGATGATCGGAGGGGCGCCGCTACGTCGCATCACCACCGCGACCGGCCAGACTCGCCACTGGGTGGGGGAAACCTGTTTCCGTTCGCCGAACAGAATGACCCCTTGGTCTTTTAACGAAAGGCGTTTGCGTGCGTCATGTTGCCAGGTCCCTTCAGCAAACATCAGTTCAACCACGGACGGTTCGGCGCTGTGGTTGATATTGCTGATCGGTGCAAAGGTGACCTCTTCCTGCTTGATCCAACTGACAAACGTCAGTTGATAGACAACCGTTAGCAGGGACAATAAACCCAGGGCAAGCGAATAGTTCAGTAGCTTGGAAGGCATCTTGGGTTTAGTGCAGTGTCGAAGAGGGGGCGGACAAGTTATTTGGCTTGGATTTCAGCGATTTCATCCCAGCGGTCCAACGCTCGAAGCAGTCGCTCGATGACTTCACGAACCGCGCCATGGCCGCCACTCGCTCGCGTCGTCCAGGTGGCGACGCCGCGGACGTCTTGGCAGGCATCTGCGACAGCGACCGGCAGTCCAATACGCTGCAGAACAGGTAAGTCAGGCAGGTCGTCGCCGATATAGCAGGTTTGCTCGGGGGTGAGCCCAAAACTTTCGATCACTTCGGCCGCGGCGGGCCACTTATGTTCGAAGCCCTGCCGGACCGTTTCGATGCCAAGTTCGGCAGCACGAATTCGGACAATTTGACTGTTCCGAGCCGTCAGAATGCCAAACTTGAAACCGGCTCGTTGCCAAAGTTTAATCCCCATGCCGTCGCGCACGTGAAAGGCTTTGCTTTCGATCCCGGAGTTGTCAAAGACGATTTGACCGTTGGTCAAAACACCATCGACGTCCGACAAAATCAGTTGAATATTCGATGCGATCTCGCAATCGCTGACAAGGACGCGGCGGCTCATTGGGGCCTCGATGGGTACATTGCGACGACGTTGTGTTGAGGTTCCGATAGCGATACCACATCCGTAATGTCTAGCAACCCCACTGGACGCCCCGAGGGATCCAAAACCGGCAACTCGCTGATCTTACGTCCCGCTAAAAGGGAGATTGCTTCCCCCAGTAGAGTGCCGCTCTGCACGGTTTGAACCTGTTTGGTCATTACCTCTTCAATCGGCCCATCCAAAAGATTGTCATGTCGCCTTTGCAGCATACGTGCGAGATCGCTATCGGTGAATAAGCCGGCCAGACGGCCATCGGCATCGACCAACATGACCGCTCCGGTTCGCCTAGCGGTTTGATTCGGGTGCGGCACCGACGGCGCGATCGTTTCTCGGACCGTGGATGTTGCCGTGGCGATTCGGCATTCGGACAGCGGCCGCATCAATTGTTCGACTTTGGTTAGTTTTTTGCCCAGGCTTCCGCCCGGGTGGTAGCGAGCAAAATCGTGGCGAGAGAATCCTCTCAGTTGGCTAGCGAGAAGGGCAATCGCATCGCCGACCGCCAACATCGCCGTTGTGCTACAGCTGGGGGCCAACCCCAGTGAGCAGGCTTCGTCGTGTTTCCCAAGGCAGACCACGCAATCGGACGCCGCCGCCAGCGGGTTGTCGTCGGCGGAGGTAAGGGCAATCAGGTAGCTGGCTTGTTGGCGAAGGGCAGGGAGGATCTGAAGGATTTCGTCACTCCTTCCACTATTGGAAAGTGCCCAGACGACATCGTCTTGGCGGACCATTCCAAGATCCCCGTGGATCGCTTCGGATGGGTGCAGGAATTGCGCCGGAGTTCCGGTGCTGGCAAGCGTGGCAACCAATTTTCGTCCGATCAGTCCCGCTTTACCGATTCCGGTGACAACGACCAAACCCTTGGCTTCGGCGGAGATTTCGGCCGCGCGAACAGCATCCATCGACAATGTCTTGCTGATGGTTTGAAGGACATCCGCCTCGCTACGAACGATTTCGCGTGCGTAGCGAAGACGTTCTAACGCGGTTTCGAGGGGGCGTGGCGTAGCCGCCGATGGCGAGTGGACTGGTTGTGGCTCGGTCATCCTTGACAAATGCCATTGAAATAGAGGCTTCGGCTGTTGAATTCGGGGACGGTGACAGGAGTGTACAGCCGATCGAATGGCAAGAACAACAGGAGTTTCTCGGTAAAGAATCGATCAGGTTCCGAAACTTTGCAGGCTGTAACCACACGGCAGGTAACGACTTAGCGAACGCTGGTTCAGCGGACATCGAATCGAGCGGGAAAGAAGGCCAGGGCGGTCGTTCATTGCTTGAACCGGGGGACCTGCTAGGTGCAGCAACGGAAATGCCTTAAATCCGCAGTCGCGGTGCATTCGTTGTCAAAGTTGCGTTTCGATTTACGGGGAATTGATCCATTCTTAACCTTCGCACCGGATCGCCTTTGGGTCGAATGTTTTCAGGTGCCTTTGTTCTAATTCGGAGCTTTTTGCGGGCAGATATTTTGGTGAAAATAGGGAGTGAGGCCGTTTGGGGGGCCACCACAGTTGTCAAGCGGTAATAATAACCAGTGTCGTGTTGGCTATCGCGGTTGGTTTGGGTGTGCGTTTCGGGGATGAGTGGGCAGCAAGCTTTTGCGCCGCATCTTGTCTTTGGCGGGGACCAAAACTCTTGCCGCGTGGCAGATGCGATCTTGTCGAAACGATTAGGACAATAGGGAACGTTTTGTCGCTAGGCCCTGAGGGCTCGAAGTCCTGTTTAGAGAACGGGGCGAGAGTCATTGCTGTTTGTTGTCCGGACGATTGATATCAGGATGAGATTCGATCAAAAATCTTGCTTATCTGTTTACCCAAACGAGAAACGACATCCAATGAATTTGAAATCACTCGTCTACTCATTGATCGCGGGAGCCCTCTTTTCTGTAGGGGCTTCGGCAGCGGACAAACCGAACATTCTTGTGCTCTGGGGCGATGACATTGGTCAATCCAACGTCTCTGCGTACACGCGAGGGCTGGTTGGCTATCGCACACCCAATATCGATCGCTTAGCGAACGAAGGAATTTTGTTCACGGACTACTATGCAGAACAATCGTGTACTGCCGGACGGTCTTCCTTCATCATGGGGCAAAGCGTTTTCCGCACCGGCCTTTCAAAGGTAGGGATGCCAGGTGCAAAAGAAGGGATGAACATTCTTGATCCGACCATCGCTGGGATGTTGAAGGATCAAGGCTACGCGACCGGTCAATTTGGCAAGAACCATCTTGGTGACCGTGATGAGCATTTGCCGACCAACCACGGCTTCGATGAATTTTATGGCAACCTCTATCACTTGAACGCTGAAGAAGAGCCCGAACTTCGTGACTACCCCAAGGATCCAGAATTTCGCAAGCGATATGGACCGCGTGGAGTCATCGATTCCAAAGCGGACGGCGAAATCAAAGACACCGGCCCATTGACCAAGAAGCGAATGGAAACGGTCGATGACGATACCTCTGACCGAGCGATCGATTTCATCCAACGTCAGGTCAAAGCGGGCAAACCGTTTTTCTGCTGGTGGAATGGAACACGGATGCACTTCCGGACCCACGTCAAAGAAGAGCTTCGCGGAATTTCTGGACAAAATGAATATGGTGATGGCATGGTTGAACATGACATGCACATTGGCAAATTCCTAAAGGTCCTTGACGACCTGGGAATCGCAGACAACACGATCGTTCATTACGCAACGGACAATGGCCCTCATAAAAACACTTGGCCTGATGCCGGAGTCAATCCGTTCCGCGGCGAAAAAAATTCTAACTGGGAAGGCGGATGGCGAGTCCCATGTGCCATGCGTTGGCCTGGTGTTATCAAACCAGGGTCCGTTTCCAATGGCATCGTTCACAATATGGACATGTTCCCAACCTTCTTGGCGGCTGCCGGAAAGACAGATATCAAAGAAGACCTGAAAGATGGATATTCATCGAAAGCCATGGGGCGTGACTACAAAGTCCACCTTGATGGTTACGACATGACCGAGCATCTAAAGGATCCGGACAATGTCGAATCTCCACGAAAAGAGATCTTTTACTTTTCCGACGATGGAGACCTGACCGCGTTGCGATACAACGACTGGAAAATGATTTTCATGGTCCAGAAGTCTCCTGGAACGCTGAATGTTTGGCAGGAACCGTTTGTTCCGATGCGTACTCCGTATCTGTACAATCTTCGTCGTGATCCGTACGAATTCGCGACCGTCACCTCCAATACTTACTATGACTGGTTGCTTGACCATGTTTTCTTGATGGTGCCGGCTCAGGACTTTGTCGCGGACTTCTTGGAAACATTCGACGATTTCCCGCCACGTGCAAAGGCGGCCAGTTTCTCGCTTGATAAAGTGATGGAAGCGATGTCCACCGGCGCTGCTGGCGCCAGGTAACATTGGACGTTCCACACGCGGCTACATTGTCCCCGGGGGGATCTTCCTCCGGGGACATATTTATAGATAGGCATTTATTACACAAACGGATGTGCTGGATACATGACACCGCGTGATCATTTTTTGAATATCAGTGAACATCTCAATCAGGCGATCATCGGTCAGCAGGAGGTTGTCGAACGTCTTTTGATCGCGATTCTTGCCGACGGTCATGTTCTGATGGAAGGACTGCCCGGCGTCGCGAAAACGCGGTCGATCAAAACTTTGGGAAAGTTGATTGAAAGCCAATTCAGTCGCGTTCAATTCACGCCCGATCTGCTTCCTTCCGATGTGACGGGATCCGAAATCTATCGTGAGCAAGATGGGAGTTTCGATTTTCAGCCAGGCCCTATCTTTGGGAACCTTGTACTGGCGGACGAAATCAATCGAGCTCCTGCGAAAGTTCAGGCGTCGCTGTTAGAAGCGATGGAAGAACGGCAAGTCACCGTGGCAGGCAAAACGCACAAGTTGCCCGACTTGTTTCTCGTTTTAGCGACCCAGAACCCAATCGAGCAGGAGGGGACGTATCCGTTGCCGGAAGCGCAGATGGACAGGTTTCTGTTGTACGTGAATGTGCCCTATCCGCCGGCTGAAAATGAAGCGGCGATTTTGCGGCTTGTCCGAGGCGAGAAAACCGGCACGGCAGCGGAATCGCCTGAGCTGACCCCACAGGATGTTATCTTTGCGGCAAGAAAAGAAGTTGCCGCAATCCACGTTGCTGAGTCGGCTGAGAAATATATGGTCGATCTGGTGATTGCGACGCGTCAGCCGGACCGATTGGAAGGAGATTTGGCGAATTGGATTCGACTGGGCGCCAGCCCTCGGGGAACCATTGCATTGGACGCCGCGTCGCGGGCACACGCTTGGCTAAACGGTCAAGACTTCGTTTCGCCTGAAAATATTCGGGCCGTCGCCAGTGCTTGCCTGGCCCATCGCATTCACCTCTCCTACGAAGCCGAAGCAGCGGGCCTGACTCGAACCGATGTTATGGAATCGCTTTTGAAAGCGGTTGTGCCACTCTAGAATTGTTTGCTTTCCTTACTTGGAGAGGCGCTGCCACATGACCGCTCGGATTACAATCTCCTTGGAAGGCTTGATCGGCCTGAAAGCCAAGGCCCATGGTTTCTCTTTTTTGCCGCGGCAACCGATCGGCTCGCTTCTTTCCGGCCGGCACCGGTCGCGATTGCGCGGGCGAGGCTTGGACTTTGAGGAACTTCGACACTACGTTCAAGGCGACGACGTTCGAGCGATCGACTGGAAGGCGACCGCTCGTCTGCGATCGCCGCATATACGCGTTTTCAGCGAGGAGCGTGATCGGCCGGTGTTGCTTGTCGTCGATCAGCGACAAGATATGTTCTTCGGAAGTCGACGTGCGATGAAGTCCGTGGTGGCTTGCGAACTGGCGGCGTTGGCCGCCTGGAAATCGCTTGCGACAGGTGATCGCGTCGGCGGAATCGTCTTTAATAATCACAGCTTAAAAGAAATCCGACCTCATCGTAGTCAGGGGCGAATCCTACAGTTTTTGCAGGAATTGAGCCTTCAAAACCAGATGCTTGTCAAACCTTCACCGGAGCCCTCGACGGTCACCCTGAACCAAGCCCTAGAGGCAGCCCAACGCCACGCGAAACATGATTACTTGGTCGTTTTGATAAGCGATTTGTCAGGCGCGGATCAGCAAACGCAGAAATTGGCGACACAGATTGCGGCACATAATGACATGATGGTGGTTGCCGTGTACGATCCGCTTGGGATCTCATTGCGTTCACAGCCCGGGATGTTTGCTTCGGCCAATGGGCAAAGAATTGAAGTCTCCGCTGGTTCCGGATTCCCTCAAGCATTTCAGGACGCCTTTGAGCAATTGCTTGAACACTGGATGACCATCTTTCGTGCCCTGAAAATTCCTGTGCTACCGATCGCAACGGAGGAACCGGTTGTGGATCAGATTCGCCAACTGTTCGGGCAGCATGGAGTGACCGGATGAAGATCGATGCCGATCCGACGGACCTTTCTAAACTGAACGATATCGTGGTTCCGCCCGATGTCGCTTGGTGGCCGCTGGCGGTGGGCTGGTACCTATTGACGGCGGTCGTGATGGTTTGCCTAGCCGCGTTTGCGTGGCAGCGTTTCCGAATGTGGCAAACGAACGCATACCGCCGTGAAGCCCTACGGCTGTTAGCGTCGGCGACCGACAGCCGGGAGGTCGCAGAATTGCTGAAGCGTACGACGATCGCCGTGTTACCACGTTCCACCGTTGCCGCAAAAACGGGAACCGGTTGGGTGGATTGGCTTTGCCAGCAATCGCCACAGCCGATGTCCGACGCGGTTCGAAACGCCCTTTCACATGGATTGTACGCTCCGGCCGCATCGGTTCGTGCAGACGAACGACAGGAATTTGTGGCAGTTCGTCAGTATGCAGAGGCGTGGGTAAAAACGCATCGTCCGCTGGGGGATGACGCAACATGTTGACCTTCATGATGGCATGGGCATTTGTGCTGCTTCCTTTACCTTGGATGCTCCGCTGGTTGTTGCCTCCTGCGGTAAGAGACCAACCAGCGGTCCAAGTTCCGTTCGGCGATCGCTTACAAACCGCCTCGAAAGGGAATCTTGCCAATGCGGTACTGCCAAAACGAGATCTGAAACATTTGTTTTTCATCTTGGTGTGGGGCAGTGTGGTGGTCGCACTCGCGAGGCCACAGTGGATTGAACCTCCGGTCACGAAAGATAAACCGACACGCGATCTATTGCTGCTGGTCGATCTTTCGGGTTCGATGCAGGAGGAGGATTTTACAAACGAAGCGGGGGAGAAGGTCGATCGCCTATCGGCCGTAAAAGATGTGGTTGGGGATTTTCTTGCGAATCGCAAAGGGGATCGAGTTGGCTTGGTCGTGTTTGGTGACGCCCCTTTCCTGCAGGCTCCGTTTTCGACGGATCTAGATATCGCTAAAAGACTTTTGAATGAGACCGCCGTCGGAATGGCCGGGCCTCAAACGGCACTCGGCGACGCGATTGGTTTAGGGATTTCACTTTTCGAAAACAGTGACGCCCCTACGAAGACGTTGATCGCTTTGACCGATGGGAACGATACGAAAAGCCAAGTACCGCCGGTCGAAGCGGCGCGGATCGCCCAGCAACGCGATATTCGCATCTACACCGTCGCGATCGGAGATGCGGAGACCGTCGGCGAAGACAAAATTGACGAAATCTCTTTGCGAGAAGTTGCCGAAGAGACAGACGGCAAATTCTTTTTCGCTGCAGACCGTGCTGAGCTGAAAAATATCTATGCCGAATTGGACAAACTGGAGACCAAAAAGGTCGATGTCGTCAGTTTTCGTCCACGTCGAGATCTCTACTTTTGGCCACTCGCATTTGCGCTATTGTGCTCGGCACTTGATAAAGGGTTTGTAGTCCTCCGCAGTCGTAGGGTGCATGCGGTTTCAACCGATACCGCTGGCGTTCGAGTGCTTGCCTCCACCGGGAAATTGGAGGTGATTCAGCGATGAACGGATTCGGCATTTTGAGTGATTTTCATTTTCTACGTCCTTGGTTACTGCTTGCCCTACCACTGGTGACGGTGTTGTGGTGGTTCTGGCAACGGCATTCTGATCCGCTAAAAGGTTGGCGTGATCAGATGGATGAGGACCTTCTGATCGCTTTGACGGTGGGCCAAAGCAAGACGAAGCTGAACGGTGAGGTTTTGATTCTTTTGGTTTGGTGGCTGATGGTTTTGGCGATCGCCGGACCGACATGGAGGTTGGAGCCAAGCCCGTTTGCTGACGATGCCTCGCCGTTGATGTTGGTGTTAAAAGCGGACCAGAGCATGGACCGCCCAAATCCGGCGCCTGCGCGACTGGAGCGCGCCAAACTGAAAATTGCGGACATCGCCAAAACGCGTGCCGGTCAACCGCTGGGATTGATCGTTTACGCAGGCTCGGCACATCTTGTCCTTCCTCCAACAAGAGATACGGACGTTGTCGTTCAGATGGTCCGCGATATTGAGACAGGTATTATGCCCAAACCTGGAGACCGACTGGATGAAGCGATCAGGGAAGCGGGGATCGATATGAAGGATCAAGGCGGGGCAGTGTTGGTCCTCGCGGATTCAATTGCAACCGACGCGGGCCAACTGCGAAAGGCTTTGACGGCGATTCCAAACACTCCAGTCCATGTTTTGGCGATCACTCCGCCTGGGTCTCCCGAATACGGGACGCTTGAGACAGCTTGCCAAGCAATGCACGCGACCATGCACGATCTTTCGATCGATGATTCCGATGTCGATGCAGTCATCCGATCGGTCGCACGTTCGCCTCAGTCAAAGGCAGGGCAGAGTACGAACCGTTGGCAGGAAGCCGGCTGGTACCTTGTTCCGGGGATCGTGTTGTTACTGGCCTTTAGCTTGCGGCGGCAGACCAGCCCGAAAGCGGAGATGACCTAATGAAGACGTGGATTGTTTTGGCTGCGATTTCATGGCATGGACTCTGGTTCACGGCGGATCAGTATGGACACCGTCTGTTCCAAGACGAAAAGTTCCAGCAGGCCGCAGAGGCGTTTGAAGATCCGATGTGGCAGGGGACGGCATGGTATCGGTCAGGAGAATTCGAGAAGGCTGCCGCAGCCTTCTTGTTGGTCGATACCCC
Source organism: Roseimaritima multifibrata (assembly GCF_007741495.1). Classification (NCBI taxonomy): domain Bacteria; kingdom Pseudomonadati; phylum Planctomycetota; class Planctomycetia; order Pirellulales; family Pirellulaceae; genus Roseimaritima; species Roseimaritima multifibrata. The sequence goes on from NZ_CP036262.1 coordinate 3,364,943, forward strand.
TCAAAGCAATTTCAATCGCGGAAACGCATTGTTGTTCAGTGGGAAATATGATCAGGCAATCGAGAGCTACGAACGCTCGCTAGAGCAGCAGCCCGGATGGGAGCAAGCGGTCCAGAATCGAAATCTAGCGATCGCGCGTCGCGATATGCTAAAAAATGAAGGCGGAGATTTGGGGGATCAACAGGTCGGAGCTGACAAAGTCGTTTTTGATGCAAAGAAGCCGATCAAGGAAGGCGAGGAAACCAAAGTCGATCCGGAAAATGCCAGTCAAGATAATCAGGTGCAGTCGCTCTGGCTGCGAAGGGTACAAACGAAACCAGCAGACTTCCTAAAGGCTAAGTTCTCCTATCAGTTGGCAGATGAAGGAGAAACGAAATGATCCATGTTAGGCCTTTATCGTTGCTTCTGGTTTTCTTCGCGCTATCGGGTTTAGCAGAGATCCCGACAGGTCACGCGTCGCTGCTTGCGGCGGAAGTCGATCCGGTTGAGGTCGTGTTGCCGAAGGATAACGCTTGGGTGGGGCAGAAAGTGTCGTTCTCGATCCAAGTGAAAGCGATGGGGTCGTTTACGGGAGCAACCAATTTTTCTCTTCCGCAGGTACCGCGAACGTTGATTGTTGAAATCGGTAGCCCTGTCGTTTCATCAGAGACGATTGGGGACGATAGCTGGTTCATTCGCACTCATGAGTTTGCGATTTTCTCTCAGCAGGCGGGTACTGTCTCGATTCCTGCAATCCCGGTGCGGTATAGCAGTCGCAATGGGTTCACCGGGCCCGCCGTCGACCGCGATGCTTCGACGAAAGCATTCACGATTCAGCTGAAACAGCCTCCGGGCACCGAGGATGTTGGAGTTTTGATCACAACCGATCAATACGACGTTACCGAAAAATGGTCGGTCTCGGGCGATACCGCCGTGCAAGGGGACCTATGGAAACGGACGATTCATCAGCAAGCGGATGCAATGACCGGAATGGCTTTGTCGCCTCCGCCAACGGAGTCGATCGAGGGTTTGAAAATTTATACCGGTTCGCCTCAGACCTCGGACAAAACCGAGCGAGGCGATTTTACCGGAACGCGTATTGATCAGCTCTCCTACCTGTTCCAGAAACCAGGAACCGTATCCATACCCGCAATTGAATACGTATGGTGGGATCCAAAAAAAGAAAAACTGCTGCGCAAGACTTTGCCCCAGGTGAATGTCCATGTAACGCCCGCGCCGTCTCTTCTTGAGGAGGAAGAGGATCAAACGGCATCGCTCCCCTGGCTGGCGATTGTCGCGGTGACTTTGTTGTTGTTGGCGACTTTCATGGGGCGAAGGTTATTGGCAAAGTGGATCAGAAGGGCATGGTTGACGGTCTATCCAGAAGAGAGCCGGATGACGCACCGGCTGCTGAAGGCGTGTCGATCCAATGATCTTGAATCGGCGTGCCATTACTGGATGCAATGGAGCGAAATGCACGATGCTGGCTGTGGATTTCCGGATTCTTTAGAGGCAGCGGTCACCGACATGCATCGGCATCGCTACGGCACGCCGGGACAGGAGGCTTGGAGTGGTAAAGAAGTTGGCGCCGCAGTAACGGAGTATCGTCGTCGGTTAAAACATCCCAAAGAGAGCCCCCCGACAAGCTCGCTCCCCTCGCTGAACTGAAAAATGTAGGTGGGCGACGGCAATCACAAGCAGGGGCTTTTTCGTGAAGCGGAGCAGGTCTTGACGGTTGTTTTCGCTGGACGATTTAGTATCTGTTTAGGTGGATTGTCTGTTGGGCTTGATGTGGTTTTGCGAACCGCAGGCTTGCGACCTGCAGTTGGTGTTGCGGCTCTTGAAAAACGTCTTGCTGCGGGTGAACGCCGCACCGAAAGGTGACTACATTAAGGGCCGTGCGATTGGTAGCGTTTCGCTATTTCCGTACGTGCTATTGATTGGTGCCGGTTCTAACCCTTCCTGTTTTCGGGACGAGATTTCTGATGTTTGCCATTCGTGCTGCTGTTCTGATTCTTGTGGTTCTGTTGCAGGTTCCGTCTGGACATGCTGATGAAAGACCTTCGATGCAGAGCGTTGAAGCTTTTTTGCAAAAATCGGTAGAGAAGGGGAGTGTCGCCGGAGGCGTGTTGTTGGTTTACCATCGTGGTGAACCGATTCTTGAAGCTCCGTTTGGCTTTGCGGACTTGGAAGCTGGCAAACCGTACAAGATGGATACACCGGTCATTATTGCATCGATCAGTAAACCATTAATTGGAACGATTCTGTTCCGCATGCAGGAAGCGGGCAAGCTGAATCTGGATGCACCGATCACCGAATACTTGCCCGAATTTGCCGACCCGCAAATGAAATCGGGTGAGCCCTCGCCTCGGCCGCCCAAAGTCGGAGAATTGTTGACGCATACCTCGGGCTTTCGCTCAGACTATGAGGACGGCGGACGGATTTGGTTTCAGGACTGGACAAAGGAACGCCCGCTCTCTGAAGTGGTCGCCGGAGTCGCAAAGAACATTCCGCTGAACCGCGTGCCTGGCACAAAGTACGCTTACAGTGGAATCGGGACCGATGTCGCTGCACGCATTGGTGAAGTGGTTTCTGGAGAACGACGCAACGCTTTCCTGCAATCAGAACTTGCGGAACCGCTGCAAATGGATCACACCTTCTACTTCGCGAAGACGCGCGTCGATGCGCTCCCCGAGGGGATGCCGATTCGGTACTACCGTGGAAGCCGGAGCGGGAAGTTGCTGCGATACAAAAAGCGTCTGCCACTGGACGACGAATTCTATAGTTCGTCAGGTGGGACGGTCGTTTCAACAGCTGAAGATCTCGGTCGTTGGTTACTAATGCTCCGCAGCCGAGGCATCTTGCCGGATGGTAGTCGCTATCTATCGGCAGCATCGATGGACGCGATGCTCCATCCTGCACCGCTTGGATACAACGCAGCGGGTGGCTTATTCATCCGCCGAAAAAATGACCAAGGCGTTCCTGTGCTTTACGCTCACACCGGGTCGAGTGGAACCAACGTTTGGATTGATTTCGAACAGGACGTGATCGGTATTATGCTGACTCAAACAAGGGCGTCTGATATCAAACCGTTCAGGATAGAACTGCAGGATCGAGTGACGAAAGCGGTGGCGAGTGAGTACCTGGAACCGGCAGTTTCGAAATAGGTCCGGCCAGCGGTTGCCGGAACGGCATCGCTGTCGCTCTTTGGTCCGGCCTACTTTGCTAATATCAAACCGTTCAGGATTGAACTGCAGGATCGAGTGACGAAAGCGGTAGCGAGTGAGTACCTTGGAACGGCAGTTTCGAAATAGGTCCGGCCAGCGGTCGCCGGAACGGCATCGCTGTCGCTCTTTGGTCCGGCCTACTTTGCTGATATCAAACCGTTCAGGATTGAACTGCAGGATCGAGTGACGAAAGCGGTGGCGAGTGAGTACCTTGGACCGGCAGTTTCGAAATAGGTCCGGCCAGCGGTCGCCGGAACGGCATCGCTGTCGCTCTTTGGTCCGGCCTACTTTGCTAATATCAAACCGTTCAGGATTGAACTGCAGGATCGAGTGACGAAAGCGGTGGCGAGTGAGTACCTGGAACCGGGAGTTTCGAAATAGGTCCGGCCAGCGGTCGCCGGAACGGCATCGCTGTCGCTCTTTGGTCCGGCCTACTTTGCTGGCCCAGCCGGTGGCGGACATTACGGGGTTCCCGCGTGAGCAGCGGCAGCGGTTATAATAATCGCTTGCGATCTTTGCTTTGTCACTGCAGTTTTGGAGTTCCCCGTGATGTCAGTTCGACTTTCTTTTGCGGTTGCCTCGGTAGGCTTCCTGCTGGCCGCCGGTTTGTTTCGGTCGATGCCGTCTGATGCTGCGGAAAAAGACCTTGCCAGTCCCAATTTGGTTGTCTTCCTGGTCGATGACATGGGAGTAATGGACACCTCGGTTCCGTTTTTGACGGATGAATCTGGCAAACCGAAACGCTACCCGCTGAACGACTATTATCGAACGCCGAATATGGTGCGATTGGCGGAGCAGGGGATTCGGTTTAACAATTTTTGTGCGATGAGCGTCTGCTCGCCGACGCGCATTTCGATCATGACCGGGCAGAACGCGGCTCGACATCGAGCCACCAACTGGATCAACCCGGACAAGAACAACGGCGGACCGCTTGGTCCGCCAGAATGGCAATGGGAAGGGTTGGAAAAGAAGGACGTGACGTTGCCCGGCGTCTTGGCCGATTCCGGTTACGAAACGATTCATATCGGAAAGGCCCATTTTGCGCCTCGAGCCATGGACGGAGCCGATCCACTCCACCTGGGGTTTGACCGGAACGTAGCGGGCGCCTCATTTGGGGCTCCCGGTAGCTATTACGGGATGAAGAATTATGGCAATGGACAAAAAAGGCGTTCCCATCATGCCGTCCCACATCTTGAAGCCTACCATGGGACGGAGACTTTTCTTACCGAAGCATTGACCATTGAAGCGAAGAAGCAACTCGATCAGGCGATCGAAACGAAGAAGCCGTTCTTCTTGCACATGGCTCACTATGCTGTGCACGCTCCGTTTGATTCCGATCCCCGCTTCGCGCCGAACTACAGTGAATCAGGCAAGCCTGCTAACGCGCAAGCTTTTGCGACGTTGATTGAAGGGATGGATCGCTCCTTAGGCGACCTGTTGGATTATCTAGAGCAGGAGGGCGTTGCCGAGAACACTTTGATTCTGTTCTTGGGAGACAATGGCTCGGACGCACCACTTGGGCACCAGCATGCGGTTGCCTGTGCGGCACCGCTGCGAGGCAAAAAGGGATCGCATTACGAAGGGGGCATGCGAGTTCCGTTCATTGCAGCTTGGGCAAAACCGAATGCAGCAAACAGCCTCCAGCAACGTTTCCCGATTGCCGTAGGAAAGATCCAGCCTCAGATCGCATCGGTCGAAGACATTTTTCCAACGTTGACTTCGCTGGCAGGTGCTGCAGTTCCCGATGAGCATGTCGTGGATGGATACTCGTTGGCGAAACTGGTTAGCGGCGTGCACGACACTGAGCGACCGGAATCGTTTCTAATGCATTACCCACATGCACCTCACCGCAGCGATTATTTCACCAGCTACCGGGACGGAGACTGGAAGGTGGTTTACCACTATGTCCCCTCAGAGGTTTCGAACGATTCACACTATCAACTATTTAATTTGGTCGAAGATCCGTTCGAATCGACCGATTTGTCAGAAACCGAACCGGTCGAGTTGCAACGCATGATGGCAAGGTTAATCGAAGAATTAGAGTCGCATGAAGCACTCTATCCCCTGCAAAACCAAGATTCCAAACCAACCGAGGTTCGTCGACCAAAGATGCCATAGGGAAATGGCAGCCTCGTAGCTCCGCCTCTCCGAGGCGGAGAGCTTATCGAGCACGAGTCTCGGAGAGACTCGCCTACGTGCCATTGCGTTCCGGTTCAGTCCTCGTAGCTCCGCCTCTGTGATTAATTCTTCGAAAGTAAAGGATGCTGCGTCTTACCCATCCATTTCTCAGTGCTCTTCCCTAAAAAACTTCCATCGCGGATCGGTTTTGGGGAACAAGTAGTTTTTCAGGCATTCGTTGTCGGGTATCAACTCCGTCTGGATCATTAAGACGTGACAGCGTCCGGAATCAGGCACCTGCTCTCCGTCGACTTTGGGCCCAACGTAAGGCTTAGGAGTCAAGACAAGCAGCGCCTCGTCTTGATTCAGGCGAGTTTGAATCGCAATCGATTCGGAAAGGATCGAAGGAACTTGAATCGTAATATCACCATCGGGTTGATTGGTCGCTAGTCGTGGCAGATTCGCAATTCGGACGTCGTTGATCTCTGACGCCGTGACGACCGCTTGCAGATCAATCTGCTGGGTATCTGTGACGCGAGCTTTCAGACGAACTTTTATGCCTTCTTCAAAGATAGAAATTTTCGGTTCGAGAGCGCTTTGCTTTTCACCATGAACGATTGCAACGTCGGTTACGAAGGGGCGCTGGACGATGTCACTAATAACCGCAGACTGCCCGTTGAACAAAGTAACATTTGGAGACTGCATTAGGTTGGATCGCGTGTCGCCATGAAAAGAGTTAATCAGCTGTTCAATTTCGGAACCGTTGATCTTGCTCGTACGTATTGGTATGGCAAAGTTATGTTCGATACCGTACGGGCTGTTTGCAGTCCCCTTTTCCGTTTTGACGTCGTTTGAAAATGTGGCTTCCCACGCTTCTTGGTTATCGATACTTGGTGGTGCGGTGGGGCGACTGCAGCGGGTGTCTTCGTCCACCGTTGACCAATCAATTTCGTTCAGTGTCCGAACGTTTGTTTCGATGAACCACATTCTGGTCGTTATTTGCCACAGACCTGTCCGCTCGAACTCCGTCAGACGGCTTTTCATCAACGTCTCTTGTTGCGGGGTAAGGACGGCCGTCATTACTCCGTCAAGAATTTTGTTCTCGGTTTGATTCGGACCGGAAACCGGAAGGAGCCCAAAGTAGTTTGTGACGAACTTCTCGGCGTCGATGCCTGGCTGCAGTTCCTCCGCTTTCCGAAGCGAGGCACTTACGTCGATGGAAACCTCTCGGGCTTCGGATCGGTCCAGCTCCCATTCAGAGGAGATCGTCAACGGTGGCATTTTGGCCTCGGTCAATGCGACGTGAAAATCGGGAATCTGCTGTCGTCGTGTGAAGATCGGTTCGGGCACCTTCGCGTCGGTCAGGCCGCTGGCAATCAGGATGGCGAGGACTGGCATCATCATCATTCTGGCGGCCCATGGTCGCTGGGGGCGTTTTGTTACAAGCGATTCGATACGCCCCTTCAGACCACGCGGAAGCGCCATGGCAAGCAGACCAACCGTTGCGACTTGCTGTGCGGACGTATGGCCCGTCGCATACTGCAGCAGCAAATCGCCGTAGCCTCTAACGTTCACATCGCTTAGATCTTTTGTTGCTATTTCGTCAGCGGCGCGTTCAATGTTGTGCTGAAGCTTCGCGTACGCGATCCAGGAAAGAGGATGAAACCAGTGCAATGTTCGAGCGATGCCCGCGACGAATAGCACTAGCGAATCCCGGCGTTTGATATGTGCCAGTTCGTGACGCAGAACCCAGTCGAGTTTCTCGCCTGACAGCTCTTTTCGCCAGTCGATTGGAAGGCAGATGACAGGACGCAGCAGTCCGAAAACCGCTGGGGCCTCCAGTGCCGCGACTTCTTTTACTTGCGGACGTCGGCCAATTCCAATTCGATCACATGCACGAAGGGTTTGGTCAACGATGCCCTGTTCTTCGATGGTGCGACAGCGAGAAAGCTGTACGGTAAACCTGACATAGGAAATCAAATTCTTCACTATGGAAAAAGCAATGCCGATTGCCCAAACTGTCAGAAAACCGATTGCGAGGATTGGGACGAGAGCTTCCCAAACGGATTCTTTTGGGGAAATCGGTCCGCTGCGGGAATGGTGTTCAGCTGGATAAGAATAGGTCAGTTGGCTCTGATTTGCGTACGCGTTTGCCTTTTGTTTGTATTCGGCCGTATCGTCTGAGGTGACTTCAGGAAGTGTGGAAGTGCGTCCTGACTCCATAGGTGTGAACTTGTTCATTCGTAGCGAGTTGGGCTCCGGTTCGGATTTGGATGTCGCCAGAGAAACAATCGTACTGTCGATCTTTACGGATACTCCGAATGGAGTCGCAGGCGAAATCGGCATCAGCAGCCGAGCCACAACTAGCATCCACAGCAAGCAAATGTATTTCGCGGGGATGCGTTTCCGCAGCACCCGGTCCAGGATCAGCACGGCGATGAATACTGGCAGCGTCCGCCATGCGGCCAACCCCAACCAAAAAACGGCCCACGCCAAACATTCAAAGACTTCCATAATCATTCCTTTGATCCCTTCTTGTCCGAAATTTTGGAGTTCAATAACTCGCGAAGCTCAGCCAGTTCATCTTCGCTCAGCTTCCCGGTCTTGACTAAATGCAAGAGTGCCGGTGCCGCATCGCCGCCGAAAACTCGATCGACAAAGGAACGGCTTGCTTTCCGCACACAGGCACTGCGTCGGACGGCCGCCGTATAGCGATACTTCTTGCCAATCAGTTCCGTGTTCAGTGCTCCCTTTTTCACCAATCGGTGAAGCATGGTCTTGATGGTCGCATCGGACCACCGGTTGGCCGTTCCCAAGGCAGCGATCACATCGCTTGCTTCAGTTGGCTGGGAATCCCAGATGAGATTCATCACAATCCATTCCGCGTCTGATAACTGCACAAGATCTTCCTTTTCTGATGACAGATGTAAACAGTTTACGTCTGTAAACGGTAGGTGTGCAAGAGCAGTTGGATCACAACCTGTTTCCTTGTCGATTCGCAGGCTGTCGATTTAGTGAGTCCGAAGAATCAATATCGTCTTCCGCTTTGCGAAAGTAGCGTCTACGGGGGATGTTTTCGCAGGGGACGCGAAAAGGTTAAGTACGATTTCCGAACTGGTTGCTCCAGTTTGTTTCCGCCGGGCTTGTCCCGGTCGGTACAACAGCTGGCAGCTACCTGAATGCCTACTCCGACTCGATCCTTCTCCGCCAGCCCCGAATCGCCTAGGCGATTCGGGGCTGGCGGAGAACCGCATTTCGATCGCACAAGAGAGTAGCTGGCAGTTGTGAGCCCGCCGGGCAAGCCCGGAAACGGAACTCTAGCAATCAGAATTCCAAACCTTGGCTTCAAGCCAGGCAAGCTGGCATGGGGCGTGTTTTCGCGGCCAGGTCGTTCCCGCGTTTATTGCACTTCGATCGCGATATGCACTACTTCTTCAGCGTCATGGTGTACTCGACGATGTCGACCAACTGTTGCACGGTCAGCAGACGCTGCAGGTCTTGCGGCATGATCGAATTCGGCTGCTTCTGAAATAGCTCGATCTCGTCGGCTGCGAATTTCCGATCGATCCCTTCGGCTGTCCTTAGTGTTGTGGAATCGTCGGTTTCACTGATCAGCAACCCCGTAACGGCGTCTCCAGCGTCGGTTACCAGAGTGTACGATTCATAGTTGTGGCTGACCGCTGCGCTGGGATCGAGAATGGAAACGTACATCGCTTCTCGAGACAATTTGCTGCCGATTTCGGAAAGGTCTGGGCCGACATCTTTGCCAGTTCCTTTCACTTTGTGGCATTGGATGCATGTCCCGGTTGTTGCAAACAAGGTTTTTCCATTACCTGCGTTGCCTTTACGCTTTACCAGTTCGGCGATTGTTGGCAGCGGTTGGCTATCGGCGGTCGCGGGTAACTGCAAATGCTCGTCCGCGCTTTTGCGGATCGCATCGTCACGTGAAGAGAGCAGGGCATTGGCTGCGGCAAATTCCAGTTCTTTGGGAAGCTTCTTTGCGATGACCTTTTTTAGAATGCGGCGCTGAGCATCGATACGGTGTCCGATCGCCGTGAGCGCGGCGACGCGGAGGGCCACCGGTTGGGCGTTGTCGTCGATCAAAGGCATCAGGAGTGGCAGACATTGCTTCCCTCCGGTGCGGCCAATGAGCTTCAACGCGGCGATCGCTTCCTCCTGATTTTCCGACGCGATACGCTGTTCCAGTAGGTTTTGCTTATTTAACGTAAACAGGATCGACGCGGCGCGAACGCCTGCGGTGTCATCAGGATGTTTCACCGCAAAGTCAGCCAAGTCGTCTGCCAATCCGATCAGTTTGAATCGTTCGATTAGGGCGAGGCCTTGTTCGGATCCAAAGTCAGCTTGCACGTACCGCAGCACGGCGGCTTTCGCTGGCGGAGAGGATTCGATGTCAAAGTTCTGCAGACGCGTGACCGCCTCGACAACCATTTTGTCTTTGGCGGTCACTTCCTGCGTCTGCATCGCCATCGTGACATCGCTGGCAATCCCGACAAAGCATCCTAAAACGATCGCGCAAAATCGACCTTTCAGTCCGCTGTGATGCGACACGCTGCGAAACTTCGGCATCAATAGTTTTCTCATTACAGTCCCAGTAGTTTTAGCAAAGCCGCTTCTTTGGCAGGTCCCTTATGGAAATCGAAAGCACGCATGTATCGTGCTTGCTCGGCTTCCTTCAGGTTCGGATCTTGCAAGATTTTGACCAGTAAGGGGAGCGATTTGTCGGAGCGAAGTCGCCAAACAAGGTCTCGGCCTGCTGGGGTGTTCCAGTTTCCGTCGACCATCTCCATCCAGGCATCAAAACAAGCATCGTCCCGTCCGGATGCAGCGATCCCGAGGGCTTCCAGGTACCAGCGATCTTTGCCGTCGTATTGAATCGCAAGGTCTGCCCACCATGTTGGCATCTGATCCGACGCATTCCCTCGCAGGGCGATCAGAAGTTCGCGGCGCACCTGTGGTGAGGCATCGTTTATTGTTCCGCCAAGATAGGTTTGTGTGTCCAGTTTCAATTGCCGAGCGAGACGAATCGCGACGATTCGCAGATTGGAATCTTTATCGGCCAACGCCATTTGCACGGCTTGGTTCCCATGCCCTTCGATTTTGCCAAGCAGCCAAAGTGCGCGAGCTCGATAGATTGGGTCCGCCGACTCCGCCATCTTCAGCAGTGCAGGGACGGCCTTCTCGCCCATCGCGTGCAGCGATTGCCAAGCTTGAAAACGAGCTGCCGCGTTCGGGCTGTGCAAGCCGACGATGGCCCCGTCAACGGTCGAGAAATCGAACGCGGGAACCTTGTAAGTGCCATCGTGGTCATACGGGGTAATCCGGAACAGACGTCCCCGTTCTAGGTCTCCCATTCCGTGTCCACCAACGCCGGGGTCGTACCAGTCGGCAATGATCAGCGATCCGTCGGGAGCGATTTTGACATCGGAGGGGCGGAACCATTTGTCGGTTGTCCCGGTCAGGATGTTGCGAATGGTTGCTGTGTATCCGGCTTTGTCTTTTGCCAGAATGTAGCTGCGGCAGACGTTTGGTCCAGCGTCACAGTGCAGCAACTGGCCGCGGAACATCGGCAATAGGTCTCCTTCGTAGACCGCGATCCCGGTGGGAGATCCAGCGCCCGTCTGCAGAAGGTTAGGGACGACGCCGGGATCATTTAGATGCCAGTGTCGTTCAGGAATGTTGGGGCTCATCCCCGTTCGCTCGGTATTCCAGGCTTGCCCGGTCATTTCATCCTTGTATCCGAAATTGCCGAATTCCATTACGTAGTTGATGCGGACGCTTCGGTTGCCATCGTCATCATTGTCGGATTGCCAAATGGTTCCGTAGGAATCGACGGTCGCCATCCAGTTGTTGCGGAAATTCCAGCCCAATGTCTCGAATTCACTGCCGTCCAGGTTGCAGCGAAAGACCATTCCTTCCTGGTACGGTTTACGGTTGGCCGTCACCTCGTTTCCAGCGACATCGATGATCGGGTTGCCATCACGATCTTTGATTTGACGACCGTTGTTACCAAAGTTGAAGTACAGCTTTCCATCGGGGCCGGCCATCACTGCGTGGATGCCGTGGTCATGTTGGCTGCCGCCGATCCCGGAAAATAGGACTTCCTTCTTTTCCGGTTTATCGTCGCCGTCCGCGTCGGTAAAGACCAGTACCTGGGAACCGGCGGACACGATAACGCGATCGCCCAAAACGCAGACTCCGTGCGGCGAATCGATATCGGTCCCTTGGTAGAACACCTTTTGGCTATCGGTTTGCCCGTCGCCGTCGGTATCCTCCAGGATCAGGATTCGGTCCCCTTCGGGCCGTTTTCCTAGATGCCTACGGTAATTGACGATTTCGCAAACCCAGACGCGGCCACGAGCATCGATGTCGATATTGGAAGGACTGAGCAGTTCGGGCTCTGCAGCGAACAATGAAGCCGACAGGCCCACACCGACTTCTAGGCCATCAAGTGCCGCAGAAGCTTCGTGCGAGGCTCCACCGGTCAGTTCGCTGAGAGGAGGCGATTGATCGTAGACCAGGAATCGCACCGAGGCTTTGCCTGCCTGATCGATCCCGCCGTTATCAAGGCCGCCACGGGCGACAAATCGGTCGTAGCCTGCAGGCAGATCGAACACAATCGTTGAATTCGCGTGGGTGCCGATGCCGTAGGCAACCGGTTGGCCTGCGATCCGCAGGTCCTTGCCACCTGCATTTTTGTTCTTTTGAACTTTGCCCCACTGCGAATCGGCAGACTTCCAGTTCAGGTCGGTCAGCTTCTTTTCGCCGCTCGGTCCCACCAACCGTGGTTCGGCCCAGTCGCTCCAGTCAAAACTAAAGCCATCGCCACCATCGGTGACGACGAGGAATAACTGTTTCGCACCTTTTAGCGGGACATCGATCGCGACCGAATGTCCCGGAGTTTTTTCGCTAACGACTTCGCTACGAAAGAGGGGCGTTACGCTTTTTTTTTTGCGTCGGTCGAAACGGTGGCCTTGCGTTGAATCTTGCGTCCCACTTTGGGCTGGGCTTCAGCCTTGGTGGCGCTGACCTTTTTGGCCGCTGGCTTGGGCTCGTCTTGGTTTTCTTCTAGCTGGGACCGTGAAGGGTCATCGGTTTTGACACCGTTTTCTGGCACGGTTCCGTGGGCCGTCCAGACGATCGCGTTAAGAACGGCGGTACGGAAATCTTGTTGACCCCAGTTCCAGTGGAAGTGACCGCCAGTGAACCCGAACCCACGTCCGCCACCGTCTCGTTCCGAAGCCCAAGCGACGTGCTGGATTTCGTTGTTAGCAACCGCTTTGCGGACCGCTGGATTGCCACTGTGCGGGCCGTCGGGACGACGTAGAGTTGTTTCAGGTGGGTGAGCGGAAAGGATCGGGGTGACGCCCTTCATGCCATCGCGAAATCGCATGTGGTAGTACCACTCGTCATTAATCGTGAACGGTTCGACGCCGCGAGAAATCGGGTGGTCGGGAAAGCTTTTGAATTCCGCGTCCCAGTGAGGGTTGACCGACCAATCGGCTTCAAAATATCCACCCATCCACTCCAGAAACGCGTCGCCAGGTTCTCCTTTAGGTGTTTCGACTCCGTAATGCAAACAGACCAGGCCAACGCCTTGATCCATCAGTTGATCAAATTCCTTCAGGTGAGGATTCAGCAGATGACGTTCACCACCGTCGCAGTAGACGACGACCGTATCGGCGTCTTTCAGGGCTTCAACGCCTTCTTCGGGCCAGCCTTGTCGAAAAACTTTGACGTCGTATCCGGGCATCGCTTCTTTCAGCGAATTGGCCAATAGCAGGCAACCTGCGTAGTGCTCATGCGAGCCATAACCGTGGCTCGGTTTCCCGGCCAAGAAAACGACTTTCTTGCCGTCCGATTTGTCGGCACTAACCTCTTTTTCGGCAGGAAGTTTTTTCAGACGGACATTACGGAATTGGACTTTCATCGGAGGACCCGCGTGGACTTGCAACGCCAGGATTCCGGTTGCACGACGCTCTTCAGCATCGTTGTCGATGCATTCGCTGGTCACTACACCATTGATTTTGTGCGTGAAGTGAAAACCATCGGCAACGACGGTGTACTCGTTCCAGTCTTCGCTTTTGATCTTCTTTTGGATCGCATCAGAATCACCGACCGAGGCGACCACGTTGACTTTGAATTTTCCGTCTTCGCGAGTCAATTCCGTTTTTTGACCGCGGTCGGCGAGGATCCCACGAAAACGTTCGCCGTAAAGGATGCCGGAGTAACGTTTGCCCGATTCGAAGTCGGCTTGATAGCCACCGACAACCCACTTCGATTCTTCTGGATCAACTTCAAAGCTCCGGTATTGAACTCCGGAATTTCCGCCGATCAGTTTGTATTCAAACTTGAGTTCAAAGTTTCCAACTTCACTGCCGCGATAGATCAGGAAAGTGTTTCCCTTCGTCGGTTTTTCGGCAGTCGTTTGGCCGGTGATCGCTCCATCTTCAACGCTCCAGAAAGCTGGGTTTCCGTCCCAGCCATCGAGAGTCTTGCCGTCGAAGATCGGCACGAAACCATCTTCGGCAAAGGTCGCCTTTGGAAGCGCGAAGGCGAGGGTCGCCAAGGAGAGTACTAACGCAAAGGTTCGCATGGCAGTTGCTGTTTACTCGCACCTGATTTAGGAAAACGAGCCTCAAGGTGGGAATGTGGGAGAACGCGACGTACGGCCAGACTAAAAGGCTAATCGATCGCCTTACTCCGGTCAACTTTTGCCGCTTTTTGGGGGGGGCGGGGGGTGGAGACACGGAGACACGGAGACACGGAGTTGGGAGTTGGGAGTTGGGAGTTGGGAGTTGGGAGTTGGGGGGGCGATTGTCCAGTGCCATCTACTTTCTTAGCGGAACGGAGCGAGCCGTCCGGCATTCGCTTTGAAAACACAATGAACCTGCCGGTCGGCTTGTGCCGATCCGCTAGGAATACCGTCCGCAGATGCCAAAGTAGATGGCATTGGGCGATTGCCCGACGGGCGGATTCATTGGTGACGTTTTTAACCCTGCCCATCCGAGTTTGAGTGCGGTGCTTTTAGCCCAGCGGGCGGCAGATATTTGCCGTTGGCGTAAGCCAACGGAAACCTTGCGTGCGTGCGCAGTTAAGCCCAGCGGGCGACAGACCAGAGTGGTTCTGTCGCCCGCTGGGCTTTCCTTTTTGCGATTCCCACTCCGGCGGCTGACGCCGCCGGCAAGTATCTGCCGCCCTCCGGGCTACGTTCAATCGGCCCCAGGGAGACTCGTCAACGGCTGTAAAGCCTTCATATATAGATTTCACATCCCGCGCGGAAGGCTACGTGCTTGCTTCGCTTCCCAATCGCACGACGGCCCGTGACGCGGTGGGGGAGCATTTCGGCAGCCAGGGATGCCCTGACTGCCTGCTTGCGAAATCTTGCGGAACCGTTTGAGTTGGCCGCCTTGATTAGCCTTCTAGTTCGCGGGCCTTTGCCATCGCGTCTTCGGCCAACTGGATGTATTCCTGCTCTTGGGTGCCTGCCCAGGCTCGTTGATAGGTGACGCTGAGGGCGGTGTAATTGAACGCGTCGGTAGGCTCCAGTTCGCAGGCCTTTTTGCCGTGTTCGATCGCTTCGGTATGTTGCCCGGTTTTGGTGTAAACGCGTGCCAGCGCCAGGTGCCCCAGCACGAAGGAGTCGTCTTGCTTGACGATCCCTAGCAGACCTTCGATTGCGGGTTGGTATTCTTCGTTGTCGATTAGCTTTTCGACTCGGTCGTACTCTTCATGAATATCGGTCATCGGGAATCTCTTGGGATCGTCTGATGGAAACGGAGGGATACAAAAAAATGCGGCGGACATCTCTGCCCGCCGCATTCAATCACTTGTTTAAAAGTGGCGGTCTTTCAAAGACCTTATTTGTTCAGTGCAGCTTGAGCAGCAGCAAGGCGAGCGATTGGCACTCGGAATGGGCTGCAGCTGACGTAATCCAGTCCGACGCGATTACAGAAATCGATCGACGCTGGTTCGCCACCGTGTTCGCCACAGATGCCGATTTTCAATTTCTTCTTGACGCTACGTCCCTTGGTGACTCCGATTTCAACCAACTGACCAACGCCAGCGACGTCGATCGACTGGAATGGGTCACATGGGAGAAGATCGTTTGCCAAGTAGTCAGGAAGGAACGTGTTGACATCGTCACGGCTGTAACCAAACGTCATCTGCGTCAGGTCGTTGGTGCCGAAGCTGAAGAAGTCGGCGTATTCGGCGACTTCGTCTGCGGTCAAAGCGGCACGTGGGATTTCGATCATCGTTCCGATCAAAATCTTCAGGTCGCCTTCGAATTTCTTCTGAGTGGTGACTTCTTCGATCGTGGCTTCAACGCGTTCGCGAAGAACTCGTAGTTCAGCAGCGGTTCCGATCAGTGGGATCATGATTTCCGGCTGAGCGTCGATGTTTTTGCCGGCACATTTAATGGCGGCTTCAACGATGGCGCGAACCTGCATTTCCAGGATTTCTGGATAGGTCACGCTCAAACGGCAACCACGGTGACCCAACATTGGGTTCGATTCGTGGAGCGATTCGGTGCGACGACGCACGTCGGCTGGCTTGACGCCAAGTTCCGCTGCCATTTCTTTCTGAGCCTTGTCTTCGTGAGGCAAGAACTCGTGCAATGGTGGATCCAACAGGCGGATCGTTACAGGGCATCCGTTCATGGCTTTGAAGATGCCTTCGAAGTCTTTCCGTTGGAACGGAAGCAGTTTCTTCAGGGCGGCACGACGGTCTTTTTCGTTGTCGGCCAAAATCATCGACCGCATGTGGGTGATGCGATCGCCTTCGAAGAACATGTGTTCGGTACGGCAAAGGCCAATGCCTTCGGCTCCGAAATCACGGGCTCGCTTGCTGTCCGCAGGCGAATCGGCGTTTGTACGAACTTTCAATGTGCGGAACTCATCGGCCCAGCCCATCAATTTGCTGAAGTCGCCCGACAGCGTTGGCTCTTGAGTTTCGACTTCGCCAGCCATCACTTCGCCGGTCGTTCCGTCCAAACTGAGGACATCTTTTTCTTTGAAGGTCCGTCCTGAAACGGTGATCTTCTTTGCTTTTTCGTCGATCTGAACATCGCCGGCTCCGGCGACGCAGCACTTGCCCCAACCACGAGCAACCACAGCGGCGTGACTGGTCATTCCGCCGGTGCTGGTCAGAATGCCGGTTGCAGCGTGCATGCCGTCGACGTCTTCAGGACTGGTTTCTTTACGAACCAGGATCACTTTTTCGCCTTCGGCCGCACGGGCTTTGGCGTCTTGAGCGTCAAACGAAAGCGTTCCAACAGCGGCACCTGGCGAAGCTGGCAAGCCGCGAGCCAAAACGTCGGCGGCGTTGCGAGCGGTCGTTTTGAAGCTTGGTAGAAGCAACTGAGTCAAATCGTTTGCTGGAACGCGAAGGACAGCTTCCTTCTTGTCGATCAGGTTTTCTTTGACCATGTCGCAAGCGATCTTGACCGCAGCGACTCCGGTCCGTTTGCCGGTACGAGTTTGCAACATGAAAAGGGTTCCCTTTTCGATGGTGAACTCGATGTCCTGCATCTCTTTGTAGTGAGTTTCCAAAGTGTCCTTGATTTCAAGCAGTTGCTTGTGGACAGCTTTGTTCCACTTGGGCATCTCAGCGACAGGTTGTGGGGTACGAATCCCTGCAACAACGTCTTCGCCCTGAGCATTGATCAGGAATTCGCCGAAGAACTTGTTTTCGCCGGTGTTTGGATTGCGGGTGAAAGCAACGCCTGTTCCCGAATCGTCGCCCATGTTGCCATAGACCATCGACTGAACGTTGACGGCCGTTCCCAGCAGTCCGCGAATGTTTTCGATTTGACGATAACTGACGGCTCGAGCGGTGTTCCACGATCCGAAAACCGCTTCAACGGCGAGCGAAAGTTGCTCGATTGGATCTTGAGGGAATGGCGTTCCCGCGTGCTTTTCGAATACCGTTTTGTACGCTTCGCACAATTCCTTCAGACCTTCTGCAGGAACGTCGGTGTCATCGCTAACTTTGTATTTCTTTTTGATCTTGTCGAAGGCAGCTTCGAACGTGTGGTGATCCATGCCCATGACAACGTCACCGAACATGTTGATCAGGCGACGGTAGGCGTCGTATGCAAAACGGGCGTTGTTGGTCTGCTTGGCAAGACCTTCGGTCGCGGCGTCGTTCAACCCTAGGTTCAGGATCGTGTTCATCATTCCGGGCATGCTGACGGCAGCTCCCGAGCGAACCGATACCAGCAATGGGTTGGCGTCGTCGCCAAATTTCTTCTTCAGTTCCTTTTCCATGATGGCAACTGCCTTGTTGACTTCTTCAATCAAGCCAGCAGGTAGTTTTTTGCCATTTTTGTAGTAGGAGTCACAAACTTCGGTCGTGATTGTGAATCCCGGAGGGACGGGCAGTCCGATAGCGGTCATCTCGGCTAGGTTCAAACCTTTTCCGCCGAGCAGGGATTTTGCTTTCCCGCGTCCTTCGGTCTTAGTTTTGCCGAAGTAATAGACCATTTTACTAGGAGAAGCCGCTTTTTTTGCCATGTTTTCCTCGAGGTTATGGATCAAGCCGCCAGTCAAGATCAACTGACGCTCAAAAGGTCCGTTAAAGCTCGTCGCTCCTTAACGGCGTAAATGCAACCGAAATCGGACGAGCCATTTGGGCACGAATTTAGAAAGCGGGTACCTGAACGTCAATGCTACGCAGGCAGGATTGACCGGTTAGGTTGTCCGGAACGGCCGGTCGAGCCGATTTTAATCTCCAGCTTGATCGCTGGCTCCCGCTGGTTTGCAGTACGCCTTGGCCAGTTTTTCGATCACTTCGGCGACCGCAGAACGGATCGAATCCGGCCCGACGACCTCCGCGTCCGCTCCCAAAGCCAAAACCTTCGGCAAAACTTCACGTGGATGTGAGGTCGGAACGGTCAGCAGGAAGCAATCATCCGACTGTTTTTCCAGTTGTTGTTCGGGGTGCCAAGGATCCTCGCGGACCCAGGCGGCCGCTCGCTTGCCAAGCCGAATGGTGACCGGAGTCGGGGAATCGCCCGAGAAAATCCCGATACTGTTCTTCAAATGCTTGGAAACGTCGACTTCGGGGTCCGGTTTGAACCACTCGTCCAAGGCGGTCGCTTTGTGAAAACGGTCCAGTTTCCAGTGCCGCATCCGCTGCTCGGGGTCGGTCACTTCCGCCGCCGCAGCGACCACGTAGAGGCTGGATTGGTAGACCGCCAAGCCATAGGGTTCGATCATCCGAGTCGTTATCGGGCGTCCGACGGACTCGTAATCGATCTCCAGGATCCGGTGCTCAGCGATCGCTCGATTGATCGTCCGCAGCATCCCTTCCTGTTTGTCATAAGATTTGGTGGGGCCGCCCATCACGTGGACACTGCGTCGAAACCGCTGGTAATGGTCCCAGACGCCATCGGGCATTTCCTCTTGGATTTTATTCCAAAAAGATTCGATTCCCTTCCAGTACTGAGTCCCGGCAAGCGGGAAAAGGAGATCCCGGCCGATTGAAAGCGCAATCAGCTCGGTCGCGGTCGCGGTGATCTTATGAACGCCCCGTTCGGTGCGGCCCAGCTTGTAGACTTTGCCACGCTGGAGAACTTCATCTTGGATGTCAAATCCAGCCGCCATCAAGGCTTCCAGGTCTCGGCGAACGGTCCGCTCATGGAGCGAACTCAAGCCAAGGTCTTGAACCAAGTCATCGCGGATCTCATCCAACGTCCGCCCAAACCTCGCCATTTCCAGCAGCTGCAAAATCTTGTGCTGACGAATCAATTGTTCATTGCGTGCCATCCGAAAAAGCCTCCCGCTGCGGACATCCAATAAGACACAATCTGTACGCCCGTAACTTTACCCAGCCTCTAGGGACAAAGAAAGGGAGTCGGGAGTCGGGAGTCGGGAGTCGGGAGTCGGGAGTCGGGAGTCGGGAGTCGGGAGTCGGGAGTTGGGAGTTGGGAGTTGGGAGTTGGGAGTTGGGAGTTGGGAGTTGGGAGTTGGGAGTTGGGAGTTGGGAGTTGGGAGTTGGGAGTTGGGAGTTGGGAGTTGGGAGTTGGGAGTTGGGAGACACGGAGACACGGAGTTGAGTACTTTGATCATTGTTGACGAGGAAAAATCCACAAACGGGCATATCCCAGCTTTCAAAGCAGTAATCTTAGACCGCAACCCCAACGTCCCCGCGCCGCCTTCACTCCTTCACTCCTTCACTCCTTCACTCCTTCACTCCTTCACTCCTTCACTCCTTCACTCCTTCACTCCTTCACTCCTTCACTCCTTCACTCCTTCACTCCTTCACTCCTTCACTCCTTCACTCCTTCACTCCTTCACTCCTTCACTCCTTCACTCCTTCACTCCTTGTCTCCTTGTCTCCCCGCTCCGCTCCGCTACACCTCCTGCGATTGGACCATCCATAGATGCTTCTCTAGACCCGCTGAGATTCCGATGCAGAGGTCTTCGCTGATCGGGTCTAGGTCGCCTAGTTTTGCGATCGAGTTTCTTAGTTGATCGACGGTCGTCTTTAGAGCGTCGGCGACCAGGGAAACCGTGGTGGGCGCTTTCTGGAATCCCTCGGGGTATTTTTTTAGTTTTGATTTGTCGCTTACCGTCGACGAGCGACCGTCGGGCGCCGCGCCAAGTGTGCTAATCCGCTCTGCGATTTCGTCGCTGCCTTCGCGAACGGATTCGATGATCTCATCTAATTGAAGATGGACCGATCGGAAACCTCTCCCCACAACGGACCAATGAGCCTGCTTTAGGAAGAGGGCTAGATCGATCACGGTGACTAAGTTTGCCTGCAGCAATCCGACGACTTTCTTCTGTTGGTCGGCGGGCAAAATCTCGCGTTTCATTGTTTTTTTGTTGGTCGCCATTCAATTGGGCCTTCTAAAAAGTGGTGTAAAAGTCAAACGGATTCTAGGTGGTCGATGTCGATTGGGCATCTCTATCCGTATGGCGAGGAGCGTTCTCTTTTGACTCCTCTGACCGATTTCCAGGCAAGATGATCGGTTGGAATGCGAATCTTGATTGGATTGCGCGAAAAACCATCCAAGCCTCTGTTTTCGGCTTGTTGGTACGGATATTGCATATCCCGTACCTCTGAAAGCAGAAATTGCAAACGGACGATTTTCTTTCGCAATCGCGACGTATATTCGCAAACCGGGCGATTCAGCATTTACCTCTAAAGGAATCAGACATGTCGACGAAGGAAGAGCTAAAAGGCCAGTGGAACGAAGTCAAAAGCCGCCTGCAGGAACGTTGGGGGCAATTGACCGAAAACGATTTTCAGCAACTTCGCGGCGAAGCGGGTGAGCTGGTTGGTGTGGTTCAGCGAAAAACCGGAGCGTCGAAGCAAGAGATCGAAGCGTTTATCTCGGACGTCGCTCAGCGAGGCGAAAGCTTTGGTCAAACGGTCGCAAGTAACGCCCAGCAATACGCCGGCGACGCTCAGGAAATGGCCGGTCAGTACGCTGACGAAGCGGCTCGTTACGCTCGTGAAGGTTACGGCCGGATCGCGGAGGCGAGTGGCGATCTGTCGAAGAAACTGGCTCGTACCGTCCGCGAACGTCCAGCCGAATCACTGGCGATCGCTTTCGGTGCCGGGATTCTAGCGGGCGCCGTTCTGCTGATGGGCCGGCGGAACCGCTAAATCCGTTTTAACCGCATCGCACTCCTTCCATTTGTTTCACAACAGCGAGAACGAAAGATTTCAACGTGGCAACCTCGGTGACCGAAAAGCAAGCAGCTGCCATCCGCCAGAAAATGGCGGAGATCCGTACAGGTCTCCCCGATGGCATGGATGAAGTGCGTGAAGAGGTCAGCAACTTGACCGATTGGAAATTTTACGTTCGTAAGTATCCATTGGTCGTGTTACCCGCGGTTGCGGTCGCTGCCTACATGGTCGTTCCGCCCATCGTGAAATCATCGACAGGACGGGCAACCGGTCAACGCGACTCGGTAGCAAGCGATCGTTCCGAAGAGACGCCTGTTGTCAAAACTTCGCTGCTGGCGGGGTTTGCCGGAGCCGCTTTTCGGTTCGGTGCGAGGACCGCGGTGACTCTTGCTTTGAACCACGTTTCAAGAATGGCGCAAAAAAACGATGATCGCTTTTGATAGATCCCCAGCCGAAAACTCCCGCACAGGAAATTTCCCCATGGGAGATCCCCACTTGGAAACGCTCGAACGGAATGACCGATGTCGCCCGCCAGCCGGGATCGCATCGCCATCCGATCGAATGAACCGTTTTCCTTCCAGCGTGCAAGATGTGTTGGAACGACACCCGGTTGTAGTGGTCGCTGCGGTGGCGGCACTCGGTTTAACCGTCGGTTGGATCGTCAAACGGGGAATCCGCTAAGGCGGTCTTCTTGTTGTTGCTCTCTCCTCCCCCAATAAACGGTAATTCAATGCAACCCGACTCCGGCTTTAAGCGTGTCATCAGGGACGTCGCCGATCTATTTGATCTGCAAGTTCAGTTGTTCACGCTGGATAGTCGTGATGCGATGCGGCAGATCGGAATCGCGTTGGTGGTTACGCTACTGGCCACCTGCATTTTTATGACAACCTTGACCGGTTCCTTGTTTACAGGAGCTTGGGCCCTGCATGAGTATGCCGGTTGGACGATGGCCCAAGGGGTCGGCACGATGTGCCTAGTCGGATTGGCGCTGACTCTAGGAGCGGCTGGTTACGCATATCGTTTGCTCGTTCGAGCATTGGCTTCGCTGGATGAACCGAAGCGGGAATTGGTGGAGAACCTACGTTGGCTGAAGGCCGTGATTGTCGAACCCAATACGTCTGCAAGGAATCAACTTCGCCGCGACTCTTTCCAAGATCCGTACGCCTCGGCGGGGCCGAGTATTCCGCCAGGGGATAACCGATTTTAGTGGGAGTTTTGAGTTTTGAGTTTCGCGGTGATTCTCTTTCCCTATCGAAAAGCGATGGACGCATCCAACCGCATTTCGGTCTGATACGGGCCACACAGTCCAAGACATAACCGGCCTGATCCTATCGGGCCTATGCGGACGCGCGGCTTGCGTACTCGCTGCTATCCGACGCGATCAGCTGCCCGGAGTGCAACTGAAGACGTTTACCGTTGGGGCCTGCCAACTGCTGCAGGTGGCTGCGGCGGATCATCTGCAGTCCAGGAGCGTACGTCGTTCGGTAATGGAGGTCCGCGTTCGTGCCGGCGGCCCGCAACCGACGTTCTAGAGGCCCCTCGATTTCTTGAGGCACCGTTTGCAGTCGAGCCGCCACGATCGAAGAGTCACTACTTGTCGCGTAGAGTTTGCAAAAGTCTTCGATCACCATCGGCGTGTCACTCTCCTGGATAAAGATCAACTCTCCGGTCGCTCTCTCCAGGCCCGTCTGTCCCGCCGCCTCTAAGCCCCGGGGACGCACATGCCGCATCACTCGCAGTTCCGGGTGACGAAGCCGTAGCGAATTGACGGCGGGGGTTGTGCGGTCCATGCTGCCGTCGTCCACAATGATCAGCTCGACCGTCTCGTCAACCACATCGGCAACCAGCGTCAGTACCCGCCAGACTTCGTTTGCGATCCGAGGCTCTGCATTGCGAACCGGCAGAACGATTGACAGTTTTGTTGGGAGAGATGGCATCGCTTAACGGTTCCTTTACGTGTCGGAGGGCAATCCATTCAAAGGACTACATCGACAAGCGACGCAGTGCGACCTAATCGCATGCAAAACTTTCACGTTTACGGCACCTGTAGCGATCCCGCGGAGTCTCCGGATTGTCTCGCAATGCAGTGAGATCCCCTAAACCGCCCTGGTAAGTGTCGCCTTTCAATCCGCGAAAGTACGTCCCTTTGGAGCATTTTTCGCGGTTGAAATATTTCCCGGTTTTGGTTCTGGCTGGGAGCCGCGCCTGCTAATTTTTACAACCGCGAAACACACGAAATATGCGAAAGAGAGTTTCCTGAGGGACGTGCGATTTATACGTCGGCGGTTTACCAGAGGATTGCAGTGATGTGGCAAGAGGCCAAAATCCGAACCTGCTGCGACATATTCGCAACCTATAAGTTGCACGTCCCAAAGGAATGAAATCATTTTTCGAATCGCTTCCTTCTTTCGCGTCTTCTGCGTTTTTCGCGGTTGAAATATTTCCCGGTTTTGGTTCTGGCTGGGAGCCGCGCCTGCTAATTTTTACAACCGCGAAATACACGAAATACGCGAAAGAGAGTTTCCTGGGGGACGTGCGATGTATACGTCGGCGGTTTACTAGAGGATTGCAGTGATGTGGCAAGAGTCCAGAATCCCAACCCGCTGCGACTTATTCGCAACCTATAAATCGCACGTCCCAAAGGAATGAAATCATTTTTTGAATCGCTTCCTTCTTTCGCGTCTTTTGCGTTTTTCGCGGTTGAAATATTTCCCGGTTTTGGTTCTGGCTGGGAGCCGCGCCTGCCATTTTTTACAACCGCGAAATACACGAAATACGCGAAAGAGAGTTTCCTGAGGGACGTGCGATTTATACGTTGGCGGTTTACGAGAGGATTGCAGTGACGTGGCAAGAGTCCAAAATCCGAACCCGCTGCGACTTGTTCGCAACCTATAAATCGCACGTCCCAAAGGAATGAAATCATTTTTTGAATCGCTTCCTTCTTTCGCGTCTTTTGCGTTTTTCGCGGTTGAAATATTTCCCGGCTTTGGTTCTGGCTGGGAGCCGCGCCTGCCAATTTTTACAACCGCGAAATACACGAAATACGCGAAAGAGAGTTTCCTGAGGGACGTGCGATTTGTACGTTGGCGGTTTACGAGAGGATTGCAGTGATGTGGCAAGAGGCCAAAATCCGAACCCGCTGCGACTTGTTCGCAACCTATAAATCGCACGTCCCGAGCGAACGGCAACAAGACTATTCGTGACGGTTTGCCAGCCTGTCCACGCTCTGGCAAGTCTAGCTACGGGTGCGGTATTGCCAGGAGCGATGGCACCATGTTGCGAGCTCCGGCGGCCCGGCCTATCGTACCAGGTGTTGTCCGCTCGACGTTTTTCCAGCGAGCTCCGCGATCGAGTAGGCTGGACTCTGTCTCTCATTCCGCTTTCCTGTCGACGACCTATGTCTCTCCCTGCTGATTCCCCGGCACTTCCTGATTTCTCACGCGGCCATAACGGTCTCTTGCCTGCGATCGCGCAGGACGCCGACAACGGCGATGTCTTGATGCTGGCCTGGATGAACGAAACGGCTTGGCGTCAGACGCTTGAAACCGGCAAGGCAACCTATTTCAGCCGCTCAAGAAATTCGATTTGGTGCAAAGGGGAGACCAGCGGGCACGTTCAAGAAGTGGTGGAAGCTCGGATCGACTGCGATGCGGACACGATTTTGCTTCGCGTTCGTCAGGCCGGAGCCGCCTGTCACGATGGCTACCGGAGCTGTTTCTACCGGACTCTCTCCGCCGATTCCAAGGTGCAGATCAACGCGGAAGTCTTGGTCGATCCCGATTCGGTCTACAAGAAATAGTCGTCGGATGCATGGGGCGACGAACGGTCGGCCGGTCCTACTGGGCAAGGGGGCGGTCCTGCTTCCATTCTCGGACCACCCTTTTCAGCACTGCCATCATCGGCCACGATAAGCGACTTGCCAAAATTTTGGGGGTTGGCCGATCGGCGCGGCCCCTGTCCTCCCTATCTCAACCATGACAAGGTAGAACCCGCCATGAGTGCTGATGCGCAACTAAAAACCTTAGGTATCGAACTGCCCGAAGGCCCAAAACCGATCGGCGTCTACAAATCGATCGTCGTTACCGGCGGAATGGCTTATCTGTCGGGCCACGGGCCGCTTCAGGCTGACAAGACGTTGATCACCGGGCGTCTTGGTGAAGACATGGACGTTCAAGCCGGCTACGACGCCGCTCGTCTAACAGGCCTGGGCATGCTGGCCACGCTTCGCAACGAACTGGGAAGCCTGGACCGCGTGGTACGGTTGGTCAAATTGCTTGGCTTGGTTCGCAGCACCGACGATTTCGACCAACAGCCAGCGGTTATCAATGGCTGCAGCGAACTCTTCCGTGACGTCTTCGGCGAAGAAAACGGCGTTGCCGCTCGAAGCGCCCTCGGAACCAATTCGCTTCCGGGCAAGATCTGTGTCGAAATCGAAGCGATTTTTGAAGTTAAATAGTCAAATCGCTGAAACGATTTCGCCCCGCGATGGTCAGCGCATAAAAAAACGTCACCGCAAGTTTGACTTGCGGTGACGTTTTTGCTGTCCGGTTAGGACTGCCGAGAACTTATTCGCGTGGGCGAATCGCTCCGGTCAGGCCGCTGTAATCGATCCGGTCTTCGTAGTGCCAAAGTGGCTGACCGCTTTCAACGCGGCTACGAAGAACTTCGATCTTTTCCGACGATCCGGCAGGAGCGTCAGTGCGGTTGAACTCGTCATTTTCGTTTGGGACGAAGTCTTCGTCGTGTCCATAACGCAAAATGGCTTCAAATACGTTCTTGCAGTTGTTCATCATTCAGTCCCTTAAAAGTGGGGCTAGAGGATTGGGAGATATATGTGGGTGTTCGATTAATTAAGCGGGAGCTTTCGACGCAACCCGAAAATGTTAGATAGGGAGCCAAGCGGGCGAAAACTTTTTGTTTTAATCAGATGAAGTAGAACGTGAGCGTCCTGGTTTCAAGCCCGTCGTGCTTGGTATGCCTAGAGTATCGCCGAGAATTCCATTAGGTCAAGAAAAATGTCGTTGCCCAGTGACTGAATCAAGCCTTGGCACGGCATCCTTGTACGGAAGAAAGACCGCCGATATGCCCTGTTTTGTCCGGAAAACCCTTGCTTGGTAGATTCCTCCCCCCCGACCCACTTCACCTAGCTTGAAACCGAGTCTGAACTTCGCAAGGGTAGGGATCATTCCTCTAAACGCATGATATGGATCGTTCATGCCGCGTTCCGTGGACATAGACCCTCTTGGTGCGGAGTTGCTTTCAGGTGGGCGTCAACCCTACTTGCAAAATTTATGGGGATTTTCACTAAATCTTGATTCGGGTTAAACCTAGCCATATCGGCCCTCAAAAAATATTTTGGAAAAGATCCTTTTTCGTTTTGACAGATTTGAGATCGCGTGCCCTCAATACTGGTTTTCTTGATAACGCTTCCCTATTTCGCCCGATCGGACCGCCCATGTGGACACATACTGAAATTCGACTTCCCGCTTTCCCTCGAGGCTTCCACTTGGTGACTCGGCACGTTCTAGCGGCGATTGACGATCTGGAGACCGTCGAAGTTGGCCTGCTGCATTTGTTCATCCAGCACACAAGTGCCTCGCTAACGCTGAATGAAAACGCCGATCCCACGGTCCGAGTCGATTTCGAGACCGCCATGAACCACCTGGTCCCCGAAAGCTTGCCCTACGAACACACGCTGGAAGGACCGGATGACATGCCGGCCCACGTGAAAGCTTCCCTGATGGGCAACAGTCTGACGCTGCCGATCTATAGAGGCCGCCTAAGCCTGGGGATCTGGCAAGGGATCTATCTCTGCGAGCATCGCGACCACGCAGGCTCGCGAAGTTTAATCGCAACCATCCACGGCGAAACAAAATAGAGAAACTCGCTCGCCCCAAACCTCTCTTCCTAGCAACACGCCGCAAGCCGTCCGGCCCAATCCGCGTCCTACCCCACAAACCGGCCGGACGGCTCGCAGCGTTCTTTCCTAGCGGAAGCGGCTTGTTGATTTGATTGAAGGCGGAGGAAAATTTTAGCCTTTTGCTCTGGGCAAGTAGCTTTTAAGGAGCGTTCTTTAGCGGGGGACGTGACATCACGTAGATGAAGGGCTTGCAGCCGTTAAGGGTTTGCAGCCGTTAACGAGTCTTCCTGGGGCCGAGTGAACACGTAGCCCGGAGGGCGGCAGATACTTGCCGGCGGTGTAAGCCGCCGGAGCGGGAATCGCGAAAAGGAAAGCCCAGCGGGCGACAGAACCACTCTTGTCTGTCGCCCGCTGGGCTAAAAGCACCGCACTCAGACTCGGCTGGGCAGGGAAAACTCTATAACTGAAGGGTTTGCAGCCGTTGACGAGTCTTCCTGGGGCCGAGTGAACACGTAGCCCGGAGGGCGGCAGATACTTGCCGGCGGCGTCAGCCGCCGGAGTGGGGGTCGCGAAAAGAAAAGCCCAGCGGGCGACAGAACCACTCGTGTCTGTCGCTCGCTGGGCCTATTTGCGCACGCCGCAAGCCGTCCAGCCCGATTCCTCTCCCACCCCACAACCGGCCGGACGGCTCGCGCCGTTCCGCTAAAAAACTCAATACTCAAACCTGCCGCATCGCGTTACTCCTTTCGCTTAATCCACCGACCCCTGAACGTCCAATGGCGTTGATTTCCGAATCGGTTTAGGATTACGCCGCTTTTTGCTGCTAGCCTGATCGACTGGGCAGGCAATACAAAAAATACAAAACTCTTGGTTACCAAAGGGCAGATCCGATGTTGCGGACTCGACTGTGGGGCGTGCTTCTCCTCTGTTTCCTTGGATCCGTGGTTCCGGCAAATTTACTCGCGAAGGATACGACAGTGAAGATTGAATCGTCTGCTTGGGGAAAGACCTCCGATGGGACTCCGGTTACCCGCTACGTTTTGACCAATTCACACGGCAACAGCGTCGGCCTGACCGACTGGGGAGCCACGTTGCTGGAGGTGATCGTTCCCGACCGTGACGGGAAAAAAGCCAACGTGAATCTCTCTTTTGATTCTCTGGACGGCTACCTAGGCTCGCACCCGCATTTTGGTGGGACCATTGGGCGGTTCGCTAACCGGATCGCCAAAGGGCATTTCGAAATCGATGGCAAATCGTATTCGCTGGTAATCAACAACGGACCGAACCATCTGCATGGCGGTAATACCAGTTACGACCATCGGATGTGGAGCTGCGAAACGTTTGAAGAAGCAGCGGGGGCCGGAGTTCGCTTTACGCTGGTCGATCCCGACGGCTATGAAGGTTATCCCGGGAATCTGACCGTCGTCACCGAATATCGCTGGAACGACGCCAATGAACTGACGATCCAGTTCACCGCAACGACCGACGCGGCAACGCACGTCAATCTGACGAACCACAGCTATTGGAATTTGGCCGGAGCTGGTAGCGGGTCCGCGATGGGGCATGTGGCGGCCATCGAAGCGGACGAACTTCTGGACGTCGATGAGACGCTGATTCCGACGGGAACGTTTAACAGCGTCGAAGGAACTGTCTTTGATTTCCGCAAACCGACCGCGTTTGGTGATCGAGTCGACCAACTGCCAGCGACCAGCGGGTACGACCACTGCTACGTCGTCCGAGGCACCGTAGGGGAACTGCGAGCGGCAGCCCGAGTCGTCGAGCCCAAAACAGGCCGAGTCCTCGAGATCGAAACGACTCAGCCCGGCATGCAGCTCTACACCGCCAATCACCTGCCCGGAAACGATTCGTCCGCGGGCGCCGGAGGCCACGAAGCCTTTTGCTTAGAGACTCAAGGCTATCCCGACGCCCCCAACAAACCAACCTTTCCAACAACGCTCCTAAAGCCAGGCGAGACCCTAAAAGAAACCACCATCCACCGATTCTCGGTAGACAACTAAAAAGAGGGAACCACACGCAACAAGGCAGCAGCCGAAAAACCTGCCAAACCCCAAGGAGACACACAAATCTCCGTGTCTCCGTGTCTCCCAACTCCTTCACTCCTTCACTCCCAACTCCTTCACTCCCAGCTCCCAACTCCCATGCCCCTCCCCCCGTTCCGAATAGGCAACGTCGCGATCGACTTCCCCGTCGTGCAGGCCGCGTTGTCTGGCTACAGCGATCTACCGATGCGGTTGATCGCGCGCGAATTCGGAGCTGGTTATTCGGTCTGCGAGGTGATGCTGGACCAGTTTTTGTTGGCGGTCAAGAAGCGGCAGAAGACCAAGCACTTCCTGGACATTCACCCGGACGAACATCCCGTTGGCGGCCAATTGATGGGCGCCGAACCGGAACAGTTTGCCGCGGGGGCTTTGCGGTTGGTCGAGGCGGGGTTCGATGTGATCGACATCAATTTCGGCTGCCCTGTCAAAAAGGTGTTGGGAAGGTGTCGAGGCGGTTTTCATTTGTCGCAGCCCGCCGTCGCTATCGAGATCATTCAGCGAACTCGTGATCTGGTTCCCGACTCCATTCCCGTGACGGTGAAGATGCGCCGTGGGATCGACGATTCTTCGGAAGCCCGAGACCAATTTTTTCGGATTCTCGATGGAGGTTTCGCCGCCGGCTTGGCGGCCGTCACGGTCCACGGGCGGACGGTCGAGCAGCGGTACATCGGTCCCAGCCGCTGGGAGTTTTTGAAAGAGGTGAAGCAGCACCTTGGCAAAGACCGGATCGTGCTGGGAAGCGGCGATCTGTTTACCGCCGAATCGTGCATACAGATGATGCAGGAAACGGGCATCGACGGAGTCACGGTAGCCCGAGGAGCGATCGGGAATCCGTGGATCTTCCAACAGGCTCGAGCCTTAGCGGCGGGGCAGCCGATGCCACCGCCGCCCACGTTGCACCAACAGGCCGCCGTCATCGAACGCCACTTCCAGTTGTGCGAACAAACCTACGGAGAGGCTCGAGGCCCACTGTTGATGCGGAAGTTCTGCATCAAGTACACCGCTAGCCACCCCGACGGCGACACCGTCCGAGCCCGCTACACCAAGATGCGAACAAGAGAAGATTTTGCAGCCATCTTGGCCGACCACTATGGCGAAGACGGACCAGGCCAATACGTCTCAGCATCCATCCACAAGCAGCAGTCAGAATAGATGCCCAAGTAGGATAGGCTGCCAGCCTGTCGATTCAATCGAGTCCGCAGACGAGTGTCCCCTTTCGCTCCGTGAAAGTAGCGTTAAGCACACATCCTTTCGTGGAGCGAAAGGCGGCACGCACGAAATCGACAGTCTGCATAGCCAGCAGGAATGCTACCCATCGATCAGCTCAACGTCGCCCGTGCAAATAGCACGACGAGCCATCCTTTAGTACGCGATAAAACATGGATAAGGCTGTCAGCCAAAGTTTGCAGTTCGGGACAATTTGAACAAAGACCAAGACCGTCCCCGATCCATTGCCGTCTCATACAAAAATTATCACCCCGCTAGCCGCAGCGTTTTTTCGTTCAATCATCGATCCGCCATGGAATCCAACATGACAGCTCAGCATCTTTACTTAACCGGCTATCGCGGCTGCGGGAAGAGTTCCGTAGCAAGGTCGCTAGGAATGCAATTGGGCGTCGACGTCATCGATTTGGACGAGGCGATCACCGAAGAGGCGGGCAAGACGATCCCCGAAATTTTTGCCACTGAAGGCGAAGCCGTTTTTCGAGACCTAGAGACAAAGGTATTGGCGGCGTTGGCAGATCGTCCCAACAGCGTCGTAGCCCTTGGAGGCGGCGCGATCCTGAGACCCGAGAACCGAGCTCAAATAGCAAGGAGCGGCCGCTGCGTCTGGCTGCAGGCGACTCCCGAGACGTTAGCCGCAAGGATCGCCGTCGATGAAGCGGAGGGCCCCGTCCGTCCCAGCCTGACCGGCAAGTCGCCAGTAGAAGAGGTCGCCGAAGTCTTAGCATCCAGAATCGACCAATACGCATCCGCCGCCGATTACCAAGTCACCGTAGACGAAGCCAAGATCGAAGAAATCGCCGAAGCCATCCTAGACTGGCTAGACCAGCAATAACCACTCTTCATAGCGGAACGGCGCAAGCCGTCCGGCCTCCCCGCACCAATCCAAAACGAAAACCAAAACCACTCTTCTTAGCGGAACGGCGCAAGCCGTCCGGCCGCGCACCCCAATCGCCAACCACCCCCAAAGGCGATCCCCGCACCAATCCAAATCCAAAACCACTCTTCTTAGCGGAACGGCGCAAGCCGTCCGGCCGCGCACCCCAATCGCCAACCACTCCCAAGAATCCACCGCTGCGTCATCTTTCCCCCACTGAAGAATCCCCCACACACCAGAAACATCCAACCACCGAATCAAACCCAACCAAACAACCGAGCTCTATCAGCACCAAAAATCATCTCCACTGCGAACCAAACAGCGTGATTCGGGTCAAAAGAGAGTCCCCCGGAGTGAAAAGGGAGCATCAAGAGCCCCAATCAGGGGTTGACAAAAAAAAGAATCCCGTTGAATCGCAGAAAAAAGGTTGGCGATATTGCAGGCACGCGACCGATCGATTAAATTCCCACGCATGACAAGACAAGGGCGACCGAGTCGAGTCAATTGCTACAATCCCCTGTAGCTCAGTTGGTAGAGCAGGCGGCTGTTAACCGCCTTGTCGCAGGTTCGAGTCCTGCCGGGGGAGCTGTTCCGCAAAGTTGCAAAACGAGGCGGAGCGAAGAAGCTTAAAAAGCCGAGATTTACATCTCGGCTTTTTTGCTTGGTAAACGGTGTTTCAAGTCTTTAAATGGTCCTCGCCGCTTGTCAATCAACCGTTTTGGGGCAAGCGAGAGTGCCTGGGGTAAAGCGGTGCGGGAAGTCCGAAACCGTTTCTCCCAGAAGATGGTTTCGGGACGCTCTGGGAGAACAAAAAAATGTTCTTCCTTGATTCGAACACGAGTAGAATAGAAGGTTTGACTTGCGAAGGAGTTTTCGATGTCGACCGCACCTGCACCCTCCACGCTGTTCGATGAAATCGCAACCCTGTTTGCCTCCGCGCCATCGCCAGCCAGCATTCTCGAATTTCGGCCTTCCCGCTCGTCGATCGACCGGGCAAATCGACTGCTGGAGCTAAATCGTGAAAACGCTCTCGACCAAGCATCACGCAGCGAGCTTGAACAGTTCGAACAAGCCGAGCTACTGATGCGTTTAGTCAAAGCCAGGATCCGGGTCAATCAAAGCAAAGAACGACCGCCTCGATGAGCGAGTACGTTCCTGCACCGCTACGCCGTGCGATCCGCCAGCGCGCAAACCAGCACTGCGAGTACTGTCTGATCCACGAAGACGACGTGTTGTTGTCTCACGAACCGGATCACATCATTGCGACTAAGCACGGTGGCAAGACGAGCGAAGCAAACCTCGCCTGGACCTGTTTTCTTTGCAACCGTGCCAAAGGAAGCGATATCGCCTCGATCGATCCGGAAACGAACGAGATCGTGCGACTATTCTCTCCTCGAAGCGAAGCTTGGGAGACGCACTTCGATTTACAGTCCAACGCAAACGTTTTGGGCAAAACGCCCATCGGCCGTGCAACCGTGGCTCTCTTAAAACTAAATCGAGTTCCGCAGGTCGAAATTCGAAGAACGCTAATGGATGCAGGACTCTACCCACCATTGGACGATTCATCGATGTCGGACGAATCGTTGTAAAGCGATCGAGACAATCATGGCACGGACCTGCACAATTCAGCAGCAAGAGGTCCAGCAGCATTCATTTCACTTAGCGACGGACGCCGGGAATTCTAATTTCGTTTGGTCGTGACTTCGACAATCAGAGTGACTTCGCGTCAAACACGCTACTGACTTAATTCACGGAGTGCTCGATTGTATCATCAAGTTTCAGGGGATGCTCCTGTCGCACATTCCTAGATCTGCATCGACTAAACTTGTCGTCTTGTACCAGAAGCATCATGAATAAGGGCGAAAGGCATGGCGAATAAGGAATCCGGGTTTGCTGTTGTTGATGTAGAGACCACGGGATTTGGCAAGGGCGATCGCGTTATCGAGATCGGCATTGTGCTTCTTGATCATAGTCTGCGGTTCGTAGATGAATACGAGACATTGATTGATCCTGAGCGTGATCTTGGACCAACACATGTGCATGGCATCACACCGAAGATGATCTCAATGGCACCCTCTTTCAGTGAAGTTGCTCCCGCGATTGCGAACCGGATAGGTGATCGGATAATCGTTGCTCATAACTTGATTTTTGATGAGCGAATGCTCGGCCAAGAGTTTGGTCGCTTGAATTCGATCTTTGATCCTGGAATGGGCATCTGCACGTTGAAACTGACGAAACAAAGGTTGCCGGCCGCATGTCAGATGCTCGGCGTAGAGCCACCAAAGCATCACCGTGCCCTCGCGGATGCCCGTGCGAGTGCCGGACTGTTGAAGGCGTTGAAACCGCAATGCGGGGGCGAGCCATTGAGACTTGAGAGTGTGCCGGGCGAGATGTCGGTTCGGACTCACCGCCGGTGTGCTGATGAAGGCACGCTCGTGTTTGATAGGCTTCTAAGTCGAGTTATTTACACCGAAGGTGATACTCGTTTACTTCAGTACATGGACCTGCCCGACTGGGGGCTCGACGATCATGTGTTGACCTTGGACGAACGCCTGCATCTGAATTTCTTAGCGGAGGAACTCTCCCTTACCGACTCGGAAATCGCTAGCGCGCATGAACAATACTTTCAAGCGATGATCGTGGGGGCAAAAAAAGACGGCGTGGTCACCAGAGAAGAAAACGCTGCATTAAAGCGTGTTGCTAGTGCTTTGGGAATCGAATCAGGCCGCGTTCCTCCCGTTACCGAGGCTCAGTGTGATTGCGACGCTATCCCTCAGGGTGCCTCGATTTGCTTCACCGGCAGTTTCGTCGATTCGAACGGTAGAAAACTACCGAAAGCCGAACTTGAGAAACTAGCAACCGATTGCGGGTTTTCCGTTGTCGCGAATGTCACCAAATCAAAATGCGATATAGTCGTTGCCGTTGACCCGTCATCGTCGTCTGGTAAAGCAAAAAAGGCTCGGGAATTTGGCAAGCCCGTCATCGCTTCCCAACAGTTTCTTGATCAAGTAAAGAAGTAGGAAAACGGATGTTTCGTCGATTTCTCAAAGGTGCGTAGTCGGCAGACCAATCCGATTTGGTTGAGGTGCGTTTGGTGCCGACCCGTAAACTCTGGCGGTCTTTTATAAGGTCGATCAACGATCGCTTCCTGCGACGGATGTAGGAACACCGCCCACTTGTCTCAGGGAGCATTGAGTGCTCCTCGTAACTGATCGACGTCCGACATGATCCGAAAGCGACTGATCGCGTCCGGGTGAGAGAACGGATCGACGTCTTCGCTGGTGTGAACGGGTTTCGGTGGCGTGACGCCGGTTGCCAAATCCAGGACCGCTTCGGCGGCTTCCCGAGGCAAATGATCGACGAGTTCAGATAGTGTGTCCTCGTTGACCGCCAGCACGTCGTCGATCCATTGCTCCGGCACTCCATACCCCAGCAGATCATCCGCGGAGACTCGTGACAGCAACGATGGCTTCGGCGCCAGAGTCACTTCCTGCTCGACGTATTTTGGGATCTCTATCTCACGAACGGTTTCACGAACCTCCACCAACTGAGCAGCCCCAGTTCGCGGATGCCGTTCGATCCGCCCATGCGTGGGCAAAAATCTTGTTAGTTGGTCGTGAACCGCAATTTTTATATGATCTCGATTTACGGGCGGGCCTTGCCATTTTCAAACAAATCCCGCAGGGCATGTAAATCCTCGGCACCACGAACAATCGCCATCGTGAATTCCAGACCGATCCGAACCCAAAGTCCAAACAGGATCGTTGCAACAATCGTCCCTACGTAAATGATGACGTGCAATCGAAATCGTTCGAGTTTCTCTAAGACAGGGGACGGGGCAAAAACCGGCGACGGGATGTTATCTACTTGTGGGATACGAGGACGTGCGATAGCAGCAGACTCGTCGCTGTCGTGCAGTTCGCCAACAATAAGGGCAATTGTCCCGAGGCCGGAAAGCGTTACTTGGAATGCTAACACCGCGACTACAATCGCCCATGTCACGCGGATGATGTAGGGCGTCACGAAATATCGGAACCGAAAGTCAAAGATCGCTGCAAATGCTCCTAGCCAAGTTGTTGGGATCGTCGGACGGTTGGACATGCGTCGCAAGCGAGTGTTCCGTTGTTGCTCGCCTAAGCTCTCAAGCCCGTGAAACTCATTGCTCGGGGTGGTCTTTGGCGGCTTCGGTAACGCTTCAGCAACGAATCGAACGCGAAGCGCTTTAACCCATTTGTTTTGGGTATGGACTGCATGTCGAACTTCCGTTTCATCTGTAATGTTTCCTTGTGCCGCTGCTGCTGCCAGATCAGCTTGTGAGTAGGGGCCGTGCTCGATTCGATCACGGTGTCGTAAATACCAATCATCTTTAGCCATTAATGCTCTCGGTTGTTGTTCGTCGCACGCATCATGGTTACGCCTTCCAAGCCAGTTAACGCCAAGCATGAAGCAGAAGCAGCGATATTACTGCGGGATTGGAAGCTCAATTTTGTCTGTGGTAACTATTCTAACTACGCTCGGTCGTTCCGTTCTGCTGAGCAGTGAAACGAGCGGGGACAGTGCTCGCAGGTTTTCCTGAGCAGCCAACCATCCGGAACCAACCTCGCTTCCTGCGGATTCGGAGGAGTTGATTCTGGGCGGTTCATTCAGATCACATCGCCCGCTCAAAAAGATCCGCTTCGAGCATTTTCTTGAAGTGCAATGAAGTCTTGTTTGCGAGATAATCGGAATTTAAATGCAATCCCACTTCGATATTTCTCTCTTGGCCAGCCTCGGTAAAGTTTGCTGAAGAAATGAAGACGTGACGTTTGTCGACGATCACACATTTTGCATGAAGCGACGATCGTATGCGTCCTTCGTCAGCGACGCTGCGAGGGTCGTAGTAGACCTTGGGCAAGCGACTTCCCTTGGGCCACTGTGTTGTCTTAAATCGTTCGACGAACCGCGACACGAGAATCTCCGACCTGGTGGTGTCTCGATCTGGACGGGGAATATTGAGAAAGAACTCAACGTCGAGTTCAGGGATTTCGTTCATGCGCGTCGCTAACGCCTCAAAAACCATCTGGCCTTGATAGATCGCGTATCCGACTACCATCACACTTGTCTTTGCGTGCGCGAACAGTTCTCGGACGACCACGGACGTATCACGATTGGTGATGCCGGGGGCTTCCGGGCCAGACGTGACGAGATCGATTTCGCCCATTCGTTGGTCGGAGCTGACGACGCGATCAGCGAGAATCAGTTCGACACAAGCAGCGACTTGGCCAGCGTCGAAGGAATGATCCGCCAAGACATTGATCACGGAGACAATTCGTTCAACGGAGCTCTCTGAAATTAAGCGGCGGAGTTGCAACGCCGAGGTTGGCACGGAAATGCGCCCCGAACGCAAACCCAGGACGAGCGAACGTAGGTCTGCGTTACTCAGTGCTGAAAAATCCCCATTCATTGCTTAGCGAGCCCCGAAAAACTCGATTCCAAGGTTATCGACTGTCGGTACGACCAAGGCGCGATCCAGAAATTCGTTGTGTTGTTCGCAAGACGTTTCCGAGATCAGCAGACATCCATGACAAGCGGCACCGTGTAGAAACCGGCGTTCGTGCTGGTTCGCCGGTTCGTGTTGTGCACAAACGGGATCATTTGAGCAAAGTTCACCCATTTCCAAGGCGCCTCGAACGTGCTCGTGAATCCGCCGACCGACCTGAATTAAGCCGCCGAGCGTACCTTCAGCGTCAGAGGAGCCCGTGTATAGCAACACGCCGTAGCCGACATCGGGAATCGTGTAGATACGCTCCCGAATAGAACTGGCTGGGTAACCACATTCGAGAGAGACGGACGTAATTAGCATGTGTGCGAATGAATGAAACAGCACATACGGCAGCAATCCACCTTCCTCAACGAACTTTTTCGTCGCGCCGGTGCGTTCCGCTTTCCATTCCTCATATCCGCCCAACAATCGCATTCCCCGAGCCTGAACTTCGGGGCGTGTTGCCCAATTTTCGACTACTTCCTTTTTGAATTGAATGAAGATGCCTTCCCCACGGTTCTCTACAGCGGGCAGCCATGTGATTTCACGAGCCAAAGACGCTCGCCGAACACCCATTTCCAACTCGCCGTCAATGTCCGGCGAAACAGCCTCGAATCGCGTAAAGCCGACCTGGGCCATCACTTCGCGTAGCCGGTGTACCAGAACGATCCGTTCGACAGACTCCATCCAGGGCTTCTCCCAAACCTTCTTGGGCAGCGTCCGTGCAAAGAAGTTGCCGTCCGGCTTGTCATCGCCAAGTTCGTCCTTGCTGGCGATCAGTGTTTCCATTTCGGCTTGCTTGATCGTCTTTGGTGGCCCCGCGGATTGCCCGCGTCGCATTTTGACTTCGGCGAACACCTCTTCATTCTTGTAG
Source organism: Roseimaritima multifibrata (assembly GCF_007741495.1). NCBI lineage: Bacteria > Pseudomonadati > Planctomycetota > Planctomycetia > Pirellulales > Pirellulaceae > Roseimaritima > Roseimaritima multifibrata. Next base: position 3,402,343 of record NZ_CP036262.1, read on the forward strand.
CCATCCAGGACCGCGTTGACCTTGGCTTTCTTTCGTTCGTATTTCAGCTCGCTGACGTCCTCGACTTCACCGATGAAATCCCAAACCAGTTCGACTGCTTCTCGAAGCTCAACGTTCCGATCTGGCAACGAAATCACGCTCATTAGCTGCGTGAAATAAGCGTTGCTCGCCGTTCGGATCAGAAGGCGATTGGATTCGCCGCATTTCTCGTTCGCGTACGCCCCCAACCATGGACGCTTGCCGTCACACCGCAGCATCGTTTCGGGCTGTTCAATCGCCAAAGCCATGCTGCGTTCGGCCTTACCGCATTCGCAGCGGATGTAGACCTCCGCCAAGTCACCGCTCGTCCCACGCTCTTCAATCCACAGCTGGCGTCGACATTCGGTGTTTCCACCATGAACGAAGTTGTACCAGTCGATGTCACCGATGTGCCCGTTACGGCAAGCACGTACAAAACGAACCGGGACAACACTGCGTCTCTTGCGATTGTCGTCGACAAACTTGCCTTTGGTCAGCATGTTTCGATGCACCAGCATCCGCGCACGCACCAGGCCATAGCTGGCGTCACGATCCACGTCCTGCGTGATAAACCATTCGGGAAATTGCCATGCGGTAATGCCCGTTTGGGGTGCAGTTGGATCATCATTGTCCGGCGGCGGGCTGAACAGCTTCAGCACTTGCAGCGGGGGATCAAAGAGCTGCTTCAATTTTTCGACGAGTCGAGGTTCGATGACTTCGTCGCCGCCGCCCGACCATGAATCGAGACCGCCAATCAGAACCGAGTGATTGGGCAGGTCCATCATTGAGCCTGGACCAAACGATGTGATCAACTGACTCTGTCGAATCTGGCCGTGAGGACGGGCTCCGGGTTTTCTGCTCATTGCTCATCCTCCGCGTCGATTTCAACACCGTCAATCGTCTTCAGCCACAAATTCACACTCGGTTCCACGTCACGCATGGAACGGTTGGCACGAAACTTCTTATGACGAGGCGGCAACGTTTTTAGCTCGGGGTTAAGGAACTCGTAGAGTAGACGCTGCGCACTCCCCACTTCCGTTTGATACTGCAACGCGCCGCCAGTGTCATGAAGCTCCTTCGCAATTGTGCTCCATGTATCCAGCAGATCCTTGCAGCGATCCATGACCTTCTGACGTAGTTCCGCCGCATCGGTCGAGGACGAATCGTAGTGGGTTTCTAATGCGCGGTCCGCCAGTTGCTCGATCGCAAACTGCAAACTTGGCATTTCCTTCAAAATCTCGGTCGCACCACGGGGTGGCGTCATTGGCAAGTGCCCGTGGCGTACCAATGCGATGAACGTGCCGGCAAGACCGCGATCGAGTGCTCGCGGCGAGAATGGCGTCACGCTGGTGGCTTCGACACTGCGATAGAACGATTCATGGAAGGCTGCGAAACGCTCGTAGTGCGATCGGTCACGAGGTCGGTGAATGTTCAGGATCGTGATCACGAGGCCCGGACGCGTGTCGTCACGACCGACGCGGCTGGTCGCTTGAATATACTCACTGCTCGTCTTGGGCTGTCCAAAGCAAACCATCAAACCAAGCCGAGTGATGTCCAAACCGACTGAGATCATGTTCGTCGCGATCGCTACATCGACTCGGTCTTTTCCTTGGAAGGGTTGCTCGAGCCGTCGCTTTGCCTCGGAAACCTTATCCGTACTCACCCGACTGGTCAATTCCACCGGCTCGTATGCGATCGTTCGGTCCTTAAACAAACCTTCCATTTCACCAACACGCTTGCGACTGCCTCGGCCCGTCAGCTGTGTTCGTACTTCGTCTTCGATCAGTCGACGTGCGCCACCGAGTTCTCGCAAACTGTTGAAGTAGCCAAGCAGAGTCATGTACGGATCGGCCGGATTGGAATCGGCTTTCGCGCCGCCGCATTCCTCGTATGCTTTTTGCGATGTCGCCAGCAAAGCCAGATACAACCGCAACATGATGACCTTGGGGCTGCGTCCCTGAGCCGCGATGCCAACGTATTTGCGAGCGTTGCTTTCAGATGTCGAGTGGGTGCGGGCAAAGAACGAATCGCGGATATCCGGACCGGGTGGCGGGAACACGTCCACGTCCGGACGATTGAACAAAGATCGAATCTGGCTGAGCGCCCGCCGGACCGTCGCCGTCGATGCGATGATCTTAGGCCGAACATCCTGTCCGTCGACTTGAATCGTGGACAGCTCGTCCAGTGCCGTCTCATAGAGGCCAACCATGGTTCCCAGCGGACCTGAGATCAAATGCAATTCGTCTTGAATCACCAGGTCCGGCGGGGGAAGACGATCAACCGGTAGCGGACGCCCCGAGCTCGTGTCGCAAGGACCATAGAATCCCTCCGAATCCACTCGGTCAACCTTTCCAAAAAAGCCACCGACTTCGCCCGTCCACGGCATCGCCGCAAACTTATCAACCGTCGCGATCAGGAAGCATGGCAAACGGCGGTAGATTGGCTCGTCGACCGAAAGAATTGGTAGGGGATTACCGCGTGAAAACTCACAACGGCGATTCGCGCATGTGACTCGCAAGTCCGTTGGATTGTCGGTGTTGGGCACCAACTGAAACGAGTTCGATTTGAACTTGGTTCCACACCAAGGACACTCCTCCAGCGGAATCGGAGACGGCTTTCGGTCATCATTCTTGAACGCGATCGTTTTCGCTCGTGCGGAATCGCGATTGCTCTCACCCTTGCGTCCCATTCGATTAGGAGTCGCCGCTCGGCCCACCCACAATCCGATCTCAAACGGCCATTGGCCTAGCTTCTCGACATCTTTCTGTCGCTCCAACTCCAGCGCACAAATCAAAGCCGCTGCACGTCCGAGTTGATCCAACGTCAACAGTCGAAGTGTGTACCGCATTAGCACGCTCAATCCCGCCGACGTCAGGCCGGGATTGCGCAATCGTCTGAGCACCAGCGTGAATGCCGCCAATCCCAGGTATGCTTCCGTCTTACCACCACCGGTTGGAAAGAACAGCAAATCGACCAGTTCACGATCGTGGCTAACTGGGTCCGCGATTCCCTTCAAGTTCATAAGAATGAACGCCAACTGGAACGGTCGCCAAGCCGGCGTGATCTCTTCGGGCGCCTTGTTCAACTGCAAGGCCAAGCGACGCCGGCCCTGAGCCGCCATTGTTCTGTTCGCAATCCGAAACGCTTCCAAGCAATCGGGATCCGCCAACAGCTCGATGCCCGCTTGAATGCGTTTGGCGGCCAAGCCTGCACGGTGCAAAAGCTCTTTGGCGGTTTCCAGTCGCCGCGGTGAAAGCCCCGCTAGCCCGGCCGATTGCTTTTCAATCCAATCGCGGTAGCTGCTCGCGAATCCGCCAAGTTGCTCGATCGCGTCATCGCCATCCCGCAGGAATGCGAGCGTTTCCATGTTCAGTGTCACGCCATCGATCTTTGACGGAGCCACTTTTTCGACTTCGGCGGTGGGCAGATGGCAAGTGCGGACCGTCTTGCAATGCCCGTCTTCGATAACCGACTCCGTCGCCACGCTATGTCCAACGGAGAACTCGAATGAGTCGCGATACTGCAAATCCGAAACACGCTCGTCCCAATCATCGCTTTCCAGGCTATGCAAGTTGGGGCGAGCGATGAACGTGGTGTCGCTCTGGACCTCCAATTCGACCTGAAAGATAAATCCCTCATCACGCACTTCGTCCGGCGAAGCTTTGCGTCGGTTGACCACGAACATGGACAAGCTACGCGTTCCCTTGGGCAGCCCGCCTTGAACGTCACTGTCTGGGACACCACGAAGCGACCAAACAAGCTCGACGCCGCGGCTGCCGGGAACCTCAACCACACCCTGTGCGGGAATCTTGCTGCCCAACGCGACCGATACGATATCTTCATGCGGATTGCGACGCCACTGGACCGGAGATCCTTGCTTGGATCCTTCTTCCTGCTCGACGCGCAGGTACTCGCCAAAACGAACGATCGCTTGCAGCTCACGAGTCTCCGCAGGAATCAACACGCTTAGCCCGAGACTGCTCGGCAAATACGATCGACGAGCGGCCGACTTTTCCGGCTCCTCGTTTTCGTCCACGCCGGCAACTGCAGGAGCCTGATCGACGTCATCGTCGCTATTGGGATCGAACCGTTGTTCTTCATCAGCATCGGTAGGCACCAAGAACCCGGTCAGATACCAACGCGAAGGAGCCTGCGGCAGAACCTCACGATGATTGCCCAATGGTCCCGAAGGACCGATCAAATCGACCTGCAACGCATCCAGCAACGATTGGCGGACTTGGATTGGCTCGGTGCTCATCGGAACGGCTTCATGCTCGGTTGTCGAAACTGCAGGGTTTGGGAGAGCTAATTGTATCAGCCCTGAGCCCTCTAAACAGACGGCGACGTCTGACGGTTCACGACCCGCTGGAAGTCTTCCCAAAATGATATCCAGCGATTGCGTCCAGCAATCTGAATTCGGGAGCAACCTGCTGATCAGAATAGCCAGCCACAATCAAAAGCAACGCCGCGATTATGATCAGCGGAAACCCAAAGAATCGAATCGTCGCCTCGGACGTCCATTCCGCTTTCGACGACTTCAGGTGCAGATGTTGGAAGGCGAATAAGCGCCGTCAAAGACAACGACGAACCGAGCCAGCGAACCGAGCGACCGAAGCCTTTGAAATACCTGTAAGCAAAGGTCCAATGCGAGCTGGTGCTTGGTACGAAATCCCCATTGATAACGGGCTTTGACAGCTTCGATGTCTACCTTGCGAACGTACAGCCGCGACAGCAGCGGCAAGGCGATCACGCCAAAGACCGGATGCGTAAGGACCATCGCCAAGCAGACCCAGTTATGACCGTAGAGCCAATCACCATCACCCGGACCGGGCGTCGGGTTGTGGTGAATGTTGGCCGCTTCGACGTGCCGTCCGTAACGCTTGGTCGGCGAATCATCCAAGGCCAATGTCCAATAGCCGTCTTCGCCGGGATCGAATCGCTTGAAGATCACGCGGATCAGCGGCAGCATCAAGGTCGCGGCACCTCTGCCAACCGAGGCGAGCAGATCATAGAAACGGTCCCAGTCGTCTTTCACACCAGCGGCGAGAAACCAGCTTGCGGCCGTCCGGCTGCCACTGGCGAGAATCATTCCGGCGATCACAATGGGCAACCGAAAGACAATTCGAGCATCAAGTCTCTCGCTGATCGAATCGGTCAAGCTGGCGAGGTTACCATGCAAAGGCACGTTAGCTGCGGTCGTTCGTCTTCGCTGATCATTTCGCCGGGCCAGCCGATTTCGCTTGTCGTGCTGAGAGGACCTGGACTTGTCGGCATGTTGAGCTTGTGGCGGTCGACCGCTGGGTTTACGATTAGCCATCCTTGGCCCCGTGGTGACTGGGAGTGTTTGAGAACCTCCATTTTCCACGCGGGCCTTTTTCGTTACTACATCAATTCTCAGCTGATCTCAAGTCTTCTAAAGTGCAGTGCGTAGTAAATTCCGTTTTTTGTAAAACGTTACGTCAAGCCCAAGATTTTGTACAATATTCACGAGATCAGCTCGATTTCAGGAACCGTCCTGATCACCTTCCGTAGCCGGGTAACGGCAAGTTTGTTGGTCGGAATCCTGGGGGGCTAGCAGCCGATGACGTCGTCGGAAAGCCCAGCGGATCGTCAGTACCTGATTCAGGATTTGGAGCCCGCAGTAGCAACCGAGGAAAACCAGCAGTGCGTAAGAAGCGGTGAGCCACGCTTGATTGAGATAACGAGTCGTTCCGAAGGTCCAAAGCAACACGATGTAACCGAGCAAGCCAAGCAGTGAAACGACGGTCCAGACGTGGTGATCCACCAAAGTTTCTGCTACCACCTCGACCTTTTTGTCCTTTGCCCAAGTGCCTGCCGCCTGGATGTAGAAGAACAGCGTCGAGAGGACGAACCCAAAGACAATGCTGGTGACACTGAGCAAATCACTGAAATGGGAGCGGATGCGGTCAATCCAAGTTGGGTCGATGTGAATCCAGTAAGCCATCCCTACCGCAATCACGATCGCCGTCCAAAACTCACCGTCACGGTAAAGTCGCCAATCAAACGCGACGTTTCGAGCGAATTCGCCAATCTCTCTATACATCGTCGGTCATCTTCCCCATCGCTTCAAAGAACTTATCCAAAGCAGAATGGTGCGAGACATTGCCATCTTGGGTTGTTTCTAGGTACTTGTACTGCGATTTGCCATGGCTTTCCGTCGACACACGTTTGCGTTCGCCGTCGACGTCACCCTCAACAATGGCTCGCCCTAACTTGTTCTTTTCGTAGGCTTCTTGCATCGCGGCGATGATGCCATCATTCTTGGCGAGTGAGGCTCCACGCCTGGCGTTCATCTTAATTTCCGCTGATTGAGCGTCTGAGTCTCTCGCTTCGGGACCCAACAAGTCTTCGTAGTCGCCCCAGCCTGGATTGGGGCGATTAATCCGCACCGAAGCAGACGCGATTCGCTCCATCGAGGTCACCACCTCCAAAAACGAAGCGTCGGCCTCAAGTTCCAAGCTGACTGATATAGGTTCATCGGTATCCACTGTTGCTCTGACGGTGATCGCCTCGTTATCCGGGTGCTCGATCAACCACTGCAAATAGTGCTCCATTTTCGACGGCCACGTACCTGACTGAACACGTTCGACAAGCATCACATAACGATCGTCAAGCTGCTTTCCCATGGCATGAGTCCAGTGAAGAAGTGCCTCAGACTCGGTTAACGGATTTTCGGAGATTGACATGTCTTGGGTGTCGAGCACTTCCGGTCGTTCGCCTTCAGCAAATGAAAAGAATTGAAACCAGAGGTTTCCTTTGGTGGTTTTCAATTTATCCAAGGCATGGCGTTTCCCACCTGGGGAAAAGATCCGATTGTCCCGAGTTTCCAGATTTGACCACAGCTTCATCAAAAATTTCTGATAGTCAGCACCATCCTCCATACCTGAAATCGTCAGGCGATAGAGTTCAAGCTTGCGTCGTTTCGGTTTCGGTCGGGTCGTTGCCATGCTGGGTTGCTGCTCTCGTAAAAGTCAATTAGTTTTTGAGGGAACGGGGGTAAAGAATAAAGCTGCTAAACAACCGGATTCAGGGCGCGCCATATTCTCGCCAGTTGTTCAAAACGTTAGCTTCAACAACCGTCCTTCAGGCTCGCGGCCGTGGAGGATGAGGCGGGTGTGGGGTTCGTCTTGGGTGCAATAGCTGGGTGGGGCTTTGGTGGTGGTGACGATGTGCTGGAATGATGGTGGCGATTCGCCGAAGCAGCTTTCGAGGTAACAGGCCACGTCGAAGATGCGTTTGAACAAGGGCATTTCCATCTCGCCTTCTCGGGGGCTGTCGTGAATTAAGAACCTTGGGTGGTTTCCGATTCCGGCGATACTGGCCATCACACAGGCCAAATCGAATGAGACGACCGTTGCCATCGCGCTGAGCGCTCGGCCGCCTGGGGTGAGCTCCTTGGCCGGTTTGGGCTGGAGTCCCTTACCATCGACTTGGATCGTGCCGGTCGCGGACTCTTTGAAGACGCGTTGCAAAACTTGGGTGTAGGCAACGGAGGCTTGGGACACACACTGCAAATGATCCATTGCTTCGCGGGCGGTTTCTTGCCTTGCATTGGACACATCGACGGCTTTGGCGAGATCGGCGACCGCCGTGTTGTGCGAAGCGGATTCTTTGGTGACGGTGTCAACTCGCTTTGCGTCAACAACGTGCTGTTTCCATCGGCCGATCTGTTCGTTCAGTTTGGATTCGCTCTCGGCCAGCTTAGACTTAGCGACTTCGAGTTCTTGGTTAGCGTTCTCGAGTTCTTTTTTAAACGCTTCGCAGGCATCGTTCGCTTGCTTTGCCTGCTCTGTTTGCTGACGAACGGTTTCTTCCGCATCCGACTTCTTCTCGTCGATGGACTCATCTTGGCCAAGTTCTCGATGACGTTGCAGTTCTTCCCGAAGCTTACAGGGGTCTGCAGGACACTTATTCAGAAGCGGTGGCTCGGCTTGGACTTGTTTCAAGTCTCGCTGATACTTCTTGGAAGACGTCAAATTGCCGGATGCTTCACCGGCGGCTCGGTTGGCCTGATCCAACTTGGATTGGATGACGGACACTCTTGTCTCTAGCTTCGCAACTTGCGTGTTCTCCCGAACTTCTCGCAGCAGTTCGTGGCTCTGGGCGAGCATGCTCTCAGCCCGCAGCGTCAAAGAAGGCGTTGGCTCATTGCTGAACAGGTCGCTCTCCTTGGCGGGTTCGTCACTGACAACTTTTGGGCCTTCCATTGAGTCTCGGAGGCTTTCTTCTCGCAGGGTCGCTGAACGCGAATGTTTTTCAGCGGCTGCTTTTGCTTTCCGTTGTTCTGACTGCAAGTGGCGGTGCTCGTTTCGTAGCTTGGCTTCGTCTTCGCTCATCAATCCGCAGAGCCATTGCATCATCAACTTGTTGATGTTCAGGTCTCCCGGCTGGCCCAGGTTCGTACCCGCGTGTCGCCATTCGTTGGCTTGGCGATAACCGCATTCGCAATCGCGGGCCAGCCATCCGAGAACATCGGCCCAGCGAGGCAGGCGATCTTTGGCAATCTCGAATCGCGGGAGGTCACCGACAATGACTCGGTCAATCTGTTTCAGGAATGACTTAAACGGAATCGTCTCGACAGCATCATCGAAGGCGTCCTCCCAAGCATCACTCTTGACGACGATTGACGCGGCTGGTTCGTGGTCGTGAAGCGGACGACGAACGATCCAGTCGTCGCCATCAACACGCCAGTGCGCGACCACCACGCCACTCGGAACCACTTTCGCCAGTTCCGCCTGTGATTCCTCGGCCGCATAGTTGGCTTCACCGGCCGTGTAGCGGATCAATCGCATCAGCAGCGTTTTGCCAACACTATGGGCGACCACGTCTTCTTCCAGATCAGACCGCTCCTCGGTGCGAATGATGTTCAGACCGCACTCAAACGGAACCTTGCGAATCCAATTGGAAGGGTTCGGATCGTGCAGAATGACCAATTCGCGAATCCAGACAAGCGGCTCCGTGCGATTGGCATTGGGAATCAAGTCCTCATGCAGAGGAAACAAGACCGGGTCTTGCATCGGTCACCCCCTCGTTGACAGTTGCCAAATCGTTGCCGTCTTCGATTGCCCGCTCGAAGATCGCTTTGGTTTCTTCCAGTGCCGTTTGATCGGCGGCGGATAGATCACCAAGCGGCGGTTGCACCGATCCGATCTTCAGAACCTGTTGAGCCGTGCTGGGATGCTTCTCCAGATACTTCTTGTCGATCAGACCTCCGATCAAGGCGTCACGTCCGGCGTCGGTACGAGGGATCGTCTTTGGCGGATCGTCCACACCCAACCGCGACTTGCGGAGCTTCGGTGATCGCATGGCAATGAAGGCTTCATCAACGGCACGCCGGGTGATCAAGCCGAAGTAGCGAACGATCATCAGCACGACGGCTTCGTCGCGATCGAGCTCATCAAATAGCGGCGTTGCTTCGGTTCTCTGCGGCTTTTTAGATTTCTTCTTATCTTCCTTGCTTTCTTTCTTCTCTTCTTCCTTCTGCTTGCCTAGCAGTTGTTCTTCTTTGTGGCGTTGTTCGTTGAGTTCGAGGAGGCGGGCGAGGACTTCGTCGCGGAATTCGTCGGGCCAGCGGAAACGCCAGGGCTTTTTCTTTTTGGACTTTTTCTTTGCTGCGGGCGGCCCCGCGTCAGCATCGTCTTCTTCCTCTTCGTAGTCGAGCAGGAACTCACAGCGAGCGCTCTCGGCGAGGTCGTCCCAGCCGTAGGCCCGCAGCACCGCTCCATCCATCAAACCGTGAAGACGACGAAGCTCTAAGATGCCCTCCGATTGCTCATGCGGATCATGAAACCGGTTGTAAATAGAGGTTAGCCCCTCCTTTTGGTCTAACATCAGTGTCGATCGAAATTCGCAATAGTCATTTCCGATTCGTTCAACTCCTTGGATCGAATCAGTTGACGGAAGTGGATACGTCTCGAAACAATCAGTTGGCGTATACCGCAGGTCGTCTTTCATTGATGATCCAAAACAACGCGCCCACATTTCGTGGCATCGCGATTGCAAGACGGCGAACAGTCCCAGCGTATCAAACGCAAAAACGCGAAGTGATTGCGCGTAAACATAGTTGCCTGGCAAGAAGGCAAATGAATGATGTGGACTCGTCTCAGCCGTGACGATTAGACGTTCGAGACCAGAAATTGATTCAAACATCTCGTCTCGTCTGCGCCCGAACTTCCACCAAAAGGCGCGGAGCTTCTTCTCACTCTTCTTCATGCGTTCAGGTTTTACCTTCTCAGTCGCAATCTCGACCAATTCCGGCCATTTCGAGAAACATTCTTCAAGTGGCCTGTTCCCAAAGTTGATTACGTATCGTGAGGGTCGATGACGTGGGTCGTTGTTAAGTTCTTGGCCTCCGATAAAAGGCGAGACTATGCTAACCTTCGATTGCGACTCACTTCGCAGTTGTTCAAGTACAGCAATTGGCGTGGCTACACCTTTTGAATCGTCGTCATCGAATGTGAAACCCATTCCGTTGATGTCAACGCCTTTGAAACACAGCCCACAGGACGTGTTAAGTGTGTGTGGGTTTTTGTTGCCCCCTGATGTGAAAAGAAAAGCCGTGATTTTTTCAACGGGCTTTCCGTCGAGCACAGGATCACTGGTGGGCAGATGTTTGGCAAAAAACACCTGACTCACAACGACGGCAGCCTCCCCCGGCCATCGCATTCTGCGAATAGCGTTGTAAATTGTTCCACCATGTTCGCAGATGTACGCGAGCCCAGTTTGGCGAGTGTCTCCTTGGGCAATCGTGTTAGACGCAATAAGTCCCGAAGTCCCAGCGCTGCGAATCTTGCTAAAACACTGTCGAAAGAAATAAGCAACCAAGTCACCGTTGCCGTGTGACTCTGGCGTCATGGCCATGATCCAGTCAAGAAACGGTTTTCCAACTGCGCCGCTTATCTTGCTTCCTCCCAAGAACGGCGGATTCCCCACAAACGCATCGAACCCGCCATTCTCCCTCGCAAACACTTCAGGAAACTCAATCTCCCAATGAAACGCAGGGATGGGGTGCGAGCCTGCGCGCAGCCGCGCGGCGGCCTGGCCCAAAACGCGACGCGACTCGAAATCTACGGGAGTGGTGAGTGATTGGTGGTGAGTGGTGAGTGTCTGGTTGGATGACTTATTGCTGATGCTGGAAAGATACGAACTGGCGAGCCCGAACAGGCGTTCGACTTCCTCTTCACGCTCCTTCTTTTTCTGACTCGCAAAGAAACCGCTCACACATGCATCGCCCACCAGACGGATCAGGTCCAGTGCCTCATCGCTACTGGCCATCCTCGCTGCCTGATCGCGATACGGCACATCTTCGCGGGCGTTGAGGATTTTGGCTCGCGCTTCGGTCGCTCGATCCAGACGACGCTGAATCAGGTCTTCGCCAAACTTCTTCTGCTTTTTAACTTCCCAATGGAAGCCAATGATTTGCTCGCGCGTCAGACCCACCAGCGAATCGCCGTGACGCAGGGCATGGTCTAGAAACGTGAAGGCGTGGTCTTTGGCCAGCGTCACCAGCCATAACGAGAGTTTGGCCAGATCGACCGCCATCACATTCTTGTCCACTCCGTAGAGACATCGCTGGGCGATCAGACGGCGGGCGTAAAGCACTTCGTCTTCATCGGGGGGGATGAGTGGTGGGTAGCGAGTGGTGGGTGGAGAGTGAGTCGGCGAATTTTTTTCCTCGCCACTCTCCACACTCCCCTCGCCACTCGAATGCGCGTACCACGCTTTGATTAAATGATCGCCCAACTGGCGGCACGCTTCCACCAGAAAGGCTCCGCTGCCCATCGCCGGGTCGCAGATTTTTAGATCGAGGATTTGGGACGGGTGAGGTGTGCCTATTTCGCGGGCTGCCTGGGCGTGCTTGATCTTCCGTTTGGAGGCGCGGATTCGTATGTCGATTTCACCCTGGGTAAATTTCTTCTTGCGGTCTTCTTTGGTTGGTTCCCAGACCGTGGGGAGGTCGGCCGTGGGGTCGCAGAGCTGTTTGAGGATCGGCTCGAGTGTGGTGCGGACGATCGGCTCGGTCAGGGAACGAGGGGTGTAGTGCGATCCACTGCGGCGGCGCTCGTCGGAGGGCTGAAGCACTATGGCACCGGCTGGGACGACTCGCGGCGTGACTTTCTTAGCGATCTTCTTGTCGAGTGCGGTGAGCAGTTCTTCGATGTTGGTCGCGGCCTTGAGCAGTTTGGCATCGGCCGTACCGACTTTCTGATCTGCGTTTTCCTTTAGCCACTTGCCTCGGTCTTTGCCCGCTGTTTCCAACAACTCGTCCAGATCAATCGTCGCTGGTGCTCCATGCGACTTGACTGGCTTGATCGCGATCGACTTGCCGGTGGCAACCTGCAAGTTGAATCCCATCACGGTTTCGTAAACGCTACCGATCTGTTCGACGTCGAGTGTCCGGTAGCTGAGCCTTTCACCGCCGAGGATCAGCAGGTTTTTCAGGACACGAAAGACCGTTCCGTCGCTGACGCGAGGAACTTGGGGTGGAGGATTTTGGGTGGAGTGTTGTGTGGGGTGACTGGAGTGTGTTTTTGGTTCGTCACTCTTCACCCGCCACTCGCTACCCTCCACATTCGTCTCACTCTTCACCCGCCACTCGCTACCCTCCACATTCGTCTCACTCTTCACCCGCCACTCGCCACCCTTCTCTCCAATGATTTGCGAAGTCCTGCCAGCATTCGGCTGATTTGGTCGCTCAGCGAAAGGAGCTTCTTCAGTTCCGGCTCCGGTAGCAACCCGACTCTTTGGCATAGCATCAGATGCGTCTCCACTTCCATCAGCGAGCCCCTGGCGATCCCGAGAAAGTTCAGGAACTCTTTGGTTCCCTTGCGACCCTGTCCCTCCGCGATGTTCGCTGGAATCGACGCCGCCGCTCGGCGTATCTGGCTGGTCATCCCGAATAGCTCTTCCTTCGGAAACGACTTGGTCACCCGATAGCACTCCACCGACAGGTCCATCGCCTTCTGCCAGACCTCCAGGTCCCGATAACTCTGTACTGTCATTACGGTTCTCCACACGTGTTGCAGCACGATCCTTTTCACTCCACTCACCACTCTCCACCCGCCCCTCCAAGAAAGGGTACCTTTCTGGATCAAATAGGTATCCTTTTCGGGCGGGCAGTTTGAATTCGCCGTGCTGCCCGCCTTCGTAGACCAAACGGAACAGAGTGATGAGTTGGCTCCACGCGCCAAACCGCTGATCCATGGTGTCCGGGAAGCGTCCATCGTCTTCTCTCAAACGCTCAAACAGCCCGGTGACGCTGTAATAGTTGCTGTAGACCGGATCGCTGGACAACAAGTCGCGATCTTCGGAGTAGAGCACAAACACCAACCGCATCAGCACGGTCAGCAGTCCAGAATAGACTTGGTTGGGATCACGAGCCAACACATCAGACAGCAGGTCGCCGTTCCGGACGTCGTTTGCCGCTTGAAAGCCACGCATCAATTCGTAGAGCGCCGCCAAGACCTGTTCAGCCAGTTCCGTCGAGACCGTGTTTTGATACTTGCGGCTGTTGGTCAGTATCGCCGGCAGCCGCTGGCTGTCCCCCATCGAGAACATACGCTCGGACGATAGCAGCATGTGCAGCGCGGCGAACATCGGCCGACCGGCGACTTGCGCCATTTCGGCAACGTTGAACGTCGCGTAGCCGCTGGTCTCGCCACGAGGCGAGTAGACGAGTCGCAGCGAGCGTCCGTTGGACAATATTCCAATGGGAACTTCAGTCTCTCGCAACAATCGCTCGAATTTGGCCTGAGGCGACGCGTTCCAATGGCGACTGTTATCCGAGTCACCGGCATCATCCAAGTCCGTGCCGGTCGCTAATTCCTGGATCAAAAGCTGCCAAGGATTCTGATCTTCCTCGGGTTTGAAGACGGGGACTGCATGCGTCGGTCGGAGCGTCTCGCTGTACTGAGGCAAGACAACTTCCAACTTCGCCATGTCGCCGTGTAGGATTTCACGAGCGGGCACGTCGATCAGGTCCATCGATTCCCAGCCCAGGACGGCTTGCACGAATTCGCGTAGGTCGCGAATCTCCGGTTGCGTTACGCCGGCGTCGTCTTGCACCAAGCATTCTAAGAACCGCGCGTGCTCTCCCAAGACGTTTTTATTGACGTAACACTGAGCCTCCAGCATCGCCGGGATGGACACGACCAAGCCCACGGGCTGGACATAGCCAAGCCATTCAATGTGAGCAAATTCTTCGGGTGATTTAGCCATTGTTTTTGGGACGGTCGCTGTTTTGGCTAAGCTCGGCACGAGCTTCGGAAGCGGACAGGCGGACAATTTTTCCGTCACGCCACACGATCACGTCGGTGCCGGTGCGTTCAGCTCGCAAGACGGCTTGTTCGCCGGCATCATGACACGCTGCGGCAATCTTCTCGTCCACCGAGAGTTGATCTATTTTATGGTTGGGTCGAATCATGATTCACTTTCCCATTTAGAGGTGATGGCGTTCCATAGCTCGCTATCGGCCACACGCGACTTGCCATCAAGGCGGCGCCAGATAGTTCGAGGGGGTGTAACCGCGCCGTTCAGCACCCATGCGTCATCGACGAGATGTAGGTAGAAGTGCTGCAAATTACTCAAACCACGCGAATAACGGCGGCGAATATCGGGTTCCGGGATATTGTGTCCGCCCTGGGCAACTCGCCCTGCAACGCGCTCAATTGCCATTTCTTCGCTGGGCAGCCAAAGGAAAAATAACGTGACTGCAAATCCGCTCTCACGCCACGCTGGAATGCGTCGTCGGTAACTGCGTCCGGCAAGGGTAGTTTCCAAAGCAAAACTATTCGAACCAGATTGCAATTCATCGAGTCGCTCCAGAAAGATCTCCGAGGCTTTCAGATTTTGTCTTTCCGGGGCAAACGGCGATAAACCTGAAGCAATTAGATCTGCATTGAGGAACTCGTCACAGTCAACGTAACGGCAAAGGTAGCTCTCGACAAATGTCGATTTGCCCGCGCCGTTTGGTCCCGCAATGATGCTGATCGTTTTTTTCATTTTTCCCATGCGTTACCCCGTGGCCGGCCAGAGGTAGACTAATCCAACCGGTTCGATCCGTTTGGCCTGGACGTTGTAAATGCTGGCGATGCGATCGGGCTCGGTTTTGAGTTCGCCACGCAATTCGTCAAGACGCTTTGCCCAGTAGCGTTTATTGGCATCGAGCTGCAGTAGTTCGTCGTCGATCTCACCGAAGTCGAGTCGCATTTGATTCGGGTCGAGCTTAGAGATCCGCTTCATCGTGCTGGAAATGTGTTTCTGTTGCGTTTCCAGAATCTCTCGCATCGCCTTGGCTTCGGCAGTACCGCGCGCGGCCAGTTTCTTCTCTGCGTCAGCGGCGTACTCTTCGCCCCGAATTTCTAGATGAGGAAGCAGGTCGCGAATGTCACCGGCAGCAGCGTATTGCAGTTGCTGCGTGACTGCAGGTGTCAGCTTGACTCCGCTGGCTTTCAGTAAGGAATCGTCTAGCAAACCCATTGTCTTCGCTTCGGCGTCTTTGGCGTACGGCGAGAGCGGCCCCTTCCGAATGCTCGGATCGGACCAGCGGGCCGTGACGGGAATGAGCTCTTCGTGCAAGCGAGCCGCTCCTTCACCGTATAGAGCCAATCGTCCGAGTAGGATGACACGGGGAATCGAGTCCGTGGCCTGAGCGAAGCATGCACGCGACAGGTCGTGATGGACGAAGCCTTGAGCGGTGAATCGACCGAGCAACCGCTGGACGACCCGTTGTTCAAGATGCAAGTGAACCAGGTCGTTACCAACGACGCCGGGATCTTCAAAGACAACGGGACGAATCGGCGACGATCGCCGCCACTCCCACAGTTTCTGGTCTCGCTTTCGCGGCACCCGCAGCGTGTCCATCGTTTCGGCCCAAGTCGGGTCGGCACCAGAACGTTGGTCGATGGCTGGAAAGGTAAAGCAGCTGGCTCCGTTGTCGTCTTTCGTCTCGTCGAGCGTCTCGGTCCCGAGTAGGGCCAGCGAACACGAAATCGCCGATTGAAAGTGTTCATCGCTCAACCCGATACTCTTGCGAGACTTTTCAAGGAGCGTCCGAAGTCGGTCTATTTGCTCTCGGAGCTCCGTTTGACGCTCTCGCGACGCTTCAAGTTCGTCCTCGATCGCGGCACGGTGGTACTCGTCAATATCAGTGGAGTCGATTTCTGCCTCGAGGTCGTTAATCGTACCGTGGCGAATACCGAGGCTCATGGACTTGGTCAGTTTCGCGTCGATGACTTGCGATAGACTTCCGAGCTCTTTCTTGATGGTCTCCGTCTTGCGAATCAACACTTGCAGGATTCGGTCTTCGGGACGCTGGGTGTAAACGAAGTAGTGACAGAAGACTTCGTCCTTGGCTTGCAGCTTTCGGTCGATCCGCCCGTTGCGCTGCTCCATCCGGCTAGGGTTCCAAGGAACATCAAAGTGAAACAGGTTGTTACAGTGAGCCTGCAGGTTTAGGCCTTCACGAGCGGCATCGGTTGCGACCAGAATTCGTACTGGATGTTTGCGCGGGTCGGTGTTGAACGCCTGTTTGATTTCTTCGCGTTTGGGTGGTGGAGTGGGACCATGGAAAATATTGATCCGAGCATCCGCTCGGTCGCTGCCTCTGATCGCCGCCTCCAAGCGATTGACGAGATAGCGTTTGGTGTCGTCGTACTCGGTAAAGATTAACACACGGGTGTCGTTCCACTGGGCGTTTTTCTTGCCGAGGTCGGGACACATGTGTTCGCGGATCCACTGGATCAGCTTCTCGGTTCGAGCGTCCGTTTTGCTTCGCGACTGCTCGGCGACATCTGTCATCTGTTCGAGCAGTTCCTGCTCACGAGAGAACAGCCCCTTGGAAGCCACGTCACCGGTTGGCCCGACCGTCGCGGCCGAGACAGCTTCGACCTGTATTGCGACCTCGTTTTCCATTTCCTCTTCGGTCAACGTCGCCCGTTCGTCATCGCTGTCGACGCTGCCGGAAAGTAGGTCGGCTGAACGCAAGCTTGGAGCGCGATCGAGGGATTTGACACGATACGACTCAGGTGACTCAGCAGCGAACGACAATTGCCCTGTATCACTCGCTTGTTGGTCGATCTTGAGATGCTTGTCCCATTGGCGTTTGACCGTATTGCGATGCACTTTTAGCGTTTTCGCAAAAGCTTCGATGGAAGAAAGCAAGCGCTGCTGCAGCCCGGTGATCAGCAAACCAGAAGCCGCCTGTTTGCGTTTCGTTTCTTTTTCAAGACGCTCTTCACGAGTTTGTCTGTATTCGTTAAGCAAACGCGAGAGCTTGAGTTCTGGGGCATCTTCCGGCAGCCCTTCGATCGTGACTTGAACAACCCGGCGTTTGGGGAAGCCACCCTGGATCTCGCGGATGTCTTCTTTGATACGGCGAACGATGGTTTCGTCTCGGTGCTTCGCGGAGACGGGAACGCCCCGACAGAAGCGTTGCGGGTCGAGGATTTCCAACAATGCCGAAAAACTGTTGGAATGGCCGTTGTGCGGCGTCGCCGACAGAAACAGCCGATGCTCGAAACGTGGGGCCAAATCGCGTACCGACCGGGTGATTTGGGAGTCGATGGCGTACTTCTGACCGCTGGATGGTGCGGCGTGGTGGGCTTCATCAAGAATGAACAACGATCCGCTACGGAACGAGCCAAGGTGATCGCGCAGTGGGCCAGCGTAAGCTTCATCGATGAGTAAACGATGAGAGATCAGGAAACGCGTGTGTGTACTCCATGGGTTTACACTGAATCCACGTTCACGCCGAACACGCTTCATGTAGTCCTTGTCGAGAATCTCGAACGTCAATCCGAAGCGAGCTTCCAATTCCTCTTTCCATTGCAGCAGCATGGAAGGCGGGCAGGAAACAAAGATTTCGCGGACCTTTTTACGCAAGAGCAGTTCGCGTGCGATCAATCCAGCTTCGATCGTTTTGCCCAGGCCGACGTCGTCAGCGATGAACAAATTGACGCGAGGAAGCAGCAACGCTTTGCGTAGCGGCTCCAATTGGTAGGCGTCCAGTCGGATGCCGGCTCGGAACGGCGACTGAAACAGTTTCGGGTCGGTCGACGTAACGCAGTTCCACTTGAGTGTGTTTAAGTAAGCGGCGAATAACTTTGATTCGTCGAAACCTTTTGCGGCGATCGTTTCCCAGGCCTCACTGGTCAACACCTGCGGGTCGAGCTCTTTTTCCCAAAGAACTTCAAGCGGAGCGCCTTGGTTGTCGTCATCGACGCAGGACAATTTCACCAGCGTGCTGTCAGCGACCCGTTTCGGCTTGATGATCTGCTCGACGAGGTAGGTTCGCTGGCGAATACGAGCGATTTGCCCAGGCTGAAGTGTTTTGATGGTGGTTGTCATGCTGGTCATCCCGCCGTGCGGCATACTCGTGTTTATTTTCCTGGCTTCTTGGCGGAACGCTCAATTCGTTTCAGGAACTGATCCAGGTCGCGACGCTTAAACAGTCGATAACCGTTGGCCGGATTGCGATGAACCGGAATCTTTCCGTCCTTGGCCCAAGTGCGGATGGTGTTTTGGGACACGCCTAGTATTTCCGCTGCTTCAGCGGTCAATGCGTATTCACAGAGTTTGGTCATGGCTGAATCCTCGTGTGCAATATGCCCCCGAATCGTCAGCGGGACAGTGTACCAAACCCTGCAACGCCGTGACACCATGTCCGCAGTGCGCTTGCGACAATCTCTCGTAGTCCGAAAGACAAACCTTATCGCGTTTCTAGCGAGTTCGCGAAATTCGCTTCGGAGAGTAAGCTCACTCGATTCGCTGAATGAATGGAACCCTGACGCAAGCCAGTGATTGCCCGCTTCTGGAAATTTCCCCAACACTATGCAATGCATTCTTCCGACGTTCCAGCTTGACTGCATCGGACGGTATGGCAGTGTCAGCAGTAGATCGCCGACATACTAGCGATTGCTTCGTCGGATTGTCCGCATTGACGAGCCCACAGAAATCGACGTTGCTCTGAGTGTTGGACAGCCGGCTCTGTCGCTAATGTCTGGCTGATCGTCGACTATCATGAATCAACGGTGAACTGTTCTCATGCCGCGATTGAGGTAAACGTAGCAGACGCACACCGGCCGCCGACGAGCATTCGCGATGTGACACGGTGTTGGCGCATCATTGAGCTCCTTCATGTTAGATCGAAGAAGTTGACGCGTCACGTTTTCGGGGCAGATTATATCCCGCGCCCGCTAGCTGGCTTATGGAAGTCGATATTAAGCATGGGCTGCCGTTGTTTGACTCGGGGCATGTGATGCATGTGCATCAGGCAAACGCAAACGCAAAGGCAAAGGCAGCCAGCAGACCGCGCCGCGGGGCAGTGCGGCAACAATCTACTGACCACCAAACCTTTTAGCGTATCAGCTTTCCGAGGCGTCGCGGATATCTCCGGTTTTTCAAGACTGGCAAATTCGCCAGTCTTGATAGGCATTGCCAGTGCCTCCCCTCGTCACCCAACGTGTGCAATTCCTGATTAAAGATCGCGAACAGTTTGCCTCCTTCCAATGGATGAACTAAGATACCACCTGAGGGGCAGTTCTTCTTACGAATAGTCGCTTTCGGTTCCGTCACCTTCGGCTCGGGATCTCGTATACTTTCCGTCGACCAGACCAAACTGTCCCCGATTTGATTTTTTGAGACCTGATTTTTGTGGCTATTCAAGGAAACCTGCTCCAAGTGCTCGTCAGTTTGGCGAAGATTCACAGAAGTAACGGCGGCGGAATTGGAAGGCTGTTCTCTGTGAAGAAAATCAGCGAATTTTCGTTGGAAATATCCGATCTCGATGGTTCAGCGGATGATTTTCGCAACGCAGGTCAGCGATCAACTTGCGAGACGGCTAAGTTAAATCAACCGGTCGCAAGATTCTTTTTAAACCCAGGGCAACCCCCGCAACCCGGCGACGATTTGGTGGCGTTGGGCGTGACAGCGATGGAAATGCGTCTGGGGGCATCGAAATGCCCGTCAACGGAAAAGTTGTTCGGTCAAGAATATCGCAACGCACTATTGCAAAAGTTCGGACGTCGATTCTTAGCGTCTCCCGAGGATCGGCTGATCCGAACATTGGTAAGCATCACAGACCCATCCATCGCTGCAGGAGATCTTTTGGGCAGCCATGTGCGTCATGTCCGTTTGACACGCGACGGTGGCATCAAGTTGATGTCCAATATCTCGTTCGCCCGCCATTCCAAGCTTGCAGTCTTCGCTATGGTTGCATTGGGTGGTTTGATGTACTGGTTTCTAACGACCCGGGAAAATCGTGTTCGCAGTGAATACGAGCGGGCGAAAGTTGAGCACCAGCTAAGCAAATCGGACCTGGGTAGCAAAATTGATGATGCTCGTACGGAACTTGCCAGCATCAAAGAACGGCTCGCCGCGCGTGAAGAACAGGGCGATCCTATCGAAGAGCGTTTCCCGAACAAGTTTCAGAACGATCCGAGATACCTGACATTCAAAGATGAACCCGTGTTTGCAAGTTCATCGTTTGTCGAGCTGTTGGATCGAAACGATCACTCACGTGCAGAGAAAGATAAGATCGAGAAGTGTTTGAAAGAGTTGGGGGATGCCTGGCGGGTATGGAAAGGCCTGATCATTGGGGCGAAGCTGCAGAGCGACTTAGAAATAGAAATCAGTGGCGAGACCGATGTCCAGGTCGAAAAGATCCTGCGGGCTTGGATAAAGACGGTGAATCGTGGCGGCCGTTACCCAATCCGTCTGGTCTCCGCAAGATATCCTAAAAATTTAGTTGGGTATCCCCTGCGATTGACGCTGACGAATCAAGCCAACAGTGATGCGATTGAATGGAAGGCAGGTGCGAACGGGAAGTTTGGCGAACCAAGCCAAGTAGACTTCAAATGGAAGTTGGGCGAGCCCGTCGAGGTGTGTTTGGAATCTTTCTCGAACTGGAATTGGAACTGGAACAACAAACACGTATCGCAGTACGACGGTGCTCTATCGCTCTTGAAAACTGAGCTTGCCCCGGAGACTGAAGGTCCATTTCGAATTCAATTCGAAATTGAAAATCCACCGGGCCCACCGCTCAAATTGGTGTCTAGCCAGGTTGAACCAATAGAGCCGAATGGACCGCAAGGGTCCGATTCTATTCCAAAGCCGAAGCCTGAGGGGGGCCCGATAGACCTACCTTTTGACCCACTTTCCGAATTCAATTGACAACTCACCGCGGCCAATCTTCACCATTAGAAAGTTCTGATCATGCGACCACTCGTCTTGCTATTCATTATCTGCGTCTCTGCCACATCGTTCGTAGTGGCAGAAACGCCAGCGTCGAAACCCAAATTCGCACCCGTTAAATCGAGCGAACTGCTTGAGCGATATCCTACCGGCAAAAAGTGGCAGTCCCTAGCAGTTGCGCGTGTTGATGGTTCAGCGGAGAAGTCAGACTGGGGACTTCAAGGAACCGTCAATTTTTTGCAAACGAATCGGTATCAAACATTGGTGACGGTCGTGCAACATGATCAAAGTGGTGAAACTCACGACATCAAATTGCGAATCGATGTGATCGATGCCGGCTCGACCAAAATCATCACCGATCGAAAGCTTCGGTTGGTTGGTTTCGACGCGAGCGATCCATTATTCAAGCTGGCGATTGAGAATGGAATCAAGCTGGGCACGTCCGTTTCGCCTCCGGCAAGGGTTGCCCAGATGGTGCTGCAGAAGTGGGAAGAAATCGACCCGGGATACCAAAAAACACTCTCTCGGGTGGCGAGTGCGGTCGGACTGCGAATCGAGGACTACACAAAGGACGAGGGCACTCGATTGCTAGATGAACCCCGGATATATAGCGGTTGTTCATTCGAAGCTAGATGGGTCAACGGATTTGGATTTGTAGAGCCCCCCACGCAGGTGGGCAGTCCAGACGGACGTCGCGTCGTGCTCTCTGTGGAAGATCTGCAGCAATGGGCAGCAGGAGCCGATCCATTGGCCAGTCTCTACATATTTCCTTCGCTAAGAAAGCAGTTAGGAGATCGTTGGACCCTGGACGCCAGTCGTGCCACGTCCGTTTTTTCAGGTCGCGGAGATGCATCCAGCCGTGGTGAAATCAATCTACAGTATCGTCGCGATGGCGATTACGACGGCGAGAAGGTACGCGAGCTGTCGATTACGAGTGGCAATGTCGATGTGACGGTGCGTGGCCAAGACCGAGATACGCGGTATCAAATTCATTCGATGGACGGCTATATGAAGGTCTCGCACGATGACGCAATGTTGCGCAACGCTTATGGCACCGGCAAGTTTGGGTATTCGTCTTTTTCGACTGATCACCTGTTGTTCAAGGCTTCCATCAAAAGGGACGTCAACTCGGATTGGCGATACGAAGCTGATCGCCTGCAGAATCAGGAGTGAACCGAGTGCCTGATTGGACCAGCGAAGAGTCTGGAATCTGTTTCGTTTGCAATCACGCTTTAGAGGTAAACGAACGGTGTCCTCGTTGCAGCGCGCGAGCGAACGATCGACCGGCGGAGATGAACTGGCCGCGACCCAGCAATCACAGAATTGATATAGCCGAAGGTACGCGAACCTCATCGGAGTGGAATGCGTCGCGTTTATGCCGGCATCCCGGTTTGGATCGACCGCTGGAAGTGAACCAAGGTCGCGCTAGGCTGGTTTCGGAGCAAGACGTCAATTACGAAGGCGTTCTGGACGCCAACACGCGTGTTCTGTTGTGGTGTCCCCCCCATGATAATCGTCAACTTTACGTTCGTATCGTTCGCGAGATGCCCAGCGAAGATTCCTGGATGACCGTTCGCGGTAAAGTCACCAATCAAGACGTTCTGGCCGCCGGCGACTTGTTGACCATCGGACAATATGCCTGGGTATTGCATGTTTACGCAGAAGGCAACGGTGTTGGGTTGGAGCCCGTCGATCCGATGCATGGGGCTACGATTGAGTTTAACGATTTGCAAGTGGGCAATCGCTTAGACATCGATCACCTTGGCATCGGTGCGGGTGAATTGGTAGCGGTGACCGGCCCGAGTGGTGCCGGCAAATCCACGTTGATCACCGAGTTGGCAGGGCATCGGTGTGGTAGGGGCGAAGTTCGTATTGGCAACGTGTCTCGGAACGAGAGCCATGATCCCGCAATCTATCAAATCGCCTATGTGCCACAGCAAGACATCGTTCACGCTGACTTGACGATTGCGCAGCAGGTAATCGATTACGTCGGATTGACTTGTTCAGCACCCGCCAGCGACGAAGCCGAACGCGCTTTAAGGATGGTTGGGCTACGAGATTTGACGATGCGGTTTCCTGACCAAATTTCGGGCGGACAACTTCGACGGGCGCGCTTGGCCGCTGCGATCTCGCGCGGTCCGACCGTACTGGTGTTGGATGAACCCGATAGCGGGCTTGATCCCGCGACCGCAGCCCTCATCCGCGGCCTTTTAAAAACCTTTAGCTTACTGGGCATGACCGTCGTCACGATCACGCATCACTACCAAGAAATGACACTGTTTGATCGTGTTATTCGCTTGCAAGACGGCAGGGTGACGCAGAACCACGGCCCTGATCTGTCCTCCGGTGACTCAACAAATGGTCTCGATGTTTCCAATCAGAATGACGGGGACAATCGCCCATCCTGGTTGAGCCAGATGGCTCGGTTGGTGAAGCGAGAAGGTCGCTTTCTATGGCAAGGACAACTGCTGGATCGTCTCCAGCCCTTGCCGCCCGATACGTCAATCAAACGACGGGGGCAACGACGCTTAGTGGAAGTCGCTGGATTACTAACGCGACAGTTGATGATTCTTACTGTTTGGATGCCGTTGCTTTTTGCGATCAGCGTTGCAGTTGCATCGCCGACCGTTGAGAACGGATTACGATCACATTTGGTTGGCTTTCTGTCAGTGCTTTCTGTCATCTGGATGGCCGCCAGTGCATCGCATCTGTCGTTCACGTCCACTTTCAAGCGAACCCAATTTGAACGATTGCAAGGCTTGAACGCCTACTCGCTATTGCTCGCCAAAACGATCGTGTTGTCATTTGTAGGAATTGTCCAAACGTCAATCTACCTTTGCTCTTTGATTCTGATTCGCCATGCTGTCCTTGGTGAACCTGCGTTCTATGGCAAGCTTGATACGGGCGATGGGGTTGGCGTGGTTGCGATTCATGAACGTTTCTTCGATCAACTAGATGAGCACGTTTGGTACGTCTATGGAGTGCTGATCCTGGTCGCGGTGGCTGCAACTCAATTGGGTTTGCTGATTTCGGCGGCGTCGCGCGGCCGTTCTCGAGTGGCGGCCGTTGTCCTTCCATTGGTGATGATGTTTCAAATTGTTTTTTCGCCGTTTGTAATACGCGCGGACCAAAGCAAGCTACCGGCAGAGGACGTCTACGCGGGGTTCTGGTGGCATAAAGACTGTGAAGGAATCGCTGGTTGCCCGTCTAGATTGATTCAATATCAAGCGTCTGGGCGGTATCTTTGCTCGTTGTGCGAGGAACGAGCCGAGGATGGAGATTCATCTGAATTGGATGATCGCGATATTTCCGATCGGATCGCAGACAATTCTCAGGTGCCGTCCCGGTTCGCCACAGGGATCTCACTGGCGTCGTTGACTCGGCACGCGGACCTGGCGACGCGTCCGTTTCTGGGAGCATCGAATACTGAACAAGACGAAATTAATCAAAAAGCGGATGTGGCGTTCTGGGAGATTTACCTTGCTGACCTCACAGCCAAATTTGGTTGGGGAACCTTGCTGGGCATGGCGATCGCATTTCATACAGCGACCTTGCTGTTGAGCGGTTCGATTCGCATGCCCAGATTCCGAGCCAAGAAAAGCAGCAGGGCAACAATCATTTACTTGGTTTTATGCTTTGGAGCGTGTGGGGGCGGATCCTTGGGGTTTGCCCAAGAGGTATCGGATCAATCCGTCCTGCCAAATCTCGAAAAGGAAACGATTAGACTGCCTGTGCGAGATGGGAAGTACGATGCCTCCTCCATTGGCCAACTGAGTCATCAGGCAGAAACCGATACCAAAACTGCCGTTTGGATTCCCTTAACAGAGAAAACGAAAGCCGGGCTGTGGTTACTGAAGTTGGCTGGCACGATCAAAGACTACCAGGTGAGTGACCGAGAAATTCGTTTGTCGATTCCATCGGGTGACGACGCTGGCAAGGATTGGTCTGATGTTCGTAAAGCGCTTTTTCCACCGCAACTGATTGGTGTGGATGAGATCGGCGAGCATCGTCAATTGGTAATTTTGATTCACGGGCTCGAAGGCGGTCGTTCCACCTACCGCTATTTAAAGCCGATGCTTGTTGAGGCCGGTTGGTACCCCCTTGAGATGGTCTATCCCAATGATGGTGGGATCAAAGAACCGGCCGAGTTTTTGCGAGATCAGATTCGCGAGATAGCTGTATCACACCCGAACTGCCGAATTGCGTTGATCTCTCATTCCATGGGTGGGCTGGTGGCTTGGTCCGCGCTGAGCCGTGAAGCACCCACGGTTGTGACCGATTTGTTTACATTGGGAACGCCATACGCCGGTTCATGCATGGCTCATTTTCAATCCGACTTGGAACTTGTTGATGTGGCAGCCCGCTTTCTAGCATTTGACCGAGCCAGTTGGGAGATAGAACGCGACGGTTCGGGGGAAGCAATCGAAGTGCTGCGACCAGATAGCGTCTTGCGAAGGGAATGTTTGGCAAATGAGTTGCCGTCTCATGTTCGCGTTCATATCGCCGCAGGTAATAGTGGTCCTATCCAATCGAGTGATCGCCAGCGTTGGACGTCTGGACTGCAACGACGCATTGAATTGGAATCGACCCCACCAAGATTGGTGGAAGACTTTAAAGTCTTGTTGGAAGCAGAGGAAATGTTGGACGGTTTAGGCGACGGTGCCGTCACCGTCGCCAGTGCAATGGCAGCCCCTCGATTCGACAGCCGAAAGGTGTTCCGTGTCTCGCACACCGGACTGCTGCGAGTCGACCGCAACGACGATATCAAACAGTGGCTGATCGACCTGCTTGGCAGTCGTTGATAGCTCGCGTTTACAGACATGAAATGGTTGGCAGTCTATGGACGCGTTGGACGCTCGTGTAATCTGCGAGTTCAAGACGGAGCCAAGCATCCGGCACAGACGAAAGAAGCAAGAAGTGAAACCCTGTCAGATCCGTATTAGTCAACCAGTTGTAGGCTGGCACACCATCGAAAGATAGCGCAGCAACCCAAGGCAGCAATCGCGAAGTCGGGCAACGTTGGCTCGAACGGATTTGGACAATCATAGCGACGTTCTCAGAACACGCCCAATCGCTACTGGATGTTCTGCGGAGTTCGCTGCATCACCTCTTTCGCGGCGAGCATCCACCGACCTAACTTCCCAGTGGTCTGAATCGATCGTCTTTCCAAGTCAGCTGTCTCAATGTTCGCGCCGAGCTGTGAACCGTTGCTTTTCAGGGGCATGGCAGGGGAAAAGCTGCTTTTTCCATCCTACGGCTACGGCTACGGCGAGGCTTTAGGCTGCCCCTGGTTCACCATCCCCCTCACAATCGCCAGTAGGTCACCGCGTTGGCTTTCATTCAACTTGTGCCACGCTGTCAGTAGGTCGTCGGTTTGAACCTCTCCCTGCACCGATGACACCGCCCAGGACACCGTCGATTCTGATTGGCCGTTATTTCCTAGCGTTTCAGCAGGTTGTGAGAGTCCTGCCGGGGAAGCTGATTTGAAATTGCGAAAGCTCTCGCAAACCAGTTAACGCCCGCGGTCGCATGTCGACCAGCGGGCGTTTTTTGTTTTCGCCCTATTTCTGGCGGTGTTACTGGTGCCACGGCCTTCGAACCCTGAGTTCTCGGTTTCGCGGCGAGAGTCCGGACTGACAAACTCGACCTCTCTGGTTCGCCTCACGCCCCAAAGACTCCGTGCGAGAACTCTCTGGATCTCTACCCGCGACAGTGCTGTGGCTCACGCCGCTCGAATTGGTTTGCGAGCCGGTTTGCGTGGTGGCGTGCTCTTCGGCGCAGCCAGCGAAGCGGTCGGGAAAAAACAAATCTAAGTAAAACTGCAGCCGAAGGTTCTCGGTGTCCTCCTCGGGGGAGCGGAGGAATCTCACTATCTATCAGGCGAAATCCCACGTCCTTAAACGGCCGTAGGCTGCTTTTGACCGATTCTCGGGGGATTGATCAGCGAATCCCGAAAAAATTGTGAGATGGTTTCGTCCTGGTAAGTGGAACCCTCGACGGTCAACTTACCGAAACCCAAATCCCAAAGCCAATCAAGATCCGCCATGCTTCAAAATCGTTTTACCATCATGTTCGAAATCGCCTTCGTCTTTGCCGCGGTCTCATTCGCCCCAAATTCCAGCGAGGCGGCCCTTGTGATCGATATTCAAGAAATCGGCAGCGACGTCGTAGCGACTGGGTCAGGAACTGCAAACCTCGCGGGACTGTCTTTTAATTTTGATGGGGGTGGGACCGCGTACATGGAACCATCGTCTACGGATATCCAGATAGGTGGACCGAATATGGTTGATTGGTATTCAGCGACCCTAGAGCCCACTAGTTTTGGAACAGGTATGCCATCGGTTCCCGATCTAATTACAGGGCCAAGGTGGGGAGTTGCCAATGGATATCTGTTGGTACCAAAGGACTATGCGTCAGGAACTTTTCTATCCAGCACTTCCACGTGGAACAACACGACCCTCGCGGATCTTGGTGTCACGTCAGGAACCTACACTTGGACTTGGGGGGCGGGAAGCGATCAGGACTCGTTGACCCTAAATGCTGGCGGCACCACCGCAGTTCCCGAACCGTCTTCATTACTTTTGATGGGGCTCGCATGCGGTGGCTTAATGTACCGCCGAAAGTCGCATCGTGAGCTGAAAAACAGGCGGCGATTCCTGCGGAACCCATCACGCATCCATCCTTGATCGCTGCCGAATTCAAAATCCTGGCACACGATATTTAACAATTTCTCGGACCTCCTCTTTGTCGCCTGCATTCTTGCCTGAGCAGGCGAATTTCAATATTTTCTATTGGTAGAGAAAGAAACCTTGATAAGCAAAACTTTTTCTGGGCTGCTGCTTGGCATTTTGATAGTCGCCTTTCAGGTTTTCGGGGACGGTGCATCCGCGAGAGAACCTCAAGACCAAAGTACTGCAGGCCAAAGTGCTCAAGACAGCGCCTTGCCCGCAGACTGGATTCTGGCGGCAGAGGCAAGCTCGGGACTCTATTTCCTCGGCCTGAACCGAACAGATGGAATTCAAGCGAACGCCGTTAATAGCCTTCGTGGCTCTTTCAAGCCAGGAAAGCCTAAGCTCAACCGAGCTTACAAAGAAATCTTCAATGTGGCAGGCGAGCATTTTAAGGCAATCGAATCGTTGGACTCCACTGAGGAAGAAAACGTTTGGAAGGCAAAGATGGAAGTGCTGGAACTGTTAAGCGATAGCTCTGATACGCAAGTTCTTCAATCCTTCGTAAACGCGGCGCAATCCGCTACAAATCTGGGTCTGGCAATTATTGAAGTCAATAAAGCGAGAAAGGAATTGACAAAAGTCTGGCGTGAAAGGGTCTTGCCCGCGATCCAGCATTTCAGCGGCAGTGAATCGGAAAGCCCACTTATTGATGTGAATGTTGGTTTTCTTCGCCGATCGGTTTGGGGGATGACGAAGAACGTTTCTGGCAAAGACTTAAACAACGTAACGCTCAACCTGCAGATTGTACAAAGCAACAAATATCAGCTGCCCGAACGAGTCTATTTCATTCGATCTTGGCGAGCTGGCGAGACGATCTACCTGAATCCATTTACGGGCCACGTCATTCTGACACCGGACTCCGATGCGAAACCGATGAACAACGCGGTTGTTCATTTCAACGTTTGGTCGGACGAAGGCTCGAATTCTAACCAGCCGGCTAAGATCGTTGCTGGGTATGGTGTTCGGGATCCGTTTGTCAATAAATTGGTTCGACCAAATCAGAAATTCGTAAGCGTTTCCGATGACGAAATATTGGTGTTGTCGCTGACTCGCGTCGGTCCGACTAGAAATGGGACTCGCGCAATTCGGGCAACGATGCAAGTCACTTCGCTGAAGAACAAGAAGAAGTCAACGACGACACTTCAGGGGGCGTGGACGGAGAATAGGAAGTCGATGAACGGGGCCCATCCTGACACCGTCTACTTCACATTGGTGGGACCTTCAAGCAATAACGCTCGCAGGAAAAACCCTCGAACTTTTTCTCCAAGGCAGAATGCTACGACGTTCAGATGGACCAGTGACGGTTGCAAAATTAATTGGAATGGCAGGAGCCACGTCTTCGTGCCTGTTCCATAATCGGAGGAACGCTTTCATCCCTGTTTTTGTAAGTGGGGGCTTTTGAAATTTAGTGGCTGATCGGTCGTAACCAACTAGGAACGGTTCATCTGTCTAGCGAATTTTTGATCTCTCCCACCGGCGTACAGCCGCAATGGCCACAGGAGATCATTCGTCCTGAACAAAATCACGTGGTGCCCGCTGGCGTTTCCGTGTTCGACGTTGTTGTACCTTGTCCCAAAGCTCTTTGGTGACCCGCGGGGTACGAACATTGTCAGATTCTTGCTCGTCGCTCTGGTAAGATTGACGCTTGGCGTTCTGCTTTTGACGAGAGTTCTGGCTGCCTGATAATCGATCATCCCAGCCAGTTAGCCAGTTAGCCAGTTAGCCAGTTCGTTGTTGTTGGCGGTTGTTTTTCGGTGGATAATGGTCGCGTCCGACGAAATGGGCCCTCGCCACTCGTGTCGCCCGAGATCCGTTCTCCGATAGCAGGATCTCCCAATATCAGGGGCTTGCCCCGGTTCGCTGGTCTCCTTCATCCTTTTCCTCTGTGCGGTGTTTTGTATGAGCTTTTTGAAATGTGTTGGCAAATGCACCGCCGTGTTTGCCTTGACGTCTGTGGTCAGTGTCACTAGTTCTGCGTTCGCGCAGACGGGCGTCAATCAACTTAGCGAAGCCGAAAAACGGAGTGGATGGACTTTACTGTTCGATGGAAATTCCGTTGATGGCTGGCGAAACTATCAACAGGACTCCATCATCAAGGGCTGGAAAGTCGTCGACGGGGCCTTGGTCCGCTCTGCAAAGGGCGCCGGCGACATCGTCACCAAGGAAAGCTACGACGCGTTTGAATTGCTGCTGGATTACAAGATCAGCCCCGAGGGAAACAGCGGCCTGATGTTTCATGTGACTGAAGACAATCCCAAACCATGGCAAAGCGGCCCCGAAATTCAGATTCAAGACAACGTGGACGGACATGATCCACAAAAGGCCGGCTGGCTGTATCAGTTGTATCGGCCGACGGTGCCGAATTGGGTGCAAGACAAGACGCTGGTCGATTCGTCACGTCCGGCCGGACAATGGAACCAAATCTATTTGCGGATTGCGCCACAGGGCTGCGAAGTCTGCTTGAACGGTGTCCGTTATTTCAGGTTCAATGTGGGCGATAAAGATTGGAATCAAAAGGTCGCGTCAAGCAAGTTCGCGAAGTTCAAAGCGTTTGGCAAAGCAGGCAACGGACATATTTGTTTGCAAGACCACGGCGATGAAGTTGCGTTTCGCAATATCAAAGTACGCCGCATCGCCAAAGACGGTAGCGTCCCCCAACCCATTGACGGCAAGCTTGACCTAAACCGTGAACTCGCCTTTCCCAAATTGGAGTGGGACCAAAGAGAAGCCGTTGACGAAAACGGAAAACTCCAGGCGCTGCGCATCATCGAATTGACGTACGCCAAAGACGACAGCAATCGGCTGTTCGCCGCGTCGCAGCATGGTGAGATCTGGACCTTCGATAATAACCCTGACGTCACCAAGTCCCATCTCGTGATGGACATGCGATCCGAAGTGGCCGCTTGGGATAGCGGTGGTGGCAATGAGCAAGGCCTTTTGGGGCTGGCAATGCACCCTGAATTCAAATCGAATCAAAAGTTCTATCTCTACTACTCGGACGCCGACAACGCTCGATCCGTGGTTAGCGAATTTACGATGTCCAAAGATGATCCAAACAAAGCCAATGCAAAGTCCGAACGTGTGGTGATGGAAATCGCACAGCCGTACAAGAATCACAACGGTGGCAGTATCGAATTTGGTCCCGATGGTTACCTGTACATTGGGCTGGGTGATGGTGGCGACCGCAACGACCCCAAAGCATCGGGGCAAGATCTTTCGCAGTTGCTCGGTTCGATCTTGCGTATCGATGTCGATCATCCCGAAGGGGATAAGAACTACGGTATTCCTAGCGACAATCCGTTTGTTAAAACGACAGGAGCACGACCGGAGATTTACGCGTTTGGATTACGCAATCCCTGGCGACTTGCCTTCGACCGCCAGACGGGCGACCTGTGGATGGGGGATGTCGGCCAAGAGCTCTGGGAAGAGATCAATGTAATTACCAAAGGGGGCAACTACGGCTGGAGCAGTCGCGAGGGAACCAATAGTTTTGGAAACCGTCCCGTCGTCGCCGGCATCAGTGACCCGATTGACCCGGTGTGGCAATACGATCACCGCATCGGCCGGTCGGTGACCGGCGGCCGCGTGTATCGAAACAAGCGTCTGCCGCAGCTGGATGGCAAGTACCTGTATGCCGATTACGTGACCGGCGTGGTCTGGGCGTTGTCATTCGATCCCGCAACTAAACGGGTGACCGCGAACGAACAAGTGATCCCCGAAGGCACTCAAGTCCTAGCGTTTGGCGAAGATCAAACGGGTGAAATCTATTACTGCACCGAAAGCACCCGCGGCGACTGTATTTACCGATTCGCACAGTAGGTTGAACCCAATCGTTGGGGCGAGTTTCATTTTCGATCGTGGAGGAGCTCGATATTGTCAAGTTCGTTTGAGCCGCCGGGTGGTAGTCTGGGTTTAGATACAGGTTCGGCATATAAGGGAACGTAGACAGCAAGGAACCGGGGCTATCGCCCAAACGGCTCAGTTGGTTGGAGACAGCAAGCAACCGGGGCTATCGCCCATGCGGTTCAGTTGTTGGAGACAGCGAGAATTCAGGAACCGGGGCTATCGCCCAAACTGCTCATTTGTTGGAGACACCAAGCAACCGGGGCTATCGCCCAAACGGTTCGGTTTTTTTGGAGAGAGGGCAATGGAAATACATGATGAACCTGTTGGTTTTTTTATTACGTGGACTGTTTATGGCACCTTCCTGCAAGGCGATTCGCGATGGTGGAGAAAACGAGACGTTGGGGAGCGTCCGCCACAGCCACTTCTGGAACAATGGCATCGAGATCGACTGACGCATGATGTCATACTTCTCAACGACGACCATCGTAAAAGTGTGGAATCCGAAGTTGGATTCCATTGTCAGAACCGCGGTTGGAAGCTTTGGGTTGTTAACCCACGAACCAACCATGTTCACGTCGTGGTGACGGCTCCAGGATTTGCAGGAGATAAAGTTCGTAATCAATTGAAAGCGAACTGCACTCGAGGGATACGAGAGATTGACGATCGCTTTGTTGATCGTCCGGTCTGGTCCATAAAAGGTGATGTCGAATTTCTGAAGACGGACGATGACCTGGAACGAGTGATTCTGTACGCGAGCGAGGCACAGGACCGCATGGAGCGAGGAAAATGATATGAGCCGTTTGGGCGATAGCCCCGGTTTTGTCAGCCGGGATTTAGGAACCGGGGCTATCGCCCAAACGGTTCGTTTGTTGGAGGTTTTTGTAAGCCAGGATTCAGGAACCGGGGCTATCGCCCAAACGGGTCGTTTGTTGGCGGTTTTTGTCAGCTAGGATTCAGGAACCGGGGCTATCGCCCAAACGGTTCGTTTGTTGGCGGTTTTTGTCAGTCAGGATTTAGGAACCGGGGCTATCGCCCAAACGGCTCGTTTGTTGGCGGTTTTTGTCAGCCGGGATTTTGGAACCGGGGCTATCGCCCAAACGGCTCATTGGTTGGAGGCAGGCAGGATGTAGATTAACACAATGACCAATAGCTGACTCAGCGCGAAAATCTGAAAGCGACGGGCGAGAAAAGGACGTTTTGAATCCTGGTGAGGTTGATGATTTGCACATCGACGCGTTGGCTTATGTCTTTCAGAGACGTGTTCGCCGGAGGTGAGTTTTGGTTTTTCGCGTGTTTGGCGTTTTTCGCGGTTGTTCCTCCTGCAGAATGATTGTCCGTCTGATTGATGAACCGCGAAAGAGACGAAATACGCGAAAGCAGTTATCGGGAAGGGGCGCGTGAATCGTTGAAAGATGATCTCCGTGAGGACAGACTCTGTTCTCCGAGTTCTTTCAATTTTGTCAGGGCAATCGATGGCGAGACCATCATGGATGAAGTTAGTCTTTTGGGATCACTGGGACTCCTTCCTGCTTCTAAAACCGAACCGACCTTTCACGATTGCCTAAGAGGGCATCTGCGGTAAATGGACTGTGAAGTTAGCTTGCCGGGGCTGTGATGTTTTCTCCAAGACGTACACGTCCGTGAGCTAGCTGTCGCCGCGTGTGAACGAAGCACTCTTGCTTTGCTTTGTTATTCGTTGGGGATGGAACCTGACCCGAATTGTCCTTTTTTGCTTGGTGGTTTTGGCGCGGCGGAGCCGGGGGGAGATTGTGAGTTTAGCGACCAATCGTAGTCTAGAAATGCGACGGATGTTTCGTTGCGCGAAGCTCGGAGTATTGCTTGCTTGGTCGTCTCGTCTTGGACTCGGTTGGCTAGCCATGGCAGGTAGCCGCCGACTTGGTCCCAGTCGGTGCCGTACCAGTCCAGCAGCGGACTCAACTTGAGTGTGTCGCTGGGCGCGTCATACGTTACGTATTTCGTTTGGTTTGCGAACTGGATACTTTGGTCCTCTAGTTGTTTTGTTAAACGCGTTCCTGCATAGGCTTCGGCTCGGATCGCTGGGCAGCTTTTGGCTGCGCAAACTAAGGCGACGTGTATCCGGGGCTCATTGAATCGCTTTCGGATCAATTCGTGCTCGATCTGGTTTAGACTGAGCGTCTGGCCGTGCAGGATGTGTTCTTTCAGATCAAAGAAGTCGATACCCTCGCCTTGATAATTCATCACCGAATCACGAATCTTGTGGGTGATGACACCATTGATGACAAACGCATTGTAGGCATTGCACAACAGTGCCAACTGATCCGCCGACGTGGTCAGCTTTCCGGGGTCGGCTTCGGAGAGCTGTCGCAAGTAAGTGCGGAAAATGTGATCGCGAGCGATTCCGTCGTAGTCTACCAAGCCGTTCTCTACGTACGTCTTGAGTAGGTAATCCCATAACGCGTGGTCGACGCCCGATGCATCGGGATGCGGCGTCGGCTTGGTCGTCAACTGCACCTCATGGAACGCTTTGGCTGCGACGACGATCGGCACGGAGAACGAAACGATCGCTAACCAGAAAAAGGGACCGTAATAGGAAACGCTCTTTTTATTCATTGGATTGTTCCTGCATTTAGCTACTGTTTGTTGTGGTTTGGCGTCATCGGGCTACTTCACGTTTGCGAGGTTTAGCCAATGGAGGATCGACGATCGGAAGCGATGGGGTTGCTTTCTGTTTCGCGATAGGTAGATCACCTAGATGCAGAATCTCCATCGGGCAGCGGACAATACACTCATTGCAGCCGACGCATGGCGAATCTTTTAGAGTGATCGGTTCCCCTTTTAACGCGCTCGATTTGATGTCGATGCCCATTTGGCAGTACTGATTGCAAACGTTGCAATCGATGCACTTACCTTTCTCGGGAGTGATTTTGAACTGCGACCAGCGTCCCCAAAAGTTCATCCAAAACGCCAGCGGGCACCACATCCGGCACCATACTCGTTGTCCGAGAAATGGATACAAGCCAATCGCGACCGCTCCAGCCAAAGCCGTTCCAACCCACAAGTTGTATTGGCCCAGCGGTCCCTCAAATCCGTACAGATCGGCGATCGTTGCAGCGGTCGCTAACGCGATGAAGATGAACCCCATCCGCTCCATCTTGCGGGGCATATCCCCTTTGGGCCCGCGATGGCGAAAACCATTGCCGACGGTTTCCGCGAGCGCACCACACGAGCAGATGTACGAACAGTAAATCTTCCCCCAGCGAATCGTCACCAGCGGGATGACGATGAAGGTGAGCACGGCAGCCCAAACCACACCCACGACGGCAACGGTATGCCACCAGGCGGGATCGCCGGGACCGACCGCTGGATCGACATTAAAAGCACCCATGTTCAATGGCCAGGCATTCAGCGATCGAGTGAGCAACGGTGTCCACGGATTGCGACCAATGAACACAGCTAGAAAGGTCGGAATCCCCCACCATAAAGTCCACTGCGTCGCGATGATCGTCAGGTTCCGACGCCAGATGAGTCGGTGATTCGTCTTGATCGCCCAGTACAAACCGAACCCCGCGATCGCCGAGAAGTAAACCAGATAGTAGAACCCATACGCGTTGCTGAAGTACTTGGGGACAATGTTGTACATCCAAGTAAAGCCTGGCACGAAATAGGGGCCAGCGCCTGCTGCCGATGGATCGAGTGTGAGTACGCTGGGGGCAACGAGCGATCCTGCATACAGCAAGCCACCGACGATCAGCATCGGGGTGGAGTAGGGGATGTTGAACAGGGCAGCATGCCCACGCGCCTGCATGTTTCCGTTGATCAGTTTTAACGCCAGCAGCGCAAGCCAAGCGATCGGCAGGACCGTTCCTAGCAGAAACGCAGCAAATCCCAGTTGAGTCGACCCGATGAGTGACTCCATCCCCGGCACCAACAGTTTGCCCTCTGCCGCCGCATCGGAGTGAAGCACAAAGTTTTTAGAGTAGAAGTAGACAAAAATGCCGACCAGCAATCCGGCGATCGACAAAGCGAATCGTTTAGCGGTCCAGACGCCGTCAAGTTCCAGCCCCATATCCATCAGGAAATCGACAGGTGGAAGCGTCCCAATTTGCACGATCACATGGTCGTTTGCTAATGTTCGCAATTGCCCATCGATTTCGATGTCTACTTGGTCGTCATGGATCGCTTTCAGGTTGCTCCGGTAGAGGATTTTGAGCTGACCATCACGTTCAGCCTGTTCAACCAACCGGCGGTTTTCTTCCTTGGATCGAAAGAGGTCATCGCCGCGATAGGAAAGCGTGACACGATTGTGCGGCATCAACAACAGGGCTGCTTCGATCGCTGAGTTCCCGCCGCCAACGATCACGATGTCGGCATCGTTGTAGTCTTCCGGAGTGTGGAGCCGGTAGGTAACTTTTTCAGCGTTGTCTGAACCGGGACAATCGAGCAATCGAGCTTGTCCTTGGCGCCCCACCGCGACCAGGACCTGCTGCGTCGGAAACGATTTACCGGATTTTGTCTCGACCTGGAACTGCCGCTCGCCAATTTTTCGAACTCGCTTAACTTCCGTCTCTTCCTTGATGTGCAATTGGTTCTCGGCAACCAAACGATTGACGCGGTGGAGAAACTCGTCTTTGTCCAAATCTTCATCGAACTCAAGTTTGCTTTCGTTGCGAACGAATTGGGGCTCGGCGTAGACCTTTTTGCCGGGCGGAAAGCTGCGGACCGTGCTGGCAACTTTGTTGCGTTCCAGCACGACATACTTCAGCCCGCGCTCTTGCGCTTCCATCGCTGCGGACAATCCGGCGGGCCCCGCACCGATGATGACAAGGTCTAGGCGACCATCCTCCGCTTGGGAACTCCCATCGAACTTCATCTTCGCGATGACGCTGGCACCCTGATTCGCGGCCACCTTGACCAGCGGCAACCCCGTGACGTCGCCAATCACGTAGATGCCTTTGACGCTGGATTCGAAACGTCCATTAACGATCGGGAGGATTTCCTGCGGTGGGACCGTGGAAAAATAGGACTTCGGCTTGCGGTCCGCTGTGGGGGCTTTCACAGACATCGTACCTCCATGTACGCATCGATTGGTTTCCCGAAATTTGAACGAGGCTTAGGATTCCTGTCTGAGGTTAGCGGGAATCCCAAGCTAGGTTTTGGATTATGGGATTTTCTCGGTCGCTGTCTGTGAAGTGGCTCACCGATAGGTGACTATGTGCAGCACATCGATGCGTCACACCGTGAACATCTCGCCCCGCACCGTGAAGCTACGCTGTAGCGAATCCGACAACGCGACATGGTCGTTTTAGCTCCACAAAACGACCAATGTTCTCGAGGAGATGCCCAAGAGCGTTCAGCGCCAAAGCGAAGGGGGCTTGCTTGAGATCTGGCAAGCCGAACCGAACGAGGACGCCGACAGAGCATTTGAAGTCTCTATTGAAGAATTCGGAGCCGAGTCCGCTGCCGCTTGCGAGTGCTTGAGAAAAGACCGCGACGTTCTGCTGGTGTTCTAAGATTTCGCAGCCGAGCATTGGAGCCACCTGCGAACGACTAACCCATTCGAATCCACGGTTGCGGCAACCCGCGTGCGTCATCGCAAAACCCAAGGGAACGGCACTAGGCGTGCAAGCCTCACGATGATGTTCAAACTTGCAGAATCCGGCTTCAAGAAATGGAGACTCCTGAACTGCCACCATCGACTCGCATTCGTCATTGAAGGACGGTTCTTCAAAGCCGGAATCCTGCAGGATGAAATCGCCGCCTAATTCAAAAATTCAAAACACAACATTTGACAATCGCTCCGGATTGGGGTGATCGATTCATCAAACGGGGGTCATTCCACCCGTGCAGCCATAGACTTCGGCTGTGACGTAGCTCGCTTCTGGACTAGCCAACCAGACGTACATCGGAGCCAGTTCGGCTGGTTGCGCCGGTCGCTCAAACAGAGTGTTTGCTCCAAAATTTTCGAACTTGTCTTTCGGCATCGAACCGGGGATGAACGGTGTCCATACGGGACCGGGAGCGACCGCATTGACGCGAATGCCCCGTTCCATAGCGAGCTTTGCCATCGCTTTGGTCATTCCGATCATCGCTGACTTCGTCATCGCGTATGGCAGCAAGTACGGTGACGGGTTGTAGCCCTGAATCGAGACCGTATTGATGATGCTGCCTCCGGGGGGCAACCGATCCATTGCCGCACGCGACAACCAAAACGGTGCGTAAACGTTTGTCTTGAATATTCGGTCAAAGACTTCGGTTGAAAAATCCTCGAGCGTTTCCTCAACGACTTGGAAAGCCGCGTTGTTGACCAGGATGTCCAGCGATCCAAGCCGGTCGCACGATTGTTCAATCAATTCCTCGCAAAACGACTCTTCACGCAGATCGCCGGCGATGACGACGGCTTTGCTTCCGGCCGCTTCGACAAGTGTCTTCGTTTCAGCCGCATCACTTTCCTCCGTCAAAAAGTTGATGACGACGTTGGCCCCTTCACGGGCATACGCTACCGCGATCGCGCGGCCAATGCCGCTGTCGGCTCCGGTCACGACTGCGTTCAATCCTTTCAATTTCCCTGAACCGCGGTAGTTCTGTTCGCCGTGATCGGGTTTCGGTTTCATGTTCGCGGTCGATCCAGGCATTGCAAATGGCTCTTGCTGCGGGAACGGCGGCTTTGCGAACGCTTCACGGGGATCGACCAATTCTACATCGGGAAGGGTCTGCGTTTCTTGTATGGTATCCATCGAATTGTTTCCTTTGTTTCTCTTGGTTGAATTCGTCGTTCCGGGCTCAGACGGTTTGCTGCGCGTGCTTCCCTTCGGCGATCTCTTCGATCACCTTCTCGCAGAACGCTGGCAAGTCGTCTGGGTTGCGACTAGTCACGAGGCCCTGGTCGCATACACATTGTTCGTTCACCCAATCGGCACCAGCGTTGACCAGATCCGTTTTTAAGCTGGGCCATGAGGTCACACGCCGGCCTCGGACCGCGCCGGCTTCGATCAACGTCCACGGTCCGTGGCAGATCGCTGCGACGGGCTTAAGCTGTTTGAAGAAATCGCGAACGAAATCGACGGCCTCGTCATTAACTCGAAGGGCGTCCGGGTTGAAGACTCCGCCGGGCAGTACCAAAGCATCGAAGTCCGATGCACTGACATCACCGACGCAGGAGTCGACATCAAATTGTTCACCTTTTTCGTCGTGGTGGACCCCTTGGACTTTGCCGGAATGGATTGATACCAGCCTGACCGTTGCCCCGGCAGCTTTGACGGCGTCCCAGGATTTGGTCAGTTCGACCTGTTCAAAACCATCGGTCACGAGGAACGCGACGGTTTTGTTGCTGAGTTTGGAATGCGACATGAAAGGTCTCCGTGAGTGATTTGTGAAGGAAAAGGCGTGACGATCCCGCTAGGTCTTTGGCCCGAGGTGGATCAGTTTTTTGTTGACGAATTCAAGGATCCCGAGGTGTGATAGTTCTCGTCCGTAACCCGAGTTCTTGATTCCACCGAACGGGAGTTCGGCCTGCGAATTGGTCGGTTGGTTGATGAACACCATTCCGGTTTCAATTCGTTCGGCGACACGTCGGCCTCGTTCGACATCGGTGGTGTAGACGCTGCCACCGAGTCCATACGAAGAGTCGTTTGCCAACTCAATCGCTGCTTCTTCATCTTTAACCACGTAGACCGTTGCGACCGGGCCAAAAAGCTCTTGGTCGTAGGTCGGCATGTCGGGTGTCACGTCGGTCAGGATGGTCGGATTAAAGAACGCACCTTCACGGTTCGGTCGATCGCCTCCAAGCAAGACGGTT
Source organism: Roseimaritima multifibrata (assembly GCF_007741495.1). Lineage (NCBI taxonomy): Bacteria > Pseudomonadati > Planctomycetota > Planctomycetia > Pirellulales > Pirellulaceae > Roseimaritima > Roseimaritima multifibrata. The sequence continues at coordinate 3,441,925 of NZ_CP036262.1, forward strand.
GCTCCCGCGTCGATCGTGGCTTGAACCTGATCCAGTAATTGAACTGCCGCACCTTCGGTCGACCACGGAGCGAGCGTGGTGTCGTCGTCCATCGGATCGCCCATTTTCATTTCCGACATCGCTTGCTTGAATTGCTCTAGGAATTCATCCGCGATCGATTCGACGACAATAAAACGTTTGGCAGCAACACAGGATTGACCGGCGTTGACCATGCGGCCCTCAACAGCAAGCTTGACCGCTTTCGTTAGGTCGGCATCGTCCAGCACGATGAATGCGTCGTTGCCGCCCAACTCCAACACGGATCGCTTCAGATTTTTCCCAGCCAATGCCGCGACCGCCGCGCCGGCTTTTTCGCTGCCGGTTAACGACACGCCTTGCACTCGAGAGTCGGCGACAATCGGATCGACGAACTCGCTAGGGATAAATAGATTCGTGTAGACGCCCTCGGGTAGACCGCTTTCTGCGAACAGGTTCGCGATGGCATCGGCACACTGCGGGACGTTGCTGGCGTGTTTGACCATCACCGTGTTACCTGCCATGATGTTTGGCGCGGCGAACCGTGTGACCTGATAGAACGGAAAATTCCAAGGCATCACACCGATTAAAACGCCGATCGGTTCAAAGTGGATGTAGGCGTCCGCCTGGACGTCCTTCATCGGCTGGTCAGCCAGGAACCGCTCGGCACCGTTCGCGTAGAATTCAGCGATCTCAGCACAAAATTCGATTTCTTTGCGGCTTTCAGAAATTCGTTTTCCCATGTCGCGGGTAATCAGGCGGGCGAATTCGTCGACCCGTTCACGCAATTGATGGGCGAAATTCAAGATGATTCGTTTTCGATGATCGATGCTGGTTTTTCGCCAGGATCGGTAGCCGTCGTCGGCCGTCGCGATCAAGTCGGTAACCTGATCCTTGGAAAGAGGTTCAAACGTCTCGAGCGTCTCGTTTGTGGCCGGATTGATGCTGGTGATGGTCATGATTTGGCTCCTGTAGCCCCATTTCAGAAAAAAGGTCGTGGTAGATCGGCACGCGAAGTTACGCGCCTTGGATTTTGCCGATTAGCTTTCGTGTCGCGAAACGCGGCAGCACGCTGCTCCCGATCACCATCAAGCGGTTCTTCCAACCGGGAATGACGACGTCTTCGTTATTGCGGAAGCCTTCGTATCCGGCCTTGGCGACGACGTCGGCGGACATGGTCTGCGAGGAAAACATGGATAGCTTGCCCATGCCCGAATCGTCGCCGAAATCCGATTCGGTCGCACCTGGTTCCAAGCAGGTCACGTGTAAATCAGTGTCGGCAAGCTCTTCGCGAATCGCTTCCGTGAAAGACAACACGTAAGCCTTGCTGGCGTAGTAGACCGCCATATTCGGACCGGCCTGGTAGGCCGCGATGGAACCGACGTTTAGAACTCCGCCGGAATTCCGTCGGACCATGCCCGGCAACATCTTTCGCGTCAGGCGAGTCAAGGCAACAATGTTGACCATCAACATGTCCGTTTGCCGTTCGACCGAGAGATCAGCAAGTTTGCCGAGTGCTCCGAAGCCCGCGTTATTAACGATAGTGTCGATCTGAAGGCCGCGATCTTCAATGCGGTCACACAACCGATCGACTTGGTCGATCTTCGAGAGGTCACTCGGAATCACCGTTGCGGTGACGCGATGCTTCTGCCGAAGGTCATTCGCCAATTCGTTCAGCTTATCTTCGCTGCGAGCGGTGAGGACAAGGTCATCCCCACCAGCCGCAAATAGCTTGGCGAGTTCCAAGCCGATGCCGGACGATGCGCCGGTAACGAGAGTGATTGGCATCTTCTTAGACCGTCGTGCCGCGACGGCCGGTGATTAGACCGATGACAAACAGCACCAGGAATACAAAGAATAGCACCTTGGCGATCATCGCAGCGGTACCGCCGATGACGCCAAAACCAAGAGCACCAGCAATCAATGCGATAATCAAAAAAGTCAAAGACCAGCCTAACACAGCAATCTCCAGAAAAGTAAGGACGTTCGCGGAGTCTTGAACGCCAAGACCCCGGTGAGTATCTGAAATGAAGATGCATTTGGCATGCCAAACTTTTGCCAAAGATCGATCGAGTTGGAACCACGGTGTTGGGTGGTTAACTATTAAAACGTGTGTCGCGCCGCGATGCCTGATTACCGCCCATACTGGTCCTTCAGCGATCGATGATTGATCGGATCATGGAGTCACGTCAAAGAAACGCCTTCGGTCTTCGATGATCGCGCCGCCTGATCTTTGTTTGCATGAATCAATGTTGGTTCATTTCAAGCACGATCCGTTACGTCACCTCTCCCACTAATTTAGTAGCGGTCGCAATTCGCCAAAAATCTTGTGATTCGCTCGCCGACCATCGGTTGAATTCGAGGAGAGCGTTGACACCATCGACCGAAGCGGTCTTCCCAATTCTCTTCGAGCCGAGATACGCGCATTCGAAATTCGGTCTTCTTTCCGTTTCCGATTGCACAGGAGAACCGCGCACCGTCAATTCGGCGGTTCGGCTGGACTTGTGTCTTTGTTCCGGCTGCAGCGTATGATCGGTTCATTTCGCCGGACATCTTGTCTATGGAGTGCTAAGCACGCCGGATCATTATTGCAACGCTCGCGTCGAGTCCTTGCTGCCATGACCGCGTTTCCTTGCCGGTGGCGATTCTTCTAAGCGGTGTGGATCGCAGTTGAGCGGCGGTATTTGAAGGTATGCGTACGCTTGACGCGTCGCATCCGTGGTCGTTGAACCTGCCGAGGCGGCGGCCCCAGGACCGGAAGGAGCAACTGATGCCACACCATCGATGTCGGACGACACCGCTTTGCTGACCGTATCGCCGACTGAAGCTGCGGCATCTTTGGTCGATTCCCAAGGCGAGTTGCAAGCATCGCCCGTCGCGTCAGCGGCGTTAGACGCTTTCGCTTTCGCTTTCGCTTTCGCTTTCGCTTTCGCCTTGTCCATCGTCGATGGCTCGGCTTGGCTGATAGTCCGGTAGCTTTCCGGGACAACAATCGATGATCCGTTTTCACTAACGCGATTGTCAAAGGGCCGCGTGGCAACGGTCAACGTCGGCATCAAGCCACGGGACAAGCCGGTTTCATTGTTTTTTGGGGGGAAGCTAACTCGCGTAAGTTAGGGTCGCGCGACATCCGCGACGGGCGCGTGTGGACGATGCAACCAATGTGGCAAGCGGCATGACGATTGCGTCGATCCTTTGTGAAGTCACGAAAACTCTCTTCACCACGGTCGGGGACATGCGGATGAGCGACAGCAGCAATCGACTTGTGGGGGCAACCGATCCTTCAGTGAATCGACGGGTTTCGATGGAACGAGTCCGGGTGAGGGAAACTGATCGGGAAAGAGCGGATGACGCACCGGATCGGTACCTGAGAGCTAGCACCACGTTCATCGCAGCAGTACTGGCACTCGGCGTCCTGAACATAGCGTCCGATTTATTCGTGCCGATTGTTGTCGCGTTGCTTGCGTATCTATCGCTTCGGCCGTTCGTGGCTATGCTTTGCCGACACCACATTCCGCAGGCTGCCGCAAGTGGAGTGGTCATCACGGGTTTGTTTTTCACGCTTGGCATCGTCACCTCGCTACTGTACTCGCCGGCGCAACAGTGGATGCGCGCCGCGCCTGAAGATTTGGTGAAGGTTCGCGATAAGTTTCGCGAAATCGCTCCGCCATTGACGGCAATTGACCGGGCTGACGAAGTAATCGGTAAAGCGACCACTCCCGTCCACGATGGAAAAGCAGAGGTTACCGTGGAAGTTGAAAAACCCTCCATGGTCGACGAATCGGTTTTGATCAATCAAACCGGCCAGTGGTTGGCGTTTATCGCTGCCATCGCGGTGTTGACGTTCTTTATGCTTTCGACCGGCGACGACTTGCTAAATCGGATGTTGGGAGTCTTGCCAGACGCATCGACTCGCGACGACGTGCTCGAAAAGATCGCTGACATTCAGCACAGCGTCGGGAAGTACCTTGCGCAAATTACCTGTATCAACATCGGACTGGGGATCGCCGTCACGTTGGTGATGTGGTTGTTGGGGATGCCGACACCAGTGCTGTGGGGAGTCATAGCAACACTGTTCAATTTCATCCCCTATGTTGGTCCGTTGGCGGCCACCGTGATCGTTTTTCTGGCAGCTTCTAGTTCGTTCGACACGATCGGACGTGCCATTCTCATCGCTTTGGCGTTTTGGTTGACGACCGCGGTCGAAGGTCAATTCATCACCCCTTCGATTTTGGGCAAGACACTAAAAGCCGGTCCCGTTGTGGTGTTGATCGCGGTCGCATTCTGGGGATTCCTGTGGGGATTGCCGGGTGTGTTCTTAGCGGTGCCGTTGCTGATCGTGCAACGCAAAGTCCTAGCCAGTTTTAGTGCCACCTATCCACTTGCCGCGGTGCTCGGCGAAGACCCCTGTCGTCCCGACGAAGTTTGCGAACCGGTGAAAGAGGATCAACCGATCGCAGAGTTGGCGTAGCGGTTTTCGCCAGCCTGCCGACTGACAGTCTCGTGAATGTTTCACCGACAAAAGCAAGCCTCTTCGTTGATTTCAATTTGTAGTTGTTCATTTTCCGTGTAGCAATTTTCAATTGCTACGCCACGCAAAACGGAGACTATTGGAACACCTTTTGCGTCCACCCCGAGCAGATAAGTTACTTTCCATTTCGTTCCTCTCTACACCAGAGTAACCTTCCATGCGTTCCTTTTTTCGCCACCTGACCCTTGGCTGCGGACTCGCCGCCGCCTGTTTTGCCTCCCAAGCCCAAGCCGATGAAATCCGCACCGGTGATGGACTGATTTCGCTTTCCGCCGAGATGCCCGACGAAGTTCGTATCGGAGAATCGTTCGAGTACGAAGTGAAATTGTCCAACGCATCCGACAACGTAGTCCTGCACGACATCAAGCTTGAGCAACGTAAGACGAAAGGCTTGAGCATCGAATCGGTTTCGATGAAGAACCAGGGCAAGCAAAACGACAGTAAGAAAGAGTCGACCGAGTCATCTTCGTCTAGCAAAGAGATGACCGTTTCAACATTGAAACCGGGTGACAGTCGAACGTTCTTGGTCAAAGCGACCGCGGATGAAGAAGGCAAGCTGCATAGTTGCCTTGAAATCGCTAGCTATACGCCGGCCGTTTGCCTTACCAGCCAAGTTGTGAAACCGCAACTTGAACTGACCAAGGTCGCACCCGAACAAGCCAACCGATGTAGCATGATCGAGTTGGAATATGCGCTTAAGAATGGAGGCAGCGGCGACGTTGGTCCCGTGAAGGTGACCGATTCGCTTGGCGAACATCTCGCCACGATCGAGGGCAACAGCGAGCTGAGTTTCGAAGTCGACGGCTTGGCCGCCGGCGAGACTCGCGAATTTGTCGCACGTGTCTACGCCCAAAAACCTGGAGAATTCTCAAGCCGCGCCGAAGCTACTGCAACGAACAGTGAACTTTCATCGCGTAGCAAAGAAACCACCACGAAAGTGATCTCGGCCGACTTGGCCGCCAAACTTAACGGGCCTAACCGTTTGTATGGTAACGAACTGGCGACCTTTACCGGCGAAGTCACCAACACCGGAAACGTCGCCGCCGAAGACGTCCGCGTCAAAGTGATCGTGCCCGCTAAGTCGAACCTAGTCGACATCAGCGAACCTTCGATGCGGCAAAAGTCGCCGAGCGAAGATGACTCGAAGGAGTCAAGCAAAAACGATGGCAACAATCAACCGACGATGGCATCCAAGCAGGGCGAAAACTCGTCCGCCAACGGAAACAGCGACAGCGAACAGTCGCAGAAGTCTGAAATGGAAATGACGGAAAAAGAGCTCACGATCGCACGATTGGAACCTGGTCAAACGGCAACTTTCGACTACGCCGTGCGAGCCGGTGACATTCAAGAGATTCCGAGCAAAATCGTGGCAACATACGTTTGCACCGTGGACTCAGCCGAGGATCAAACCAAGTCAACCGCTCGTGCTCAGTCAATGGCTGTGGCAACGGTGAAGGTTGTCCGGTTGCCAGCGATGCAGTTAATGGTTGTTGACGATGAAGACCCTGTGATCAAGGGCGACCAGGTCGTTTACACCATCCGCGTTTGGAACGAAGGGGACGCGCCGGATAACAACGTAAAACTGATCGCAGAATTGCCAGAAGGTTTGGAATTCGTCTCGGCCGATGGCCCAACCGAGAACAGTCAGGATGGAGCGACCATTCAATTCGATCCGATCAAGACGATGGAACCGGGCGACCGCGCGGACTACAAGGTGACGGCCAAGTGCCAAGGTAACAAAAGTGTACGCTTCGCTGCGAAGCTGACCAGCAAGAAGTTGCCTGCGGAAGTTTCTGCCGAAGAACCAACCCGCCTGTTTAAGCGATAGATGCATCACTCGCGTGTCCCGCCATCGATGGCGGAACTCGCCTCCTAATTTCAAGAGCCCGTCCGACCAAGTCGGGCGGGCTTTTCTGTTTGCCCAGCGAAGCTGGCAAACCCAGTCGATGCTTTCCACCGACCAAGCCCTGTTCACGGGGAATTGAATCCGATTCGCAAGGGTTCCGTGGGTGACTGCGGGTCTGAAGGAAGCGATAGGAAGAATGTAGTGCGTAGCGAAAGCGCACCCGATACGGCAGGTTGCTCGGACGAGCTTGCAAAAAGTGGCGATGTCCGATTCATGAATAGGAGCAACAAGTGACTGGGGACGTTATCAGATTCAGGGAGTCAGCACAGTAACTGGGGAGACCTGGATCCATCGCCGCGCTAGCTCCCCCAAAGGCGAAGCGTGAGAAGCAGATAGGCCGTGGCAAGGGGCAACTAAAGGCGAGGCTGATGTGGTGTCAGGAGTCAGATGATCCCGTAGTAGTGGGTAAGTCGCGGCCTGTGAAAGCTGGCAACAGTCTGGAGGAGAAAACCGTGATGACATCGAGCAAAGCAGCGGAGGAAACCGTGGCAAGCCTCGGTGGACGGCTTTGGCTCAAAAGGCCATCGCTGGATGCGAAGGGGTGAAGTTTTACGAGGGAGACTGGAAAGAAACGATCTGCACCGACAACCAGCAGCCGACATAAGCCCGAGAGACTCAAGGCTGGGGGGGAACGGTCCATGATGGCGATCCGGGGAACCGGCAAGTTGTCCGATATGCCGACGACATTCTGATCCTGTGCCGGAGCGAAACGGGGGCTCGTCATGCAATGGCAGTAGCAAGCGAAATTCTGGAAGGTGAACTAAAACTGACCGTCAACCGCGACAAGACGCACCTGACGCACGCCAGTTGTGGCGTGAAGTTCCTGGGCGTCATGATCGGCTCGGTGCACACCCGCATCGATCCGAAGAAAGTCGCGGCATTCACGTTGAAGGTCAAGTTAATCACACGTCGTACCAGCCCAGTCAACCTGGCAAAGGTCATTGCTGACCTGAACCCGGTGCTGCGGGGGTGGGGCCACTACTTCCGGATGGCGAACTGCAAGGCATTGTATCGTGAGCTGGCAAATTGAATTCGGCGTCGTCTGTGGGCCAAACAACTCGCGTTGTGGAAGAAACCGAAACGGCTGATTTGGCGTTTACGTCAGGTCGGCTTCAAAGGTGAAATTCAGAAGATGCGAATGACCGCGTGGCGAACGTCACGCAGCTCCTATGCCAGTTTCGCCATTGATAATGGTCACCTGGTTGAGCTTGGCCTGTTCGATCTAGCGTCGATTGAGACCGGAGTCTTTCCTCAGGCATCCTGAATCTCGTAAAACAGGAGCCATATACGGTCCGGTACGTACGGTTCTGTGAGAGGGCTGAGTCAGCGGTAGCACCGCTGGCTCACCCTACTCGATTGTTTGACATGATAGATGTCCAGCGTTGTCGAGACGTTCTAGATTTTTGTTTCCGCATCGACCCGGTGCATTGCATTTATCGAACTGTAAGCCATCGCACATACGCAAGGTTCGCAGATTCGTATGGTACGTCCTGGATTGCAACGGCGGGTGCCAGAGTGGAATGTTTCGCTCAGCATCGGTCGTTGATTGTTATCGTTTTCGGTCCCTCTGTGTGTCGGCTCACGTTGCCGACGGACTTTCAAAGCCGAAATGGAATAGGACAGGATTTCTTGTTCCAAGCTGACCATTGCTAAATTTATGTAAGGATGCCAATCAATGTCTTTTAAAATGCTCGCTAGTACGTTCGTTGTCGGCGTTGCTGCGTTTGGATGCTTTCTTCTTAGTGGATGCCGCCAATCCGGAGGCTATTACGACGGCAGTTCCTCCTCTTCCTATTCTGCCCCATCACAGAGTTACTCGGCTCCGGGCGGTTCTGGGACACGTTCTGCGCCTGTTGGCGGTTCGGGTACGCGATAACGCATTGGAGGAAAAGAGAGATGAAACAATTCTTGATTCAACGGTACGGTTGGCGGAGCGTCGGCGTTGCATGCTTGGTCGTATTCGCAGGTGGTCTTGGCGTGCGGTCGTTGCTTTCTAACCAAGAACCGACGGTTATGACGAAGCCCGTTTCAACGGACGCTGACGTCGACCAGATTTACACTAATCACGAGCCGGTAGGTTGGGTGTTCGGGCGCGTGGTCGGTTTTCAAGGTGCAGATAAGCCCATGCTCCCGCACCGATCCCGTCCGTCAATGAATAGAACATCATTCGCCAGGCCTGCGAAACCTTAGAAAGGCATTGCCTGGCGTTTCACCGTCCAGCAAACAGTTCTCGCATTCGAAAGGAATTTGGTCCGATGCAATCAGCCTTGTTCAGCGAGCAGCAATTCGCCAAGTCGTCGATCTGTCCGCAGTTTGCCGTTGCCGCTCAACCGGTCGAATCCTCGCTTCGCTACCGTGATGAATACTCGACTTGCTTACAGAAGGAGATTCCGGAAGAAATCATCGAGCGGTATTTTGGGGGCGAAGGCCGCACGCCCTGCGTACGCTTTGGTGAAGTGGTGCTGGATTTAGGAGAACGCTAAATCGTCGTCAATCATTCGAAGGTGTCACGTCGCGTGGGCCGTGGGGACTTCGACTTTTGGCATTCGACCAACACGGATGCGCTCGATGCTAGGAATGCCGACAGGAGGGGCAGATGTGTATAACGAGCAACTGCATTCGATCATTGAAGACGGAATGGTGGGGTACGTCTGTGGCATCGCTGGGGCAGGGGACGCGCGATTTACCAGTTGGCGGTTTGCTGGCGAATTGCAGCGGTGTGACAAGCGACCGAAATACCAAACCGCTGAGTAAGCGAGGGATAGCGGCCTGTTCTTTCCGTCCTTCGCATACGCAGCGGGTTAGGGGCTTGGCTGCCTGTCACTTATTCGCAACTCATTTATCTTACGTTCCGAGAAACCTCGCCATACTTTCGCATTGGCCTCCACACTGTTGAATTCGGGGGCGAGCTGGGCGACTGGTCTGGAACACTGATGACCGGGTGATTGGTGAAGGCTTGCAATTCGACGATATCGGCGGCTTTGGTGACGCCTCCGCAACGCTCAATCGCCGATTGCATTCTCATGATACGTCAGATTGTCAGGACTCTAGAAAACGGTTTTTCTGTTGCGCAACCGACACAAATTTTCCGGAAATGATTTACCGCAACCTGACCATTTGACTCTCGAACCAAATCTCGGCTGATCATTCGCAAACGGGATGACCACCGTTGGAGCGGCGTTGGTTAGGCATTCGAGCGTTCTGTCGTGAACGAAAGGCTATAAAACGTTTCAATCAGCAAGCCGAATTGCATTTCTCAGATCCGGGGCTGGAACATTTCCACGGGTTTTGAGTGCCACTGCATTCACCGACGTGACCATTGGTAACATAGTGCTGGCCAATCTCTCAATGATTTTTTGCTAAACCATTCGACGGATGTCTGAACCAAATGTTGGAAAGGCAAACAAGGTGGACTTGATGTCGGTCGCGGTCAGGCCATGTTTCATTGCCAGTGCAAACAGATTGATCGTTTCCTCGGCACCTGGACCTAACAGATGGGCGCCGAGAATCCTATCGGTTTTCTTGTCAACGAGTACCTTGTACCCAGCACAGCGTTGGCCATGCTTGCGAACCGATCCCCACGACGACGTATCGTCGTGTCGGACTTCAACGTCATGTCCTTTTTCGGCCTCTAGTTGTGACATTCCGATCGCCGCGATTGCGGGAACCGTAAATGCGACTTGCGGTATGTCGCCGTAATCGGGGCGATTTAGTGGCTGTTCTGCGAACAAATTCTTTACGACCACCCTCGCCTGTTCGTTGGCCGTTGGGGTTAATCGCGGTTGCGGGCATTCGACACAGTCGCCAGCGGCATAAACGTTTGGATTGCTTATGCTCTGCATAAAATCGTTAACCTTGATTCCTCGGTCGCCAAAGTCGACCTCGCCGACGTTCAGCTCCATGTTTTGCAAGTTGGGGACTCGACCTGCACCGTGAACGACCAAGTCCGCCAACACAGTCTTCTCACCTTTGGAGGTGTAGTACTTGACTGTCGTGGACTGGCCAACTTCGTCGGCGCTGATTTCCGTTACTTTTGCATCCGTGATTATCTTCATGCTGTGTGGTGCGGAATAGTCGACCAACTGTGCCACCAGATCAGGATCGAAGGGCTCCAGGACTCGGTCGCCGCGCTCGATTACCGTTACATCGCATCCGTGCCTCGCCGCTACACAAGCGAACTCCAACGAAATATAGCCACCACCGACGAAAGTAATCCGATTGGGAAGCGATGAGAGTTCAAAAAAAGCATCACTGAGCATCGCGTGCTGGCCGCCCGGAATATCAAGTTTTCGCGGAGATGCACCGACTCCGACGAAAATTCGCTTGGCTGTCAGCTGCGTTTCTCCAACGCGTATTTCGTTGGGGCCAGCAAACGAAGCGAGTCCCGAGTACGTTTCAATCCCACGTTTCTGATAGGAGGCTTCTGTCTTGTCGGCGACCGGATCCGTAAATTCACGTTTGAATTCAAGCAAGTTTTGCCAGTCAATTCGCATTGCTGGGAACTCAACTTGTTTACCCTTTGCTCCACGAGCACGATCTACCAAATTCGCCGCATTCGAGTAGACTTTTTTGGGGTTACAACCGCGAAGTGCACACGCGCCGCCAAACTCTCTCGCCTCGACGACCGCGACGCGTTTGCCAGCCTCGCGGGATTTCGTGGCGACCGTGGATGCAGACGGTCCGGTCCCGATTACGATCAGATCAAATTCGGCGTTGCTCATGGCAGTTCGATGTCCAATCCGTGATTGATCCGATTGGTGAAGTTCGCCAGTGCAACCGTGGCCGCTAACGTAACCAACTGCGTGTCATCAAGAAACTCTTTTAATGTCGATACGATCTTAGGATCGACGGTAGCTGTTTTCGTCAACTCTTCGGAGTACGCCAGCACCGCTTTCTCGTGGTCGCTGAACGTATCGCTGGCAGCATAGTCGTCGATTGCGGCAAGTTGCGCATCGGTCGCCCCCGCTTTCTTAGCCGCCGCCTTATGGTAGTGCGAGCAATACTCGCATCCGTTGACCTGCGATGCTTTGTAGTACGCAAATTCGCGAAGCTTGTCAGGCAGATCATTGAGGATGCCATCGTTAATCTGAGTGGTTCCTCCAAGGACGTCGGGCTGGTGGGCAAGCGTGCTAAAGATGTTCAGTGACTTCCCGAATTTTTTCTCGATTGCTTCCAAAATGGGTTGTGAATCGGCAGGGGCGTCAGCGGTCTTTAGAGGGGCAACATGTGGCATGATCGGACCTATGGCATTGAGGGAAAAGTTACTACTCGGAAACGAAAGATGTACGCAAACAGCGCGCCGCTAATCTGTCGTAATGGAATTTGTTAACGAACGGTTTGCGAGCGCATCGTGTTTAGCATGATTTCTATGGGTACGGCGGAAATTGGTCGAAGCCCATTTGGGAACGTCGGAGTTCTAGCGACGGTCACGACGGGTCAGGCGGATGTAGCGTGTCGATCACCCTGGCCAGAACCATCATCTTGCGGGTGTTGTCGATGCAAAAGGGAAAGGGCCAACCAGTCGTCCTGATCGCATTCCATGTCGTTGGCGGCGATTGGAATGATGGGGAGCCAACGTGCTGACACGACAAATGCGATGGCTAAGATGCCTGGCGATTAGGTTTACGTAGAGGATTCCGGCCGGAGTGAGCGTTTCGATTCTTCCGCCCACCAATCCGCATAGGGTGTATTACTTGCAAGGTGACGATTGAAATCGGTGTCGTCATTCCACCAAGTTGGTCCGCGTTCGCCCAACGCGACCTTTGCAGCATCAACATCTCTCCTAGCTTCCTCTAACGATAGGTTATCACCTGATCGTTTTGCAGCCTTCACCGCGCGTCTAGCGGACATCAAATCTCTGACAAGACGACCAAGAACCGCCTCGCTTAGACGCGGATCACTTTTTCGCCATAACCTTCCGGCGACGACGAAGTATCTTCCATCTGGAGTCGTTGGATAGTCCATTGGCCCGCTGGCGGGAGTGTGATCGGATTCGCCGGGAATCTCACTACAGGAAATTCAGAGGGGGATTGAGCCGTTGCAAAATCCTCCTTCTACAACGCCGCCGTGGTCTTTTCTGATCGATCTGACTTAGCGGAAGTTTCCTCGGGTTCTTTGTCATGCTCGTCGTCGTCGGGCTGGGCAACGGCACCGACCACGGGGTAGCTCACGCCGTGGTTCGTTTGAATGGGGCGCAGGCGGTTGTCTTTCTGGGAATTCATGTCACTCTCCATTTGGGGATCTATCCTGAATCTGATAGCAAGGAGAAAGATGCAAACAGCGTGCCGATGCGCCATGTGATTTAACAAAAATTTGTTTGCACGAAGCGTCGATTGCGACGAGTGCCGATCCTTGTGGAATACCGCAGCTACCGCTTAGGAACGCGAGAGTGGTAAATGACGGTTTCCCAGTGTGGTCGGAAGCCAACGAAGCGACGAGTGTCGTCGTGAAAGTAGGGTTGGAAGGTCCAACGCCTGACGACGGTCGCTACGTCTGACAGGTAGTTACGCGCGCCGAAAGCGTAGACAGACCGGCGAGACGTTACGAATCGATTTCACTCTATGTGGGCGGTATTCAGGCACATTGGGTGTTGTGCGAGCGGCAAAGTCTGCAAGGAGGCTGGTGCTACACCGCAAGAATGACGTCGGAGCCATTTCATGATGGTACCAACTTGGAGCCTGATACCGTTTGCGTTACCTCAGGATATGCATGCAATCGCCTGCTGTCGCAAAACCTGAACAGGTGGGGATTTTTTCCAGAGATGATTCCCACGGTGTTGTCGATTTCTCCCGAATCCGACAACGGAAGGCGACAGGCAGCAAGCAGTGTTGCCAACTCAAACCACTTCGTTGGTATAGCCGTATCTTACCGATCGATCCAAAGTTGATCTAACCGGCAAAGTACGCGAACTACCCTTCGCCAAATCGCCCTCGTGAGCGTTGGCGGAGATCGCAACGACTTTGGGGCCGATAAACGGGACGCGGATTTCTTGCTGGAACCCGATGCCAGCTGGCGAACCGTTCGGGCAGGTTGTGCTACTCACGGGCAAGCAGTTTGGAGCCTGATGGCGAGCGGTCAACAGCAACCGAATGATCACACAGGTGGGGACGTGCCGGATGAGCAAACCGATTTTTGACTGCGATTGCGTCTTTGCACGCGATAGCCTGCGTACAGGAGAGGTGGGCGGCGATAGTCTCTCGCGATAGACCCATTTTCAACGGATTGTGAAGACCGAATTCGGCCTTCAATGAGATGCCCAGGGAGTTGCTTGTTGTCCGCGGGACGCTGAACGCGATCAGACGTCGCGGGGAGCATTCTGAAACGATTGACGAATCGCCGCTTAGCGGTTCTGTGCGTGATGGTCCAATTAGGCACTAAGCCGGGTCTGCGATTATCTTTCCCGTTCGGTGGTCGACTCTATGCAGGCGAGTCACATCGCCCGATGGACCACTGGCGGATTTTAAAGAGACCAACCAATAAGGGTCGTTAGGGACGTTCGCATCCACCATCGCGCGAAGGGTTTCCGGATCATGCACACCGTTCTCGCTATACAATTTTGCGTAGAACTCCTTTTCCCGCCGAATCTTCGGCGTGTCAAAGAAGACCGCTGAACACTTTGTGCCTGGCGCAATATTACCGAAGTGTTCAATGACAATCATGATTGCCTTTTTTTGATCCATTTCTTGTTTTGTCAATTCTTGCTCCCGCGATTGACACTTGCTGAACTGAAAATCGTAGCCTGTTAAGGGACCAGTATAGGTTAGTAGTCTAGCGATGGGAGCGGTTCGGATTTCAAACCGGCATGTGGTTATCTGCCAAATGTAAGACCGACTGGACCAGTTCGGAAACGGAACGGTTTCGGTTTCCTGCGGGGGCGGGGGACTGACATCGTTCATTCCAGACGATGCGGAGCCGAAGCAACCGGCGTTGGTGCAGAGGCCGGAAATACGTTGCTTACAGACTGGATGCCCCTGCTGGAATCTCTGCTGGATCGATTGCGGACAAGAGGAATTGATCTTGCCTGTTAGAGGATCGGGGGTGTTCGTTTGGCGTTCTGGGTGGATTGGCCGCGAGTCACTTGCCCGATCGGTCCTAGTTCGTTTTGCGCGGCGTTTGGTTCTCTGACGCCATGGCTGGGCAACCCATTGAGAAGTCGTCTGTTCGCCTTGGATTGGATTTCTGTCAGCACTGTGTGGATATGTATCAAAACTGGGTGGTCGAGATTGGACTCTTAGCCTCGTTCAATTCCTGATCGCGATTGCGTTTACTCTTCCGTAGAGGTTTTTCGTTAGAGGGTTCGCGGTTAAGAACCGCGAGAAGGCTGGCGTAAATCCATTGATAAAACGACTGTCGACGTCTTGATGAATTCCTCTTTGATCGCGTCCTGTGATCGGAAGACAGAAGGATGAAGCAATGAAATTGACACCGATGATGAAGAATCGAACATCGGTTCTGTTTGTGGCCAGTATTTAACTTGCCCGATCGGTCGGCACGCGATTTCCAGTCACAACAAGTGATTGGGAAAAGGGGGCTTTCAATATGAAGTAGACCGAGATGATTGCGGAGCTTTCAGAGCAACGAATCGACAACGTTTGGCGATCCTATTCTGCTTATTCAATTTCAACCGCGGGCAATGACTGTTTCCGCAAGCTTCCAGTGTCATTTGCAACTAGGATGCGCTATTCGATAGCAGGCTGATTTAGATTGACAGGAGAATTTCTTCCGATTAGATTCTGGGGTCGTACTTGTTTGTTTCGTTCAAAAAATCGCTCCCCAGCTGATGCTTCAGACTTTCTACCGTAAGCCCGTCCGAATGCTAACCGAGATGATGCTTCTCGTGTTGATGCTTTGGCCTGCGCCGTTCCCGGTGGGACATAATCATAACGATCTATCGTTGCGAGTCTCGGATCAACAGATGGATTGCCATCTAAAATTCCACCACGGCGGTTTCGAGAACTCGGATCGCTGGCCGGCGGATTGGCATTGGCATTGGGTTTTCCCTATGGACGGTCACGAGGACTTGGGCGGCGTTGACTTAATGGCGCAGACCGAACCGTTTGCGTTGGGACAGCGATTGGATTTTCCAGTATCTGCTTGTGTCTTGCGAATCGAATCGGTTCCATTGAAGCAGTTCTTTGCAAGGCCCTTTCTGCCGGCAAACCGCCAGCATTCTTTCCAAAACGTCGCGCTACTCCACAGCCGGCAGTCTCTGCCCGAATTCTTGGGTGTCGTTCGCTGCTAAGCGTTCGTTGATCAAACAATTCGCTTGATCATCTGGGTTTTGAATCCGCGTCGGTAAACCATTGCGCGACTTGATATCGAACCCAGACGGCAGCTTCCGTTTCGTACGTGTGTCCGTTTTGCTGGCCGGTTCCAGCGAACGATTTCCACGCACATCGGCCGTTACGCTTTCGGGGCGTCAGATTGGCTCGACGCATTTCAACTACGAACAACGCTTTTTAGACAAGTAACCAACCACCATGAATCCTTTTGAACATGTAACGGGTATCCAATGTCGCTTGTGGCGCGCATGGTTGCTTCCCGCGATGATGGCTGCGACATTGATTCCCTTCGTGTCTGCAACGGCTCAGTCGACAGTGGCGGAATCTGTTGTCATTCTGCCGAAAGACCAGTGGCAAGCATCAGGAATTCACATTGAACCAGTGCAACGCAACGCATTCACAAAAACGCTGCATCTGACCGGAAAAATCTCGCTTAACCAGGATCGTGTTGCACATATCTATTCGATGGTCGACGGGATCGTGGATGATGTTTCAGTTAGTCTGGGACAAACCGTCAAAATGGATGATTTGCTTGCAGTGATCCACAGTCGAGAAGTCGGTGCGGCGAAGTTAGAACTCTATCAAGCCCGCTTGCAATTGGAGCTTGCAGAAACGCAAAACGAACTGCAGACAGCGATCGCAAAAAACACGAACGAATTGCTAGTTGCCCTGAGAAGCAACATGCCAATCGCGGAAATCGAAAAGAAGTTTCGTGACCGGCCAATGGGCGACTATCGTGAGCGAGCGTTGATTTCATACGCTGCCTTTTTAAAATCTGCCGCTGACGTTTCGCGACTTGAAGGAGTATCGCAGTCCGGGGCCGTGTCAGGCAAAACGCTGCTGGCGGCAACCTCGGGTCGAAACGCCGATCAAGCAACTTTTCAATCTCGGATCGAGCAGATTCAATACGAATTGCAAACGTCCACTCTAAAAACGTCCCAGGCTGTAAAAGAAGCCGAGGCGAAAGTCCTGGTGGCCGTGACCGGTTTGCGGATTCTGAACGTTGATGCCAAGGAACTGAACGAAATTGATCCTGCTAAACAAGGCGAGGCGTTATCTCACTACGCGATCCGAGCTCCCTTTGACGGAACCGTACTAACCAAAGATGTTGTCCTGCGAGAGCAAGTTCGTCCTGATGTGATGTTGTTAAGCATTGCTGACCTTTCGACTGTTTGGGTGACGGCGAACGTCTACGAAGAACACCTGCCACTTTTGAACTCTTTCAAAGACCAAACGATTACGCTTCGCAACGACGCACTGCCCGATCGCAAGTTCACGGCCAAAGTTTTTTATACCGGTGACATCATGGACGAGGCGACACGAACCATTTCATTGCGGGCGATCGCTGACAATGCGAATCACGATTTAAAGCCCGGAATGTTCGTCAACATCGAATTGCCAACCGCTCAGCCGGCAGAATCGATTGTCATTCCCAATTCGGCCGTCCAGCAACACGAAGGCAAGTCCTTTGTGTTTGTATTGAAAGGCGACGATCAGTTCCTCCGGCGGAATATCACCGTCGGGCCTACCAGTGACAAGACCATCGTCGTGCGATCAGGGCTTCGCGAAGGCGAGTCGATTGTGACCGGCGGCGGCTTCATTCTGAAGTCACAATTGCTGGCCGAATTGTTGGGAGACGAATAACATGATTAATCATCTAATCGATTTCTCGCTTAACAACCGGTTCATCGTCATTCTGTTGTCGCTTGCGATCCTAGGCATGGGGTTCTTCGCCGCCGCCACGATTCCGCTGGACGCCGTTCCCGATCTGACGAACGTCCAAGTCCAAGTGCTTACCAACTCGCCGGCGCTCGGTCCGGTCGAAGTCGAACAGTTCATCACGTTTCCGATTGAGAACGCGATGAGCGGGATCCCCAAGGTAGACGAAATCCGTTCCATCAGCCGTTTCGGATTGTCAGCGGTGACGGTTGCGTTCGAAGAAGGAACGGACATCTACTGGGCACGCAATCTGATTAGCGAACGTTTACTAAAAGCTCGCGAAGACATTCCGCCTGGGATGGGGACGCCGGAGCTTGGACCGATCGCGACGGGAATGAGCGAAATCTATCAGTTCGAGGTGCGCGCCGAACCGGGTGCGGAGCAATCGTTGACCGATCTTCGCACCGTTCTGGATTGGCAAATCGCGTTCCAGCTGCGGAGCGTGCCGGGGGTGATCGAAGTCAACACCTTTGGCGGCGCTCTCAAAACTTATGAAGTGCAGATTGACCCCGCCAAATTGCAGAACTACGACGTTTCCTTAACTCAGATCATCGAAGCACTGGAACAAAACAACGGAAACGCGGGCGGTGGCTACATCGCTCACAATGCCGAACAACGATTGATTCGTGGTGAGGGTCTGGTCAGCTCGTTAGACGACATTCGGATGATCGTTCTTGACAGCCGCGAAGGTACTCCGATTCGCATCGCGGACATCGCTAACGTCGAATTTGCTCCGATGCTGCGTCAAGGTGCCGTCACTCGCGATGGAGATCGTGAAGCGGTAATCGGCATGGTGATGATGCTGATGGGTGGTAACTCGCGGCAAGTGGTCGGAGACGTCAAAGCGAAGATCGCCGAGATCCAAAAGACACTTCCCGAAGGTATCGTGATTGACACCTTCTATGATCGCACTGAGCTTGTCTCCAAGACGATTCACACGGTGGGCGAAAATATCGGACTGGGCGTAATCCTGGTGATTTTGACGCTGTTCATTTTGTTGGGCGACGTGCGGGCTGGGTTGATCGTTGCCGCCGCAATACCGTTGTCAGCGATGTGTGCGTTGATCGCAATGCGTTACGCCGGTGTGTCCGCCAACCTGATGAGCCTTGGCGCGGTCGACTTTGGGGTGATCGTTGACGGGGCAGTTGTCATGGTCGAGAACTGTGTCCGGCGAGCCATGCAGTATCAGAAGGCTCACGACAGCGACCACGTTCCCCAAGGCGTTTTTCGCGAATCGGCTAAAGAAGTTGGTAAGCCCATTCTGTTTGCCGGATTGATCGTCATTATCGTGTTCTTGCCGATTCTGAGTCTTCAAGGCATGGAAGGCAAAATGTTTCGCCCCATGGCGTTTACTTTTATGACGGCACTGTCGGCGGCGTTGCTGTTGTCGGTGACCGTGATGCCCGTGCTGGCGTCTTTGTTCCTCGCACGTCGACTGAAACAACGCGAAACGTTTGTGGTTCGTAAGTTGAAGTCGACCTACCAGCCACTCTTGATGTTTGCGATGAAGCGACCCTGGCCGATGTTCGGCGGATCGGTCATTTTGTTCATTGGAAGCATGTTTTTGGCTAGCGGGTTCGGGGTGGAGTTCGTTCCGAAACTGGATGAAGGGGACATCGCGATCCAGGCTACAAGATTGCCCAGCGTATCCCTGGAAACTTCCATTGAAATGACCAAAGCGATGGAGAGAACGCTACTGAAATTTCCGCAGGTCCAGACCGTTGTTTCAAAGACGGGGAGACCTGAAATTGCAAATGACCCGATGGGGGTCTATCAAACGGACATCTTTATTCGGATCGATCCTTTAGCTGAATATGACGACGGAAAAACGAAAATCGATTTGATCGAAGAGATGCAAGCTGCGTTGATCAAAGAAGTACCTGGCAACGCCTACAGTTTCACTCAGCCGATCGAACTACGAGTGCAGGAATTGGTTGCGGGCGTGCGCAGTGACATCGGACTTAGTCTGTACGGCGACGATCTGGATGTGCTGAAGGTGAAGGGAGATGAATTGGTGCGTGCTCTCAATCAAGTTGACGGTGCGGCGGACGTCGCGGCTCAGCAAATCGCGGGGTTGTCGTATCTGCGAGTCAAAGTACGACGCGAGGATTTGGCTCGATACGGTATCAATACCCGCGACGTGCTTGACGCTGTCAGCTCCGTTGGAGGGATTCCGATCGGTCAAGTGTTTGAGGGGCAACGGAGGTTCCCATTGCAGATCCGCTTGCGTCCTGAGTCTCGCGAGAATACCGAACAACTGCTGGCGTTGAAGATCGACGATTCGCAAGGCCGACCGATTCCGATTTCGCAAGTCGCGGACATCATCACTGAAGATGGTCCTGTCGAGATCAGTCGAGATGCAGTCCGTCGTCGATTGCTGGTGCAGTGCAACGTTCGCGGTCGTGACCTGGCTGGATTTGTGGCCGAAGCTCAGCGTGTGGTCGAAGATCAGGTCGAATTGCCAGCAGGCTACATGCTCCGCTGGGGCGGGCAATTCGAGAATTTGCAGCAAGCGACTCAGCGGTTGGCAATCGCTGTTCCCGTTGCTTTGATTTTGATCTTTGCGTTGCTATACATCACATTCAACTCGGTCAAATTGGCGATGCTGATTTATTTGAATGTTCCAATCGCAGCAACTGGCGGTGTCCTTGCCTTGTGGGTACGAGATTTGCCGTTCTCGATTTCTGCAGGCGTCGGTTTCATTGCCTTGTTTGGCATTGCAGTGATGAACGGTGTCGTGTTGATCGAACATGTGCGGCATCTGCGACAGGGCGGAGATTCGCAGCGTGACGCTGTCATCAATGGTGCAATCGACCGTTTGAGGCCAGTGCTAATGACGGCAATGTGCGGCGCGCTCGGCTTTATTCCGATGGCGCTGTCCGCCAGTTCCGGCGCCGAAGTCCAGCGTCCGTTGGCGACGGTTGTGATCGGCGGATTGATCACGTCAACGGTGCTTACGCTGCTTGTGTTGCCGACGATCTATCGTTGGTTTGAGCCGACACAAGTTGAGCCAGAGTCTTTTGACGAAACTCAATTTGGACACTAGAGGTACGTGGGGTCCTCCGTTTTCTCCCGGGAAAGTACGCTCCCGCGGAAGTAGCGTTTTCGGGCAGTACTTTCGCGTGGGATGAAGCATCAATGGATGGCGTAGTGGACGGGGCAACAAGTCCCGTTTCGCAGGACTGGTTGCCTCGTCCACTACGTCACTTAAAGCTGCCGTTGCGAGGGAAGTTGACAATCACGAAATCAATAAGCTGGTAAGCGAGGGACCGTCGAAGCAGCTCGCTTTCCGTCGCTGAGGTCACCTATAAACCGCATTTTTAAAGAGACAGAGCTACGGGGTGTGGAGGACGAGTCGAGGAGCGATAACGACGAAGATTCGGGCTATGGTGAGTCGCAAGTTATTGCCGGAGCGGGATTGCTATCGCTTCTATAGTCTGGCCTACCTTCATTGCGTCGTGGATGCCACGACCACGCTTAGTTCGCCACTCAATAAAGGATGACAGACGCGAAAAGTGACGCTCGCTAAAGCGTTGCGTGCACCCTTCCCATCAAAGGGTCTGTCTTTGCTGAATATCCTGTTTCCACACGCCCAGCGTATCGTTGATGGAACGAATACGCACCGCGGACCTGGATTGAAAAATCGTACCAACCATGACTCTGGGTGGTTGATACGGCGACCGTTTCTGTGGTGCCGGGGGCGACGTCCACAGATATTGGCTTATTGCCATAGGCTTGGTCCGAGATTACGACTTTCGAACTTTCATTCTTGGCGTGATTGGCAATCGCGAGTTCGATATTTCCGCTAGGTTTTCTTTTCGCCGGATCCATTGTTTGATACCCGCATCTCACGATGATGTCAGGGGCTTTGGGATTACCTTTGAATTCTCTGAAGAATCCATTGGGGCCGTCGATTCGCAACTGATATTCGTTGTTCTCAAAATGGTTCAGTGGCCACTTCATGAGAATGGAGTCTCCAGCACGCACGGCGACCGGCCAGGTTTGGAAAGGTTCGAATTTGTTTTCACTTTGTGAGTTGTTTGGTTGATAGTTGACCGGGGCGCAAACTTGAAAAGGTGATCCCAATGCTGATTCACTAAAAAAATTGTTACCGGCAGCAAATTCGATCTCGAACGTTGCCGCTCGTGCGTTCAGTTTGCCGTTGGTATAGAGTTCGTAGCTCAGTGGGCATGAGTTTCGAATCCCCGGTTCTTGCTGGGGCATCATTGGCAGCGGATCGGATTGCGTTTTAGCTTGTTCGATTTCGGATTCACTAAGTGGTTTGAATGCGTTGGGCAAACCTTTGAAGCTTGAGTTGTATACCTGTCCGATTATTGTGTCGCGGTCCAGCGTTTCAGGAAACGTGGTTGGCTGGCCATGATAGGGCCGGAACACCGACGTCAAATCGCCACAGACGGTGCGCCGCCAGTCGCTGATGTTGGTTTCTTTGATCGCTTTTCCTGTTTTCTTAGAGAGAAACTTCTCCAGGAACCTAAGGGTTGAGGTGAGGTCGCAGACCTCCGAATTGACCCACCCACCTTTGCTCCATGGCGATGCAATCACCAGTGGCACGCGGTAACCTAAACCAACTGGACTTTGCCTAGCGTTGGAGCGGAGGTTCGCTTTATTCTCCAGGTCCACAAATTCTTCGGTTGTATCGATCCCTTTGGAGACGGCGTTTTTTTCGGCGGGATGGGGAGCCACAAAGGGGGCAACGTGATCAAAGTAGCCGTCGTTTTCGTCGTAGTTGAGCACAAAAATTGTTTTCTTCCAAATCTCGGGATTCTTGGTAAGAATGTCCAACACTTCCGAGACGTACCACGCTCCGTACCAAGGTGAGCTGGGATGGTCGGAGAATTTCTGCGGAGCCACCAACCAAGATACGGTCGGTAGTTTTCCCGCATCCACGTCCTGCCGGAACTGGTGAAGTATGTCTCCCTTGGGCACGCGGACTGAACGGGGCACGCCGTTATCGTCGTACCGAAGCGTTTCGATCTGATGGTAATGGGGATCGTTAAGATTTGTGGTGAACGCCTTTTTGTGCAGATTTTGCTCCCGCTGCGGCAATTTCTCGAAGTTCTCTCGGCTCCATGTTTTTGCCTCCTGATCATTGTGATTCCACTCGGCCAGGGCTTCCGACAATTGGGCGCTCAGTTCTTTGATTTTGGTATCGGCTTCGCTTGCTGGTTGTTTCGCAAGTTTGGACTTCAGTTGTTCGATTTTTCGCCTCAGCATACGCCGACGTTTTTTCAACGCGATCTGGTAGCTGCGACTAAAACCGACATGGTACTGTGAAAACCATTCAAGGTTGTTGTCGGTGAAATTGGCCAGCAGCGAAGCTTCTTCACCCACGAAGCCGTTTTGATGACTGATTTCATTTTGGTAAATCCTCCAGGAAACTCCATGTTCTTCCAATCGTTCTGGAAAAGTTGTCCAGTCGACGGTGCGGGTGTAGCCCACATCTGAATTTTGAATCAGTGCTTTCGATTGAGCGTTTTCACGCAGTTTGCCACTCCAGAAAAACAACCGGTTGGAAGTTGTGCCGGTCAGTGACGAACAGAAGTGCTGGTCGCAGACAGTGAACGCGTCTGCCAGGGCGTAGTAAAACGGGATATCCTCACGCGTGTAGTGCCCCATCGTAAGCGGCATGTCACGATACTCGGCAACGCGGGACTGTTTGGCGTCTAGCCATCGGTTGTGTTTGCCGTCATTGCGAGCGTCCACTTGATCGGGCCAGGAGTGAGGAAGGTCCCCCATCCACGTGGCTTTGGTATCGTGGATGTCTAAGCGGAACGGCAGGTAGGTTTCTCCTTTTCGATTGCTTTGCGCCCAAACCGGCAATTTGTTCGGCTGCTTGATCGCACGGGGATCATTAAATCCTCGAACACCCTGAAGCGTCCCAAAACAATGGTCAAAGGAACGATTTTCCTGCATCAAAAAAACGACATGTTCGGCATCTTCAAAAGTGGTTCCTTGATCGGGTGCGATGGCCATCGCACGCTCGATCGCCGGGGGAACACCAGCCTGCAACCCGATCGCGCCGGTTAACATGCTCGCTCGTTTCAAGAAGCTTCGTCGGTTGTTCATCGTCTCATTCTTTCCAGTAACTGGTTGGTCTGAAAACCAACTTTGGGAGCGTCCAAATAGATGTTAAGTGCTGAAAGATGATCTCTTGGACAGCAAGTTCTGCTCTCCGCGAATTTCCCCTTTGCGTCAGCAGCAACTGACGGGGAGACCAACATGACCGAAGTTAGTCTCTTAGAATCACTCGATCAAGCTATCACTTCTGAACTGAAAAGCATTTCCAAGGTCGCCAAGAGAAGCAGCGGCAACGAATACGATGCTGGCGATGAGAATTTGGAGTGTGGGGCACACGATCTTGACGAGAACTTAACGAAAGGCTCCAGGTACAACTAGACTTGCCTGAAACGCTTGTCTGCGATCAGGCGGACCAGATCCATCGTGGTTACGATTCCGACCAAGACGCCGTGATCGGTGACGGGAAGACGATGGAATCGATATTTGGCGATTTGGCGTGCGATCTCACTGATCGGGCAATTTAAGGGAATGGTGTGTGGGTTGCTGGTCATCACATCGCCTACCTTTAGTCCCTCGATGCGTTCACCAACGCGGTCGGCGATGTCCTTGAATGATTCCATTTTCGATTCATGGAAACCGCTTTCGTCGAAGTAGAAGTCGGACGTTTCCTTCGCGACTTCACGCTCGGCACAAATTTGACTAACGACGTCTGATCGCGAGACGATCCCTACAAGTTTCCCTTCATCGACAACGGGAAAGCCGCTCACATTCGCTGTGAGAAGTTGGCGTTCCAGGTCTGGCAGCGGTAGGGTCGAAGGGACGGTGCTTACCGCGACCTTCATGATGTCGTTGGCGGTTAGCTCTTGCGTTGCATCGTTCATTGCAGATTTCATCTTGGTTACAGGGATACGCGAATTCGCCGAAAACCGTCGCCTATTTCACTGCTGACGAGTTTCATTCAAGCCCGAACGGCTTCTGATATTTCGCCGCCCGCTGTGGTTAAAAACTAAGACGACCGTCTGAAGTGATTCCACCGCTCAACCATCATTTTGGCGCCGACAGATCGATTGAATTACGGTGGATTCCCTTTTTTATGAAGCGGATCGCGGTTGCCGTGGAGGGAAGGTCGGAGAGCGATAGCAACGAAAACCTGGCATCTGACCCGCTGGTACCGTCCGCCGAATCCGTATCGCTATCACCCTTGGCTTCGCCCAAATTTCTCCATCTTCTTTAACCATCGACGTTGCTGTCGCCAGTGATCTTATCCTTGTACGTCGCCAAACGAGCGAGTGCGTCATCGACGTCTCGTTTGGAGGCACCACAATCTTCCATTGCATCGGCGAAGTGCCCACAGAATTTTGCGAAGTGGCGTGATGTGATCCCGCGTCCGGCGTGAACGGAGGAGAGTTCCGCGCCGGTGTATTCGACCGGGCCATCCAAGGCAGAGGCGAGGAACTGCAATTGCATCTTGCGCACTCGATCCATCGGGATGTCTTTGAAGAACGGACCAAGTTCTTCGTCGGCTAAAACACGCCGGTACATCTCGTTGACGATTTCGGCAATCGCCTCGGTCCCACCTAAACGTTCAAACAGTTCTTTGGATTCATCGTTCATGCTAAGGCTCTTGCTTGGAAACTCGGGATGGCCAATGAGATGGAATTAGCTGCACGTCACTCGGCTGCGGCTGAGCCAGACGACGGGAGTCGCGGACGTAATCGTGGCAGTTGACGCAGGTCGTCGTCAGAGCAAGGTAGGTGAACATGACGCCTTCGTGGCTGTTGTCTTTTGCAGCCTGCTCTAACTGATTGCATTGCCGCCGAAAGGTTTGGCCAAAGTGTTCGTAAACTGTGTCTCTTGATCGCGGCCATTCAGCGGCTTCACTGATTCGCTTCATCTGGTTCGCCCCGCGAGCGATGGTGTCAAAGTCCCTTCGCAGCAGTCCTTCAAGCACCTGCTGGGAAGTCACCAACTTCAGTCGCATCAGCGACCCAGGGACCTCACCGATAGGAGTCACTGCTGGACTGTCCGGAGGATCGGCGTGGACAGAACTGATAGCGACCAGCGCCGTAAAGATTCCGGTAACAATGAT
This sequence comes from Roseimaritima multifibrata, assembly GCF_007741495.1. Lineage (NCBI taxonomy): Bacteria > Pseudomonadati > Planctomycetota > Planctomycetia > Pirellulales > Pirellulaceae > Roseimaritima > Roseimaritima multifibrata. Next base: position 3,467,505 of record NZ_CP036262.1, read on the forward strand.
TCGTTTCATTAATCGTAGCCTCATGCTTTCGTGTTAACGCCTCTCCACCCTTGCGGCGTTCCAGTCCGCTGCAGTTGTGAACTGGAGATAAACGTAGCCAAAGGCAGCTTCCATGCCAATCCAGATTTCATAGGCAATCGTGAAACCGGTCTTCGGGGTGTGTGCCGGAGACGCACACAATGAGACAATCGGCGCGCCCGCCGTAGGTTTAAGGCGAACGGCGGCACTCCAGATTAGTCGACAGGACGACTATCCATTCAGGTACCTCCGTGTCGCCATTTAGTGAAAGTCCTGCAGCGAAACTTTTCCCGATCGCTTTGTTCGAGCGTTGTTCGCTCCTGGTAATGATATCAACGGTTGAGTGACATTTTTTTTGATCGAACGTCGTTGGCGATCATTTATTTAAGGGGGGCGTCATTTCGCGAGGGACGTGAAATCGATTGGTGACGTATTGCGGGTCTGTCCACGCTGTGACGAGCGTAGCCACGTGGATGCCGTAGCTGCCGACGCCAGACGGTGGTTCTCGCCCGGAAACCGCTACCGATTCATTTCTCGTCGCGGGGCGAGGAGGTTCTGTGGGGAAGTTAAGGCACCTAAACATGAGGGCATTGGTTTTCATTTTCCGTAGTTGGAATTTGCACGCGGGATGCTTACGCTCTTACGGCAATGACGCTAATCTTCTCGCATGACTACTGACATTTGGATAGTGACCTGCGTCCTGCTGGCGACGATCATTGCTTTCGTGCTGGATCGTTTTCGCTTGGACGTGGTTGCGTTCGTTTCGTTGTTAGCACTTCTGCTGACTGGGATCCTCACACCGACGGAAGCGACCGCGGGGTTCTCTAACTCCCTTGTCCTAATGATTGCGGGACTATTCGTTGTTGGAGGGGCCATTCTGGCATCGGGCATCGCTGATCTTGCGGGCAGGTGGCTGGGGCAAGTCGGAGGTACGTCCACGGTTCGGCTGACGGCGACCGTGATGCTTGCCAGTGCTTTGTTGTCAGCATTTCTTAGTTCGACCGGGACCGTCGCGGTGATGTTGCCGGTCGTCTTGAGCCTTTGCCGTCGCGCAGAGGTTTCGCCGTCAAAGCTCCTGATACCGCTGGCGTTTGGTGCTTCATTGGGAGGCATGTTGACGCTGATTGGGACGCCGCCGAACATGGTCGTCAATCAAGAATTACGCGATGCGGGGCTTGAGCCGTTCGAGTTCTTCTCGTTTGCCCCGGCGGGGATTCTGATGCTCGCTTTGGGCATCGTGTTCATGTGTACGATTGGTACGCGTCTGCTTCCGAAAATGCGGACGAGCGCCGAGGACGCGACGCGTCATCAAGGTTATGTGTCACGGCCAGAGCTAATCCACAGCTACGCCGTCGACGATAAAATATGCGAAATTCGAATTCCTCGTAAATCAAAATTTGCAGGTCGGACCTTGCGGGACCTCGGGCTCCGCACCAACTTTCAGTTCAACGCGCTTGCGGTTTCCACGCCGAGTACCAAGGGAACGGTGGTCCGTAAGTGCGACGCAGATACCCTTCTGCAGGGCGGTGACACGTTGTTTATCAAGTCATCGAATGAAGAATGTCTGGCAAAACTAATCGATGAAGGGCAAATCGAATCGGTAGCGTTACCAGCGGTATTGCCTAAAGAAGTTCATCTTGCGGAACTCATTATCCCACCGCGTTCGGAATTTATTGGACGTACGGTGCGGGACGTAGAGTTTTTTCGCTTGTATGGAACGATGGTGCTTGCGCTGCATGACGGAACGCAACCGGCCAGCACACGAACTTCGGACACTCCGCTTACTTCGGGCGACACCTTGTTGGTCGCCGCCGATGCCCCCGCTTTGGAAAGATTAAGGAAATCGCGGAACAACGTTTTGCTGGTCAGCGAACAGGAGGAACCGCCGGAGACACCGCTGGCTCCAGCGGCCCGTTGGGTTGTCGTGATCCTTGTTGGAATGTTGGTCGCGATGAGTTTTGGGATCGTCGCAAACGTGACCGCCGTTCTTGTCGCCGCTACGCTGATGGTGATTGTCGGTGCGTTTCGTGGGACGAATGTTTACCAAAGCGTCAATTGGGAAAGCATTGTGATGATCGCGTCGGTGATGCCGCTCGCCACGGCGTTGCAAAAGACCGGAACGCTTGACCTAGTCGTTAGTGTGATCGTGGAGAGCCCAGGACTAACGAATCCATTGGCATTATTGCTACTTCTGTTTGCGGTCACGTCGCTGCTAAGCCAAGCGATCTCGAACACCGCGACCAGTGTGCTGATTGCTCCACTCGCACTCGAGTTGGCGGAGCGGCTTGATGTGTCACCGTATCCATTGCTGATGGGGGTTGCGCTGGCTGCGTCAACCGCTTTTGCCACTCCCGTTGCATCGCCGATCAATGCTTTGGTCGCTGGAGCAGGGAGGTATCGTTTTGGCGATTTTTTGAAAGTTGGCGTGCCGCTTCAAGTGCTGATTCTTCTTGCGACACTCGCCTGCGTCCCGTTTCTGTTTCCTTTCAGTCCGTAGCCGTGGCCACAAGATCCGGGGGGGCGATCTGTGAAGCTGTGTTTACTTTTCCCGTGAAGTGGGCACTTGGTAAGTCGGGGGCGATGCTATTGGTTAAACCCTGGTGTCTGCCCTAAGTTAGCTGGTCGAGTTCTAAGAACTGGATAAACTGAGGGTATCTGTCGACCGACAGCTTTCGTCAAATTCGGCTGTCGATTTGTATTGCAGCGTTGAGGTAGGCGTTGACCGTGGAAAGGTCGTATTCGTAAATTGCTTTAAGGGGACAGATTAGTGAAGACGATTGTGGTTGCTACGGATTTCTCGGAACGTTCGGATCGCGCCATTCGGCGAGCAACGTTGCTGACGCGTGAATTTGGAGCCAGTCTTCATTTGGTTCACGTAATTGATGATGACCAGCCACGGTTGATCGTGCAGGCTGAACGAGATGCCTCGCTCAAGATTCTTGAGGAACTGGCGACAACTCTTGAAGAGGTCGATGGCGTGCAATGCGATTTTCGTGTTGTCCTTGGCAATCCGTTTATCGGAATCTCGGAGGCCGCGCGAGACATTGGAGCTGACCTAGTCATCATTGGTCCCCATCGCCGGCAGTTGCTCCGAGACATCTTGGTCGGGACAACGGCGGAAAGGACCATCCGGACGGCAGATCGCCCCGTCTTGTTAACAAATGGTGTTCCGACGGGGGCATACCGTCGAGCAATCGTCGCTTCCGACCTTTCCACCTACTCGGAAGCAACGTTTCGCACCGCGAAATCCCTTGGAGTGCTTGATCGGTTGAATGTCTCTCTGCTCCATGTGTTCAGTGACCCAGGAACTCCTCTGATGAACCGCGCGTCATTAAGCGACAATGAGAAGCAGTCGTACATCGCTGACGTACGGAACCGAGCGGGAAAAGAGGTGGCGGCATTCATGGCCCGAATCAACGCTGGAGAGATGTCCACGGTCTTAAAACCCATTACAGGTAACATTGCTGAAACGATTTGCGAAACAGCCAACGCGTTGTCTAGCGAGCTAATTGTCCTTGGAACGTGCGGTCGCTCGGTTATTACGCGGGCCCTGATGGGAAGCGTGACAGAAGGTGTTTTGCGCAGCTCTGACCAAGACGTTCTTGCGATACCGCCGCCACGAAATCAACCGGTATGATGGGCTTGCCGTGCCGCAGATGCTCTTTCATCTATATCGGCGAGCTTTTGAAGGGGATGGCTTTGGATGTGTTGCCGACAGGCTGACCTTTTTGTTGAGCCCATTTCGTTTACCTCGATAGTCCCGCATCCGGACTTGCACCGAGCGGGGGCGCGACGGCCAGTTACCCTTTTGTCCGTTCGCTATACGATTCCTTGTCAGGCCTAAAACGCCATTGCGGTGGCGGGGGCGGTGGGCTGACAAAGCATGGTGGCGTTGGAGTCGACATATAGGTGACTGCTCGCTGTAGTAACTCGCGGCGACTTGAAGGAAGTGCTAGATTGGATCCGACTGGCGGATCGCCGAAATCCCACGACAAAGGACTCTTCGCATGACTAAGAAAGATACGAAACCGACGACCACGGATGCGGGGTGCCCCGTTTCCAGTGACGAGCACTCGTTGACCGTTGGCCCGGATGGCCCCATCCTATTGCATGACCATTACCTCATCGAGCAAATGGCCAACTTCAATCGTGAGCGGATTCCTGAGCGGCAGCCACATGCGAAAGGTTCTGGTGCTTTTGGGCATTTTCAGGTGACCCATGATGTTAGCGCATTCACCAAAGCCGCGGTGTTCCAGCCGGGGACAAAGACGGACACCTTGGTGCGTTTTTCGACGGTTGCGGGCGAGCGTGGCAGTCCGGATACTTGGCGCGACCCCCGTGGATTCTCGGTGAAGTTCTATACCACCGAAGGGAACTACGACATGGTTGGGAACAACACGCCCGTGTTCTTCCTGCGTGATCCGATGAAGTTTCAACATTTCATCCGATCACAAAAGAGGCGGGCGGACAACGGCCTGCGCGACCATGACATGCAATGGGATTTTTGGTCTTTGTCGCCCGAATCGGCGCATCAGGTGACGTGGTTGATGGGGGATCGCGGGATTCCAAAAACTTGGCGGAACATGAACGGCTATTCCAGCCACACCTATATGTGGGTCAACGCCGATGGTGAACGGTTCTGGGTGAAGTACCACTTCAAAACGGATCAGGGCATCGACTTTCTCACGCAGGAGGAAGCCGATCGATTGGCCGGGGCCGACGGTGACTACCATCGTCGTGACCTGTTCAACGCGATCAAGCAAGGGGATCATCCCAGTTGGTCTTTGAAAGTGCAGATCATGCCTTTTGAAGAAGCGAAGACCTACCGTTTGAATCCGTTCGATTTGACTAAGGTCTGGCCGCACGCGGATTACCCGCTCCACGATGTGGGCAAGTTAACGCTGGATCGTAACCCAACCGATTTTCACACCGAAATCGAACAGGCTGCGTTCGAGCCAAACAACCTTGTTCAAGGCATTGGTATCAGTCCTGACAAGATGTTGCTTGGTCGCATGTTCGCTTATGCTGACGCTCATCGACATCGCCTGGGTGTGAATTACAAGCACATTCCCGTCAATGCACCGCAATGTCCCGTGTTCAGTTACAGCAAGGACGGGCAGGGGCGAACGCAAAACGTTTCGGATCCGGTTTACGCTCCGAATTCGAAAGGTGGACCGGCGGCGGATGGCGAACGTTTCCCTGACGACGCGACTTGGGCGACCGATGGCGAGTTCACGCGTGCCGCTTATACGCTGCGTGAAGATGATGACGACTTCGGCCAGGCCGGAACCTTGGTACGCGACGTTATGGATGATGAACAACGCGAGCGACTGGTGTCGAATGTTGTCGGACATCTTAAGGGAGGCGTGGCCGAACCTGTGCTGGAACGAGCGCTGCAGTACTGGAGCAACATCGACAAGGAAATTGGTGACCGCATTCGCAAGGGTGTTTCAGGCGGTTAAGAAGTTGTGGGCAACGGTTGTCGTGGATCAACGAAACGATCCACGACAATCGCGCAGCGGCGGCAGAAGAGCTGACCGACGCATGCCCGGCTAGTTCGTTGCGGTCCCTGTTTCGGTCAGCCACGTTTTGACCTGTTCACCGATTGCGCCACCGACCTGTTCCTCGTCACCGCTGATGATTCCACCTGCGGCGGCTAAGGCGTCGCTGTGGATTTGGTATCGTGACCGAACCAGTACCGTCGCGGAGGGATTCATCGATCGGACCAACTGCAAGATCGTCAGGGCGGAACGGAAATGCGGTAGCGTAACGATCACCAGTTTCGCCTCACCGATCGACGCGTGCTCTAAAACGTCGGGGGATGTTGCATCGCCAACGTGTCCATCGAAGCCACGTTGGCGAGCGGTAAGAATTCCAGCGTGATTCAGGTCAATCACAGTCACTCTCAAATGCGACTCCATTAACGGTATCGAGGCAAGCTGGGCAGTTGGTCCGAAACCAACCACCACGACATCGGTCGTATGAGGTGAACTAGGCGTACCATCTTCCGCGCTGATGTCGATGCCGACGCCCAACATTCTTGCTGCCCAATCACCGAACTTCGGAGCGAATGGGACTGCCAGAGCGCTGACAAAAAACGACACAATGGTGACCGAAACAACGAGTGCGTAGACGTCATCCGACACGACGCCCGAGGTGCGTCCGATCGCCCCTAAAACAAATGCGAATTCGCCGATCTGAGCCAGAGCCAGTCCGGTGGCGGCTGCCACACGCAGCGATTGCCGGAACGCTAGGAAAATCGCTGTCGTGATTACCAGTTTGCCAATGGTCAATGCGGCCGTTGCGGCGACTACCCAGTGAAGGTGCGAGAGAATCCAGAGCGGGTCCGCCACCATCCCAGCGGAACCAAAGAACAGCGTCAGTAACAGGACTCGGAGCGAGGATACATCGGCGCGAATCTGGATCGCAAATTGACTGCTGCCCAGCAACATGCCGGAAATGAACGCGCCCAGAGCTGGCGAGATACCGGCGGAGTGGGCAGCCGCTGCCGAGCCGAGTCCGATGACGACTGCAAAGATGACCGTTAGTTCGCGGTTGCGTTCCAAGGTAAGCGTGCCGAGCGTCAACACTGCGATTTTTGTGACGACGTACAATGCGGTTGCCAAGCCGCCAGCCATCAAAACCAGTTTGCCGACATCCATGGCAACGTCCTTCGGCGTGCCATCACCACCAAGGACGGTCATCAGCACCGCCAACGGGACAACGGCGATGTCCTGAGTCAACAGCACGCCAAGGCTATTGCGGCCGTGTGGCATTTCCAGCTCGCTGCGTTCCATCAGGATTCGCAATACCACTGCCGTGCTGCTTAACGCGGCCATCGCCCCCAACGCGATCGCTGGTTTCATTGTCATACCGTACGCCAGCGCCGCGACGGCCCCAGCCAGCACGGTCACGATGACTTGACTGGCTCCGCCCAGAAGCGGCCGACTGCCAAGCCCCTTCAATCGCTCGATTGAAAACTCCAAGCCCAGACTGAACAAAAGAAGCGCGACGCCCAGCTCTGCGATTTCCTCGATTTCAACATTCGAACCGACGAATCCAAAGCCGCCAGGTCCCCCGACTAGCATCCCAGCCAGTAGATACCCGACAAGCGGGCTTTGTCCGATTCGCGACGCCAGTCCACCGCCGATCAAACAGGCAGCAAGCAAGAAGACGATGTCGGCGAGCAGTATCCAAAGTTCCATAGTTCCTACCGAAAATCATTCCATTAAACGCCGTGTCGGTTCCGCAATGGGTCAAGCCTCGCACCAACAAACCAGCGTGCGGGCCAACTCCCAGCTCACCACTAAAAATTCCCGCCCGCCAAATTCCAAACGCGCACCTTACAGCTTTCCCTCGTCGGGGAAACTATAGCATTGTGCAAAATCCTATGAGGCACAGCCATTCCTTAAATGAAAGACGAAGCACTGAAGCGATTGGTCGTACCCGTGGATGATATTTAACGGCTGATCGAACGACTTGCTTCTGCAAAGTTTGTTTGTGGCCGGGAGCAAAATGGTCTGAGTGCGATCGCCAAAAAGGGACGCATGTCGACTGACAGCGCTGGACAGCCGCTCGACGTCGCGGCATCAGCGGTATCTTGGATACCTGCCCGACGGGGGGGATGGGAAGGCTCAGTCGCTCGTAGGTGAAATCACGCCATTCTACCAACCCGAAGCACCTGAATGCGGTGTTTTGCAGTGTTTTTCGCTCGACAGTGTATTTTTGCTGAATGTGGCATTGGGCGATTGGTTCCGCTCCAACCAGGGGGTGTGCTACTTTCCGTGTTGCCCAAAATTGCTAGCTCTGCATAGCCCTCTCAGCATACCTGCTAGTGGCGTGCAGGTTGGTGCGTCGTTCGATGTCGCTATTACTTGGGAGTCGATTGACGCGGCAGCGGAGCTTTTGGTTTCGAATCCCGGAATCACAGCGATCGCTAATCCGTTCGTGGTCTGGACCGCCGTAGATTGCCCGGCAGGAATTTTGATGCCCGTGTGATGACTCCCACGGGGCGGTCCACGCCACCAGTCTTCACTGTTGGAGCGATTCCTGAATTCGTGCAGTCGATCCTCTCGGCGGATGTCGCTTCGGCGTTTGAGTTGGCAGTTGAGTTGGCAGTTGAGTTGGCAGTTGATTCAAGCTGTAATGCGACCATGCCGGCACGGAGTATCAATTACTAGTGCTTTCATGCGTTAAATGACCAATGCGTAGTCGTCGATTGTGCGGCCGTCTCCAAAACGGGGACGACCATGCGGTCAATCACCACGTGTTTGACGGCATGCGATTTCGCGCCGCTTACGATCAAGCGGTTTCGGCGTTGATCGAAGAAATTTGTGAACGCGGTCTCGACGCGAGAATGCTGGTAGTGGTTGCTGGCAGTTTTGGCGGACGCCGAAGATCAATTACCAGCCAAGTAGTGGTGTCGGGAACGCAAGTGCCGCAGGGGGCAACAAGCGGCCTGGCCGGGACCATTGGCCGCGAGCATTTTCGAACATCTGGGCTGATGGAGGGGACGCCCCCTTCCGCTAAAAATTTGAGTTCGTGATTACCTCTCAACGGTAGCGTGCTGGGCCGATCATTCGTCAGCAATGAACTTTACGTGCCCAGAGACGCGGCTACGTGAGATCTTGAGATGCTTAGGATGGTAGCGACGGTGAATCGTTTATCCGTCTGACAAGGTCGGCCACGGCAGGATTGGACTGGCGGTAGGAGACGATTTGGATGTCCAGACCGTGTTGGATGTTTTTCTGGAAGGCTCGCTCGATCGCGTCGGTGATCCATTCATCACGGTTTCCAAAAACACCTCCTCCCAGCAGTGTCAGGAAGAGGACGCGATTACCCGATTGGTTGGCATGGATCACCGCGGCGGCGAACGTCGCTTCGTAGGCAGCGTCTAAAATCAGTTTGGCGAACTCGGTCCACTCTGCCTGGGGTTGCTGCCCGTACGCTACAGGCAACGCTGAACAATAGGCTTGGGAGACTCGATGCCCGACATCGTCTAACGTCACTTCCACGCCCCATTGGAGCCCGATGCGCAACTGGCCACGGAGTAAGTCTAGGTCAGCTGCACTGGTTGCTCGGATCGTTTCGTTGATTTTGGCCAGGCCGTCGTCGCTGGGGAATAGGTATCCGTTCTGCATCTTCCACAGACAATCAGGGATGTTGCCAAGTTTTAGTCCAAGATCGGCTGAACAGTCGATTTGTCTGTCAGCTGATTGGCCCATTTGATCATCGATTTCGGCAAAGTAGTTTCGGTAGATCGTGCCGGCCCCACATGCGACCGCGCACGCAGGCCCTTGCGTCGGATCGTTCTCGTAGATGCCGACACCCCGTTCGGGAGTGACGTGCGGGCTGGTCATCTCTAGAAGGTTGAATTGCGAGGCGACTTGAAACAAGCTGCCAGCGTTGGCGGGATCGGTGTGTAGTTGGCGAACGTCCCCGACGATTTCGCGGATGGTCGATCGGCGTGGTGGAACATCTGCATCCGCGACGGCTTTACGAAGCTCTGATAGCGTCGGAGTTTCCAATCGGCCAAAGGCGATACGTGTTCCGTCGGGACAAACGATGCAATCACCGTCAACGCTCAGTTGATCACGAACTTGCTCGGGTGATTTCTCCTTGATTCCGGTAATTCGCTGAAACCATGTCATGGTTTGGCTCGATTGGTTGTATGAGTGGACAAAGCGATCTGACCGGATCTTTGATTCGCGTGCGAGCGAGAGACCGTGGCGGGGCAATCAATGATCGAGAACCGTCCCGCAGCGAGTGCAACGCCTTCTCTCAGTAGTGAAGAGGGCGGCGCATTGCTGCGCGGCGACTACTCTGTCAGGGAATAGAGTCCACGACCGTCATGTTTGACTTTCCCTTGCTTTGCCAGTTCTTGCCAGACGGCTTTGGGAAATTGGTCAGGAGGCCGGATTGCGACGACGCTGGACTGCTGGCCGCCCGACATTGGGCCGTGCCCTAAACGTGATTCGTCGTCCAAACGCATCAGTTTCAAACGTTTACGGAAGGCCTTCATCGCCAATCGAAGTTCCTCTTTGGATGGAGGAACCGGTTCGGGTATCGCGTCACTGTTTTCCATGGTCAATCCTGATAGTGGGAGTCATTGCATCGAACCAGGATACACTATCTCGGTTGGTCAGGAAGATTAAGGAACGACGATCTTGCCAACTAACGAACCGCGATTGCTAAACATCCAAACCAACCGGCGGGGCGAATAAACATTGCTGCAAATGCAAGAGGCAAAAAAGCAAGTCCATGCTGGCCGTTGGGTTCGTTGCTTGTTGGACCATCGTGTCGGGGGACGTGCGATAAATAGGGGATGGTTTCGTTCGGTTCCTATGGGTGAATCAAAAGGATCTGCGGTTTCCGCTTGCCTGCTTTTTCAGATGCCTTGGCATGTTGCCGTCGCCCGGATCGGACCATGCGGCGTGATCGTTGTCGAAATGGCGGTGGTTGAGTGGTATGATCAGGCCTCGATGCGCGCTCCTATGCCTGCATTCGCTGTAATGATTCGTCAGGCAATGCCTGAGCGATTTGTGCGTCGCCGTTTCGCTGGATTGAACTGGTTGATCCCCGATGCGACTACTTTGTTCAGGCTCTGCTTAAAATGACAATGCAAACGATGACTTGTTTTCCGCCGGCCCGTCCCGATGCAAAGACTTTGATCATGAGATTTATCGCTACGACGATTCTTCTTCTCGCTTCAACCGTTGCGTTTGCCCAAGACGCCGATCTTGTGTTGCGGGGTGGGAAAATTGTCACCGTGGATGCCGATTTTCAGATAGTTGATGCGATGGCAATTCGCTCCGGACGGATCGTAGACGTTGGAACGGAAGCAGAAATTGGATCCAATATCGGGCCCGAGACACGTGTGGTTGATTTAGATGGCAAAATGGTACTGCCCGGTCTGATCGACTCGCATGTCCATCCCAGCAGTGCCAGTATGTTCGAAGCCGACCATGAAATCCCACCAATGGATTCGATAGCGGACGTCCTGGAATACATTCGCCGGCGTGCGGAAGTGGTGCCAAAAGGTGAATGGATCAATGTGTCTCAGGTCTTCATTACACGTCTAAGCGAGCAACGGTATCCGACTCGATCCGAATTGGATTCGGCGGCTCCAGAGCATCCTGTGTTGTTTCGTACCGGACCCGACGGGAGCGCGAACTCGTTGGGCTTAACGGAAAATGGTATTGATAAAGCGTTCGCGGCAAAACATCCAAACCATGTCATGGTGGATCCGGCCACGGGCGAACCGACCGGCCTTTTACGTCAATCCTCTGCTGTCTTTAAATCCAAGCCGGCACCGTCAACGAAAAATTTGACGGAGTCGGAACGCGACGATCGACTGGTGATGCTGTTGGAAGACTATGGTCGCTGGGGCATCACCGGAATCATCGATCGCAATTGCAGTGATTCCGCTCGGTCGCAGTATGGTCGATTGCTGAAATCGAATCGTTTGCAGATTCGCGTTCGCTTGTCACGTAGTTTGAATCCGCGAGGCGACCTAACCGAAATTGAACAAAAACTGGATGCGATTGTTTCCGATCCCTATTTTGTGAAGCCGGATCCGAGATTGGGAGTGATTGGCGTGAAGGTTTTTGAGGATGGCGGGATGCTGACAGGAAGTGCGTTCTTCAATCAACCCTGGGGAATTAGCACGATCTACGGCATCGAGGACCCTCGTTACCGTGGCATGCAGTACATCGACGCGCATCGCATCGAAGCCCTGGTACGAGCGTGCGTAAAACGCGACCTTGCTTTCACGGCACATTGTCAGGGGGACGCCGCCGTTGACACTTTGGTAGGTGCTTATGAAAAAGTGAACCAAGAGATTCCGGTCGGGCCCACTCGATCGACTCTAACGCATTCAAGTTTCATGACCCCAAAAGCTATTGCAGGTGTTGCGAAGCTTGGGATTGGAGTGGATCTACAGCCCGCTTGGTTGTACTTGGACGCACGGACTTTGGTTGCACAGTTTGGGGAGGAACGTTTGAAGTATTTCATCCCGCTACGCAGTCTGTTCGATGCTGGCGTAATGGCGGGCGGCGGTAGTGATCATATGCAAAAGATCGGATCGCTACGCAGCGTCAATCCTTACAACCCGTTTCTCGGGATGTGGGTTGCTGCGACGCGGACGGCCAACTTGCACGATCAACCAATTCACCCCGAACAAGCGTTGACTCGCGAGGAGATGATCCGCTTCTATACAATAAATAACGCATGGTTGATGCGGAACGAGACGGAGACCGGTTCCCTTGAAGTCGGAAAACGTGCCGACTTCATCGTTATTGATACGGACCTGTTAACCTGCAGCGATGATCAAATCCGTGAAACAAAGGTTGATTCGACTTGGCTGGATGGAGAAAAGATTTTCCAGCAACATTCGATCGATTGATGCTTCCACTGCTCCGCCCGGCATCCTCCTAACCTGTTTGACGGGATTCTGCATCGACGCTTCGTTCGGGACGTTCGAAACAGCCACCATGAAGCATGGGGTTATGGGGACCGGAGTGAATCCTCCACTCCCTGTGATTCTTTTTTCACGAATAGGCGAAACACGCACCAGGGGGAGGATTCGTCTGTGCCGTTTTACGCCGTTACCCCTGTCCTTATTGCAATGCGATGTTCTTGGTAGACGTGCGTTTTCGGGGGGACGTGTTTTGCCAATTCTTTTTGCAGTCTGAACCAAGAAAGGAGTCTTCGCAGGCATCGGAAGTTCCGCTAATGGCGTGTCCCGGTGCATCGAAAAGTCCGCAACATTCCCTCGATCCGAAACGGACTAACAGGTTGCGGTGTCGAATGGATTTGTTCTCCGCGACCCAAAGGATGCACTGAGCTCAAATCCGATTGATTCGTCTCGGAAGTGAAAGACCTCCCAAATTTCAGAGGCGTTCCTGGATCATCCGTTCACCATGCAGTCAATTTTTGTCGCTCGGTTAAATCGTAACCTTCTAAACCTCACGTCCAAACGGGGCCCGTATTGTGGGGGATATGAGGGTTAGTCCGCAGGGAATCGTGGGAAACGTCATTTCGACCGCAATTTTGGGCACGTTACTCAGGTGGTACCGAACGTTGACGTAGGTTTGTTCTGAACAACTATTCGCGTCGGATTTTTGGCGGTGAACATGAAGGGCACTCTTATGTTGCACACAGAACCTCACGACAACATCGAAAAAAACCGGGTCGACATCGCGGAGCGTCGGCCGTGGTACTTCCCACGTAGTGGAGCGGTGCTAATGATGTTGATTGTCTGGGGCGCCGTCGTAGGTGCTGGGATTGGAGTTCTATGGAGTTATGAACATAAGCCAGGAACGGTCCATCCAACACTAGCGGTATGGCCGGCAGAATCGGAGATTCCCGCTTCTCAAAGTCGACCGACGCTGGTTTTATTTGCTCATCCGAAGTGTCCCTGCACACGGGCTAGCATCGGTGAACTTGCTCGAATCATGGCCGCCCGCACGGGCAATGTTCGAGCCTACGCGGTCTTTGTGAAACCATTGGGAGCTTCGCATGAAGCCGCATGGGAAAAGACCGATCTTTGGAATTCGGCGCAGCAGATTCCCGGAGTGACCGCGATAGTCGATATCGATGGCGTCGAAGCAAAACGCTTTCGTGCAGAGACCTCCGGATTCGTGGTTCTTTATGACCACACCGGCAAATTGCAATTCAGCGGCGGAATCACTGCGTCGCGTGGGCATAGCGGTGACAATCTTGGACGGTCCACGATTGTCGCTCTTTTGACGGGTGGGGCCGCTCAGACGAACAACACAAAGGCCTTTGGGTGCGGGTTGGCTACAAATTTGGGTGGGCAGGAGCAAAAATGTTGTCATCACTAAATACAAGTATTTCCGCAGTGGAGTCTGCACGAGCCGAGGAACTGCTGCGCGACCAACAACAGACTCTTCACACTCGTACCGATCGAGTGTTTGCAACGTTGATGGTTTTTCAGTGGGTTGCCGGGATCGCGGCGGCGGTATGGTTGTCCCCGCACACCTGGACCGGGGCGATGAGCGAGACTCACTTGCACGTATGGGCTGCGGTTTTTCTAGGTGGAGCGATTACCGCTGCGCCCGTTTTGTTGGTCTGGCTGCAACCTGGACATGTATTGACCCGCCATGTGGTCGCGGTCGGTCAAATGTTGACTTCTGGGCTATTGATTCATCTAAGCGGAGGCCGCATTGAGGCCCATTTTCATATTTTTGGCTCGCTTGCGTTTCTCGCCTGCTATCGGGACTGGCGGGTGATGGTGACGGCAACGCTTGTCATTATCGGCGATCACTGGATCCGCGGTTGGTTATGGCCCGAGTCGGTTTATGGTGTTCTGTCTGGGGCGTCGATGCGGTCCCTTGAGCATACCGGTTGGATTGTCTTTGAGGATATCTTCCTGTTTGTGACGATTCGCCACAGCGTGTTGGACATGAGCCGCAACGCCAGCATTCAGGCTCGGTTGGAATCGATCAATTCACAAATCGAGCAGGAGGTACGGCGTCGCACCGAGCAACTAAGCCAGTCGGTGGCCAAAACGGTTATCGCCAGTCGAAAATTGTTGGAAGCCAACAACATGCTAGAAGAACGCAATGACGAACTTGATCAATTTACGTACATTGCCAGTCACGATCTTCAAGAGCCTGTTCGTAAACTGGTTTCCTTCAGTCAATTGCTGGAACAAGACATTGATGGCGAATTGAATGAGGATGCCCAACGTGACCTGGGGTTCATCGTCGACGCGGCGAAGCGAATGAAGACTCTGGTTCAAGCATTGCTCGATTTCTCGCGTATCGGACGATCTGCTATGCAACAACAAAGCGTTGACCTAAATCACTGCATCGATGACGCGTTGTTTGCCCTCGACTTGCGTATTCAGGAGACCGATGCCACGATTACTCGCGACGAATTTCCTATCGTTGTCGGCGATCAGATGATGTTGACGCAGCTTTATCAGAATCTGATTAGCAATGCGTTGAAATTCATTAAGGATAAAACACCTCAAATTCATTTGACCGCATCCTGCGTAAACGACCGTTGGGTCTTTGGCGTCCGCGACAATGGTATCGGGATGAAAAAAGAATACACGGATCGAATATTCCAGCCGTTCCAGCGGCTGCACGGACGCAGCGAGTACGAGGGGACGGGGATCGGTCTGTCGATCTGCAAGAAGACTGTCCAGCGTCATGAGGGAGATATCTGGGTAGAATCCGAACTGGGGGCAGGATCGCATTTCTTGTTCAGCTTGCAAACCCATCAGCCTGAACCTGTCCCAGTAGCGCCCGTGGGCGTTGGCAGTGCCGCATTGGAGATTGCCCCCGTATCGGCGTCATAACAACCTTTTGTCCGACCGACCCATCTGCTGTCATCCACATGAAATGGACTCCATGCAAGAAGAACCGTTGAGAAGCCAAAAGAAAGCCGTGATTCTGCTGGTCGAAGACGACCCCGGGGATCAGGAATTAACGCGTCGCGCGCTTAAACACGAATCGATCCGTATTGATCTGCGAATTGTCAACGACGGGGAGCAGGCGATGGCCTATCTGCTTCGAAACGGTGGATATGAAGATCCCGTGCACTCGCCGACGCCTGATTTGATTCTTCTGGATCTAAATATGCCCAAAATGAATGGGCGTGAAGTGTTGATCGATCTGAAAAAATGCCAGCGATTGGCACGCATTCCCGTTGTCGTGCTGACGACCAGCGAACAGGAAGCGGACATTCTCCGCAGCTACGATTTGGGATGCAATTCCTACATCCAAAAGCCGGTCGACATTGACCAATTCGTACAATCCGTGCGTCAACTTGGGACTTACTGGTTTTCTGTCGTGACTTTGCCTTCGGCGGTTAGGCCGATCTAGAAGTCGTCACTGTGGAGCAAAAACTGATTTCCAGCTGTGCGTTCACCCACGCCGTCCCTGACTAATCCGATTGCTCCAAAACGGTCATGCTGCGGTGGAAGTCGTTTAGCGTCTGAATTCGAAATTTGGCGACACTGATCGGATCGTTAAAGCGACTTTGGCCGATGGGGACACAAAAGCATGTGATGTCATGCTGTCTGGTTTGGACGACAAAAAGGTTCTCGATACTTTGATTTATCGCGTCCAGGACTACCTCTGTTAGAATACTGCCACCCTCAATGAAGGAACACTGACCAGCGTCTCACGGATTCGTGTCGATGAAACTTCCTGTGTTACTAAAGAACATTCGGCAGTGCCGAGAATGCGGACCGCATCTGGCGCTGGGAACTCGACCCGTCGTACAGGCTGCGTCCGAAGCAAAAATCTTGATCATCGGACAAGCCCCGGGGCGTCGAGTCCATTTGTCGGGCATCCCCTGGGACGATGCCAGCGGAGGTCGCCTGCGAGATTGGATGGGCATTCAACGCGATTCGTTTTATGATCCAGCTGCGGTTGCCATCATGCCGATGGGCTTCTGTTATCCGGGCAGCGGTAAATCAGGCGACTTGCCGCCAAGAAGAGAATGTGCCCGTCTGTGGCATCAAGCTTTGTTGGAACAGTTGACGGCAATCAAACTGACGCTGTTGATTGGTGCTTACGCGCAGGCCTATTATTTGCCGAAAGAAAGCGGGAGCACGCTTACCGAAAACGTGAAGAATTGGCGATCCTTTGCACCCACTGTTTTTCCGCTCCCGCATCCGAGTCCCCGAAACAACGGATGGCTGAAGCAGAATCCGTGGTTCGCCAACGATGTTCTGCCGATGCTTCAGCAAACCACCGCTGAACTTCTCAATGAATGATCAGCGGGGGAATACGGAGCAGGGTAGGGGAGGCGCGATGGTAACCCAATGGATGCGATTCCTTTGACGATCGCCAAGTGAGTGGATTCATCGATGTTGTTTACTCGATCGTGGATAAACCGTATTCTGTTCGGTTCTCTGAATCTTTGGTAACGGATTCAACGTGACCGCGGATCTGCCCGTTGAATTCATAGATCCGCTGCGTTTTGTTGTTCCGTTTTTTGTTAGTTCGCACCATGTCGGATACATCCTCAAAACATGATTGTTGTTCGATCACGGTCATTCTTTTGAATGGACAGGAACGGGTCGTTCAATTTAGGCCGCACGCCTACAACAATTTGATGGAATTGATCGTCAACGAGTTGTACGAGGACATTGGTGATTGCAAAGGGCACGCGTGGTGCGGAACCTGTCACGTCCAGATCGTGTCGGGTGAGCTAACCGAAGAAATGAATCGCGACGAAACGATGACGCTAGAAAATCTTCCCAACACCATCACGTCCAGTCGGTTGGCATGTCAGATCATGACCGACGAGCTGATCGACACGATGGTATTTCGCGTACTCGGCGATGTCTAAAGGGACTGCGCTGACACATTCTTGATGCGCACTCCATTATCCACAGAAAGTTCCGATTCGATTTTGGGACTAGCGCAACGAAGGTGTGGGTTTTGTGGTGTCGGTTTTGTCGGGAACTTAGCAGAAGCGGGTTGTTTGCAGGTCGGAAGGAGTCAGAATGAGGCCCCACCCATACCGTTGCTTGCCCTGCCTCTTCCGGCTTGAATCCTGTCGATAGGCGGCATCAAAGATTAGGAAATAGAAACGCCATGCCAAACCAAGTTTCGTTTGTTCGCCAAGCCATCCCAGCCTTAACGGCTTGTTGCCTCATCGCCAGTTTGCTACTCAGCTTTCCCGCGGCGGTACGTGCGCAGACAGTCGATCCAGAATCCGTACTGGGTGACACCACGATGCCGCCAGCCGACGATGTGTCGCAAAATTTCCCTTATGGGATTACGGGCAAGACGCCACCCTCTTTGACCAAAGTCAATTACAAGGGACAAAAGCCTTATCACAAGCACCGTATTAATTTGCGGGTCTTTCAAGGCTGTCCGCAGGTCGAGATCTCCGAAGAGGGACGGCTTTGGGCAACTTGGTTCGGATCGAACATCCAAGCCGAACGAGCGCCGGTCATGAAGGACCAATTCTCGGTCATCGCGACTTCCGCAGACGATGGCAAGACTTGGAAAGAGGTTTTTATCTTCGACCCTAGCGAGCTGCTTGGCGGGGGAGCATCGGATCCCATTTTGTGGAAAGACCCCAAGGGGAATATCCGCTTCTGCGGCCGGCGGAATATCGAGTTTCAAGTCAAAGATGAATTCGCGTCCTCGGCGTGGGAATTCACCATGGTTGACCCTGAAGACGAACATACGGAATGGAGTAAGCCGCGTCTGCTTGGAAACAAACTCATCTCAGCCATGAAACCGTTGATTTTTCCGGACGGCACCATTTTGCGCCCGATGGACGATCTCAAGCTAGTCGGCAAACCGGACAAGGTGCGGATTCGCTTTTTGAAAGAGGACGTCGATGGCAAGCCGCTATTCGTTTCTGAATTCCCGGCAGATAACGACGCGGTATTTGCGGAACAAATGCCCATCATCCGAAAAGACGGTAGCCTCTTTACCTTCTACCGCGCATTGAAGGGCCAGAAGTTTGCCGAATCTTTTGACGGTGGCAAGAGCTGGAAGCTGGGTGGTTATTTCCCGATGCAGTTCTCGGTCAACACAAAGTGCATCCTCAAAACACTTCCTTCAGGAAGAGTCTTACTAGTCGCAAACGACGTTCAGGTGAAAGCCGAGAAGGGCAAGGATGTTTATTTCTACAACGACGAGAATGGTAAAGAACAGAAGCTGAAAAAACAGGTGACTTCGAGGACTCGAATGACCGCCTACTTAAGTGACGACGACGGCAAAACTTTTCCACATAAAATGCTTTTATGTGACGATGGTCAGATCAGCTATCCTTCGACGACACTCGGTAAAGATGGGGCGATCTACATCGTCTACGACCAAGGGCGTGGCGTGATCGGCCAGCAGGCAGTCTTTTTGTCAAAGATTACAGAAGAAGATATTCTTGCGGGCGAAATCGTGAACGCCAAAAGCTTCTTGAACAACACCGTCAGCCGCCCTAGCGATCATGGAGGCGGACGCCGCGAAGGCGACAGACTCTAACTAGGCCCGGTTCCTACCTGCCGGCGGCTTTGCGGGCGGGTGAATCGGTTTCTATCAGTGTCGTGTGACTGGTGAGAATCGGCTCCATCGGTATTGGGACCAGCGTAACGATCTGTTGGCTTTTATTGGGAACCGAACGGAAACGGGTTGTTTACAAGGCGGAATGAGTCAAAATGAGGACCCACCCATACCGTTGCTTGCCCTGCCTCTTCCGGTTTCAATCCTGTCGATAGGCGGCATCAAAGAATAGGAAACCGAAGTCCCATGCCAAACCAAGTTTCGTTCGTTCGCCAAACCGTTCTAGCTTTAACGATTGGCTGTCTGATCGCCAGCTTTCTACTTAGCTATCCGTCGACGACCCACGCCCAAGACGTCGATCCCGAATCGGTGCTGGGCGACACCACCATGCCGCCAGCCGACGACGTGTCGCAGAATTTCCCGTACGGGATTACGGGCAAGACGCCACCCTCTTTGACCAAAGTCAATTACAAGGGACAAAAGCCTTATCACAAGCACCGTATTAATTTGCGGGTCTTTCAAGGCTGTCCGCAGGTCGAGATTTCCGAAGAGGGCCGGCTTTGGGCAACTTGGTTTGGGTCGAATGTCCAAGCCGAACGAGCGCCTTTTCACGAGGACCAGTTCTCGGTCATCTCCACCTCTGCAGATGATGGCAAGACTTGGAAGGAAGTCTTTATCTTCGACCCCAGCGAAATGCTTGATGGGGGCGCATCGGACCCGATGCTGTGGAAAGATCCCCAGGGCAATATCCGCTTCATCGGCCTTCGAAACATCGATTTTAAAGGCAAGGACGAATTCGCCTCTTCCGCATGGGAATTTACCATGCTCGACCCCGAAAACGAACATACCGCTTGGACCAAGCCGCGTCTGCTTGGAAACAAAAACATCTCTGTCATGAAGCCGCTCATTTTCCCTGACGGCACAATCATGCGCTCCATGGACGACTTTAAACTTGTCGGCAAACCCGACAAAGTTCGAATTCGCTTTTTGAAAGAGGGCGTCGACGGTAAGCCAATATTTGTTTCTGAATTGCCTGCAGATAACGACGCGGGTTTTGCGGAGCAGATGCCTATCATTCGAAAAGATGGCAGCCTGTTCACTTTCTACCGTGCCAAAAAGGGACAGAAATTTGCCGAATCCTTTGACGGTGGCAAGAACTGGAAGCTTGGGGGCTATTACCCGATGCAGTTCTCGATCAACACCAAGTGCATCCTCAAAACGCTCCCATCAGGCAGAGTGTTGTTGGTTGCAAACGACGTCCAGATGAAAAAGGAAGGCGGAAAAAACAAATATTATTACACCGACGATAGCGGTCAGGAACGCATCCTGGATAAAAACCCGACGTCGCGGACTCGCATGACCGCTTTCTTAAGCGACGACGACGGGAAAACGTTTCCCCACAAAATGCTTTTGTCGGACGATGGCCAGATCAGTTACCCCTCGGCGACCGTCGGTAAAGATGGAGCTATCTACATCGTTTACGACCAAGGGCGAGGCGTGATCGGGCAGCACGCGGTCTTTTTGTCAAAGATAACGGAGGAAGATATTCTTGCGGGCGAGGTTGTGAACACTGAAAGCTTTTTGAACAACACCGTAAGCCGTCCCAGCGATCATGGTGGCGGACGCCGCAAAGGGGACAAACTCTAAGGACCGCTGGCTCTGACCGAATGCTATCTGCTTTCTGAGCGGAGCGGCGCGAGTTGTTCGGAAATTTTTCTCCGCTTTCGAATAAATCCACAGGCAGGTTGCGCCGTTCCGCTGGGAAATCCGCCCGCAGATGGCAAAATCTGTGGCATTTGGCTCTGGCCGGGTGATGCTTGTGCGGCGTCTATAGGTGGCAATGTTTGTGCCTGGTCAGAACGGGCACAATGGTGTTTGTTTGGCCGTGAGGACTTCCCCCCCCTCTGAAAATCCTCGGAATGACGAACTTGCAGAAATTGGGGGTAACTTCCTGGCTACTTCTGCCATATAGGTTTACATGGCTTCAAATACACAACCTGACGATTCACAGATCGACGCGGCTTTACTGCGAGTTTCTCGCGGTGACACCGCCGCGTTTGAGGTGATTATCCGCCGATTTGAACGTTCCTTACGTACTTGGTTGGCTGTTCATGCACCGCCGGGTGTGGATGTCGATGATATCGCTCAACGTAGTTTTATCGCAGCATTTACGCGGTTTAGTGAATTCGAATTGGGAACGAACTTTGAAGCTTGGCTGTTTACGATCGCGAAGTTTCAATTGCGTACGGAAACAACTCGGCTTCGTCGGATTGCTGACTACCACACCCGCTACGGTCCCGATTTGCTCCAACGCGAGCTTGCCCGGCGAAGCGACAATTCCTCCGAAGCATGGAAGATGCGGTTGGAGTACTTGCAAAACTGTTTGGGGGCTCTGGATGAACGTCCGCGGCGGTTTGTTTCCTGGCGGTACGACGAACAGATCTCGTTGGATGAAATGGCAAGCCGCAGTGGTCGGTCGGTACCGGCCGTAAAAAAGCAGCTGTGGAAGATCCGGCAAATGCTTCAACAGTGCGTGGAAGATCGCATTTCTGCGGTCGAAGGAGGCGTCACGTGAGTGTTCAAGAACGTTTTGTGGAACTCTGGACCGATTACCTCGAAGGGGATCTTGAAGAGGCTGGTCTGACTGCATTGCAAGAATTGCTTGCGGCGGACGATGCGCTTGTCCAGCAGGCGGCCGATATGTTTCAGACGCATCGTTTGTTGGGGTTGGTGACGGCGGAACAATTTGATTCGCAAGAGGAATTCATTCGCGAGACGCTTGCTCGGTTGCCAGCCAATGAAAACGATTTTTCCACGCAGGTGATGTCGAAGATAACCAATACGGTTTCGACAGGAACGGTTCAGTTGCCACCCAGCGGTCGCAAAACCAACACGCGATCGATGGTTGCGGTTCTGTTGGGGGGCCTTGCTTTGGGGGCCTTTGCCTTTCTGTCTGTTGCGCATCAATCGGGCGATGAAGGTGCGGGTGAAACGATCGCATTGGCACCGTCTGCCAGTCAGGTGCGAATGGCCAGCAGTTCCCACGCCAAGTTCTTTGGTGAACTTGCTCCGCCCATCGGGGCTTCGTTGGTGCCGCAACGTGAATATGTCTTGATGAGCGGGATGGTCGAAGTGAAATTTCCTGCAGGGGCTTCGGCGATCATGGAAGGTCCGGCAGTGTTTCACATCTCGTCGGATGAGAGTCTGGCATTGGATGTCGGACGCTGTTCCGTTCACGCTCCGGATGGTGCGGAAGGTTTTCGCGTCGACACGCCCAATTCACGTATTGTTGATCGTGGGACGCGATTTGCCGTCAACGTATCGGAGTCGACGGAAACGGATGTTCAAGTCATCGAAGGGGCAGCAGATATCTACGATGTCGATCGAGATGGCCATGTGGATCGTCGTCCGTCTTCCGAAACTCGGTTGGTGATCGGTGAAGCGAAACGTTTCGCGAAAACCGGTGTCGATTTGACCGATTCGATTCCGTTTGATGCCAGCAGTTACCGGCGTTCGCTACCGGACCGAGTGGTTTCGTACGAAGCGACGGTTGGTCCCGATGGTGGGGCTGAGAATCTTGTCAGCGTGACCGTTCAACGAGGCGGCCAAATGGATGAGATTTTGGTCGATGATTTGATTCCTGCTCAGGTGACCTATTTCCATTCCGCAACGGCCTCCGCATTCCTTTGCGGCAAAGCAACGCTTCCGGAACCACGAGTATCGGTTGCAGCGGATCATAGCTTGGTGAGCGGAGTCATTAATCCACCCGGCAGTCGTGAAGCGTTGACAGAGTCACCTGTGATGGAAGGTGACAATAAGACACCTGGAATGGCGATCGGTTTTGAGCGGGCTGTTGTGAACGGGCCTGGTGCAGATGTGGTCCTGTTTGATCTGCAAACCTTCGTTAATCCTCCTGATGGGGACCCGTTTCATGTTAGTCCGCTGGTGTTTAGGGAAGGCTTGCGCTCGCATACGATTTCCAAATATGATTTGACGATGGAATCGCCCGAATCCCTCAACCTGACGGACTTTCACGTTCACTTTTTTGATGAAACGCCCGACTCCTTAGCGAAACTTAATTCACTCAACACACGGGCCCATCAGCAGGCGATCAATTTTCGCGGCTTGGCTGTAGGGATTGATCTCTCCGACTTGGGATACGCTGAAGGGGAAGCAGTATCAGGGTTATTCATTCAGGATGCGCTTGACGACCCACACCACGTTGACCCTGTCTTCATTGGTGGATTGCCGGAAGTGAAATGACGATCCGATTTCACCCCTGCCCATTGGAGTCTGAGTGCAGTGCTATTAGCCCTCCGGGCTAGGTGTTTACTCGGCCCTATGTAGACTCGGCAACTGCTACAAAACCTTCACCTATAAACTTCACGTCCCTGCAAATGATCGAATCGAAGCGGTTGACTTCATGAAAGTGGATGGAACTTCGTCGTTTCGCGATCATTGCGATCGGCTGTCGACTTCGCGCGATGGGGGAAACCAAGCTCACTGCTGGCTGGCTTAAGGACAAACGACGCCTCCGGTTCGTCCAATGATATTGCGGTCCCGGCAGTACGTGGGACGTTCGCTGTAAAATCAAACGCGACGCTACGAGAATCTGAGGTCGGATGGATTTTCCGCTCGCTTTCTGTTGGGAATAACGGATCTTGCTTATTTGGCCGGTTGGAACCGTGCCTACTTTAGCGTCTGGTGAAAGAAGTCTTGGACGATTTGACGGACCTGGGGCGTTTGGAATTCTTTGCCTCCATGTCCTGCGTTTGGAATGACATGAAAGCTGGAAGGTACGTTTGCGGCTTTGAGTTTTTCGTGCAAACGGCGGCTTTGGTCGATCGGAACGCCTGGATCTTTTTCGCCGTGCATGATCAGAAAAGGTGGATCGTCGGCGGAGACCTGATAGAACGCGCTAGCCTGTTTGGCCCGTTCCGGAACCTCGCGGACCGTTTTGCCCAGCAACTGCGCCCCATTGGAATTTGCGATCTCTTGTAAGGTGCGGCCGTTTCCCAAGACGTTCGGCGGCATTGTTAATAGGTCCGTTGGGCCATACCAATCGCAGACGGCTTGGACTCGGCTTGAAGTCGTCTCGTCCAAGGGAGCGTCCAGTGTTCCGACTAGGGCGGCCAGATGAGCTCCGGCCGAACCTCCCCAGGCTCCTATATGCTTGGCATCCAGTTGAAAGCCATCGGCGTTTTCACGTAACCAACGAATCGCGGCTCGGCAGTCTTCGATCTGCGCCGGCCACTGGGCTTCGTCGATCAATCGGTAGTTGATACTTGCGACCGCGTACCCATGTTCAACCAACCAAGTTGCTGGACAGCGGTCCTTGCTTCCATTTTTCCACCCACCGCCATGAATCCAAACTACCACGGGGACCGGGGCGTCAGCCGTTTTGGGAAAGTACAAATCAAGCAGTAGGCTTTTCTTCCCCACGCGGGCATATTCTAAATCTTTGTAAACGATTGCCGAGTCGGGCGATGTTTGTTTGCTTTTGCCTGCACGCGTTTGACCCACACGCTTTTGACCTACACCTTCTAGGGATCTTTGGATCGTGAAGTCGACCAGGCTTTGGCAATGAAAGAACCCCGGCCAGTAGTTATGCCCTTGCCCATGGGGAACCGCGATTTCCAAGACATCCTCCGCGTTCGCTTGTTGGTAGATTTTGGCAAGGGCCGCAGAATTTCGGTCAAGCGGAACGACGTGATCTAGGTCTCCATGAATGATGTAGATCGGAATCTTCGCGGCGGCAAGCTTTTCGGCTTGGGCGATGGGATTGTGTCTGTCGAGTGACTGTTCCAGCTGATCTGGCGAGAGGCCGTAGGCGGAGGCAGCGTTGGGAAGACCGGGGTACGTTCGCAGATCGAAGACCGGATAGATTCCGGAAATGCCGGCGACTTTATCGGTGTTGCGAATGGCCCAACTGCTGGTCCATAACCCACCTCGGCTTCGTCCCAGCAGGCAGGGTTTCGGTGCAAAGCCACGCTGTTGGGTTAGTTCGTCGTAGAGTGCTGTGAAAGCTTCCTGGGAGGCAGGGCTTCCGTAGGCTTCCCCGACGTCGATTCCCGCGACCGCGACTCCGGCGTCAAGAAACTGTTGGTGCATCCACTTTTCGTGGCTGTCGGGATAGGCGGGCAGCGTTGGGCCATACATAACCCACGGCTGAGGAGTTTTTCGTTTGGATTCTTCGGGCCAAAAAATGAAAGCCGGCCGATCGTTGATCAAGAACGATTCGCCAGGAAGAATCAAAGTTTTTACGGGCGCATCGCTTTTTTGAGCGTCGATGGGACGTGCGAACCCTGCCACCATTAGACAGCTGATCACGAAAGGGGCTGCGTTGAAAAGGTACTTCATCGGTGGAGGCCAAAGCAGGTGTGTTTGGTGAAATGCCAGGAACTTGTTGTACTCCAGGCAACGCAGCGGTCCAAACATTTCGTCCAGATTGTGGTTTGCTCCGTTCCGTAAATTGAAGAGAAACCGTTCGTGATATCTTTTTAGAAAACGGATGATTTTGATGGAATGTCGCAGTGAATCCTGTGAGAATGGTCCCCTCCCATCCACCCCATGAAGGAGCCCACCTGATGAAACAAATGGTTCTAGCGATTGCCCTATTGTTTTTTGTGCAGCCTGTGCAAGCCGAAGATGCCAAGCCGTTGAAGAACGTCCGGTACGGCGAACACCCTCGGCAGGTTCTCGATTTCTATCAAGCGACGTCCGAAACGCCGACTCCGGTCGTGTTTTACATTCACGGAGGCGGCTGGCAGGGCGGTGATAAAAAGACGAGCCCTAAAACCTATCTCGACAATGGGATTTCTGTGGTTGCGATCAACTATCGCTATGTAAAAAACGCCGTCGAGGAGAAAATCGAACCGCCGGTGAAAGCTCCGCTGGAAGACGCGGCGAGAGCCCTACAGTTTGTGCGCTCGAAAGCAAGCGAATGGAATCTTGATAAAACAAAGATCGGCGCGACCGGTGGATCGGCAGGCGCTTGTTCTTCACTTTGGTTGGCCCTTCATGATGACATGGCCGAACCGGATAGCGAAGATCCGGTCGCCCGTGAATCGACGCGGCTGTACTGTGCCGCGGTCAACGGAGCCCAGGTTTCGCTCGATCCAAAGGAGCTGCGCGAATGGATGCCCAACTACCGTTACGGAGCACACGCGTTCGGTTTGGCTGGATTCCAAAGCTTAATCGACAACCGAGAATCGGTTCTCCCGTGGATCAAAGAGTATTCCCCTATCGAACATGTTTCCAAAGACGATCCAGCGATCGGACTGTTCTATAGCGGTGAAGTCCCTGTGGTAGGAGCTTCTCCCAAAGACCCAACCCACTCAGGCATCATGGGCCTGAAATTGGCCGAACGGCTAAACGAGGTTGGTGTCGATGTCGTATTAGTAGCGCCGGGCGTGAAAGAGCCAGCGTACCGCAATGCGAGTGAGTATCTGATTGATCACTTGACGAAGTAAGTGATCCGATTGAGAACCGAGAAAGCCTCGTCCCGACGGGGCTTTTTTGTTTTGGCGTTGAACAAGTCGCAGCCTAGCCAGTTGGATTGCCGCGGCCGCGTGATCCTAAAACCTTCGTTCGATGGTTTCACTGCTGAGCAAACTTCGTTTTCGTCGAAGGATCAGATTGCATAAAACCCTTGGTCCGCAGGCTTCCGACCCTGTGTTCCGTGCCCGCCGATGTGCCACTTTCCGGTGAAAGCAGTCCGGAATCATTTTGGCGATCGTTGACGTATTTTCTCCGTGGTCGGCCGGTTGCCCGGATGCGAAAGTATCTCGGGTTGTGCCGTTAAGCAATGCTTGTTGAATACCGACTTTGTCGTGCCAAACCAATGCGTCCTGCGCCACGTATCCCACTGGTGGCACGATTGATTGGTTGTAAAACGTACAAACGTTTCCACCGATGGCGGAGGTGAATCCCATGCGTGCGGCGTGCTTTCCCGTCAACAGACACGATTGATCCGGTCAGTAGAGGTGGCAGGCATCGGTTTGATAAAACGCGAGTTTGTCCCCGGGCAGTCGATGAATGTTCGGCGGTTCGTAGAACATTTACGACGATTTTGTCCCGCAAAAACGCCTCCGCATGGCCATTCTCGTTAACGCTACCAAGATCGTCGGCAAGAAGCACAATCATGAGGCGTTTCTGGCGGTCACCAGCTGTCGCGATGAGGACGCAGAAGGACGAATACCATCGCGTGAGCAGAAGTGTTGAAACAAGTTGTTTCAACGATTCATCGGAAGGGGAATTTGGGAAGTTGTTAGGTATAGAAGCGCATGATTTTTATACCGGTCGTAGACGCATCACGACAGCGAATTCTCTTTTCTTGATAGGCGGTTTTAGGTCGGCCCCGTTGGGAGGTACTCAACTTGTTGTTAGAGGTCTTCAATCGGTTAGCGTTATCGCTTTACCGCGAACGGGTTTTAGTTCGATATTCTTGATCGACGTAATCCCCTTGGGGAACCGAATACGAACGTGAATGATTTTCGCCGTACTAGGCAAAGTGGTTTCGAACGTTTGCCAGTCGTTCGTTTTTTGCACCGCGATACTCATCCTTTTGAGCGCGGGAAATTCTTTGTCTCCGGGCTCTCTCCATGAGAAATCGACAGCACCTGAGACGGACGTCTTTGCTGTGACACGAACGGAAACGGGGCCAGCCAGAAGTAAACCGTTTCGAGTAATGAAAGATGGTTGTTTCTGGTCCGAGGCTAGTGGCAAAATCTGTATGCCCTCTTCGGTCTGTTGGATTTTTCCGTTTCGTACCGTCCAAGGAAATTCGGATTCTCCGGATGCGTTCGGTTTGGCTTTCGGTCGAAACTTGGCTGGCAGCGGAGTTGCCGGTTTCCCATCAAGATAAAAATCAAAATAGTCCGATGCCGCTTGGGACATGCCGCCATTGGTCAGACCCGGGGGATCAAGCTGATTCGCCCACCGCGTGAGTTTGAATCGTAGACGTTCTGCGATTTCGGGATGCTCGTTGGCAAGATTTTGTTTTTCTTCGATGTCGACTTTTAGATTATATAAATACTCGCGGTCACCGCCCCGCAGAAGTTTCCAGTCTCCTTCTCGAATCGCAGCCTGAGCGACCCATCGCCATGCCAGGAAGTCGTGTGGCGGATCGGTCTTTTTGCCGGTCAGGTAAGGGATCAGATTGACGCCGTCTAAATCGTTTGGTTGGGTGTCGACGTTCGCCAACGCAGCAGCCGTTGCCGCAACATCCAGAGCACTCACCGGATGATCGAACACTTGTCCCGCCGGGATTGTTCCGGGCCAAGAGATCACGAAGGGAACATGCATGCCACCTTCGGAAAGCATACCCTTCTCACCGTTTAGAGGATTATTTAGCGAACCATCCCATCCTGGCCCTCCACCAGGAGCATCTAGTTTGTGGATTTTGAGGGGAGCACCGTTGTCGCCGATATAGAAAATTAGCGTCTTTTCGGTCAGCTGATATTTAGCAAGTGTTTCAGTGATCAGCCCCACGCCATCATCCACTGCAGAGAGCATTGCCAACGCTTGCCGTCGTCGCTGAGGCATTTTTCCCGGAAATCGATTTAGATATTTGGGCGGTGCGTCCAATGGGACATGCGGTGCACGATAGGCGACGTATAGAAAGAAGGGATCGTCTTTATATCGTTCGATCAACGACGCGGCAGCTTTACTGCAAGCGTCGATGTGATACATCTGGGGTGGCAGCGGCGACATCTCACGGTCACGACCATTCAGGTCAATGTTTGCTGCGAATGGCCTTCCCGAGTTTTGATTGAATACGTGATCGAATCCGTGGGTTGTAATCTTTGGCCCCGGACCAAGGTGCCACTTTCCAAACTGCGCGGTTTTGTAGCCCGCGTTCTGCAGTCGCTGTGGAAACGTCTGTTCGCGGTCGAAGCCAGCCAATGAGTCTCCGTTGGCTTCCAAACCGAATCGGGATTGAAACTTGCCGATCAACAGTCCCGCGCGCGACGGGACGCACTGCGGTGCCGTGCTATAGCCATGCCGGGCAAGGACACCTTTTTGAGCCAATGCGTCGACGTTGGGCGTTTTAATATCGTCAAACACTCCTTGGCAGGATAAGTCCGCGTGCCCGTGATCGTCGGTGTAGAAGACGATGATATTGGGCCGTGAATCAGCTGCATTGGCGAATGCCGGCGAGAGCCAAATGAGAGAGACGATGAAAAGTTGGGACAATCGTTTCATTTGTTTTTGCTTAATCCAGCGGACAGAATTGTAGATGACGATCGCCGCCGGGAAGAATCGCGATGCGCCGCGGGACGTGAACCGTGTTGACCGGCGTCCTGCAGAGAAGCGGAACATCGCCCCGTATTATAGAAAGGAAAAACATTGATCGCAAAGACAAAAGCAACGCGATGGGATCCCGAATGCGTTGTGCCGGTTGGGGCCGAACCATAGCTTTCCTGCGTTGGCACTATCGTGCTGATTTTCGACACAATCGTGATGGTTTCGCATTTGTCCGTATCTACAATGCAAGTGCCTTGTCTGTAATCGATTGGCCCACACTTGGGCTACGAAGTATGTCGCTACGACCGCTTTCTGCTCTGCTTGATCCTGAAACGATAGCCTGTTTTGTTGCGGGTTGGGATCTTTTGTAGCCACATGCCCGGGATGTGCCTACTTATAGATTCCACGTCCCAAGCAAAGTAGTCTCTCCGCTTTTCCCTGCTGTCTTTGTGTCGACGCTTCGCGATTGTCGGCCGATATCGTGCATTGCTCTGGGGCTGCGATTGGATCGGCTGGTTCTATTGAGGCTTCAGTATGGAACTCACGCTGGTGATAAACGTGTGTCGACGATCATTCGGAGATACAATGGATGCCTCTAGTCGCGAGAGAATTATCCCGGTGCCTTAACAAAGCAATCGTCAGCGGAAATTTCTTGCACCTCTTCCCACCAAACTTTTCAATTGAGTCGGTCATGAGAACACTTTTATTCGTACTCGCAGTGCTGGCGGGACGCTCGAGCGTAATGGCTGAGGAGAGACCGAACATCCTTTTCATTGCCATCGACGATATGCGTCCTGAGATCGGGTGCTATGGTGGGCCTCAGGTTCAGACGCCCCATTTGGACGCGTTTGCAGCGGAAGGGATGCGGTTTGACCGCGCTTATTGCCAAGTCCCCGTTTGTGGGGCTTCCCGTGCCAGTTTGATGACTGGCATTCTTCCAACGGAAGATCGTTTCCGGAACTATACGACTCGCGCCGATAACGATGCCGCGGGGGCCGCAACGCTACCGGAAACCTTTAAGAACGCTGGCTATACTACGGTTTCGAACGGGAAGATTTTTCATAACCCAAAAGATTCTGCAGGTCAAAGCTGGAGTGCCCCGGCGTGGCGGCCATCCGGTAAGTCTCTTGCGAGTCATGACCCCGCAACGACCGCAAAATTGTCCGCAAGCAAGCAGCGTGGCCGAATCTACGAGTCTCCGGACGTCGCGGACAATGCCTATCCGGATGGATTGGTTGCCGAAAAAAGCATCAAAGACCTCAGGCGTTTAAAGCAGGCGGGGAAGCCCTTCTTTTTGGCTTGCGGATTCGTTCGCCCACACATGCCATTCTATGCACCAAAAAAGTACTGGGATCGATACCAACGTGACCAGGTCGATATCGCTGACAACCGGTACCGGCCTGCCGGCGCGCCGAAAGCGTTGCAGGGGAGCCAAGAGTTCCGTTCCTATCACTTGGCCGATTTCGACGTGAACTCCGATGACTTTCATCGCATGATGCGCCACGGTTACATGGCCAGCGTAAGCTACGTCGACAAACTTGTGGGAGATGTGCTGGCGGAGCTTGAGCGTCTTGAGTTGGCGGACAACACGATCGTCGTTGTCTGGGGAGACCATGGTTGGCATCTGGGCGAACATGATTTCTGGGGCAAACATAACACGATGCATCTGGCGACTCGGGTGCCACTGATTGTGCGTGCATCCGGAAGAAAAGCGGGAGCGACACAAGCCTTGGTCGAAACCATTGATATTTTTCCAACGCTTTGTTCGCTGGCAGATATCGCGGTTCCCACAACCGTTCAAGGACGCTGTTTTTCCGCGATACTCGAGAATCCTAAACAGCCTTTTCGCGAAGTTGTCTACAGTCGTATTCGCTCCGGGGATACCGTGATCGATGACCGCTTCAGCTACACCGAATACGATGGCGGAAAATCAGAGATGCTGTACGACCTTAAAAAGGACCCGGCCGAGAACCGCAACGTCGCGGGCGAACCCGAATACGCCGACGTCGTGACAAAGATGAATCGGATGTTAAAGGAAAGGCAATCCGAAGCCGCCAACGCCAAGCTAAAAAGACCGAAAGTGAAATAGCTTGGCCGGTTCCCTGGCCAGTGAATTCGCTCCGGGCAGCACCCGCATTGGTAAGTGTCAAACGGAGCGGGCGTTGTTGGGGCCGGTAGGACAGTTCTTACTTTTCGGGTGGAGCTTCCCAGTGGTCTCCCCAACCTGCGTATAGGTCGTGAAGGATGGCTCGCCATTCCTCGGCGGTTCTTGTTGCTGGGTAGGGAATCGGTTTTTCCGGGCTTGTCGCTGTCCAGACGATTTTGAATTGCCCCTCTTTGGTGACTTGACCGATACGCGGCGTCTTGAACGTATGCTGGGTCGTTGGATCGATTCGGACATTCCCTTCGGGGGCAAGCATTCTTTGGTTTCGCATGGAGCGGCGAATATCCTTTGTTTCGGTCGTCCCTGCATCACGGACGGCCGCCGCCCACAGCTGGATACCGAAATAGGTCGCTTCCATCGGGTCGGTTACCAGACGTTGGGGACCAAACTTTTTATGGAACTTGGAAATAAATTCGGCGTTCTCCGGCGAATCAATGCTTTGGAAATAGGTCCACGCGGCGTAGTCACCCGCCATCGTTTCGGTGTCCAAATGTCTGAGTTCTTCTTCATCAATGCTGAACGAGATCGTGGGTACGGCGGCCGGTGTAATTCCGCCCTTGCGTAACGCTGAGAAAAACGCTTGGTTGCTATCGCCGTTGATCAAATTGAGAATGACATCGGGCTTTGTTTCGATAATTTGATCGACCGCCGCTTGAACGTCCCTGCTACCTAAAGCCAGGAACTGTTCACCTACAATTTCCGCACCTAATTCATTTAGCTGGTCTTTGATGATCTCGTGTGCCATTCGTGGAAACACATAATCACTACCGATCAAGAAGAACTTGCGTTTGCCTTCGAAGGCGTATGCCCATTTGACTGCCGGAATGATTTGTTGATTTGGAGTCGCGCCTGTGTAAATCACATTGGGTGATTCCTCGACTCCCTCGTACTGTACGGGGTAAACCAAAAGGTGATCAAATTCCTCGAACACTGGCACGACGGTCTTGCGACTTGCCGAAGTCCAGCAACCGAACACGGTACAGACATTCTCTTCCACGATCAGTCGTTCAGCTTCGCTGGCGAAGGTCTCGGAATCCGACCGACCGTCCGCGACGACCGCTTCGACCGGGCGTCCCAGCAGGCCACCGTCGCGGTTCAGTTGTTCAATCGCCAGCAATGCCGCGTCCACAACCGGTGATTCGCTATCGCTCATTGTGCCGGTCAGGGAGTGCAATATCCCTACCTTTATTGGTTCTCCAGTTGGGGCCGCGATCGCCACAAGGGATGGATCTGGCTGGCCGCCGGTTCCCAGTGCCGCTGCAGCACTTGAGCCAAGTCCGGATCCTGCGTCAGATCCATTTCGAAGCCACAGGTATCCGCCGACGCTTGCAAGCCCTAGCAGCAGAAGCACGATGGCACCTGGCACTAGCAGGTTTCGGTGCGAATTTGAGCCGCTGCTCGCACTGTTTGTGGATGGAGAGGGAGGCTTCGTGAAACTGCCCGATTGGCTGGGAAGCGTGATGCCGACACCTGACAACGCTGCGTAGAGAGAGTTCAGATCTTTCTCCATCTCCTCCATCGACTGGTACCTCTCCTCCGGTTTGGTCGCCATCGCCTTCATGATGATTTGGCCGCAGGCTTCCGGAACCCTTGGATTGACTTCACTCGGATCGGGACGGGACGCATGACAATGGGCGTACATGACCTGCGCGACGCTGCCGCTTTCTTGGAAAGGACTTTTGCCGGTCAACAAACCGTAGTACGTTGCCCCCAGAGAATAAATGTCGCTCCGCGCATCGACGTCGCCCGATTCCCACTGTTCTGGGCTCATGTAGTAAGGCGTTCCGAGGACCTGGCCTTCCTGCGTTAGTTGCAAGGATTCGCTCTGTGTTCGCTTGGCCAACCCGAAATCGGAAACCTTCACCGTTCCATCTTCGGTGAGCAAGAGATTTGCTGGTTTGACGTCGCGATGAACAAGCCCTGATTTGTGGGCGGCTGCCAGCCCTCGGCAGGACTCGATGACAATTCGAGTCGCTTCACTGGTCGAGTAGGCGCCGGATTTATAGATGTGATCGTCGGCGCTCCCACCCGAGACGACCTCCATGACCAAGAAGTGATCCTCCCCTTCCTGAGCGATTTCAAAGATTGTCACGGTGTTGGGGTGATTCAGTTTCCCGGCACTTCGAGCTTCTTCGAGAAATCGATCCAAAGATTGTTTGTTGGCGGATAATTCACCAGGCAACACCTTGATCGCGACATCGCGTTCAATCGAGACGTCGTGGCCTTTCAGCACGACGCCCATGCCTCCAACGCCCAGTAGTTCCGTGATCTGGTATTTGCCCAGACGACGCCCCACCCACGCCCGGGGATTCGCTCGGGAAGGAGTTTCCGAGTTTGCGGTCGTTTCGCCGCTAATATCCATCGTCTCCCCAAATTCGTTGGACAAATGTTGGCTCAAACTAGGTTCACCATCTTGGAATGGATCTGAATCGTTATCTTTTTCGACCATGGTGGATCTTGAACGGTGTTTTGATTTGGGGTGAGCGACAACGCAATATAAACTATCCAGGCTAAGCTTCGAGTACTGTTTGGGGAAAACCCAAAAGCGGTTCTTCGCTGAAATTCCTCCGTTGGCTTGGGCGAACGCCGCGGGACTTACGATCGAAAGCTCTTCGACTGCCACGTCGGGTCCGCACAGAATCAGCTGGACCCACATCATTCTCTCACGCAAGCAAGTGGCTTGGCCTTTCGGACGGGAGGGCTGCTTGCCATTTCGCCAAGGAGCCATGGGACGGCGAAGGAGTTTTTGAAAAATCGTTACAGCATCGATCTACCTGAAAAACGATAAGAATGGCGGGATGCAACGCTGGATCCCGAGGTGACAAGACGACCATCGTCAGCCTCGCTAAGGGCGGAATGCTGACAATTCCAACGGCCATCTGCCGCAAATCCTTAGGAACCATCGAACCCCCTCTTGTTGATGAATATTTCAAAAAGTTGAATGAATTCACGCTAGAAAGGCGGGGGGGAAGAGCGTTTCTGAGCTACAATTCATTCAACGCATCGCGGCCACTGAGAAAAGGAATGTTGGTCGCGACGGCTGCGGAGTTGAGGTCGGCATGGCCCCACATCGAACGGATTTTTGAAGATAGGATTAAGCAGTCTCCAGCAAATGGATTGCGAGACATTGGGCGAAGGAACACCAAGCTAATTAGACCTCATTAGTACCTCGGCGGAGTCCGAGATTGATACCGCATGGCTGCGACTCGTCGAACGAACCTATTCGAAACTGTGACGCAACCATGAAAAGAGTAAAATTCGCCGGCATGCTGCTGGCGTTATCTGTCAGCAATTTTGCCGTTGCCCAGGACTCAGCACCAGCGACCGCAGCTGCCCCTGCTGCGGCAGCCACACCAGCGATCAATCCGAGTTTGAATGAAATTCAAGTCGGTTCCAAAGCCTTTGTCGATGCTTTCAACAAAGGGGATGCCGCCGCAATCGCTGGGATGTGGACTCCCGAAGGCGAGTACATCGACGGGGCGGGGAATTTGATGGTGGGACGAGCAGCGATCGAAAAGTCCTATGCCGATTTCTTTGCGGAAAATGCGGGCGCAACACTCGAATTGAACATTGATTCGCTGAAAGCGCTAAGTGATGCCGCCGCAATGGAGCAGGGCACCAGTCGCGTTAAGGTAGGCCCCACAGCAGCCGTCGTGGGAAGTTACGAGGCGATCCACGTTAAGGTTGACGGCAAATGGCAGATGGCATCGGTTCGTGATTCCGTCATCGAATCCGCTACCGCTGAACAAAATTTGTCCGATTTTGAATTTTTGATCGGTACCTGGGGCGCTGAAGAGCAGGGCAACAAAAATGAATCGATATGCAGTTGGGTGAGTGATCATCGTTTCGTCAAACGTGATTACACGACGACCTTCTTAAATGGTTCGACTTCGTCAGGCGTGCAGTTGATCGGCTGGAACGCACAGGGTGGTTACATTCAGTCGTGGACATTCAGTTCGGATGGAGGGCATGCCGTCGGAGTTTGGATGCCAACCGAAGAGGGCTGGGCTGCTCAGATGCAAGGGATCACCGGCCGTGGCGTGTCGACAGCTTCCGTCAATCTACTCAGGCGATTGGACGACAACGCGTACGTATGGCAGTCGGTCGACCGTACCGTAGGGGGTGTCGCAATTCCTGACACCAACGAAGTTGTGCTCAAACGCCAACCCTAACACCCATGCGTTCGCAGGGTCTATTCATTCAGCCGATTTGCAAATCACTTTTTTCAGGAATCTCAACGATGTTTCGCTCCTTTATTTTAACGACTTTAACGATTGGTCTGATGATCAGTCTCCCACTTGCTGATTGCTTTGGACGTGGCGGCAGGGGCGGTGGTGGATTTGGCGGTGGCGCAAGTCGTGGTGGCGGATTTGGTGGAGGAGCTAGTCGTGGTGGATTCAGCGGAGGAGGCGCAAGCCGTGCTAACTTCGGTGGAGGAGGCGCAAGTCGCGCTAACTTCAGCGGAGGAGGCGCTAGTCGCGATAACTTCGGTGGAGGCGGTGCAAGCCGCGCAAACTTTGGTGGTGGGAACTTCGGAGGAGCCGATCGAAGTCCTGCTGGTGGTAGGGCTGGTGCGGGTGGCTTCGGCGGAGCGGGTGAGAACCGCGGGAACTTTGGTGCGGGCGGAGCAGGACGCAGCCCCGCTGCCGGTGGTCTTGGCAATGCCGGACGTGGTCCCGGCGGTGCTGGTGCCGATAGCAATCGCTTTTCGTCGCCTAGCAAAAGCTCGTTGGACAATTTTCTTGGGATGCCCTCTGACGGAGGCATGCACGGCCTGACCAACAACACCGTAAATAACTTCAATCGCAACACCGACGTTAACGTCAATCGGAATGTGAACGCATCGAACCGTGCTAATCTTGGCAATGCGGGAGACAACGTCGATGTCAATCGCGGAACCGTCGAGGGGCCTCGCGGCGGCGTTGCTGCCGGCGGTAGTGTGACCGGTCCACGGGGGAACACCGCTTATCGTGGCGGCGCCGTGGGGGCTAACGGCGGCGCGGTCGCTGGAAGAGGCGTCGAAGGCGCTGATGGCGGACGTGCTGCTCAAGGTGTCGCACGCGGACCTGGAGGAAGAGTCGCTGCTGGTGGTGCTGTTGAAGGCCGTAACGGTGCAGGTGCCGCACGTGGTGTTGTTGCCGGGCCACGTGGTGCCGCTGCTGGCTTTACACGTGTCACGCCGTCGGGACGCTACAACACTGCCGTCGCCGTCCGTGGCAATTATCACAACTGGGGAATCTACAATCGCGGTTGGTACGCAAACTACCCAGGTGCTTGGTTTGCCGCTGGATGGGCAGCAAACACGATCTGGCGTCCTTGCACTTGGGCGACGGCTGCTACTTATGTCGGCTACGCCGAAGCCCAACCGATTTACTATGACTACGGAACCAACATCACGTATTCCGACAACAACGTCTACTTCAATGGCGAGGAAGTGGGAACGGCTGAAGAATACTACGACCAAGCCGCTTCGGTAGCCGCAGACGGTGCGAAAGCCGATGCACCTGCCGACGGTGATTGGATGCCGCTGGGTGTGTTTGCATTAAGCAGAACGGATAGCAAAGAATCGGAAGTCACGATCCAATTGGCTGTCAACAAGCAAGGTATCATTCGCGGGAATTCGACCGACACGGCGACGAAAAATAACCAAGTCATCCAAGGATCGGTCGACAAAACAACGCAGATGGTTGCTTTCACCGTTGGTGATCACCCCGAAAACGTCGTGGAAACCGGACTGTACAATCTGACCAAAGATGAAGCGCCGGTTTTGATTCACTTTGGAAAGGATCGGACCGAGCAGTGGTTGCTCGTGCGATTAGAAAATAAAGAAGCAGATTCCTCAACGTCGACTCAGTAGGCTCGGTTGGATATCACCGATCCAAACGAGATTTGCATCAGTCTATTTCGAGATAACGAAGTTGAATCAAGAAAAACACCCTTCTCCTGCGCCTCGGTCAAGCCGCAGGCGAGCTGTTAAGTGGCTCTTTGGAGTTGGGCTGTTGTGGGGCGTCCTCGCGTATTTTGCCATCCCATTGGTGTGGGATGGGTACTCCTGGATCGCTCCTAGTATCGATGACAACCCTCGGCTTACGCAAACGAGCGATCGCCATCCCGGCGGTCCTCTGAATGTTGAATTGACCGGTTCTGAACAAGAACTGAAGGGCATCATGAAGGCGGCCGGCTGGTACGGAGCGGACGCACTGGGGATCGATAGTGATCTAAAGATCGCTGCCGATACGGTCCTATCGCGGCCCGACGCCGCCGCGCCCGTCAGCAATCTGTATTTGTTCGGACGCAAAGAAGACTTGGCGTATGAGCAACCTGTCGATGATAACCCACGTCAGCGACACCACGTTCGGTTCTGGCGGACGAAGGAACTGAGTGTGGATGGACGCCCCCAGTGGATTGGCGCTGCCATTTATGACGAACGGGTCGGACTTAGTCGCACAACTGGGCAGATCACGCATGTGACGGCCCCGGATGTCGATGCTGAGCGAGACTATCTTTTTGAATGTCTAGAAAAGACAGGCCTGCTTGAGTCGCATTCCATTGAACACGGATTCCAGTCGCAACTTACCGGACGCAATGGAGGTGGTGACCCTTGGAGGACCGATGGCGATCTGTATCGTGGAGTGTTAAAAGCGACCGACGCAGGAAACACCAGCCAACCGTAATTCGCTGGTGCGTTTAAGTAGCCGCCCAGATCTACCCTCTTCTCATTTGTAGTGAATTTTCTTTTCCTATCACCCGGAGCTTGTCAGTATGTTCCTTAAGTCTTTCGGAGCATTGGCAATAGCCTTGCTTGGGATTGTTTCACCAGCTCTTGCCCAGGTCGAAGTGACGGGCGATTTAGGATCGCCAGGGGCGACAACCACCATTTCGGGAAAACAACTTCCTGCACCCGATCCGAAGTTTGGTGGGGTGATCAAGGACGACGCGTTACAGTCGAAGCCGTGGTGGGCGCCGCGTACCGTGCCACCAAAGGAAGCGCCCAATGTGCTGCTTATTATTACCGATGACGCCGGGTTTGGCGTCCCCAGCACCTTCGGTGGCGTGATTCCAACCCCTGCGATGGATCGTGTTGCGAAAAGTGGTTTGCGGTACAACAACATCCACTCCACCGCACTCTGTTCGCCGACACGGGCGGCATTAATCACTGGCCGCAACCACCACGTCGCTGGCTTTGGCGTCATTTCCGAACAGGCAACCGGATTCCCCGGCTACAACAGTATCATCGGCAAGGACAAGGCGACGATCGGGCGCATTCTGCTGGACAACGGCTATGCCACTTCCTGGTTTGGGAAGGACCACAATACTCCCGCGTTTGCGGCCAGTTCGGTCGGTCCCTTTGACCAGTGGCCGTCGGGATTGGGCTTTGAATACTTTTACGGATTTGTCGGAGGCGACGCCAACCAGTGGCAGCCGAACTTGTTCCGCGACCATACGCAAATCTATCCTTTTCAAGACGATCCCGGTTGGAACCTTGTGACCGGCATGGCAGACGACGCGATCGATTACCTTCATCGCACGAATCAGACGCTGCCCGATAAAAAGTTTTTCGTGAAATACGCGCCCGGTGCCACTCATGCGCCCCATCATCCCACCGAGGAATGGGTGAAAAAAATCCACGATATGCACTTGTTCGATGACGGTTATGAGAAACTCCGCGAACGTATCTTTGAAAACCAGAAGAAGCTTGGCGTTATCCCCGCCGATACGAAAATGGCGCCATGGCCCGCAGATATTCTGAAACCGTGGGATGAACTGGATGCGGTGACTCAAAAGCTATTTATCAAACAGGTCGAAATTTTTGCCGCCTACGCCGCCTACAGCGACCATGAAATTGGTCGCGTGATTCAGGCCGTCGATGATATGGGAAAATTGGATGACACACTGATCATCTATATCAATGGTGACAACGGCACCAGCGCCGAAGGCGGACCGCTTGGGACTCCCAACGAAGTCGCTTTCTTCAATGGCGTTAATGAAATGCCAGTCGATGTGCAGATGAAGTGGTATGACGTATGGGGAACGGAGGAAACCTACAACCACATGTCTGCTGGCTGGTCATGGGCCTTCGACACTCCCTTCTCGTGGTTCAAACAGAACGCTTCGAAGCTGGGTGGGATCCGTCAGAACATGGCGGTGTCGTGGCCGGGACATATTGATGACCCCGGCGGACTGCGTAACCAGTTCATGCACGTCATCGATGTGGTTCCCACCATCCTAGAAGTCGCCGGCATCGCCGCTCCTGAGACGGTGGATGGCATTGAGCAGGCCCCGATCGAAGGAACCAGTTTCGCGTACACTTTTAAGAAGGCGAATGCGCAGGCTCCTTCGGAGCATAAAACGCAGTATTTTGAGATGATGGGGCAGTGGGCCCTGTATCACGAAGGTTGGCTGCTTAGTACCAAGGTCAACCGTGCCCCGTGGGAAGCCTTCGGGGTAGCGAATCCGGATCCGCTGAACAATCAAGTCCTCGAACTTTACGACTTGACCAGCGATTTCGCACAGTCTGACAATATCGCCGACGAAAATCCCGACAGACTTGCAAAAATGAAGGAGATGTTCATCAGCGAAGCGGAAAAATACCAAGTCTTCCCACTGGATGCCTCCGTCGCCGCTCGCGTTATTGCACCTCGACCCAATATTACTGCGGGTCGAAGCGAATTCGTTTATACACGTCCGATGATCGGGTTGCCGCAGGGCGATTCACCGTTACTGTTGAACACCTCCTACACGATCACCGCAGAGATCACGGTTCCTGAAGGGGGAGCCGAAGGCATGATGCTTACCTCTGGCGGTCGCTTCTGCGGTTACGGTTTCTACTTGCTCAAGGGCAAACCGGTCTTTCTCTGGAACATGCTTGACCTGGAGCGAATCAAATGGGAGGGCCCCGAGGCGCTCAGCCCCGGTAAGCACGTTGTCGAGTTCGATTTCAAGTATGACGGTTTGGGCGTCGGGACGCTTGTTTATAACAATATGAGTGGACTCGGACGCCCCGGCACCGGCACCCTTAAAGTCGATGGCAAGGTCGTCGACACCAAGCAGATGAAGAAGACCATCCCAATGATTTTGCAATGGGACGAGAGCTTCGACATCGGTTCCGATAGTTTGACAGGGGTAAACGATGCGGACTATCAGCCGCCGTTTGCGTTCACGGGAGGGCTGGACAAGCTGACCTTAAAAATCGACCGTCCACATTTAACCCCGGCGGACATAAAAACCCTCGAGGAGGGAATGAAGAAGGTGGAAGCCGGGAGAGAATAACCCGTTCCCACTTGCAGAAATCCGCGGGCCACACGTGTACGAGTGGTACCGCGGATTGCGAATTTCTAATCCTTGGGCGTTCTAGTGGCTGATGGAATCTGGTAATTCCATCGACGCTGGTAAAGCCATCACAGCCTTGAAATTTCGACAGCCCTCCAGCGGTCGAGACCTGCAATCTATAAATGAAGAGTTTGCAGCCGTTGACGAGTCTACACGGGCCGAGTGAATACGTAGCCCGGAGGGCGGCAGATACTTGCCGGCGGTGCAAGCCGCCGGAGTGGGGATCGCGAAAAGGAAAGCCCAGCGGGCGACAGAACCATCCTTGTCGGTCGCCCGCTGGGCTTTCATGCGCACGCACGCTAGGTTTCCGTTGGCTTAGGGACGTGCGATAAATAGGTTGCGAGTGTGGCAGGGAGAAAAGGTCCCATGCCAGCTTGCCTGGCGGAGAAGGATCGAGTGGGGGTAGGCATTCAGGTAGCTGCCAGTTGTTGTACCGACCGGGACGAGCCCAGCGAAAACAAACAAGAGCAGCCTGAGCGGAAATCGGCAACTTATTGATCGCACGTCCCTGCGCCAGCGGAAAGTATCTTCCGCCAGGTTGGCTCTATGCACGTCCCTCCCTGCGACGAGAGGATACGCATTCAGAGCGATTTGATGCATCACGGATGAGATCGCATCAACAGTCGTCCGATCGGAAATCAATTCTGATTTCCGCCGACGGTTGGCTCAAATGGAGGCCAACCGTCGGTGTTGTGTCATCGATCTGTTTAAACGCCGACCTTCTTCATTGCCGCTTGAGCGACGGTCACGCACTGTTGGATATCCTTGATCGGGTCTTTCGGATTTTCTTCGTACTCAAGCGAGATCGCGCCGTTTTCGGGGAAGCCCGTTGCCTTGAGAGCACGGAAGACCCCTTCGACATCCAGGTAGCCTTCGCCCAGGATGACACCTTCCGTTTTGTCTTGCATATCGGCAAAGTCCTTTAAATGGATGCCGTACAAACGTCCTTGCAGCAGCCGGATCACTTCCGTTGCACTTTGCCCGGAGCGAATGTAGTGACCAAGATCGGCACAGGCACCAATCCTTTTGTCATGACCTTGGATCGCGTCGAGGACGTCGATTGCCTTGTTATACCGATGTCGTGGACCATGATTGTGGATGGCAACTTGAATATCAAATTCCTCTACCAACTCATCGAGGTTGTCGAAGGAATCGGGATCCGGGTCGGCAGTGATCGTTGGTATGCCGAGGGCTTTTGCGAATTCAAAAATCTTGCGATTCGCGGCAGCATCTTTGGTAAGGCGATTCACGCCGTGAGCCGAGATAGACATTCCAAGGTCAGCGACCTTTTTCTGCATCGCTTGGATTTCGTCAGCGGAAGCATTTGTCGGCAACATACCGCCGTAGAATTCAACCTGTTCAAAGCCAAGGTCGCTCGCATGCTTGAGCGCCTGGTCGACATCAAACCCACGCAATGAGTAAAGCTGAATGCCAAGTTTGTAGGAAGGAGCGTCTGCGGCAACCGCTTCGCGAGCCAGCGTCGCCGCAGCCAAG
The DNA here is from genome assembly GCF_007741495.1 of Roseimaritima multifibrata. Lineage (NCBI taxonomy): Bacteria > Pseudomonadati > Planctomycetota > Planctomycetia > Pirellulales > Pirellulaceae > Roseimaritima > Roseimaritima multifibrata. The sequence continues at coordinate 3,509,757 of NZ_CP036262.1, forward strand.
GCAGCAGAGGAGGCAATCAAAAACTGACGTCGTTTCAACTGGGGTATTTTCATTGGTGTATTCTCAATTTTATCGAAAAGCAGTAATAAGGAGACACATTGTAACAAGTCGGGCTGGTTTCCACCGGCCACGCAAGCAGGTCAGCAATGTGATCACAAACATTTTTGTGGCAGTGGGCCGGTAGGAACGATTCCTAGTTTTGAAGCTTGCTCCAAATCGCGTCTGCGATAGCTTGCATTCCTTTATCACCGGGGTGAGCGGCGACGCCTGCGTGTTCGATCTGTTGTTCGGCACGGGCGAAATTGGCGGGGTTTTGGTCAAGATCGCTGATGTCGATGAAAACACCGCCGGCGTTCTCACACGCCTGCTTCATCAGATTGTCTTTTTCTGCGTGATGCCAGAAACTGCTGCGGACGAACAATGTCGGCTTCCCTTGTTTTGTCAATTCGGTGAACAGGTTTGCAAAGGCGGTCGCAAATTCTGCTTTGGCTTCGTCGGTCGCAGGGGAGACCGCGTTCTCGCCGATCGCGACGACGATCAAATCGGGGTTGAAGGCGAGTTCCTGCTTCAATTCCTCCTTAATGTCGTAGTCGGTCAAACTGCGTTCGAAGGTGGCAACGTTTTTGATCATGGCTTGCGGTTTTCCGCCCGCCGCCTGGGTGATTCGCTCAAGCAATAGATGAACGTAATCGTTTTCTTCGGAAGTCGCCGCCATCCCCCAATTGCCGGTCCAACCAATTTTGGGAGCGGGCCCGTGGCGGGTGATGCTATTTCCAATAAACAGGATCTTGTTAACAGACTGTGTACCGATTTTCAGATCCGGAACATCCGTAGGAGACGTTTCCGCGGCGTTTACGGAGACCGTACCCAACACAGCCGAATCAAATGGAGCCGCGATTCCGAAGAGCAACGCACAACCAATGGCCGCCGCAAAAAAACGATTAAACAATGGAGTTTCCTTTAACGTAGGGCCGGTTCCCACCGGCCGGATCTATCTGAATTTGCAGTTACTAAACAGCGTTGTCGTTTGTTGCCGAGGGGAAACGGCCCTGCTTTTGCTTGGACGGATCGATCCGTATTTCCGATTGACAATCGGTATTATACTTAACGGGCCGGTAGGAACCGGTTCTATTTGTTGGACCATCAAACCCGAGTTCGCAACCTATGATTCGCCCCGCTCGACCTGGACGCCGCGACCCTGTGGCAACGGATTTTCCCTCGACCGTTCCAATCGTTCAGCGTTTGTTGTCTGAAGGACCCGTTTCCGATGCGAGCTTGTCTGCGAAAGTGCATCGACGTCGTTTCATCTCCGCCGTTAGTACGCTTGCCGCTGTCAGCCCGATGTTTTGGCGGGCTGCAAACAGTTCGGCCGCTGCGCCCGATGAAAGGATGCGAGTGGCTGTGATTGGTCACACGGGGCGCGGTGATTTTGGTCACGGATTAAGTACCGTTTGGTTGAAGGTCCCCGAGGCTGAGATTGTTGCCGTCGCGGATGCGGACGCAAAGGGACTGGCTCGCGAGAAAGAAAAGACCGGCGCGAAGCAATCGTTCTTGGATTACCGGGAAATGATTGCCGAAACTCGCCCAGACATCGTCGTGGTTTGTCCGCGTCATATTGATCAACATCATGAAATGATCCTCGCGGCGATTGATGGAGGCGCAAAAGGAATCTACTGCGAAAAACCTTTTTGCCGAACGCTCGACGAAGCGGATGAAATCGTTGCGGCGTGCGAACGGACTGGCGCGAAAGTCGCCATTGCCCATCGCAACCGATACCATCCGGCGGTTCCCGCGATCATCGAAGCGATCCAGTCCGGAGCCATCGGCAAACCTTTGGAAATTCGCTGTCGCGGAAAGGAAGATGGACGGGGCGGCGCTCAGGACCTGTGGGTGTTGGGAACGCATCTGTTTAATCTGGTCCCCCAGTTCTCTGGCAAGGTGACCGCCTGCTCCGCGGTGATGATGCATGGCAAACGTCCTGTGACTCCGGCCGATGTCGTTGCCGGAACCGAAGGAGTTGGTCCGATCGCGGGCGACGAATTACACGCTCGGTATGAAACGGAAAATGGCATTCCCGTCTTTTTCGATTCCATCCGGAATCATGGAGTCGCCTCAGCTGGATTTGGGCTGCAAATTATTGGAAACGAAGGGATCATTGATTTGCGTATGGATACTGAACCGCTGGCCCACTATGTTCCTGGGAGTCCCTTTCGGCCTTCCGTGAAGCCAAGACCTTGGATCCCGATTAGTAGTGCCGGAATTGGCAAGCCGGAACCGATCGAGGGAATCGGCCATAAGGTGGCTCATCACCTGGTGGCCGTGGACGATTTGATCGCTGCGATCCGCGAGGATCGTCCACCGCTCTGCAGTGCAGAAGATGGTCGAGCGACGCTAGAGATGGTCCACGGGGTATATGCCTCGCACGTCGCGGGCGGAAAAGCTGTCTCGATACCACTCGCCACCCGCACGCACCCGTTTCTAGGTTGGCAAGTCAACGATTAGGGGAGGGGCCCGAGCGTTTGTTGAACGGTTTTCTATTGACGAGGATGCGGTATCGTATCTATCACACTTGCGTTCGCTAATTGGACGTGTGGTGAAACCATTCGAGGAATAATGGTTTCGAATGCTAACCGTTTACGAGAGGGCTTTTTTTCTTCCTGATGAGTGATTTCTACGTTTACGAAAGACGACAGCGGCGCACCGCATTGGTGTTGCTGGGCAATATGGCTTTTCTGTTGACGATGTACTTTGCGGCTAAGCATTTTCTTGAGCCGTCTAAGGCAACGGAGCAGTTGTTTTTTTGGGCGAACATTGTCCTCCCCATCGTTGAAGTTGGGCTTTTCCTGGTAGCCGTTCGATTCTGGCGGCAGAATGATACGCTGCGGATTGCCGTTGATGCAAATCGATTTGAGATTGTCGATCCGCTTTCGAAAGATGCCTCGTTCTCGGTACCTGTCAACGACATTGTTAAAATTGAGCATACTTATAGCAAACATGTCGGTTTTAATTCGATCATGATGTACCTGAAGGATGGGGAGAGATTCCGTATTTCGACAAATTACGCCTGCAGTCGCCCGAAGCTTTACGCGGCTCTGGCAAAAGCCAATCCCGCGATTCAATTGCCGAAAAATGCGTGGAGATTCAAACAGGCGTGATCTGAATGAAGTCCGAAAAAGAGAAGATGTTGGCTGGCGATCTGTACGACGCTAACGATCCTGAATTGGTAGAGCTCCGTGTTCTCGCACGCGAGCGATGTCACGCCTTCAACACCAGTTCGCCTCGTGAGACGGAACTGCGCCGCAGTCTTTTGCAGGATTTGTTTGCCTGCGGTGGGGATTCGGTTTGGGTGGAACCGTCATTTCGCTGCGATTATGGCAAAAACATTTACCTTGGCGAAAATGTCTATTTCAATTTCGATTGCGTGATCCTGGACGTGTGCGAAGTTCGTGTGGGGGATTTCGTTTTCGTGGGGCCAGGGGTTCACATCTATACGGCATCCCATCCGCTGGAAGCGACGCTTCGTCGTACCCAAGAGTTCGGAAAACCTGTCGTGATTGGCAACGATGTGTGGATAGGCGGCAAAGCAATCATCTGCCCCGGCGTGACGGTGGGTGCTCGTAGCGTTATTGGGGCTGGGAGTGTCGTGACAAAAGATGTGCCCTCGGGTGTGGTCGTTGCGGGCAATCCGGCTCGAGCGATTCGGGAAATTGAATAAGTGTCGCTGCAAATGAGTCTTGGTACCCATCGGAAATCGTTGACGGCGGTGCTCTTGGGCTCAGACTCGAAGTGTTGCCATCCCTCCGTCGACGCCAATAACCTGCCCGGTGATCCAACTGGAGCTGTTGGTTAGCAGGAATTCGGCGATGGCGGCGATGTCGTCTGGGGTTCCGATACGCTTCAGCGGATGTCGCTCGGCCATCGCATGCCGTTTTGATTCGCTGGACAGTAGGCGCGCTGCAAGTGGCGTGTCGGTTAACGATGGGGCCACGCAGTTCACGCGAATCTTCGGGGCTAATTCCGCAGCGAAAGATCGAGTAAGACCCTCAACGGCTCCTTTGGAGGCTGCGACCGACGCGTGCATTGGTAGTCCTTGAGAGACTGCGACCGAGCTGAACATTACCATCGTCGACGCTTCGGCTGCCTTCATTGCCCGAAGGCTCGCCTGTAAGCATTTGACCGCTCCGACCACGTTCAACTGAAAATCAGCGATCATCGCTTCCGGGGTGAGAGCACGAATGGGGAGAAGATTGATCGAACCAGGGCAGTAGGCCAACCCGTCGATAGATTCGGGAAGTTGGTCGGCATGGATCTCATCCTTCAATACGTCCATTTCGATGGCAGTGACGCCTGACAGCCCGGTCAGATGATCGCTTGTTCGAGCAATGGCGGTCACCGCGGCACCGCCTGCGACCAAACGTTTGACGATCGACAATCCGATTCCGTGACTACCGCCAACGACAACATAGTTTTTTTGATTCATGGCGTTCAAAAATTCCCTGAGAAAGAGTCTGCTGACGTGGCCGCGTATCGCGGATAATTTGATTTCAGGTCGACAACCAAGAATCGATTCTCACCGATCTGGGTTAACTGTTGGTGGCGTCGTGCAGGATTCCCATTCGCCGCAGCACAGACCGTATGAAAACCTGAATGAGAGGTCGCGGGATACTTTAGTCGCTTGAGAAGAGCCCCGTTTTTAGTCGTTCGAAGATCAACGTAAGACGTCTTGATCCGCCGATACAATGAAGCGAAGCCTAAACTTCGGCTTGCCTGTATTATCGAATCGATCGTCTATTTTGTGGGGCCGCAACACGGTGCCGTTTCCGATTCTTCTGCTGATCGTCAACCTCGTCGGCACCCTCTTCCTGGTGGGGCTGATCTGGACGATTCAGGTGGTGCACTATCCTCTTTTCAGTGGTGTGGGAGATAGCCAGTTCATTGCCTACCAGAAGCGACACCAGTTTTTAGTCACGTTGGTTGTTGGGCCCGTAATGCTTCTGGAGGCCATTAGTTCGCTTCTGTTGGTGTTCTATCCGCCGATGGGGATCAGCAGTTCGATGGTCCAGTTCGGATTTTTATTGGTTTGCGTGATCTGGATTTCGACCGCCGCCGTTCAGGTCCCCTGTCACACCAGACTGCTGGAAGGATTTAGTCCGAATACGCATCGTTGGCTGGTTCGTTCCAACTGGATTCGGACGGTCGCTTGGACGGTGCGAGGTGCTCTGCTGTGCTGGATGCTAGTCGAAGTTCTGTCGGTCCGGTTGTGAGAGGATGGACCTGATTTCTCGTTCGCAATCGTTTCGGTTTCGCTTGAATCCGTCTGTTGTGCTCTTCCGCGTTTCGATCGATTAGAATTGACGCTGCGAAGATTCAGGTCGCTCGATGAGCGAGTTTTTGTGTTGCATTTTTGAGGTTTTCCGCAGATGAACGATCGGTCCGATTTCGACAAACGTCTACCGCTCAACCGAAGGCAAGCCATCGGCGCGATCGCCGGAGGCGTTGCCGCGGCTTCCATGACATCCCCGGTAGATGCGGCCGACCAGTCCTCGTTGGTGGTTGATTCGCATCTTCATTGTTTTGCTGGTCCGGAGGATGCCCGTTTTCCGTATCATGAGCGGGCTCCCTATCGCCCAGGTCAACCTGCAACGCCTGAATTCCTGCTTGAGCGTATGGATGGTGCTGGAGTGGATCATGCGATTGTTGTTCATCCCGAACCCTACCAAGATGACCATCGCTATCTGGAACACTGCATCGACATCGGAAATGGACGATTGAAGGGCACCTGCCTGTTCTTTTCAGACCAGCCGAAATCGCTCGAACGTTTGCCGCAATTTTTAAGGCAGCACGAGGATCATATCGTCGCGACAAGGCTGCATGCGTATGCTCCGGGACGATTGCCACCGTGGGGAAGTCCGGAGCTTGATCGGTTGTGGGCCATCGCTACCGACGCGGGAGTCGCCATGCAGGTCCACTTGGAGCCTCGTTATGCCGCGCGGCTTGATCCCTACTTGCGTCGTTACAAAGAGACGCGTGTTATCATCGACCATCTGGGACGCCCGATGCAAGGGACCCCCGAAGAACACGCTGTCGTGCTGGGATGGTCGGAGCTACCGAACACGGTCATGAAGCTGGCTGCGATTCCTCCGCAGGACAAATATCCCCATCGCGACGTTGCACCGGTCATTGCGAGACTAGCGGAGCTTTGGGGTGCCGAGCGACTGATCTACGGAGGAGGTTTTAACGCCAATACAACAGATGCGTCGTACCGAGAATACCGGCAGAAAATTGCGGCGATGCTTCCCAATTTCAGCGATGAGGATAGGAAGAAAGTTCTTGGTGGAAATGCTGCAAAATTGTTTGGGTTTGATGCCTAAACATCGATGCATATCATATGCCGGTGCCTCGAATGTGATCGCTTCGAAGGCAGGTTTAGCGATATTCGTCTAGTGCGGATCTGCAAGTCCGGTGTCCGGTTTTCTTGTCTCTCCCGACGCCGGGCAGCGTTTGTGGTTTGACGACGAAGATCGCTGGCATTGAGGTCGTGTCGCCAGCAAAGCTTCTTGCGTTCTGTTAGGTAGGGCTGCGGATCAGGTGCTTAGTTGCATCAATACGATTCGCGATCTTCCCCCAGGATATTCTCCGTCTTTTAACCCGCGGCCATTACCGTTGGGAGCGTTGGAGGTCAATAACGCAAGTCGTCTACCATCGGGGTGCAGGCTTAGCGAGAGTCCATTGGATAGTTTTTTGTCGATCAGTAACGCCTGTTCGGATTCAGGATGCCACAACCAGAAAGGTCCCTTGCGGGGGAAAGCAGAAGAACAGGCAACAACGTTTCCTGAGGAATGAAACATGGCATCGTAGGCGAATCCATCGTTTTGATCGCCAACGACCATTTCTCGCAAGACGTCCCCCGTAGCCCAGTCGAAGACAATCACGCAGGGAGTGCCCGTTGCAAAGCCTCCTTTGGGTTCCTTCTGACCAGTCGCAGCCAATCGATCGCCCTGAGGACTAAAGACTAAGCGACGCACGCCACCGCATTCTTGGTTGTAATGTTTTTGATACAGCGGGACAGCACTTAGTTCACGAATCGATTTGCCGGTATCGAGATCCCATTGCCTAATGATGCCAAACAAGTCGCCCGAGACCAAGCTTTTGCCATCGGGCGTAAAGGCCAGGCTCATCACTTTTGATCCGTGCGCCCAATGGGAAACGGGAGCACCATCGACCGTGGACCAGATCCGCACGACTCCATCGTTACCACCAGTGGCGACCCGTGTCCCGGTCGGATGAATTGCGATCGTTCGAATCCAACCTTCGTGCGCGGATTGGTGGTTCCATAAGGGTTCGCTGGTTTCCGGTTGCGAATAGGGATAACAGGCTAACTGCCCCCAGGAATCGACAGTGTATAGATGGCTGAGCTTCGGATGGAAGGCGAGTCCGCAAATCCAACCATTATGTCCTGTTAGCGATTCGCCTTGCGTGAGCCCCGTACCGTTCTCTTCCGTCGGGTCGGCCACCGTCCAACGCACTATTTTTGCGTCTTGCCCGACGGCGACAAGCCATTGACCATCGGGAGAGAACCGGGCGTGCCAGAGCATTCGTTCGTATTCAATCGGCTTGCCGATCGGCTGCGGCGTCAGTGCCGCTATCGGTTCGTCTGTTTGTGGTTTGTCAGCCATCCGGAAAACGTCCAGTCTAAGAAAGCAACTCGGAAATAGCACTGAAATCATCATGTGCGACCGGCAACGGTTGGTCCTGATTGATGTATTCCATGTGCTCTTTAGGAATTCCCAACGCTTGAAACCATGTATGAAACAGATGACCGATGTCGTGTTCGGGACCTTCGACAAAAGTGCCCAAGGCATTGGTCGCCCCTACGACGGCCCCTCTTTGAATCCCGCAACCTGCCATCGCGACCGACCAAGCTTCGGGCCAATGGTCGCGTCCGCAGTGCGAGTTAATACGCGGGGTCCGTCCAAATTCGCTTAATACAATTACCAGTACATTGTCCAACAGACTTCGATCCGCTAGATCTTCAATAAGCGCTGCGAAAGGTTGATCAAATTGTCGATGAAGGCAATCGCTGGAATTAAAATGGTCACCGTGGCTGTCCCAGTGATAGGAGTTAACCTTCACAAATCGGACACCCGCTTCGATCAATCGCCGCCCCATCAAGAGATGTCGTCCCAATTCATGGGATCCATAACGAACAACATCTTTTGCGGGAACCTTGGACTCATCAAACAGGTCCATCCTGCGCATTAGTGTTTGAGCGATGTCGTAGACGCTGGTATCCGCGGCCATTTCATTGTTGAATCGGCGTTTTCCAAAGCGTTCGTTGAAACGGGTGCGGAGTTCCTGTCGCAGTTGGTAGTCCGCACTGGTCAAAGATGGATGTGGAAGCAAGTTTGCGGGTGGTTTGGCGTCTCCTAGTGCGAGGGCACCATAAGATGGCCCTAGGAATCCAGCGTCCTGTGTTTTGAATCCACCGCTACCCGGCTTCACCCAAACGTAAGGGGGCAGTCCGGTCTTTGTTGGACCCATCAGTTTGGCAACGGCCGAGCCAAGATAGGGATAGACAACGCCGCGTTCCTTGGGGTCGCCACGATTAATGCGTGCCACTCCGGCGGAGTGGCTGTTGTCCTGCGTGTGGACGCTGCGCAGGATCGCAAGGTGATGCATCTGCTGAGCGGTTTTGGGAAGCAGTTCCGAGACGTGAATCCCGGGGACCGAGGTCGGGATGGCCCGAAAGGGACCGCCAAACTGGGTATTCGGTTTCGGGTCCCAGCTTTCTAATTGGCTCATCCCTCCGTCCAGCCAAATACAAAGCACCTGTCGATCTTTGTCGCGAAGGTCTTCGGCTACAACGGGACGGAGCATGTTTCCAAAGCCCAACGTTGCGGCTCCAGCACCCATAAAGTGACGGCGTGAGAGCCGATGTTCGTGTGGACGACAAAGGGGCGATCTAGACATAGTGTTTTGTTTCAGTGATTGATATTGAATTCCGTGGATGCAAATAGAGCCCACACCCAGTGTGTCAGGCGGGCCTCGCGTTGATCGCTGTTTTCGTTCAAAAAAGACGCGAGTTCGGTTCTCTCTTCTTCACTGGGCGGACGACTGACAATCGATAGGTACAATTCGTCCGCCAAGGCGGTCTGGTCATAAATCCCCATTAGACGATCAACCAAATTGTCTGGTTGACGCTGCAACGCGGTAAGCACATCGTTATCGTTGGCGAAGAACAAAGCACTTTGCACCGAAGGATGGCGGTGGTCTTCATGTTCGCGGGCTGGATTTGCCAGGGCGGCAACAAATAGCGGTTCCAGTAACGATAGAACTTCTTGCCGTGCCTCCTGATCTTTGTTGCCATCGATCGCTTGGACAAAACTTTGAACCGCTTGCTCGGCAGAAAGACGTTTGGGAATCGCCACGACGTATTGATGCGGAACTAGCCGTTGAGGATCGATGCTGGGGTCCGCGACGCGACTGCTGCGCTGATAGGTGTCGCTTAACGCTATCTCACGGATCAGCCACTTCAAATCAAATCGATGGGCTGCCAGTTCGGTCGCCAATAATTCCAGCAACTCAGGATGGGTTGGTGGGTTGTCGGCATGATGGGAATCCAGAGGCTCAACAAGGCCGCGGCCGAGCATTAGATGCCAGATTCGATTGGCGATATTTCGCGAGAATCGGGAATTGTCGGCAACTGGCAATTCGGCAGCGACCAGGGAGAGCGGGCTGTACTTACTGTCGTCACCCAATTCGGTCGGCACTTCAAATTCCTTGCCGAACGGAATGCGTGGGCCGGTTGTAGCCGGAGTCGATTCGAAGACCGACACGAATTCCAGTTTCTCTGCCAACGGCTTTTCAGTGACCAATGGGAACGGCGCAGCCTTGTCTGGTTTAAGCGTCTGGGTAACGGCCAACAGCCCTTGGAAATCCAATTGTGTGTATTCGTCAACGAACAGGTGATCGTGGCACTGGGCGCACTGCAGGTCAACGCCGAGGAACAGTCGCCCGATGTCACGGGTCAGTCCAGGATGGTCAACTGGATTTTGCCCGTACTTTTCTAGCCGCTTCGTTAGAAAGAATGACGCCCCTTGATGGCTTTGCTGTGAGGGTTCTGGTTCCAGCATCGCCCGAACCATTTGGTCCCAAGATTCATTCTCTGCAAAGGCCGTTAGTAAGAATTTCTGCCATGTTTCATGACTGCCACGTCGTTCCATCAACATTACATCAAACGCATCTCGCATCCGATCTGCATAGGTCGGCGCTGCCAATAATTGGTCGATAACTTTTGCCCGTTTACCGGGGGATGAATCGGCCAAGAACTGCCGCGTAACATCTGCCGGCGGAATCTTTCCCGCAAGATCAAGCCAAACTCGCCGGAAAAATTCGGCGTCATCCGCGATGACTGGTTCCGCTCCATCCTCAAATTGCCTGGTTATGATTTGGTCCAAACGCTGATGCAACGATTGGCTGTCATCGCACCAAGCGGGGACGCAAATGATTAGCAACCAAAAAGTTTGGATATAGCGAGGGAGTGAGCCAAGTTTTCCCAAGGGAAGGCTCCGAAGTAGGTGGGCTAAAAAAGGTGGGGTATCCAGCTGACCAACTAAACGATTGGCAAATGGTAATAGTCCTCTGAAGCTTCCGTGTTTCCTTGTCGCTTCCGTGTTTCCTTGTCGTTGGCGACTGGCAATCTAACAAGCATCGGCGCGAAGGTTTAAAAGGTTTTAATCGAGTATTGCGTTCCTCCGAACCCATTGCACTCAATCAATGTAGGTGCTGTGCGGGGGGGATGCAACAAAATTCCAGGGGAGACCGATGCCGGGGCCGTATTGTGCGACCGAGCGATGGAGTGGATCGAGGAAACGGCTTGTTGATTTTGTGATTGTCGCGTTTCGCTCCGCGACAGAACGCTCCCTTAAATCTACTTCCGCGGAGCGTAAGGCTACAAGCTTTCTCCGCTTTCGATTAAATCAACAGACCGTAAGGGCAACGGAGAGTTGAAGTTGCGAATGGTTGCCGGGAAGTTACTCTTGGCGACGTGTTTTTTGGCGACTTGGTGTGGTGGTTGATCATCTACTGCTTACCGGGTGACCTTGGTCCCTTTTTGACTTTTCAATATTCCGAATGAGGATTAACCGCATGCCTAGTTGTCGTACCGCGCTTGTGACTGGTGGTTCGGGTGGCATTGGTAGCGAAATATGTAGGCGGTTAGCCTCGGATGGTTTTCGCGTTGTGGTCCACTATGGATCGGATCAGAAGTCCGCGGACGATGTTGTTCGACAAATTGTGGATGGTGGGGGAACGGCAGTGGCCAGTTCTGCGGATATCACCGAGGAAGCGGATGTCGAGAAATTGTTTGATTTTGCGACCAGCAAATTTGGTGGTCTGGACGCTGTGGTTGCGAACGCGGGGACGGGCGGCGGTGGACCGATCGCCGATGTAAAACTTTCTGATTTTAAGAGACTGCTGGATGTCAATCTGACCGGGGCATTCTTGACGCTTCGTGAAGCGGCCAGACGGCTGAACGAAGATGGGCGACTTGTGTTCGTCTCGTCGCAACTGGCTGAGCGACCACGTATTGGGACCGGTGTCTATTCCGCGACCAAAGCTGCGGTCGACGCGATGATTGTGGCGATGTCGCACGAACTTGGTGGGCGAGGGATTACGGTCAATAGTGTTCGTCCTGGGGCAACCGAGCCCGGGATGTTTGCGGATAGCGACGATGATCGAAAACAGTTCTTCCGCGAACTTTCACCTTTTAAACGCATCGGACATCCAAGCGACATTGCGTCGGTTGTTTCCTTTTTGGCCAGCAAAGAAGCGTGTTGGATCACGGGCCAACATATCCGCGTCGACGGTGGCGCGTCTAACTAAACAAAGTCCTCCGCTTTGCGATTCTTATCTAGCTATCTTTTCTCAACCACGGCAAATCAAATGAATTCACTGCCCGGAGCTTCGGTTCCCGAAGCACTCCAACGAAAACTATCGCCATCTTTCTTGTTATTGCGACTCGGGGTCGGAATCGTGTTCTTCATGTGGACGTTAGACAAATTGATGAATCCCGCACATGCGGCGGGGATTTTCGAACGCTACTACATGATGGAAGGGTTGGGGATGTCATTGATGTTGGGAATCGGCGTCGTGCAGATGATCTTGGTGATCGCTTTTGTGACGGGGACATTCCGCACGCTCTCATACTCGCTGATTACCGTTTTGCATACGGTGTCAACCGTTAGTTGTTATCAGCAATACATGAATCCATGGGAAAAGCCAAATCTGCTCTTCTTTGCCGCATTTCCGATGCTGGCTGCCTGCGTGACGCTCTGGCTGCTACGTGAGTATGATCAGTGGACGGTTGATGGCTGCAGGAAAACGTCTAAGCAAACCAATCTGGCGATATAGTGATCGTAGCCTTTCGCTCGTGACGTGAAGTCTATAACTGACGATTTCAACCCTGCCCATCCGAGTCTGGGTACAGTGCTTTTAGCCCAACGGGCGACAGACAAGGGTGGTTCTGTCGCCCGCTGGGCTTTCTTTTTCGCGATACCCACTCCGGCCGCTTGAGCCGCCGGCAAGTATCTGCCGCCCTCCGGGCTACCTGTTCACTCGGTGCTATGTAGACTCGTCAACGGCTGCAACCCCTTCATTTATCGATTGCACGTCCCGAGCGAAAGGCGGCACACCGTAACCTAACGAACTTCCCCTAGTCGTTGGTTTTGCCAACCACTCAATCGGAAACACGGGTTTCCGAAACCGGTTGTTACGACAGAGTGCTACATCGGAATCGACGTTTTGAATTCGGGTGGTTTTAGAGCCATGACCGAGCAATCCAAATGGTCGAGCAAGCTATGGGCCGTGTTACCCATTAGTAAACCCAGCAGACCGGATCTTGCGACCGTTCCCATCACGACTAAATCGACATCTTTCTCCTCCACGAACTCCGGCACGACTTCGACGACGTCTCCGTTTAGGAAGTGCACGTTTTTGTTGTTGCCATCGTTTTGCTTCAAGAACTTTTCCATCAGGTCTTTGTGGTAAGCGAGCTGCCGATCACGATAGGCATCGACTTGATCGGGTTTCAACCGCGTCCGAAGCAGCGGTTCGTCTTGCAGTTTCCAAGCATGCAGCAAGGAAAACTTGCAATCGAACTGCTCCGCAATGGCCCGGGAGGTTTCGTAAATGTTTTGGTTTAGTGCTTTGTTCGTGTCGTCGTCTTGTGCGGTGTCCAGACAAGCGGCGATGTGTCGAGGTTTTGAGGGTGCCTTTTCAGCGACCAACCATACCGTTGCAGGACAAGTTGCCAGCAGGCGCCGGGCGGTACGTCCGTAGTTGTTGGAAGTACGGCTGTTCGCTCCCTTGGTAACCGCGAGGACCAAATCATGATCTTCACGGAGCACTTCACGCACGATTTCGACGGAGGCTTTACCCGTAAACAGTTTGGTGCGAACTTCAATATCGGCTTTCCGAGCAATCGCCGCTAATTCGTCTAACTTGTTTTCTTTTTCTTTTCGGACAAGGTCGTGCAGATAGTCTAGGTCGTTGGTTACCTGTTTGGCGATCCAAGACTGTTCGGGCAGAATGTCCACGATCGTTAGCGAGGCACCGTTTCGCTTGGCGATTTCGACTGCGTCATCGACGACTGGGTGTTTGTCCAACCGTGTGTCCGTGGCCACCAAAATCTTCTTAAAGCGTTTCATCAGTCCGTACTCTCGCAATAGTGTGGGCATTGTCCGCCGGTGGATAACGCAATGGGTGTGCCATCGGGCGAGGTTCGGGGAGGAATGTCTGTCTAGCCGGGAATACGTTCGAAATTCAGCCAATGGAGATCCCAGAGGAGGTCGAATGTGCGAGATAGTTTGTTGGGTGTGCCAGGACGCACGTTCGTGCCGCTATCGCACGCAACACGATTGCTTTCCCAAATCAATCGCATTGCAGGCAGCAGGCTTTCGGCGGTAACGATGCCGAAGTTTCGGTTGGCATCCGAGTTGCTTTGCAAACGACCGAGCGTTCGGTGGGACGCTGGTTGTTTGATTCTCCATGACAAAGGCAATGGCATGTCCGTTGAACTGAAGGAAGTCCAGGAAGGGAACCTTTTAGAGATACGCGTTACAGGAAAGCTTGACCGAGCTGCCTACGATTTATTCACTCCTTCTGTTGAGCGTCAGATCGCGGAATACGGCAAGGTTCGAATCCTGTTCGAAATGCACGACTTCCACGGTTGGGAAACCGCGGCCCTGTGGGAAGACATGAAGTTCGACATGAAGCACTTCAACGATATTGAACGTCTAGCGATTGTGGGTGATAAGAAGTGGGAAAAAGGGATGGCTGTTTTTTGCAAACCGTTTACGACGGCGAAGGTTCGCTACTTTGACACGAGCGAAATCGATGAAGCTCGAGTTTGGTTGGCAGAATAATAATGTCTGAAAACCGACGGAGCATCTATCCCTTTTTCGATCACTTGCCGGTCGATATTGAGGGTGTCGAAACGCTTGCCGATTTGGCTTTGGACCTGCGGTCCACCTGGAACCACGCGACCGATGAGATCTGGAGTCGACTGGACCCGGAGCTTTGGTCGATTACGCATAATCCTTGGGTGGTCCTGCAAACGGTTTCGCAGCATCGAATTGAAGGCGTCCTAGAAGACGATGATTTTCGTCGGACCATCAAACGTTTGTCCGACGCTCGAAGGCAGAAGGAGGAAAAACCGGCGTGGTTTCAAAAGACCCACGCTGATTCCGACCTGTCGTGCGTCGCCTATTTCTGTATGGAATTCATGCTGAGTGAGTCGCTGCCGATCTATTCCGGTGGCCTAGGAAACGTCGCGGGAGACCAATTGAAGGCGGCCAGCGATTTAGGGCTGCCTGTCGTCGCGGTTGGCCTGCTGTACCAGCAAGGTTACTTTCGCCAATCGATCGATGAAGCGGGCCAACAGCATGCGCTCTATCCCTACAACGATCCCGGTCAGTTGCCGATTCGGCCGCTGCGGGGGCCCGATGGGGAATGGCTGCGATTGAAGGTCGAGTTGCCGGGGTACTCGGTTTGGTTACGAACCTGGCAGGTTCAGGTCGGACGCGTGAAACTGTACTTGCTGGACAGCAACGATGCCGCAAACTTTCCCGCACACCGCGGCATCACAAGTGAGCTCTACGGCGGCGGCCCCGAACTTCGTTTGAAGCAAGAATTGATTCTGGGAATTGGTGGTTGGCGTCTGTTGACCGCACTGGGGATCTCGCCTGAAGTTTGCCATTTGAATGAGGGACACGCCGCGTTTGCGATTTTGGAACGTGCGCGTGCTTTCATGAAAGATTCTGGACAGCCTTTCGATATCGCTTTGGCGGTGACTCGAGCGGGAAACCTGTTCACAACCCATACCGCAGTGGCGGCCGGGTTCGATCGTTTTGAGCCGCATTTGGTTCAGCAATATCTCGCCCGATACGCTCAGGTTGAACTGGGGATTTCCGTCGATGAACTGTTGGCGCTAGGGCGACAAAACCCAGGTGACCAATCGGAGTTATTTAACATGGCTCACTTGGCGATCCGCGGCAGTGGTAGCATTAATGGTGTCAGTCGATTGCACGGAAGGGTCAGCCGACACCTCTTCAATCCTCTGTTTCCACATTGGCCCGCTGACGAAGTTCCCGTGGGGCATGTCACCAATGGGGTTCACATGCCCAGTTGGGATTCGGCGGCTGCGGATGCGGTCTGGACCGAATCCTGTGGAAAAGATCGCTGGGACGGTACAAACAAAACATTGAATTGTGATATCGGCAGCGTATCGGATGAAACGCTTTGGCAGTTTCGCATTGATTCGACTCATGCGTTGGTCGAATACACGCGTCAACGACTGTCGCGGCAGCTTGCCGCTTCAGGATCGCCGGAAGAGGAGGTTGAAGCTGCCAAGCACCTGTTTGATCCGAATGCTTTGACCCTTGGATTCGCCCGGCGGTTTGCTACTTATAAACGCCCCAATCTTTTGTTGCATGACCCGGATCGGCTGCTTCGTCTGCTGGCGAATTCGGAGCATCCTGTGCAATTGATTCTCGCAGGGAAGGCTCATCCCGCTGACAAAGCAGGGCAGTACTTGATTCGTGAGTGGATCGAATTCATTCAGCATCCACTCGCCCGGCAGCACGTGATTTTCCTCAGCGATTACGACATGCGGCTGACGGAACATCTGGTTCAAGGATCCGATGTCTGGGTGAACACACCGCGGCGTCCTTGGGAAGCAAGCGGAACCAGCGGAATGAAGGTGTTGGTGAATGGCGGTATCAATCTGTCCGAACTGGATGGATGGTGGGTGGAAGCTTACACGCCCGAGGTTGGGTGGGCGATTGGCGACGGCCAAGAACATGGCGATGATCCGGCCTGGGATGCGGTCGAAGCAGAGCAACTGTACAACGTGCTGGAGAAAGAGGTTGTTCCCGAATTCTACGAGCGCAATGAGCAGGGCTTGCCGACGGCTTGGCTGTCACGAATGCGAGCAAGTATGTCCCAGCTCACCCCTCAGTTCTCCGCGGTTCGATCGGTCCGCGAATATACCGAGCAGCATTACCTTCCGGCTGCCGCCTCATTTAGGAAACGAGTTAGTTTCAATGGAACCGCCGGCGCACAAATCGTTGATTGGGAAAGGTCTGTCAGAGAAAAATGGCCTGCCGTAAAGTTCGGGGAACTGCGAACAGAAACGAATCAAACGGAGCATGTGTTTTCCGTCGACGTTTACCTTGACGGTCTGGATCCACGGTTTGCACGCGTTGAATTGTTTGCCGAGGCAACGGACGACTTTCCTCTCCTTCGGCAGACAATGGAACGCTGCAGAACAAGTGGAAACCTTGACGCCGAATGGTTGACGTTCCGAACCTCGGTACCGGTAACACGTCCGGCAACCGATTTCACCCCCCGTGTCGTTCCGCAACACGCAACCGTTAGCGTGCCATTGGAATTGGAACTGATTCGGTGGCAACGATGATCGCAAATCGGATCCTGACAATCAACGGCGGATCATCAAGCATCAAATTCGCGGTGTTTGATATCGGTAAAACGTTGACCCGAGCGTTGGTAGGGAAGCTTGACCGGATTGGATGCGATGGAACGCAGGTGAAGTTCAGCTGCCAGGATTCATCGGGAAAGCATGAAGTCGATTTGGCTGCACTCGATCATGTTGGTGCGACCGAATTTCTTATGGATTGGCTGACATCGAACGGTATTATCAAGGGGGTTTCGGCGATCGGGCATCGTATCGTTCATGGGATGCAACGGACGCAACCAGAGATCGTCAATTCCGATTTACTAAATGAATTGCGTCGGGTTTGCCCTTATGCGCCTGAACACGTACCCGCAGAACTTTCGATCATCGAATCGATTCGCAATCGGTTGCCAAACGTACCGCAGGTGGTCTGCTTCGACACCGCCTTTCATCGCACCATGCCCCGCGTTGCAACGGTGATGGCGATCCCTCGTCGTTATGAATCCGCAGGAATTCAGCGATATGGTTTCCATGGTCTTTCCTACGCGTACTTGGTTCGCGAGCTTCGTCGTATCGGTGATTCGGCGGCGACAACAGGCCGCGTTATTCTTGCTCATTTGGGTAACGGCGCAAGTATGGCAGCGGTTGTCGACGGCATCTGTATCGATACCAGCATGGGATTTACTCCGGCGTCCGGATTGCCAATGGGAACGCGATCGGGAGATATCGACCCGGGTGTCTTTCGCTATCTGACGCAACAGGAGGGCCTCGACGCCGGGAGCCTTCATCGCATGTTGAACCACGAATCGGGACTGCAGGGCGTCTCGGAAACCAGTTCCGACATGCGTGATCTCCTTGCTGCGGAAAGTTCCGACCAGCGTGCCGCAGAAGCGGTCAATCTATTTTGCTACCAAGCCAAAAAGTTTATCGGTGGATACGCGGCGGCGATGGGTGGGGTGGACACTCTGGTTTTTTCCGGAGGCGTTGGTGAGAACTCCGCGGAGATCCGTCGCCGGATCTGCGATGGGTTAGCCTTTTTGGGAATCGATTTGAATCCGAGTGAGAATTTGGCAAACGCGGCCCTGATTTCAACGACGGAGGGACACGTTGCGGTAAGAGTGGTTCCTACGGACGAAGAGGTCATGATCGCCCACTCGGTTGCCGAACGGGTCCCAGCTTTACAAACATAATCCGGTGAATTGACACCTTCCAATCCCAATGGACCTCTAAAGAATAAGGGAACTTATCCATGTCAACGCTGCAGCAAAAACGGACACTCTCGGCCGATCAGTTACGCACGATCGATGCCTACTGGCGGGCGGCCAACTATCTATCGGTCGGCCAAATCTATCTGTACGACAACCCCCTGCTCCGACGCCCTTTAGAATTGTCGGACATTAAGAAGATGTTGCTTGGGCACTGGGGGACAACTCCCGGGCAGAACTTCATCTATGCCCACCTAAATCGTGTCATTAAGGAGAACGATCTTGACATGATCTATGTTTCCGGTCCTGGGCATGGTGGTCCTGCGGTTGTTGCGAACACGTATCTAGAAGGTTCCTACACGGAGATCTACCCGCATATCTCTCAAGATGAAGAAGGGCTGCGAAAGCTGTTTATCCAGTTTTCGTTTCCGGGCGGAATTCCTAGCCATGTATCCCCCGAATGCCCTGGATCGATTCATGAAGGGGGTGAGCTTGGATATTCGCTCAGTCATTCATTTGGTGCCGTTTTCGACAATCCCGAATTGATTGTTGCCTGTGTCGTCGGGGATGGTGAAGCGGAAACGGGACCGTTGGCGACGGCCTGGCATTCCAACAAGTTCCTTAATCCCGTTGATGACGGGGCTGTGTTACCGATCCTGCATCTAAACGGGTACAAAATCGCCAATCCCACGGTGCTTGCCCGCATCGGTCATGAGGAACTGGAGCAACTACTGCGAGGCTATGGGTGGACGCCCTATTTTGTCGAAGGGGATGACCCGGCATTGATGCACGAGGCGATGGCGACGGCGATGGACGATTGCATCCATCAGATCCAAGCGATTCAGCGTGATGCGCGTGAAAATGGGAATAGGGAACGCCCACGTTGGCCGATGATCGTGCTCCGATCTCCTAAAGGCTGGACCGGTCCGAAGGTGGTCGACGGCGTTCCAAACGAAGGGACTTTTCATTCACATCAAGTTCCTCTTTCCGACCCGGCCGGCAAACCCGAACACCTGCCCTTAATTGAAGAGTGGCTGCGGAGCTATCGCCCCGAGGAACTCTTTGACGAGAACGGTCGGCTGATGCCGGAATTAGCTGAATTGGCACCGACTGGCAAGCGGCGTATGGGGGCAAATCCAAATGCTAACGGTGGTGCGCTACTGCGTGATTTAGTCATGCCGGACTATCGCGACTACGCGACGGATGTTCCTGAACCGGGAGCCCCTGGGATCGGCGATACTCGGGTGCTTGGACCGTTTGTTCGCGATGTGATCAAACTGAACATGGAAGCAAAGAACTTCCGCGTCTTTGGGCCTGATGAAACCATTTCGAATGGACTGGCTGCCGTGTTTGATGTCACTTCACGGCAATGGGAGGCCCGCACGGAAGCAAATGACGAATTTCTGGAAACCTCGGGACGCGTATTGGAGATGCTTAGCGAGCATCAGTGCGAGGGGTGGCTGGAAGGCTATCTGTTGACCGGGCGGCATGGCCTGTTCAATTGTTACGAAGCTTTCATTCATATCGTTGATTCGATGTTTAATCAGCATGCAAAATGGCTGAAGGTGACAAACGAATTGCCATGGCGCGAAAAGATTGCTTCGCTGAACTATTTGTTGGCGTCTCATGTTTGGCGGCAAGACCATAACGGGTTCACACATCAAGACCCAGGGTTCATCGATGTCGTCGTCAACAAGAAAGCGTCGGTCGTGCGAGTCTATCTTCCTCCCGATGCTAACTGTTTGCTATCGGTTATGGATCATTGCCTAAGGAGTCGCCAATACGTCAACGTTGTGGTTGCGGGGAAACATCCGGCTCCTCAGTGGCTGACGATGGAAGCCGCCGAAAAACATTGTGCGGAAGGAATCGGGGTATGGGATTGGGCGAGCAGCGACGACGGGGGCGAGCCCGATGTGGTTTTCGCTTGTTGTGGTGATGTACCGACTTTGGAAACATTGGCCGCGGTGTCGATCATTCGGGAGCATTTGCCCGATCTAAAAGTTCGGTTCGTGAACATCGTTGATTTGATGAAAATACAACCCGAAAGCGAGCATCCGCACGGTCTGGACGATCCCGCTTTTGATGCGTTGTTTACTGAAGACAAGCCGGTCATTTTTGTGTTCCACGCCTATCCCTGGTTGATCCATCGTTTAACTTACCGCCGTACGAATCACGAGAACTTTCATGTTCGTGGGTACAAAGAAGAGGGAACGATCACGACTCCGTTTGATATGACGGTGCTGAATGAGCTGGATCGCTTCCACATCGTGATGGATACGATCGATCGGCTCCCACAGACCGGAGAGATAGGGCAAGCACTAAAACGTCTGATGGCTGAGAAACTTGTCCAGCACCGGGAGTACATCTGCAAAAACGGTCAGGACATGCCCGAAATCCGGAACTGGCGATGGAAGGCTACCCAAAAGTAGACCTGCAAAATCGCTTGGTCTGTTTTCTTCATCAATGATCGTCTGAAAAACGTCGCTGACCAAACATTGGAAGGCGATTTTTTCGGAACCGCGAAGGCTGTCGAGCAATGAAAACCTGGGAACAAGTCGAAGGGACGCCGTATCCCCTTGGTGCGACCTGGATCGCCGAAGAGAACGCTTATAATTTTTCTCTCTATTCCAAACATGCGGAAGCTGTCCACCTGCTCTTGTATTCAAAGCAAGACGTGGAACGTCCGATGTTTGAGTATGCGTTTGACTACCTGAAAAATAAATCGGGACCAGTGTGGCACTGTCGCGTCAACCGTGAAGAGGTGGCGGAGGCGGCCTATTACGCGTATCGAATCGACGGGCCCGCGCCGCAAGGGATTTTTGCTTGGCATAACTTTGATTTTGAGAAAGTGCTGTTGGACCCGTGCGCTCGCAGTGTCTATTTTCCTGATGACTTCAGTCGGCAGGCGGCCTGTCGCCCGGGATCGAACGCTGGCCAAGCGCCGTTAGGGGTACTGCCAACGGAACTTTGTGAATTCGATTGGGGCGAGGATCCTTCGCCCAGGCATGACAGCGATTTAGTTATCTACGAATTGCACGTCAAAGGATTTACTCGGCATCCCAATTCCAAGGTTCCTGAATCGCATCGGGGCACCTTTCTCGGTGTCGTCGACAAAATTCCCTATCTGGTCGATCTGGGGATAACGGCGGTTGAACTAATGCCTGTGTTCCAGTTCGATCCTGACCATAATAATTATTGGGGATACATGCCCCTCAACTTCTTTTCACCGCATCATGCTTACGGCACCGACCCTGAGACCTGCAACGTGTTGTCTGAATTTCGGACGATGGTTAGCGCCCTGCATGATGCGGGGATCGAAGTCATCTTGGATGTTGTCTACAACCATACATGTGAAGGGGACCACACCGGTCCAATCTATAATTTTAAGGGAATCGATAACAGTTCAGCGTACATCATGACCGGCGACCCGAACGCTCCGTACGCGAACTACAGCGGGACAGGCAACACCCTGCATACGGCGAATCGTGCGGTTCGACGTCATATTCTTGATAGCCTGCGTTTTTGGGGAGCCGAACTGCACGTCGATGGGTTTCGTTTCGATCTGGCGTCGATCTTTACTCGGAAGAGCGATGGATCGATCAATTTGGATGACCCGCCAATTGTAAGTGAGATCGGTACAAACGCCGATTTGACGGACGCCCGATTGATTGCCGAGCCATGGGACGCGGATGGAGAATTTCAGCTAGGAGCAAAATTTCCAGGGCAGCGATGGATGCAGTGGAACGCCCACTACCGAGATACCATGCAGAAGTACGTTCGTGGAGATTCCGGTATGGTCCCTGAGTTGATGACGCGGCTGTATGGCAGCGCGGATCTTTTTCCGGATGATTGTCTTCACGCCTACCAGCCACGCCTGAGTGTGAATTACATCACGTCCCATGATGGGTCAACTCTTTACGACCTGGTTTCGTACAACGAGAAACGTAATTGGGCCAATGGCCATGGCAATACCGATGGCGCTAAAGAATCCAGTTGGAACAGCGGTTGGGAAGGTGATGAGAACGTGCCGCAAGAGGTTCGCAAGCTTCGCAAGCAACAGGTCAAAAACTTTGTCTGTTTGTTGATGCTTTCTAACGGAACCCCAATGTTCCGAATGGGAGATGAATTCATGCAAACGCAGGGTGGAAACAATAATCCGTATAACCAAGACAATTTGACCAGTTGGCTGAACTGGGATCTCCTAGACGAACATGCGGATATCTTTCGCTTCTTTAAGAACATGATTGCCTTCCGAAAGGCTCATCCCTCGATCAGTCGGTCTCGTTTCTGGCGTGATGACATCAAATGGTATGGGACGGGGCACCTTGTCGACATGTCACCCAGTTCGCAGCAGCTTGCCTACTGTTTGCACGGAGCTTCGCAGGACGACACCGATATTTACGTGATGGCGAACGCGTCCTCTGAATCGATTGAATTTGGAATTCAAGAAAGGGCCGCAGGATCGTGGCACCGCGTGGTCGATACTTCGCTTCCAAGCCCCGACGATTTTGTAGAAGACGAGGGTGTTGCTGTTGAAGAGCCGTTTTATCGGGTTAATGGGCGTTCGGTGGTTGTTTTGAAGGTTTGAAGGTTTGAAGGTTTGAGTTTGAGTTTGAGTTTGAGTTTGGGGAGACACGGAGACACGGAGACACGGAGTGAAGGAGTGGGGGAGTGGGGGAGTGGGGTTAGGCTGGAGTTGGTTGTACTTGGTTTTTGCATTTGCCTGTTTCTTCGAAATCGGTGACGTTTTGGATCGTTGTTGCGGCGATGCAGGCTAACGCTTCTTTTGTGAAAAATGCTTGGTGCCCGGTGATTAGCACATTTGGGAACGTTAACAATCGTGAGAGGGTGTCGTCTGGGATGACTTGATCGGAAAGGTCTTCGAAGAACAGATCCGCTTCTTCTTCGTAAACGTCTAATCCAAGGCGTCCGATCTTGCCGCTCTTGAGGCCAGCGATCACTGCCGTTGTGTCGACACACGCGCCGCGTGAAGTATTGATGATCGTGACATCCGGTTTCATTTGCTCGATCGCGTCATGGTCGATCAGATGATGCGTTTCGGGCGTCAGTGGGCAATGTAGTGAGATCACGTCAGCTCTTTGAAGCAATTCTGGCAACTGCACATAGTCCATTCCCAACGCTTCACATTCCGGATTGGTGTGGATATCTAGGCCCACCAGATGGCATCCAAATCCATTCATGATTTTCGCGAATTCGCAGCCGATCTTGCCGGTCCCGACGACTCCAACGGTCCGTCCATACAGATCAAACCCCAGCAAGCCCTCCAGAGAAAAATTGCCGTCTCGAGTCCTTCCGTAGGCGCGGTGAATGTTCCGGTTGAGCGCCAAGAGAAGTGCGACCGCATGTTCGGCTACGGCGTGTGGTGAGTATTCGGGGACTCGGACAACCGAAATGGCGTTTTTCTTTGCCGCTGTTAGATCAACGTTGTTAAATCCCGCACAACGTAAGGCAATCAAATGGATGCCCATATCGGCAAGCGATTTCAAGATGCCTTCGTCTAATTCATCATTCACAAACGCGCAGACCACGTCATGACCCGCAGCCAGTTTGACGGTTGCTGCCGTTAGCCGTGTTTCAAGAAAGGTAAGCGAATGATTCGACGATTGAACGGCCTCGTCGAGGAATCGGCGATCGTAGGGTTTGGTGCTGTAGACAATGATTTTCATTACTTACTTTGGTTTCATTCGCGGGGAAGTTAGCGGCCCGATTGATCGAAGCACCATTTGCGATATCGACGTTGTACACGAATGTTCCAAGCTGTGGCACTTCACGCAATTATCCGCCGGTCACGTGCCCCCAACGGTCGGAGTGGAGTGTTGGAGTGGCCGGGTCGGATTCGTTGCCTTTCAGGCGTGCTGAGAGTGCAGCGACGTAGGCGGCTCGCGCTTCCTCGCTATTGAATTCCAGAGGTCGTTTCTGCTGGAGGTCCCAAAGCGACTGCATCTGATGTTTCTCCATGAAAACGCGCAGTCCATCCAACATCGTGCGAATCACGTCGGGACCTTCACGGTAGATTGCGGAAGTCACCATTCCGACATCGGCGCCAGCCAGTAGAACCTTGATCAGGTCATCGGCGTGAGCGATCCCGCCACTGGCGGCAAGGGCCATCGCTGGGCAAAACCCGTGAACCTGCATCAAACTTTCGATCGAATCCGTTCCGACACCCGCGCGTGAAAGTTTCCATTTGGATGACAGTTTGAAACTATCCAGACAGATATCGACTGCGGGCGAACGGCCGTACAGCACAAGACCTTGAGCGCCGGATAAAAGTTGTGCAGCCAGATGTGGAATGCTGGTGAAGTTCCGGTCTAGTTTGACAAAGAGGGGGATCGTTATCGCCGCATCGATATCCCGTACAGCATCCAAAACCGTTGTTTCAATCTCAGCGGCACTCTTGTACTCACTCGCAATCGAATGATGGATGTTCAGTTCAATCGCTGCCACTCCAACCTCTTGAAGTTCACCAGCAAAATCGGTCCAGCCCCCAGCGGTAAATCCGTTTAGGCTAGCGATGACAGGGATGGTACGTGTCGCCGTCGCACGATTGACCATCGCAAGGTAGGTGTCGGCATCAGGAACAGCCCAGTTCGAATGACTGTGTTTCGAGCGTTCAAGCAGACGTTGTTCCTGCCCCGAGATCGAGTGACCGTTTTTTTGGCTCCACAAGATCACCTGTTCCTCGAATAGCGAGGGGAATACGATCGCCCCGGCTCCAGCTGACTGAAGGGTGACACGGACCGCTTCCTGCATCGTCATGGGGCATGCGCCAACGATGATGGGGGTGGCAAGATGCAGTCCGCCGTAATTGGTTTCTAGACTCATGGACATGATAGGTTCCAAAGATATAGAGATTCAGAAAAGCTGTTTCAATTGTTTCAAAGGGTTTCCACCGTTTGAATTCGGTCGGGAATGTCCACAACGAATTCGCGTTCGGCGCCGGTGATCGGCTCGTTCGTGGCCAATTGATGATTCAATGCTTCCAAGTCAGCATCGGAAGCGTCTGAATTTTTTGCCAGCCGATCGACAACCCTTTGCCGGAGCGTTTGAATATCTGCGTGGCATTCGAGGATCGCAAACGACACGCCCTCCTGCTCGGCAGTCTGTCGGAACCGTTCTCGTTCCCGCTGCTTCAGAAACGTTGCATCGACAATAACGCTATAGCCTGCTTTGAGAATCTGTGAAGCCTGCGTTCGCAATCGTTCGTAAAGCTCGCGATTGGTGGCCTCGCTATAGAGAAGTTCTTTTTGGCTTTCGGTCGGCCGTTCGGTCGGTTTTAAACCAAAGTGCCGCTTCCGTTCGATATCGCTGCGCAGGCGAATCGCTTCACGCCGTTGGACAACCGATTCGCTGATCGTGGTTTTGCCACTTCCACTCAGCCCATGGGTGATCCATAGTCCAGGAGCTTGCCGCAGGGTGAACCGATAGGCCAGATCGACGTGCTTTCGGCAATCTTCTTTTGCCAACCGCTTTTCCTCGTCCGTCGCCCCTTGGTTCGAGCTCCGGATGGACGCGACCAGGGCGCGAACGATCGATCGGTAACATAGGTACCAGCGGAGAAGTACGATCGATGAGTAATCACCGGTATGTTCAAAATAGGCATTGATAAAGCTGCGCGAAAGATCGAGGTGCCCTCGTGCGGCTAGGTCCATCGCGGTGAACGCGGAATCGCTCATGACATCGATGCAGCGAAGGCGTTTGTTAAATTCGATCCCATCAAACGGAATTAGGCGGCCGTTCCAATTCACCACGTTTTGAAGATGCAAATCGCCGTGACATTCCCGGATGAAATGGTCTTCGGTTCGCGTTCGGAAGGCACTCGCGTGTTCACGTTGGAAGTCTTGCGACCAAGTACGAATCACTCGAAGTGTAGAGGCGGTTGTAGCGTCGCCCACTGGCTCAAGGGTTTGTAGAATCTCCGCCAAGTTCTGGGTGACAAAATCAGCCCATCCTGCAGCGAATTCACCTTCGCAAATTTCTGCGGTCGAATGAAAATCAGCGATGGTCGCTGCAAGTTGAGAAATCTGTTCGGTCGTTACTTTGCCAGTTTCAATTCGTTCACTCAGCAGAGCTTCCTTTGGGAATCGACGCATTTTGACGGCATATTCGACAGGTTCGCCGTCGCCACCAATTTTAAGCCGGTTGTCGACCAAGCAGA
This sequence comes from Roseimaritima multifibrata, assembly GCF_007741495.1. Taxonomy (NCBI): domain Bacteria; kingdom Pseudomonadati; phylum Planctomycetota; class Planctomycetia; order Pirellulales; family Pirellulaceae; genus Roseimaritima; species Roseimaritima multifibrata. Next base: position 3,536,110 of record NZ_CP036262.1, read on the forward strand.
TGGGAACGACGTCCATATACAGTTCGGGGGCATACCGCCGATCAAGCCGCAATTCTTCTTCACACAGCGTTTTACGTTTGGCAAGCGTGGTGTAGTCAAGGAAACTGGTCTTGATGGTCTTCTTGACTTTGTACGCATAATCGCCCGCGAGAAACACTATCGAGATGTGCGTTTCATGGACTTCGATCGGTTGGTCAACCGGATGGGGATACGCGTCGTCGCTTTGCAGGTCCTGAAGCAGTCGAGTGCGACTGGATTGGCTGGAAGTTTCGCTTGGCATGGTACGACGACGGATGTTTGTGGGATGTCAGCTAGTCGTTCGCTGATGGGGGAAGTATGTCGATGGCGAGTGATCTCCTTCGATGAATGTTGCGACCACTCACCTGCACGTGAAGGTGAGTGAACGCTGTTAAGTTTCCTCGATCAGGCATCACTCCAGTCGACTTGCTGTCGTGATCCTTCGTGAGGCCGCCGTCGTCGTTACTCAGAAGCGACCTCTTTTGCTTCACTGTTCTTTTGAACGCCATGAATCGCTCGGTTTCGAGTGATCCACACGCCAGAGGGAGCGTGTCGAAGGACATACCGGGTCATGCTGCCCATCAGCACACGGCCAAGGCGAGTCCGGGGCGTTTCGCCAACAACGAAGATGTCAATTTTTTCGTCTTCGGCATACTGAACCAATGCCTCTCCGAAGTGATCGCTTTCCAGGTGCACGCCTGTCGCATTCGGAGCGACCGATCGAATCTGATCGGCGGCGTTCTTAATCATCTGGTCGGACAATTTTAAGTAGTCCGCGTCAAAAAATCCGAAGCGAAAGGAGACGTTGACGATGCGTACGTCCGGTTCTTTTCCCCAAGAGAATTCGCTGAATTCTTCGATCGCCGCTTGGGCAGCGCCCGATTCTTCGTATCCGATCGCGATTCGAATCGGCTGGCCCTTGGTGATTGCTTCGGTGGGGCGAACGACCAGAACGCTGCAGGGGGCGTGCGTTGCCACATAGTCGCTGGTGCTACCGAGCAAAATGCGATTGACCGCCGATTTCCCCTTTGCTCCTAGAACGACCAGTTCCGCGTCGATATCTCGAGCGACAGCGACGATAGCTTCTCCTGGATGCCCCTCGCGAATGACATGATTCAGCGTGACGTTAGCGCCTGCATACAGTTTTTTGATCCATTCAAATTCCTGCTCTGCCTGCTTCTCGTCCTGTTCAATACAGTTTCGTATCCAGTCCCCGGTCAAGTAGGTCTGGTTGGTTACGGGGAGGTACAGTGCCGAAACCACTGTGATCTCCACCTTTTCATCGTGCGGTAAGGACGCAAAAAACTTGGCCGATTGCCTAGCGTGTACCGAACCGTCGGTTGCAAGCAGTATCTTTTTCATCAGGCTCTCCTTGGTGTTACGCCTTCTTTAGAGCAAGCCGAGTGCCAACCGTCTAAATCGATCGATTTCGTCAGAAAACAATCATTTGTGTGCCGATAAGCGCGCTCGTGCCCATGGGCTCAACGGAGTCGTGCCACTCCCGCGGCGTTTCGAAGTTGCGACGTTTCAAGCCAGGCGTCTTAGGGCTTTGCGCTTACGCTGCATCGTCTGTCGGGACGTGAGATTTATTCGTGACGGTTTCTCAGTGGGTTTGACGCTGTGCGGTCGTGCATCAAAAAATCCCAACGCGCTGCGTAAGCGAGGGATTGCAGACCCTAATCCCTCGCGTGCGCCGCGGGTTGGGATTTCTACAGCCTGAGGCCTCGGAGAGGATCCCCTACGTTGCATCCCGTTAGACTAGTAGGGCTTCATTACCGTTGTCTCTGCGGTGTCCTCAAGCGGACGCATCAGTCGAGGACGGAGGTGGTCACCGATTCCGGTTGCTTGTCGGCGTCTTCGCTAAAACGTTCCAGCAGGCGATAGAGTTTGCGACGGTGGATTCCCAGTTTTCTGGCGGCACTCGCTTTGTTCCCGTTCTCTTTTTTAAGCACTTCCAGCACATGCACGCGAGCGACATCGTCTAAATGGAATTCGGGTTCGCCCAGAACCACTTGCTTTTCCAGCGAGGGCGTTTCCGGCGAATTTTCTTTGACGTATAGCGATGTCGGGGGAGAGGGAAGTGTATGAGATACACCATTGGTAAAATCGATGATCTGGGCGGGAAGATCGTCTAGCGTGATTTCGTGATTGTCCGCGAGGATGGTCGCACGCTGAACGATGTTGATCAGCTGACGAATGTTGCCAGGCCAAGGGTAGCGGTTGAGGACGGTCCGTACGTTTGCTTCCACGTGCCAGGGCTTGGGAAGGTAGTGATCGATCAATCGGTCGATATCTCCTTCCCGTTCGCGTAGCGGGGGAAGGACCAATGATAGGACATTGATTCGGTAATAAAGGTCTTCTCGGAAATTACCCGCCTGCACTTCGGCGGCTAAATCGCGGTTAGTTGCGGCGATCACGCGAACGCGAACCGTTCGTTCCCGATGGCAACCGACTCGTCGCATCGAACCATCTTCCAGAACACGCAACAGTTTCGGTTGTAACGCGAGTGGCAGTTCTCCAATTTCGTCGATGAAGATCGTTCCTCCGTCGGCGATTTCGAATAGGCCAGGCTTCTCGGCCGTCGCACCGGTGAAAGCTCCTTTTTGGTGGCCAAACAGTTCGCTTTCGACCAAGTTTTCTGGCAGGGCTGCACAGTTGATCGTGACGAACGGTTTGTCGCTTAACCGGCTTGCCTGCTGAATCGATCTGGCAACAACTTCTTTGCCGGTTCCGCTTTCCCCTTCGATCAGAACCGGTTTGTCTGTTGGTGCAACCTTTTCGACCATCCGCATGACATCCTGCATCGCCTTTGATTCGCCGACCATCTGGGCCGCAGGGCGTTGCCGTGAAATCACCGCTTTTAATTGTTTGTTCTCTTTACGAAGTTCCTTCCGCTCGCGCGCCATCAAGCAAACGCTTTCAAGGTCGCCCAGTGAGCAGGGCTTGCTGAGGAAATCGCAGGCGCCAAGTTTCATCGCTGACACTGCCGTTTCGATCGTTCCTTGACCGGTCAGCATGATGACTTCGATTTCAACGTTGTCTTGGTGGATCCGCTGTAGCAGCTCAAGTCCTGACATTCCCGGCATGTTCATGTCGAAAACCCCAACGTCGAACGTTTTTTGGTCCAACTGCGTCAGCGCTTCAGCAGCATTCGACACTCCGGTAACCGAGTAGCCCTTTCGCTGCATCCAACGGGCGCATGAATCGCGAAAATCTTCCTCGTCCTCCACCAGCAAGATCTTCATCGGTGTTTCTGTCATTGCTATTTCTTTGAATCGGTGTCGGCTGCGGTGATACTTACGCCTGACTCGGGTACGCGAAACCTGTTCCATCCAAATTTCCAAACAGGTTTTTCCTTGCTTGGAAGTGGAATAACCCAACGTTTTGCAACGGATTAACGGATGAGTTGTTCTGGGACACAGGATAGGGAAAACGGAACCTGCGTGCATTATGGCGCGCCTGTGCTAGGGTGCACAGGCAATTGGCTTCCCGATCATGGAACCGGTTTGGCGAAGGATCCGCGTGCGGGTGTCTGTGCCCGGTCGCTTCCCCTAACGGTGTTCAAGATTCTTCGGGAGCACAATGTGAACGAGCGCGCCGCCATCCGGGTGATTGGTTGCGGAGAGCGTTCCTTGGTGGGTTTCCACGATGCGGCGACAGACGGCAAGTCCAAGGCCGCTACCTCGCGCCTTGGTCGAAAAGAATGGGGCGAACAGATGGGGTAAGATTGCTTCGCTGAATCCGGTTCCATGGTCTCGAGCGCTGATCTCGATTGCATCTTTCTCGTGGAACGTAATTTTTTGGCAGGAGATGTCGATTTGAGCGCCGTCTGGGCTCGCTTGGATCCCGTTTTCCAAAATGGCCTGGAGGACTCGTTTGATTTTCGCAACGTCGACGTTTATTCGATCGCATGAAGCGTCACTTTTGATTACCAGCGTGTGTTTTGACGAGGAGGATTCGGTCAGCTCGTCAAAGGCGGTTTGGCAAAGTTGAGCAACGTTGATGTTGGGGGACAGTTTCAACGTGATCGGCGACGCGTAGCTCTTCACGTCTTCGTAATTTCTCAGCAGATCATCCAGGGCTTCGCTAATGCGTCCCGTCAAGTTCAACGACGGAGAGTCCTGTGGCAGGTCCATTTCCAGCAGTTCCAGGCAGGCTCGAGCCCGTTGCAGGGCGTTGTTGGTTTCATGTGCTAGCCCCGAAGCCATCTCGCGGATGGCGGTCAGTCTTTCCGCCTGGATCACTTTTTTGTGTTCGGGATCGTCGGACAGCAGGCAAGAAACCTGGGTGAGAATCAGGTCGTCTGATGGCGTCGGCATCGATGCCATTTGAAAGCGAATAGGAAAAATGGATCCGTCTTGACGTTTTAGTTCCGTACACTTCCATTCGGGTAAAGGCTGAGCGTGCGAAGGAGACATTTTGCGCGCTTTGTGTGACAAATCGTCGGATTCGGACCATTCGGGAATCAACGTCTCGATCGACGTGCCGCGTAATTCGGCTTCGCGATAACCGAAACAGGATTCCGCCTGTTGGTTGATTAGTACGATTTTGCCTTGTGAATCCGTGACGACCATGCCGGTCGGTAATGCGTCAATCAGCAAACGGGCTAGGCGAATCTGGTGAATGGTTTGTGCATTTAATTGCATGCTGAGTGTTTCATCTTGCGTGTGGTTGTATGCAAAGAATGACGTATCGCAATCGAAGTGCCGTTTCGAATTTTCCATGCAAAAAATTTGACCGCGATTGGGCACGTCATTCGCACTCTCGCTTTTAACGATTTGGACGCCCTACGCGAGCTAAGACGAAACACTGTTTTCGTAAATTGACGGTCCAGCCACAGAGGCCCGTAGGCAAAGCGTTTCCCGTAACGCGAAGGACCCGAATTGCCGCTCCCCCTCGGATGGATGCGGTCGGTTCGGTGTTCAGCTAGGCTCGCATCCTTACCACCCAAATGGAATCGTCATGCCCGCCACTCGAACCGTGGATGCCGAACCGATACCGACGCACTTTGGTGAATCATCGACCAACGATGGCCATGGGGGGGCGGTCATCGTACGACAGGCCGAAACACTCATCGAGAGAGTTGAAAACGAGAAAGAGGGATACTTCCGAAAGGCGATCGCGGAATCCGGTTACCGTGATTTGCGAAATGTGCGAGCGCGAGTGATCTCGGGAGTCGTCCATCTTACTGGTTGCGTCAGCTCGTATTATCTAAAGCAAGTCGCCCAAGAAGCGATCCGGCCTTTGGCGATCGGATTGACCATCTGCAATCGATTGACTGTCGGAAGAGTCGACCCTCCACATGCAATCAGTAGGCCCAATGGCTACCACGCCAGCTGCGGTTCTTTGTCGTTATTATCGGACCGATGATGGGGCCGATGGAGGGTACTAGCTTTCGTCGACGAGGTGCAATAATTCATTCAGGTCGACCGGTTTGCACAGGACACGCACCACGCCAAGCCCCAGTGCTCGCTTGGCCCCTGTACTGCCCGCGTGGGCGGTGATCATGACCGAAACGATTGTGGGCTGGATCTTCTGTAGTTCGCCGTGCAAAGTTGTCCCGTCCATGCCAGGCATTTGGTGATCCAGCAGGACCATATCGTAGTGTTGGTCGCCTGCGAGTCGGAGTGCTTCTGGACCGTCGCAGGCGGTATCCGTGTGATGCCCCAAATCGTCCAAGATATCCTTGATGTTGACACGGATGTCGGCGTCATCGTCGACAACTAACACTCGTTTCTCAGCCATGGTTTGTTCCCTGAGCGTCGTTCTGGGGTTGGTCTTTGGCGTCGTTTCCGGTGGGCAGCGAAATGAAAAATTGAGTTCCCTGCCCGAGTTCACTTTGCACGCGGATCATTCCCCGGTTTTTTTCAACGATCGCTTTTGTAATGGCCAACCCTAGCCCCATTCCGCTTGCTTTGGTTGAAAAGAATGGTTCGGCGATGCGTAGAAGGTCGGAAGGAGAAATTCCGGTCCCTGTATCTCGAATTTCGGTCGTGACTTGCGATTTGTCCGCACTGCATATAACCGTCATGACTCCGCCGTTAGGCATCGCGTCTCGCGAGTTGCGAATCAGATTCCGCAGGACGATCGCCAATTGACTGCCGTCGACAAGGACCTTCGGTAGGTCCGCGGGAATCTGTTTCTTGACGGTCAAGCCGGGAGGAATGTTCGTGCCAGACATGGCGACGGTTAGCAACTGTTCCACTTCGCATGGATGGACATCCGGTTCGGGCATTTGCGTGACATCGACTAAAGCCGTTACGACGTTGTCAATCATCGCAACCTGCCGGTCGATTCGTTCTAGGTGCTCGCGTATTTTTTCTTTCGAAGGCGTTTTCGCATTTAATAGAAAGTAGGCGGACGTTTTGACAGCGTTCAACGGATTTCGGATTTCATGAGCGATGCTGCCTGAGATCTGCCCCAGCGTTGCATACTTTTCTTTGCGAACCAATTCGGCTTGGGCCTCCTGTAACGCGAATGCCTGTTCCCTGACCCGTTCGTCTAGGCTGGCGTTCAATTCGCCTAGTTTACGCTGAGCCTCTTTTAGATCGGTGATGTCGCGAACAACGCCTGTGAACAGTTGCTTCCCTCCGATGTTGATTTCGCTGACGGCCAAGTGCAATGGAAACGTGCTGCCGTCTTTCCGCTGTCCCATCACCTCGCGGCCGCTGCCGATAATCATCCGATGACCGGTGTCATGGTAGTTCTGCAGGTACCCGTCATGTTCCTTGCGATAAGGAGAGGGCATCAGGATTTTCACGTTTTTCCCAATCAGTTCGGATTGGGTAAAGTGGAAAAGTTTTTCCGTCGCTGGGTTCGCTAACTGGATCGTTCCCTTCGAATCGATGACGATGATGCCATCGACAGCGGTTTCCAGAATGGAAGCGTTCAGGGCTTGGAGTTCGCGCTCGAGCATGCTGGCTAAATCTCCTGGCACGTTCGTTGACGAGCCAGGGAGGTCTGCTTCGCTAAACGAAATTGGAAGCAGGCCCCGGTCGTCGATTCAACGATTTGAATCTCGCCGCGATGGGCGTCGATAATTCGCTGCACGATCGACATGCCCAAACCGGTGCCGGCGCTTTTGGTGGTGTAAAAGGGATCAAAAAGTTTACGTTGCTGCTCGGCGTTCAGTCCGGGGCCGTTATCCCGGACTTCTACCAGAATGGAATTGGGCCCATCCGACTCGCAGCGGACGCTGATTATGGCCGGATCACTGCAAGCGGCGAGCGAATTTTCAAAAAGATTTCGAAAAACCTGTTCCATTTTCGCTACGTCCACTTCAACAAGATCTTCACAGTGACATCCACTGTCATCCAGTTCAGCAGACCGCCCCGATTTTGATACCTTCAGGTATCCCCAGACCCGTCGCCAAAGGTCGGGCAGCCGAACTTGTTTCCGGCGTAAGTGGATCGGGGCGGCGTAGGAGCGGACCTCTTCCAGCAAAGTGTGCAGGTCGTTTGCGGCACGAGCGATCGACTTTAAATCTGCATTCGCTTCCGAGGATGCCGGAATTTCCAGGGAGAGCACTTCCACGCCCGCTTTGATTCGCTGGAGTGCGTTGCGACTTTCGTGAGCCAGTCCGGTCATTGTCTGACCGATTGCCGCCAGACGTTCTGAACGCATTGCCAGGTCTTCAGCGGCGACCAGTTCGGTCACATCGACGCCCACCCCCAAGACTGACGTCACTCGTCCTGAATTGTCTTTCAGGGTGGTGTTGGACCATCGTATCTGACGTTCCCCTCCGTCTTTGGTGCAAATCGGGTTTAGAATGCCTGTGGAATGGACGTCGTGCGCGGTGGATAGAAAAACGCCACGGATCCTGTCCTTCTCCTGGGGAGGAATACAATGTTCAAACCAATCAAGGCCTTGCAGTTCCTCTAGTTCCCAACCGGTAATCTTGGTGAAGTAGGGATTGAATCGGCGGATTCCACCGTTCAGATCTAGCACAAGCACGATCGCCTCGGCGGTCGCCAGAATTTCATTGGCAAACCGCTGTTCGCTCCGTAGTTCGGCTTCCGTGCGACGTTGGCGAACAAGTCGCTGGACGCTTTTCCGCAGGGCGTCCGGATTGATTGGTTTTAGAATGTAGTCTGCGACCCCGTTACGGAAAGCTTCAATGGTGCCATCCATATCGGCGTATCCCGTCACGACGATGGTTTCGACGTCAGGAAGCAAGCGTCGCAGTTCCGGCAAGAATTCTTCCGCCGTGCCGTCTGGCAAGCGTCGGTCCAGAATCACCACGGAAACGGGCGCCAGTTGGATTTGCTGCTTTGCCTCGGCGTGTGTTGCAGCAAAGCGGACTCGGTGACCGTCAAGTTCAAGGATATCGCACAGGTTGGCGCGCGTATCGGCGTCATCCTCGACAAGCAATATGTCTAACACGTTCAACATCCGTTATCCTGCGCTCAGTGGGGAGTGTGCGTCTAGGTGGGCTCTCCGGAAGACTCGCTGCGGTGGTTCATCATAACGGTCGTGGGCCCCGTTGTAACGTGCGAATGATCGCGCCTGAACCCTTCCTAATGGGTGCGGACCGTCCCACTTGAAAGCCGAGTGGTCATAGATGCTCAGTTAAGCGTGCGATAACGCTCAATACCAACCCGTATTGGCGATTCCTGGGTTTGGCACAATAGCTGCCTAGTTAGCTCATGCAATCGATTTGATCGACACTTCCTGACGTATGAAAAGAGGCGCTGAGATGAAGGTTTTGCTTGCGACGGACGGTTCCGATAGCTCTATCGACGCCGCGAAATTTGTTCGCGGATTGGCGGAGCGAAACGATATAGATCTGACGATCATGACGGTTTCGTACAATCCCACCGAGTATTCGATGCAACCCTGGATGCCCGAATGGACGGATGTCGAGGAGAAAAGAACGCGATCGCTGCTCGATTCGACAGCGGATTCGCTCCGTGACCACGTCAGTACGTTGAAATTGATTCATAAGTCAGGTCCCACGGTCCCTTGTATCCTGGACGAAGCGGCCGACATCAAAGCGGATTTGATTGTGATCGGTGCGAAAGGGCATTCCGCCATCCATCGAGTCCTGCTGGGGAGCGTTTCGGACAGCGTCGCGAGTCATGCGAAGTGTTCGGTCGTTGTCGTGCGTCCTAGCAAGCAAGCTGAGACACAGCCGAAACAAATTGTCGTTGGGTTTGATAAATCAGCCGCTTCTCGTGAAGCGGTGGCTGAAATGATGGAACTGAAATGGGACCGGGATTCGAAGGTCAACGTTGTCAGCGCCGTTGAACAACCACGGCTTATGTTTGCGGAAGATTACGTGGGGCCGTCGCTTGACGTCGACCCCGAACAGGTCGATGCGATCCGCGAAACCGCGGAAAGGATGGCCAGCCAAATCGCATCCGCGATCCCAAAAACCGACACGAAAATCCCCGTCGCCGAGCATGTGGGAAGCGCGATCGTCGAAGCCGCAGAAGAAGATAATGCAGACCTTGTCATTGTTGGTGACACCGGGCACAGTTTGCTAGGCGAACTGCTGCTGGGGAGCACCTCCAAGTACGTTCTGCGACACGCACCCTGCAGCGTTTGGATCTCTCGGCATCATTACAAAACCGAATAAGGATCCGTCATGGCGAAGGGGCGACTGGTGTGGACGGTGAAATGTTTTCACCAGTCCCTTCGCTGAGGATGACGGCGGAAGCGGTGAACGAAATTCCCTGCTGACCTCGCGTGTCAATCATGATCGTTTCGGCCAACGGTTGATTGACTTCAGTTCCCGCCTGCCACTCGACAATAAAACTAGCGCCGCTGCCGCCCGCTTTGTCTTCACGCTTGATCATGAATTCGGTGGCTGCCAACGGACCAAGTCGCAGTGGCTTCTTTAGCATGGAACGCAGCTCCTTGCCGGCGGTATCGAAATAGCGAACGGAGCTGACCACGATGTCATGGTTCATGTCCGTGTTGCGAATATTTAGGGTTACCGTTAGGTGAACCGGTTCGCCTTGCTGGTGGTAGACGTGCGAGTAGGCCGGAACGTACAGACGCTGGCCATCGACTGGATGCCACGGCATGACGTCAATCTCCATCCGAGCGTCGTCTCGAATATTTGGTTCTTGATAGGGAATCGCGGATTCGAATGACCGAAACCGGAATTCGATAAAAATCACCAGCAACACGATCGGTGCGACCACAAACAGGAAAATCACCAGTTTGAGTTGTTTTGTGATCTTTTCGGCTTGAGCTTCATTTGCCTCGTTCGCCATGGCTAACACCGCTCCGGTTCGCATGCGTGATATGAATGACCGTCCCCATTATGCCGCCCTTGCGAGGACCCGCCCATGGCAGGGAATTCGGATGTTTGGAATTGACCAGCCGCCATTTGCGTGGGCGGTGACAGAACCGATACGTTTGATGGGGGGATTCCGCGTTGTTTTCTCGCAGAGACATCGAGAGAAACGTCCAGCGTAAATGCCGCAAGAGCCCGACCATTTGTGTTTGTCGCCTTTCGCCCCGCGAAAGAATGTCATTGAAACGCAACTTTCGCGGAGCGAAAGGCGACAAACTTTCTCCGCTGGCGATCAAATCGAGGGCCCGTAATGCTGCGCGGGAATTTGCTGGATTGGATTGGTCTGAAAATTCAGGTGTGTATGTCCGTCGCTGGCGTTACGATGGGCGTATTACCCACTTGGCAAGCCTATGCGGATGATTCGGATGACCACGCAGATTCACTCAACGCTCGATTCAGTCAGCTACCCAATTGCCGCAAATCGCTTTGCTCGAATCAGGGGAATGACCGCCGGCCGCTGGATGGTGATCGCGTTCCTTCTTCTTCAAACGGCTTTCGTGAAGGCCGATCCGCCAAACATTTTGATTATCACCGCGGATAATCTGGGGTATGGTGACCTTCCAATCTATAACCCAGCCTCCCCAATCATCGCCCCGAATCTAGAGCGGTTGGCATCGCAGGGAGCTCGTCTGACCAATTTTTATACCGCGTCGCCAACATGCACTGTTTCTCGAGCCTGTTTGTTGACCGGGCGTATCCCGCAGCGGCACGGTTTGGTCAATCAGCTTGCCGGCGTGGAGGGGAATTACGGAATCGGACTTAGCCAAAAAGAAATCCTTGTCCCGCAAATCTTAAAGCGGTCGACGCAGTCGTATTCGACGGGGTGTTTCGGTAAATGGAATATTGGTTTCGCGGAAGGTTCTCGTCCTACCGAACGGGGCTTTGACGAGTTCCTCGGCCATGCGTCTGGGAACATCGACTATTACCATCACATCTACGCGGGCAAGCACGATCTGTTCAAGGGGACAAACCCGTTCGACGCAACGGGGACATATTCGACCGATTTGTTTGCGGACGCCGCGATTGATTTTATCCGAAGAAAATCGAGCTCAAAAGATTGCTGGTTCTGTTACGTTCCGTTTAACGCACCCCATTTCCCAAGCGCGCGGAATAAGCAACCCGGTCAGAAGAATGAATACCAAGCACCGGATGAAGCCTTTGCCGCGTACGGGGTGTCAGCCGATCAGGCGGATCCAAAGCGTCGGTACGACGCGGTCGTTACCGCCTTGGATGCGGCAATTGGTCGTCTGATCGATGCGGTCGACGATTCCGCTGCCGCTGATAATACCTTTGTTTTCTTTTTCTCGGATAACGGTGCGTTCCAGCTCGGGCGTAAAGGTCTGGATGTTGGCGACAACGCTCCGCTTAAAAGTGGAGGCGTCACATGCTGGGAAGGGGGCCTGCGAGTTCCTGCACTGGCACGCTGGCCGGGAAAGATTGCAGCGGGATCGGTAGTGTCGGAACCGCTTTGGTCCCCCGATTTGATGATCGCTTGTGCCCGGTTGTCTGGCACGGAACTACCAACAGACCGAACGTTCGACGGAAGGAACCCGTTACCGGTTCTTTGTAACGGTGCTGCATCACCACACGAGTCGATGTTTTTCAATTTTCGATCGCATGCCGCCCTTCGCCAAGGAGATTGGAAGATTGTGCGCGAGAAGCCGACTGCGGCGTGGCAATTGTTCAATTTGGCGGAGGACATTGGCGAGTCGCATGACCTCGCGGCAAGGAAGCCGGAAACCGTCGCCGAACTAGAACAAACGTTTGCCGAGTGGAATACGTCGCTGTAAACGCAACCTCGCTCGACTGGTTCATCCGTGTTGTAGGTGCTAGTTACGACCAACCATCATCGAATTTGGATGATAGCCCGATCTGTAAAAGAAAATCGGGCATTGCGAGCTGACTTAACTAAACGCATCGACGTCGGATCGACATACCGGCAAACGGCTGCAAGTTTAAGACGTGATCGACTCTTCTTGGATGCGTGCAGGCTCGATCTTGTCTCTAATGTGCTCACCAATAGCCAGAGCGACCGACAGGCCGCTCACTCATCCCCAGACGGACCGTACAGGCCTGGAACGGGGATGTCATTCATCCGGAGGTAAACACATAGATGGGCACGGTGGTGAATGATGTGATTGAGGACCCAGGTCCGGATGACGGCAAGTTTTGGCATCGTGAAAAGAGTTTCACCCGCATTCTTAAGACTCCATGGCTTATGAAGTTCTTCGTCGCTGACCGATTCCAAAAGCGATCGGCTTTCGGAAACATTGCGATCAAACGCAGCCAGAATTTCAGCGACAGAATCGAAGCTGGGTGTTTTGAACGGCTCGCCACCGGGCGGATTCATGTCGAAGAAATCATTTTCGATGGTCATTGAAGCCCAGGTCGGCAAATTGACGATATGGGCGGCAACCCAGCCAATCGTGTTTGATTTCTCGTGAATCTTCCAGTGAAGTTTGTCGTCCGGAATCCGTTCCAATGCCTTGCGAGTCCCGGCCATTTCATTGTCAAATTCTGGCAGCAAATCTGTTCCGATGGTCATGATTTTGATTCCCGTGCATTGTCAGTTGATTTGATCGACTGGGGACGTTTCTGCAATCCCATCGACTTTGCCATCTGCAGGCGGATTCCTTTGCCGGACGGCTCGCGCCGTTCCGCGAAGAAAGTAGATGGCATTGGGCGGTTCCTCGTCTCCACTTGATATACCTATCTTGTGGGAGCATGGGGATGATACGCGACTGGTGGAAATTTGTCCACATGTTTTTGGCGTTCGCTCAGATCGTGGATCCCTCGGCGGATCGTTAGCCCAGGGGGCCGGGACGCCGCGAAAAGAATGGGCTGCGAACCACCTGCGTGGCTGAATCGAAGGATCGGTTCAACGCGATTTGCATAAAGTCACCGCGGGTTTCGTTTGTCATCCAATCGGGTGACAATCCACGAATCGTTCGGTCTAGGATCAGGGGCGACGATCTGCGCATCGTTCATGGAGGCATTGGATTCGATTGACACCGATTTTCTTGCCCGTCACCAACCACTCAAATCCTCGCAGCGGCGATTGGTATCAGGTTGTATCGACTTGAATCACGGAACTTGGAATGGGGTTTCGGGTTATATAATTGGTTGCTATTCCTTCTTCTGACGAACCTATTCCGGCCCCGTTTCACTGACATGAGCACACGCATGAAGTCTTGCATCCTTCTGTTCTCGATCTTTTGCGTCTCATGCTTTGTCGTTTGTTGCAATGCCTCCGTCGCTGCGGCGGCAGATTCGGACGTTCGCCAAGGCCCCGTGCCGGTGAACGCTGGCAGTGCGGGCGTAGGGCGTATGGTTCCTGACTTGAACCTGACGACCATTGATGGACGGGAGCTTCGTTTGAGTCAGCTAACCGACGCGGATGCGGTCGTGATTGCGATGACAGGGACCGGTTGCCCGCTCTGCCTGAAGTATGCGCCGACCTTGGCTGCTATTGAAAAAGAGTATCGCGGTCGAGGCGTTCAGTTCCTGTTCGTAAATCCAAATGAATCGGAGGAAGTGGATCGGTTGCGTGCCGCAGTACAGGCTCACGGGTTGGAAGGACCCTATGTACGGGACGACGATCGATCGATTTCCCAGACGCTCAACGCCAAGTCGACCACCGAAGTCTTCGTCTTGGATCGTTCGCGAACCTTGGTCTATCGGGGAGCCGTGGATGATCAATACGGGTTTGGTTACGCGTTAGAGAATCCGCGTCGCACGTTTTTGAGGGATGCCCTCGAGGCGACTTTAAAGGGCCAGGCTCCCGTTCATGCCGCAATGACGGCTCCGGGATGCGAGCTGATCGTCCGAGCCAATTCGGAGGTCGCTAAGGCGGAGGTGACCTACCATCGGCAAATTGCCCGTATCATCAATCGCAACTGCATTGAATGCCATCGTGATACAGGGCTCGCGCCGATTCCGCTGGAAACCTATGAACAGGTTCGCGATTACGCCGGAATGATCGACAGCGTTGTCGATCGTGGCGTGATGCCTCCTTGGTTCGCGGCTCCTATGGCCAGTGAGCGTGAGAAAGCCGAATCCGAAACCGATCTGCACTGGGCAAATGAACGATCTTTGTCCGATGCCGAAAAGGCCGACTTAGCTGCCTGGATCGATGCGGAGACGCCGGAAGGAGACCCCGGTGATGCTCCTCTTCCGCGACAATTTCCCGACGGATGGTTGATCGGTAAACCGGATGCAGTCTACGAATTTGCCGAACCGGTAGCCGTGAAAGCGACTGGTTTCATGCCGTACCAAAATATTACGGTCGAAACAAATTTAGAAGAAGGGAAATGGGTGCGAGCGATCGAAGTGCAGCCCGGCAATCGTTCTGTTGTGCATCACGTCATCGTGTCGCTAAAGTCAGGTGGCGCGGATGAACGAGACGGATACTGGGGGATTTACGTCCCGGGCAATAGTACGCTTGACTATCCCGAAGGTTATGCAAAGTGGTTGCCAGCTGGCGCGACGTTGCGATTTCAAATGCACTACACGCCCAACGGGACTGCGACCGAAGATAGCACCCGAATTGGATTGGTTTTCGCTGAAGAGCCGCCCAAGCATGAAGTGAAAGTCCACGCGATTGTCGATCCCCGTTTTAAAATTCCTGCTGGAGCCAACAATCACGAGGTCTCGGCGAAACTGGATGTCCCTGCCGATGTGGAAGTCCTGGGCTTTTTGCCTCACATGCATCTGCGTGGGAAGGCGGCGAAGTATGAACTGGTTCGTGATGGGGAAACCGAAACCTTGTTGGACGTCCCTCATTACGATTTCAATTGGCAATTGCTGTATCGCTTAGCCGCGCCTCGCCAACTGAAAACCGGAGACACGATCCGTTACACCTCATGGTACGACAATAGTGCGGATAACCCCGCGAATCCCGATCCGAGTCGAGACGTTCGCTGGGGACAACAGACCTACGACGAAATGCACCTTGGATACGTCGAATACGTAGTGACTGCGGAAACGCCAGAAGAAAAACCGGTCGCGGATCAAAACAACGACCGCGCGAGATTGTTTCGCCTTTTGGACGTCAATAAAGACGGTGCAATCACGCGTGATGAAGTCCGCCGACGAATGCCGCGTGATGAGTCGGCTGCGACAACCAAATTCGATCGACTCGACCGCGATAAGAACGGCAAAATCGACGCCGAGGAGCTGTCGCGTTTGTAGGGCTGTCCTGGCTGCCGGGAATCCGCGCAGCAAATGCGAAGAACGATCGGTTTTCGTGATCGGGCACGGATTCTCTTTCCCCCCCAGCCTGATCGCGGACGGAATTACGTCAAGACGTCGCTTGCACTCTGCTTGCCAGCGGAGCGATTGTCCGATTGAAGATGGATGAGCAATTGGTAAGATCCATGACAGGCACTTGAGCAAACGCGTGCTTTTGGACTCATCGAATCCACCTATTGATCACGGATTGAAACCAGCATGTCCCAGACGCTAGACGACAACACAACCTTTCAGTGTTACCGAATTCAGAGTCATGATGGTGAGGTAAGTGGGAGCGTTGAAACTTGCACAATCGGAAGTCTGCCGGAGGGCGAAGTCCTGATTCGTGCCGCGTTCTCTGACGTGAACTACAAAGATGCACTTGCGGCAACCGGACACGGCAAAATCATTCGCGACTTCCCGTTGATTGGTGGGATCGATGTATCGGGACGGGTCGAATCTTCCACGGACAATCGCTTCAAACCTGGCGATGCGGTGGTTGTCACGGGATGTGGTTTAGGCGAACGGCATGATGGTGGCTTTTCTGAATTCGTACGTGTTCCCGCCGATTGGGTTGTCCCCCTTTCGGATGCGTTAAGTTTGCAGCAGGCGATGGCGGTTGGAACGGCGGGGTTTACCGCTGCATTGGCGATTGACAGGATGGAATTGTGTGGTCAAACGCCCGACGGTGGTTCGGTCCTGGTCACCGGGGCGACCGGCGGTGTCGGCAGTTTTGCAATCAACATGCTGAAGGGACGCGGATACGAAGTGACCGCGTTGACAGGGAAACCCTCCTCCGCGGATTACCTCCGCGAGTTGGGGGCCAGTGAAGTTTTAATTCGCGGGGACTTAGAAATGGGGACGCGTCCTTTGGAACGTGCAAAGTTTGCAGGGGCAATCGACAGTCTGGGGGGCGATGTGCTCTCATGGATTACCCGCGTGATCCAGCCTTCTGGTAATATCGCATCGATTGGGCTTGCGGGCGGCAGCGCGTTAAATACGACGGTCATGCCATTCATTTTGCGAGGCATCAACCTGTTGGGAATCGATTCCGTAAACGTCCCGCAACGTGCACGGCGTGAAGTTTGGAAACGGATCGCTACCGACCTCCGTCCATCGCACTTTGATAAGATCGTAACACGGCAGGTCACGCTGGGCGAATTGAACGATGTGTTCAAAAGTTTCATCGATGGCCAGGTCACGGGACGAACGATCGTCAAAATTTCCGACGTCCATTAGAATCCGTTCTACCGCATGTTTGGTTTGAATCGCTTTGATTCTCCATGAATATGCTGGTTCACGGGGTTGCTGTCAGCTGGCAATTTTCCGCGAAACGCTCTTTGTACTAAATCACTTTATCTTTACACCTTCGAAAATTATTGATGTCAAAACTGACCATTGTTGCAAATTTCAAAGTCAAGTCCGACAAGATCGATGTCGTTAGAGCCGAGCTTGAAAAGATGATCGGCCCAACTCGCCAGGAGGAGGGTTGTCTCCAATACGACCTCCACCAGGACAACGACAATCCAGCGCATTTCATGTTCTATGAAAACTGGGAATCACGTGAGCTATGGCAATTACATTCGGCTAGCGACCACGTTCAGGCATACCGCAAAGCCAGCGAGGGAATGATCGAAGAGTTTGTCCTCAATGAAATGACTCACATCGCGTAATAGGACGGTATGTGGATCGGTGACCTCCCGTAGGCGAACCTCTCCAAGGCTCGCAAGTACCATCGTCGGGGAGAGACGTGAAATTCATTGGTGAAGATGCCCGAGTGGGAACCACCGTCTGGCGACGGCAGTCATGTAGCAATGATCGTCAGAGCGTGGACAGCCCGGCAACAGGTCATCTATCAATTTCACGCCCCGCATTTCAAGCGATTCTGATATCCCCTGTCGGCCTCCTCTTCGCCAGAACAAGCCTTTAAGTCGGATTCAATTGAACTCGATAGCGAACAGGTGGTTCAAAATCAAACCTGTTTTGAGCGAGTTTGTTTTAAGGGCGAGGGTAGCCAGATTTTCTTTGCTAACAGAATTGCTCAGGTGCGCCACCATGTATCCGGTTCCTGCACCGATGAATTCGCATCGCCATTTAAATCTGGAGCACAACGCACCCAGGTCGACAATCGGTTTTGTTCGTTCTGATCCGTTTAGGCATAAGCCACCCAGCCGCGAAAAGCGAAGCCGACGTAGAACAGGCTGACGTTTGAAAATCCAGCCTCTTTCAGAATGGCCTCGTCCTCTTCGGGAGTGAGGATCGACAACTGGGAATCGATTGCATCGCGAGCTTTATTCGCGTTTTCGGATTCGACACCGGAGCTGACCGCAAAGGCTGCGTATCGCGACAGCCACACAGCCCGTTCTCCATCACCTTGAGGAACGCTCAGGTGAGCCACAACGAGTGGTGCGCCGGGTTTCAGACGTCTGCGAATTTCGCTCGCCATTCGCCGACGTTCTTCACGTTCGACAAAGTGCATCGTCAGGATGCAAGTTGCTGCATCGAATGGGCCGTCAGGGGTAACGTCAATGAAGCCGTGGTGCAATTGAACACGTGATGCAATTGGCCCCATGGTTTGTTCGGCCAACGTCAGCATCTCTGCGGACGGATCAACTCCGTCAAAAGACCAGCTGGGCTGAGCCTCTGCAAAAACCTTCAGCTCTAATCCGCCGCCAGCCCCGACGACGAGGATGCGACCATTTTCCGGGACACGCTCTGCCAAGAGCCAGCACACCATCCGTTGCATGTCTGAAAATCCCGGCACGAACCGTGGCGGACCTTCGGTATAACGTGCGACTGCATCGGTGTTGGAGAACGCACTCTCAGTGAAGTATTTGTCCTCATCCATCAGTGTCCCCTTTGGATTTGCCTTTACGGCTACGAGCAACGATACGGGTATGGCAGTCCGCGCTTAACTTGGCGAGTGTTACATCGCCAAGTCGGGTGAGCAGAAGTTCTTCGGCCTCATCAAAAGTTTGTTGCAGTGCCGCATTGACTACCTGTTCAACGAGGCACTCTGGTGACTCGGTGCGATTCCCGATCGCAACCAGTGAAGGACTGCCAACGGCTGTGTAGATATGCCGCAACGTTACGTTTGCCAAATCACACGAAAGCGTCCATCCCCCGCCATGCCCCTTTTCCGATTGCACATAGCCTTGCTTCCGAAGTCCTGCCATTGTGCGGCGCACTACCACCGGATTGGTGTTTATCATCTTTGAAAGGTCCTCGGACGTGACAGGCCCATCACGCTCAGCGAGGTGGAGCAGGATGTGAAGCACGCCAGAAAGTTTGCTATCGCGTCTCATGTAACTAATGGTATTACGTGATACGGCGGACGCCAATGGTCGGTACTTGCGGTGTGATGGTAAAGCGAAGATCCCCAACAACGCCTGGGATCACACGCCGCCTTGACGCTTGCATCTCGATGGTCTCCATCAAGCAGGAACAGTACCGCCCGGAATCCCTCCACCAGCTACAGCGGTGGTCGTATCCTGGTTACGACCAGACAGACTGGTTCTTAGGCACATCGCAGCACGCCTGTTTCCACTCAGGCGTCCTTCCTGTGTCAGTCGACTGTACGGAATGCATCAGCGGTCTGTCGATTTAGTTAGCCGTTTAGGCGCTAGCCTCGGTTCTTGGAGGACGAAACCGAGGCTATCGCCTAAACGGCTAACATTGAAAATCGAAACTGGGCTCAATCAACCGAGGCTATCGCCTAAACGGCTAACATTAAAATCGAAAATGGACTCAATCAACAAACCGTCAACGGCTTCGACAGCTTCTGTTCGATCGTAAGTCGCATCAGTGAACCGACCTCCTGAGTTGTGATGTCCATCATTGGGCAGCGTTGTACGCACCCGCGACGCGTGGAAAACGTCAATTGCCACCGACTGAGCCTTGAAAGTGACGACGGGATTGGAACTAATTAAGTAATTTCCACGCCCCTGTCGATTCGGGAATTCGGTTAGCGAGCTAACGTTTGTCGTCGGATGATTTGTTTGGCGTTTTGGCCGGCTTCTTTTTCCCTCGGGTTTGATGGTTTAATGCGTCCCGTTCCGTCTGTTGACCTTTGTCGTTGCATTCCTTCATCCAGCGGTCCAGCTCATTCTTCAGTTCTGTTTTGACGGTGTCGTATTGTGGGTCTCCGGCCAGATTGACCATCTCGTAGGGATCTTTCTGGATGTCGTAAAGTTCAATTTCAGGACGCTGCTGATAGCGTGTCACCCAATCTTTTGCGTGGGCGTCCCCAGTTCCTGCTAAGGTTTGCCAACTCTTGAAAACAGCCGTGACAGATGCTGCACATTGGAATTCAACGTCTGGTGTAAAGTTCCAGATGTATTTGAATTGCTTGGATCGGACCGAGCGAATTCCAAAGTGTTCGGAACCCGAATTGATTCCCCTTGTCGTCATTTCGCCAAAGACGTATTGCTTGTGGGTTGGGGCACCTGCGAAAACGTCTAACAAGCTTTTTCCTTGCAGCGTCTTTCCTGGGATTCCGCCGGCAACTTCGATGAAGGTTGGTAGGAGGTCGACGTATTCGACAAGTGCTTGATTGACGCTGCCCCGAGCGATCTTTCCAGGCCAGCGTGCGATCATGCCGGATTGCAAACCGCTGTCGTAACACGTCCATTTTGCGAAAGGGAATGAACTGCCTTGCTCACTGACAACGATCAGCAGCGTGTTGTCCTGCATACCGTGTTTGGCAAGCATGGTTAATGTCTCGCCGACCTGTCCGTCGAAGTAGCTGACCTCGGCCAAGTAACGAGACATGGCTTCACGGGTCTGGGGCGTGTCTACAAAATTGGGTGGCAGCACAATTTTGTTGGGCGGATATTGCGACGCATCCCCTTTGTTCCACGGGGTGTGTGGTTCGTTGGAACAGAGGAGCAAGCAGAATGGATCGTTGTTGCTTGCACAGTCAGTAATGAATTCTTCCGTGAGGGCAAAGTCTGGATTGTTTCCCCTTCCAATCTTCTCCCACTGAAACGCTTGAGCGGGAGCAACGTGAGTCTTTCCGCTTTGAGCAACACGGTAACCGAGTTTTCCCAAATGTTGAACGATTGTTCTGGTGCCTCGGTTCACTCGAGTGTGGTTCGGGTAAGCACCGCTTTTTACGGGATACAGCCCGGTGTAAATATTGTGCCGTGTGGGCGAGCACATTGGGGCGGCTTGAAAGCATTGGGTGAATCGCATTCCCTGTTGGGCCAGAGCATCGATATGGGGCGTGTGAGCTTGCCCGCCATAGCAGCCGAGGTCACGAAAGGTGCAATCATCGGCAATCACAAAGAGGATGTTGGGGCGTTCCGCGAATCCTCTGACGCAGCAAACGCACAGCAACCCAAATGCAAGAGAGCGGAAAGGATGGTTCACGGACGAGTTCCGAGTGGGAGAGAACGACAAGGGGTTAGCCCGGATTATAGTTCATCCAATCGAACATCGCCTGAACGATTCGTCGTGCGCAACCATTGACCCAATGCCCATTACTTTGGCAACTGCGGGCGGGTTTTCAAGCGGATCAGTGCAAGCTGTCTGAAAAAATCATTGTGCTTTTCAATACGATTGCCGGACGGGTCGCGTCGTTCCGCTAGGAAGGTAGATGGCGTTGACCTTTTGTCCACGGAGCCCCAGAGATGGCAGGTGGGCATCCAGAAATCGACTGCGGAAGCTCAGTCTTAACACGCGGCCTACTACTTGGCCTTTGCGGCGTTGAAATAGTACTTGTACCAATTGATTTCTTGGCGATTCAGCGGTTTCGCTGGCATGCCCGCAGGTTTTAGCTCGTTCGTCCAAGCGTCCAGTTCGGAACGCATTGACTTGGCAATTTCGGTGTTTGCGGTGAGGACATCCTGTTGTTCCTCCGGATCCTTCGCCAAATCATACAGCCACTCGTTTCCGTCGCTGGTAAATAAGTACTTCCAGTTTCCGCGGCGCATCGCCGCTTGGTTCCAGAACCGCCAGTAGAGTGCACGTTCCGGTGGCTTAGCGTTTCCTGTCAGCCATCTTGTAAGCGAGATTCCGTCCAGTTCTGACGCGTCCTTGATTCCAGCGGCCGAGATTGCGGTTGCCGTCATATCCAGGCTGATTACCGGTGAGTCAACGACAATCCCCTTGGGAAGCCTGGCGGGCCATGACCAGATCATCGGAACGCGGATCCCCCCTTCGGCCAGCATTCCCTTTTCGCCGCGAAGGGGATCGTTACGCGATCCATCCCATGCCGGACCTGGCTTATTGACTGGCAATACATCTAACATCGGTTGGCCCGTCTGAGCCCCCAAGGGAGCTCCGTTGTCGCTCGTGAACATGATCAGTGTGTTCTCGGCAATCCCCAGGTCTTTCAGGCGTGCTTTGATTTGGCCGATCCCCTCGTCGACCGCGTTGATCATTGCCAGTCCCGTGCGGCGTCGCTCAGGCATCTTGCCGGGAAAGCGGCTAAGGTATTTTTCGGACGCTTCCAAGGGAACGTGGGGAGCGTAGTGTGCAACGTAAAGAAAGAATGGCTCGTCTGCATGTCTTTGGATGAAACCAAGTGCGGCGTCGGTTTGAACGTCGACGCGAAATCGCGGGTCCTGTACCACTTGGCCGTTTTTCGCGAGGCTTTTTCCGTCAATCGAATAGTTGGCCCAGTAGGGTGAGCGTTCGCCTTTGAAAAATTCTTCGAAGCCTCGTCCTTGTGGGTAGTAGGGCATCGCCAATTCGCGACGAACCTGTACTCGATTGTTTTTGATCCCGTTTGGTTGGTGTTGCTTGGCCCAGCGGAGGCTGAGCGCGTTTGGTTCCAAGTGCCATTTGCCAACCATGCCCGTCACGTAGCCGGCAGCTTGCAAGCGGTCAGCGATGGTCGTTTCGCTAAGCGGGAGCGGGCAATCTGGAATCGTGTCAAATCCGAAACGCTGCTGATAGCGACCGGTGATCAAACCGGCGCGCGATGGGGAGCACTGAGGAGCCGTGATATAGGCATCCGTAAACAAAACCCCTTCATCTGCCAACGCGTCCAGGTGAGGTGTTTTTACATCGCTTAGGGTTCCATGTTTTCCAAGGTCGCCATATCCCCAGTCATCGGCAAACAGGATGATGATATTCGGTTTGCTCGCTTCGTTTTCCGCCGATGATGCTGTCTGAGTAGTGCAGGCCACGAGAATCGCGATCAGCAGGATTCGATAGGTGTTTTGCATGCTTCTTCTATTTCTTCGTTTGCAGATAGATTTCAAGGAGAGTTGGACCGTTTTCGAGCTCAGCTTTGTATTTTCGCGATCCCGCGAGGTTGATTTGCGTATCGAGGGCCTCGCTAAGGTCAACCAATTCGACCGCCGGACGTTGATCATAATTGCGAAGGATCGCCCGTGCGCTGCCAACGGTCGTTGCCGCTTTGTCCAGGCAATTCCAGTACGCTCCCGCGACAACATTGCGAACAAATATCCAAGCGATCTGAATGGTAGGCATCCGGGTGCGTATTGTGAATGTCTTCAGGCCAGCGGCGCGTACACTTCGCATTGGATAGATGTTCCGCGTGGTATCGGCAACGGTGGTTGTAAAAATCACCTGACGGGGCTGATTGGACTTTCCCAGCAAAACGGCGGTCGCATATCGCTGAGCGATTTGTTCTATATTACCGGTTTTCGCAAATAGGAAGATACTCAATGAATGGCGGACAGTGGTGCGTGCTCGCACTTATTGAGGTTGGGATTGTGGTTGTCGCCAACGGTCTGCACGCTGGCGATCTTGTTGTTGACACCGATTTCGAAGGTGGGTCAGCTCGGGTGGTTGAAATCGACCAGGAGAAATCGGCGATCACTGTCATGCCCGGCGGGGATCCGGAGCGTGGTTGGCCGGCTTGGTGGTACTTTCGAGTTAATGGATTGACCGAGGGGCAACCCCTTACGGTCAGCGTTGTCGGTTCCAGTCGTCTGATTCCGCAGGGGCATCCCGGTGGAGGGAAACCGCTTTCCAGTTCGTGGGCAAGGCCGTCGCGGGCGACTTGGTCGGCCGATGGCAAGACTTGGCACCAGAGCGAGGAAGGGCAGCGCGATAAAGCTAAGACGACTTATCAGCTGACCGCGCCTGGTGAAACCATGTGGATTGCTTGGGGCCCGCCATCGACTCCATCGATGGTTAATGAATGGGCGGAAGCGATCGCCGCAAAGCACTCTTTCATTCAGGACTTTACGCTGGCGACCACACGCGAAGGACGGGAAGTTCGCGGTATCCGTGTCGAAAATATAAGGGATGGCGGAACGGCAAGACCGGTTGTCTGGTTCCATGCTCGGCAACATGCCTGGGAGAGTGGTTCCAGCTGGGTCGCGATGGGTATCGGTGAATGGCTGGCCGGAGATTCCGACGATGCCAAATGGATGCGAGAAAACCTGGTCACTTACATTGTTCCAATTATGGATGTTGACCGTGCCGCTACCGGCGATGGCGGAAAGGAATCGGTCCCACACGACCACAATCGTGATTGGTCCACGAATCCTCACTATCCCGAAGTCGCTGCAACTCAGAAACGGATCGCAAAGTGGAGCAAAGAGGAGCGGTTGGCTCTATTTGTTGATCTGCACAATCCTGGCCCTAGCGATGGCAATGCCTTCTTTTATGTCGCCCCGAACGAGGCGATCGAGGTGTCAAGACGTCCACACCGCAGTGTTTTTCTTGACGTGATTAGCCGCGAGTACGACGGTCGGATCTCCTTGAACCGGAAAACGCGATCGACTGGTCCTAGTTACCATCCGTTGTGGCACCAGATTTCGGCAACTTGGGTGACTCAGCATAGCAATCCGCAAGCGATTTCCGTCTGTTTAGAAACTCCGTGGAACACGGCTCATAGCAACACGAAGGGGTACTACTCCGTTGGTGCAGGACTAATGAAAGGGGCTTCAAAGTTCTTGCAAACCGAGTTTGAATCCTCTGAATCCGCAAACTGAATTCGGGTGGTGTATCATGCGGGGGAACAGAATTATTCTCCGCTGACATGATGCATATTATGACGCCTTCTTTGGTATTTAGTTGTCTGACATTAAGGCTCTGTGGAGCTTGGCTGCTAGTCGCGGTCCCCACAGTGCTCACGGCTTCAAATGAAACGGTCATTACTCGGTTCCCTGTCGAAGCAGAGAATTCGTATCGACTGCAGTTTGAGGCAGAGAGCAACGCCGAAGGCGCCGAGTGGTTCCTGCGCACGATCGATGGCGACGGCCGAGTTCCTCATGCAGGCTGCCAAGACTATCCTTGGCAGCAAATTACGCCAGGAAAGAATTCGTACTCGCACGTTTTCCGAGCTCCGCCACAAGCCGCTTCGGTGGAGTTTGTTGTCCGCTGGGATACAGAACAACCTAAGATCGGTGGCTGCGGGTTGGAGCCCGTTCAGAATGCAAGTCTTCTGATCAATGGAGACTTCCAAGAGGGGGAAGGGAATTTCTCCGGCTGGTCTGAACACAACAACGTCGAATTTATTGAAGTCGATGGCAAGACCGCCTTGAAGGTCTTGCACAACGGCTACGCTTTGACAGACCCTATCCCCGTCAAGGGGAACGCCCGCTACCGGTTTGTACGCGGATCGACCATGCCGACGTCGGTGCTTGAGTACGACGCGGACTTGCACCCATTAACGCCCAAATCATACGGTCGCAAGCTTGAGCTTCAGACCGACTCGGCAACGCGTTATTTTCGTTTCCTTTATCAGACCAGTTTTGATCACATTCCGATTTACCGCACGAATACGATCACCTCGGTTGGACTTGTTGCCGTTGACGAAACGGATGCAGACCGGTCGGTGAACACCTCTCCTTTTCCGGGAGAGATCGTGCTTGGTAGTCGGTGCGATCCGAGGGAAGAGTTTGCTGCTAGAGAATTGCAGTATTGGATTGGGGAGATCACAGGAAAGCGGATACCGGTTCTCGCGAACCCAACGTCGGACGACCATCTGAGAATTTTCCTTGGAGAGGATTGGGCAACCGATTTTGAAGAGGATAAAGCGTTTCTTAAAGGAACCGATGGTTACGCGGTACGCCGTGTCGGAAACAACATTTTTTTGTTTGGTGTCCAGCCACGCGGAATGTTGTTCGGCGTTTATGCGTTCTTGGAGCGAAATAGCGACATCATATGGCCACGTCCGCTTCCTGAATTCGCCGCAATCTTTTCAAAGAATCCGGAACTCGTTTTTGACAACACGAATTTTCGTTCGCGACCGGCTTTCAAAATTCGCGAACTGAGATTTTCGGGAAGCGATCCTAATCCCGTTTGGAGTCAACTGTGGTCGGGCCGAAATGGAAGCAATTCACCCATGACGTTGGGGAAAGGTTTTCAGTACCAGCAGTGGCGATCGGGGGCGACCATCGGAATGGGGGGCGGATACATTTGGTCCTTTATCGGTTTAGAGGAAGAGGACGAAACGCTTTACCCATTAGTGAACGGAAACCGGCTAAGGAACATGTGGCGACAGCCTTGTTATACGCACCCGGACGTCCCCAGAATCATGGCCAAAAACGCGAGTGAAATGTTGGAGAGCGTCCCTGGAATGAAGCTTGAATTCCTCATCTGCCGCGTTGGAGATAACTGGGAGGTCTGCACCTGTGACGAGTGTATTAAGCCGATTCCGCTGGACGACGGTACGCAGCTGGCGCCCACTGCGACCAACAGTATTAAGGACCAGCTGTTCTTTTCGACGCGGAACTACATCATGCTCAATCGGATGGCCGAAATTCTGGTGAAAGACTACCCCAATTTGGAATTGCATACCCATGCCTACATCTTTGCTTCGGAGCCGCCGAAGGTAAAACTTCATCCCGCCATCGTTCCGCACTATGCGGCATATCCCACCAAAGACGAACGCTATCCGATCCTTGAACAGACGTCGAAAGGCGGATCCGTGTGGTCACGGCGCATGCGGCAATGGAGCGATGAACAAGACGTAAAATTCGGCTATTTCGGTTACTACTACGCAAGTGGTTTTAACGCGTTGGCCGACACCGCCGGGCCGGATTACAAGGCTCTTGCTCAAATGGGTGGAATTCACGCACACAACGAAGGGCAGGCGAGCGAAACGGGTGATTTGAACAGCTGGGATGTGGACGGGATTGAAAAATGGATCATCACCAAACTGCAGTGGGATCCGACTCAAAACCCCACGGCCCTTCGTGCCGACTACATCCGTCGCGTCTACGGGGATGCCGCGCCGCAAATGACGCAGTTTTACCAGTTGATCAACGATGCGTGGCATAGTGCGGACAACCCCACGACGGTCAATTGCCATACGTCATCGAAGATTCTGTTTCAGGAATTCATCGTCAACGCCGGAGTCGAATCACAAGCGAAAGGTCTGTTGGAAGAGGCGATCGAAACGGCGACCGACGTAAAATCGAAAAAGATGATCGAACGGACGCTGGCGAAATTCAAAGCGTTTGCCGCAGAGTTGAATCGGTTGCCGGTTCCTTATGTTCCCGAATCGACGGCACAGTGGAGTCAGTATGAGTCACCGCATTGGTACAAAGCTCACGAGGTCACCGATTTCGAACGGATTCCGACTTCGCAGCCAGTGACAGCGGATCTTGAAGCGGTGCATCGCACCTCGATCGCGATGATGCGTGATGACAAAAACTTGTACTTCAAAATTGATGCGTTTGATGAACAGCAGCAGCCTTCGGAACCGCCCGAACAAGGGAAGCATTTCCCGAAATCCGATCGCGTCGAGATTGTTTTGCGTTCCGGTTCCAATGCGTACTATATGGCGTTCGGAGCCGATGGCGGCGTGTATCTGTTGAAAAATTGGAATACGGATCGCCCTTGGTCCAACCAGACGCAAGTCCGTTTCCGAACGGATAAAGGGCGTTGGTCAGCTCTGGTTTCCGTCTCTTTAGACGATCTGGAAGCGACCGATGCCGATGTTGAAATGGACGCCAAGTTCAGCCGAGTCGTGAACCCCAAGACGCCTCAAAGAGAGGAAAGCACTTACGGCGGCAAAAGCATCTTCAATGACCATCCTTTGTTACGCAGTCCAATGGTGTTGTCACGGTGATCGGCATTCCTAACATTCAAAACTTATTTGTCGTCACGCTTTCGGCAGTTACCTCTGGGAATTACTTGATGAACCGAATACCGTTTGTTGCCGGATGCATGTTGCTGCTGTCGGCTGGATCGCTACACGCAGAAGCGATGTTGGATCTTTCGTTCGAAAACGCCAAAGACGCAAAGCATTTCGATCAAACTGGTGCTGGCGTTCGTTTAGGTTCCATCGGAGATCGCGGTTGCCTGATCGTCGATAAAGCGAAGAGCGAGCAGGCGTTCAAGCCGATCGCCGTCAAACCGTTGACGAAGTACAAGTTGACGCTTCGTGCATCCGTCGTCGATTCCGATACCATCGAATCAAACGATCGGATCGCTGATTTCATCGAGCAAAATGGGGGAAGAGGTTTTGCCGAATGCAAGTTGAATTTCCTCGATGACGCAGGCGAAAAGACAACCTTTCTGATGTATGGGAAAATTAAGGTGGCGACGCCGGGCGTCAACATCGTCTCGAAGGAATTTCACGACTATGTTTTCGTCTTCTATTCGCCGCCCGGAGCAAGTCTACTGGAACTGCGGATTGCGCCGCGGGGACGCGATGTGCACGTAGACCACTTGACCCTCGAAGCGGAGCAGGAGGAAGGGACGGTCAATTGCAATCCTGATTTCCGGTACGGTTCATTCCATGCAGGAGAATGGTCTGATGGGCAGCTTTATGTGCGCCCTGATGCGCAGACCGTGATGAAGTTTGGCTATGGCGGTCATAGTTCGTTTTTTGCGGTCGATGACAAAGCGAGGTACTCGTTCGAGTGTAAAGGTGTTGGTTACCACACAAGTTCAGGGAAAGTGACGGTGGCCTTTTTTGACGAAGTCGGGAACGAGCTAGGCTATACCCATCTGTTTTGGGATCGCGATATGGAGAAGGTAGCCACCAAAACGGGAATCCAGCCACTGCCCGGAGCGAAATTGGCGATGTTAAAACCCTCTCGTGTGATTGTGGAAAAAGTGCTTGTGACCAAGGATTAGGTTAGGTCTTTTCGGAGGGGAGAAGGGCAGGTCGCTGCCAGTTGTTTCCCTCCGTGGGGGGCGTGAAAAGAACCACCGTCGGACGACGGTAGCTACGGGGGGAGTCACGGCAGGCACGTAGCTACGCTCGCCAGAGCAAGGACAGGCCGGCAATACGTCACGACTAATTTCGCATCCCGAGCGAAAGCCTTCATTTGCGGCTTTTTTGCTTCGAAATCCCCCCCTTTGGCATTTTGGTCTGGTGATCGGTTAGTGTTTTTTTGTAACTGTCCCTTAACCAGGTTGGATTGTGCTTTATCGCACAATCGGTTGAGACGAATTCCAGCTTTTACAACGATATTTGACGTGGTGTTTCGGGATTTAAGATGAATGATGGATCGATAAGGGAAAGTAAGCGTCGGTGTTAATGTTTTCTCTCTATAGACGCAACTTATTTGGCTCGCTTTGTCGGTTTTGCAGCATCTTGTTGCTGGCGGGTTCTGGCTGTGCAAACCGTGAAAGCGTTGGCACATTGCAGACACAGACTCCTCCGGATTTTTCGGCATCGGGGCAGGTGGCTGCTCCTAATCGATGGTGGACGGCCTGGGGTGATCCAAAGCTTGATTATCAAGTCAACCAAGCGCTCAACGGCAATTTCGTTCTGGCAGCAGCGGTTCAGCGTTTGCGGGCTGCTCGAGCGTTAACTCGCCGTGAAGCATCCGATTTGTGGCCCGATCTTGACGGCGTGGTCGATATGGACAGCACTTATGGGCCGGGAGCGTCGGCTGGCGTCACCGCCTGGGGATTTGATACCTCCTATCAAGTCGACCTTTGGGGTGAGATCGCTTCACGCGTGGATGCCGAGCGATTGCGTACGGCAGCGACCAACGCTGAATATCATGCGATCGCGCTTACGCTGTCAGCGGAGATTTCCCGTACATGGTTCGCTATGATCGAATCTCATGCTCAGCTGCGCCTGCTGGATGAACAGATTCAAACCAACGAAACGGGGCTTGCACTTCAGGAGTCGCGGTTTGGGCTAGGGATGATCCGGAGTGCGGACGTGCTGCGTCAGCGGCAATTGGTGGAATCGACTTTGGAACAGAAAGTTGTCGTGCAGGCTCAAACGGAGCTTTTGGAGCATCAGCTGGCGGTTTTGTTAGGCCAGATGCCCCAAACGGCTCAGTTCCGACCGGGCGATGTGCTCCCAGACCTGCCTCCGATGCCGGAGACAGGCTTGCCATCGGAATTATTGCAACGCCGTCCGGACGTACGACGCGACTATTTGGCTTTTCAAGCAGCCGACCGTGATTTGGCTTCGGCGATCAGTTCCCAGTACCCACGCATCAATCTGGGGGCTTCCGTTCTAAATGTCGCCGAGCATCCGGAGACGTTGTTTCGCGACTGGTTTGTTTCGATTGGTGGCCAGTTGATCGCGCCTATCTTTGATGGTGGGCAACGGCGAGCCGAAGTGGATCGGACATCGGCCGTGGTGAGCGAGCGATTCAATCAGTATGGCGAAACGATGTTACAAGCGTTTCGCGAGGTCGAAGACAGCCTTGCACAAGAAAAGTACCAGCGACAGCGGATTGAACATCTAAATAATCAGGTCGTACTCGCCCGCCAGTCTTCGGAACAACTGCGCGAGCAGTACCTGATCGGAGACGCAGAGTATCTGGATGTCCTGAGTGCGATTCAGGCTCAACAAAGATTGCAGCGCGAAACGCTGTCGGCCCGACTAGAATTGATTCTGATTCGAATTAACCTCTATCTCGCACTAGCGGGTGATTTTGACACTCGACCGCAAGAATTTCCTGAAATTCAAGGTATTGTTGAGGTTTCAGAGGGTTTAGAATCATTGAACGTATCGGATGTCTCTGAATTCCTGGATGGGGCGGAAGGTCCCGATGGGGTATCCACTGTAGAAATTTCGCCGGAGATAGTAATTGATGAATGATGCGATTGAACCACGGCCCAAATGGCGCTGGCTTCGCATCTTGGCGACGACAATTTGCTGCATTGCAATATTGGCAGGGACGGCCGCTGCGGTGGTCGTTATCAATCAGACAGAACCGACGGCTCAGCAGATAAACGCGACTCGAAAATCGGCTGCCTTGGTGCAGACCGTTGGAGTGGTCCGCGGGAGCTATTCGCCGAGAATTGTTGTGCTGGGGACCGTCCAGGCAGCACAGGATATTGTGCTCAGTCCTCGCGTCAGCGGGCAGGTGGTCGAAATGTCAAGGCGATTTGTCCCTGGCGGCATGGTCCGCAAGGGCGAACTGCTTTTGCGAATCGATCCCGCCGATTTTCAAAATGCAGTCTCGATTCGCGAAAGCGAACTGCAGCAACGGGAAGCGTCTAAGGAGATTGAACAAGCACGCCAGCGGCTGGCTGAAAAAGAACTAAAAATGTTGGAAGGGACGATTGATGAAACCAATCGGGCCCTCGTCATGCGTGAACCACAGATCGCTTCGATCGAAGCGGAAGTGGCGGCGGCGGTCGCGGAAGTCGAACGCGCTAAGTTGGATCTGGAACGGAGCAGTATCTTCGCTCCGTTCGACGCCCAAATCCAAAGTCGCTCGATGAATGTCGGTTCTCAGGTCCGTATCGGAGACGAACTGGGACGGCTGATCGGTCTGGAAGAATACTGGATCATGGCAGCGGTTCCGGTCCGCAGCCTTCAGTGGATCAAATTTCCGGACGAAACCCAATCTGAAACGCTGACAGCGGGGACCGAGACGGCTGAAACCAATTCGGATATTGAAACTCGCTCGAAGGGTTCGAAGGTGATCCTCCGGCACGAGGACGCTTGGGGACCAGACGTCGAACGCGTCGCACACGTTTCCCGGATGATCGGGACTTTGGATCAGCAAACGCGATTGGCCCGAGTCCTGATTACCATCGCGGATCCCTTGGGGCAAACCTCTGACGCTCCTCCATTGATTCTGGATACGTTGATTGAAACCGAGATCATCGGTCGTCCGATTACGGACGTGGTTCGGCTTAGACGTGAATTCGTGCGAGACAACGATCGTGTTTGGGTATTGAACGACGACAAGCTACAAATCCGGCAAACCAAAATCGTCTTCCAAGACGCCGAATACGCTTACATTCGTGAGGGGTTGGAAACGGGCGATCGTGTTGTCACGACGACGTTGGCTACGGTTGCCGAAGGCGTTGGGCTGCGTGAGATCGAACCAACCGAAGATACTGAAAAACAGCCCAGCGAAGAGGGCGAAGAGAGCTCTCAGCCGAGCCCCTCAGAGGAGGCTCCCGCTTGACTAGGCAACTTGAGGCACCCGGGCTGAGTGGTGGTCCCATTGCCTGGATGGCACGCAATTCGATTGCGGCGAACCTTTTGATGTTCCTTTTGCTGGGGGGCGGGATCTGGTCCGCCTTCGCCATTCAGAAAGAGGTCTTTCCACAGTTCCAACTGGACATTGTGGAGATCACTGTTGGCTATCCAGGGGCCGCGCCCGAAGAAGTCGAACAGGGAATTCTTCGTCCGATCGAAGAGGCGGTGCGAGGTGTCGACGGAATTCGTGAAATCTCCAGTGAAGCCCGCGAAGGACGGGGGGAGGTCCTGATCGAATTGGTCGCCGGTCAGCAACGCATGAAGGTTTTTCAAGACGTTGACCAAGCGGTTAGCCGCATTCGCACATTCCCCGATCAGATTGAACAGCCCGAAGTCCGTCTGCAATCGCGTCAACAAGAGGTGATGCAGGTTGCGCTCTATGGGCCAATCGAGATCTGGGCCCTTCGGAAACTAGCGGAGCAACTTCGTGACCAACTGCAAGCGAATGAAAATATCACCCAGGTGGAACTTCGCCGCGTTCCTGCTTACGTCACCCATATCGAAATTCCCCGTCAACGGCTGCGGGAATATGGGCTAACGCTCCCCGACGTCGCAGACGTTATTCGCAGCTCCAGCCAGGATGTCGCTGCCGGATCGGTGCAGACAACGGCTGGTGAGATTCTGCTTCGTGTGAAGGCGAGGAAACAGTGGGCCGATGAATTTTCCAAAATCGAAATCGTGTCCGGTCGAGAAGGAGCCGTCGTCACGTTAGGCGATATCGCGACCGTCCGTGACGGTTTTGAAGAGGTCGGATTCCATTCACAGTTCAGTCAGACCCCTTCGGTCGAACTGAATATCTATCGAGTCGGGTCACAGTCGCCCATCGAAGTGGCCGAAGCGGTCGAACAGACAATGAAGGATTTTGAGACCGTTTTGCCCCCCGGAGTGACTTGGCGGATCGACAGCAATAACGCCGAGGAGTTTCGTAGTCGGCTGGGATTGGTTGCCGAGAATGCATTGATGGCCGTCGGTATTGTGCTGGTCATTCTGTCGTTGTTCCTCGAAGTCCGCTTGGCGTTCTGGGTGATGATGGGAATGGCCGTCAGCTTTATCGGCGGTTTGTTGTTCCTGCCACTTGTCGGGGTCAGCGTCAACATGATTTCCCTGTTTGGCTTTCTGGTCGTTCTGGGAATTGTGGTCGACGATGCGGTGGTGGTAGGTGAAAACGTCTACGAAGAACGGCAGAAACGTGGCAACAATGAAGAGGCTGCCGTCGTGGGGACGCAGGAAGTGTCCGGACCGGTCACCTTCAGCATCCTGACCAATATTGTGGCGTTCGTTCCCCTGTTGTTTATCCCGGGCGAAACCGGGAAATTCTGGGGACCTTTGCCCATTGTGGTGATCGTCGTTCTGTCGCTCTCTTTGATTGAATCGCTGTTTATTCTTCCGTCGCACCTCGGGCACGCTCGAACAGCACGCCGTAGCCACGGCATTGGGGCTTGGCTGCACAACGGGCAGCAACGCTTTAGCCGTGCTTTCAATCGTGTTGTCGCGTTCTTCTACAAGCCCATACTGAGTGTCTGCTTGCGACACCGATATATCACTTCAACCTGTGCGTTCGCTCTCTTTCTGATTGTTGGAGGGTACGCCACAAGCGCCCACATGGGCATGATTCTGATGCCCGAGGTTTCGGCGGACGAAATCGAGGCGGGAGTCCGTATGCCTGTGGGGACGACTCAGGATCAAGCGGCAGAGATTGCCGATGCCGTCACCGAGGCGAGTGTGCGAATGTTTGAAGAGCACAATCTTTATGAGGTGGCCGAAGGGATCAAGACAAACGTTCGCGGACAGAGCTTTATTGATGTCGAAATTGTCATGAAGCCACCCGACGAGCGCGATATGACGGCCAATGAAGTGATTGAATTATGGCGAGATTCGATCGGTGATTTGCCTGGTGTGACTCAAGTGACCTTCGAAGCCGAAAGCGGGCCGGGGGGCGCTCGCCCGGATATCAGTATCGACCTTAGCCACAGCGATATCAGCGTCTTAGAAAAGGCGACCGAAGCGATGGTGGCTCGCCTGGAAACCTACTCAAATCTTCGCGACCTAAGCGACAACTACAACAAGGGAAAGAAGCAGTACGATTTCACACTTCGCCCCGAGGGACGCGCTTTGGGGATTACCGATGAAGAATTAGGTGAGCAACTACGCGGCGCCTTTTTTGGTTCGTTGGCGCTGCGGTTGTTGCGTGGTACGAATGAGATCGAAGTTCGAGTCAAATTGCCAGAAGACCAACGTGAAGATGTGCACCACCTTGAGGATTTGGTGATTCGCGCTCCCAACGGATCCGAGGTTCCGCTGTTGGATGTCGCTGAGAAAAAGGAAAGCCTAGCATTCAGTTCGATCAATCGTCGCGATGGACGAAGAGTCATCAATATTTCGATGGATGTCGAACCGAAGCGGGCGGTGACCCAGGTTATCGATGCTCTGAACAATAAAGAATTAAAACAGTTGCGTGAAGACTATCCCGGCATCACCTGGACCTTCGAAGGGAGCGACGCCGAAATGCGTGAAGCGACCGCGGCGCTCTGGGGATATTTTGGGTTGGCATTGGCAGTGATCTATTCGCTGTTGGCCATCGCTTTTCGAGGCTACATCCAACCATTGATCGTTCTGGTCGCAATCCCCTTCGGAATTGTTGGCGCGGTGATGGGGCATGTGATGTTGGGGTATGACCTGTCATTGGTCAGCTTGATGGGCGTGATCGCACTATCAGGCGTTGTGATCAACGACTCGCTGATCATGATCGACTATGCCAACCGTCATCGTGGGGAACATACCGCTTTCGACGCCATTTCGATGGCGGGCCTGCGACGTTTCCGCCCGATCATGCTCACCACGCTGACAACCTTCGGTGGTCTGATGCCGCTGATCTTCGAGGATTCGTTGCAGGCTCAGTACATCATCCCGATGGCCATTTCGTTGGGGTTTGGGATCCTGTTTTCA
Organism: Roseimaritima multifibrata; assembly: GCF_007741495.1. Taxonomy (NCBI): domain Bacteria; kingdom Pseudomonadati; phylum Planctomycetota; class Planctomycetia; order Pirellulales; family Pirellulaceae; genus Roseimaritima; species Roseimaritima multifibrata. The sequence continues at coordinate 3,570,954 of NZ_CP036262.1, forward strand.
ACCGCGATCATCCTGGTGTTGGTTCCATGCCTGTATTTGATCTTGGAAGACATCACCGGTTTGTTTGCAAAACCCAAACCGGCCCTCGCGGAAGGCGTTCGCTGAAGTGATTAGAGGAAAAGGTCGTGAACCACTCGCCCGCCGACATCGGTCAGTGTTTCTTCACGGCCTTGATGGAACCAAGCGAGGGTTTCGTGGTCCAGCCCCATGCCGTGCAGGATGGTCGCGTGCAGGTCGTGCAAGTGAACTTTGTTCACGGTCGCTTCAAAACCAAGTTCGTCGGTTTCGCCGTACGTTTGCCCCCCGCGGACGCCTCCGCCAGCCAGCCACATGCTGAAACCGTAGGGGTTATGATTTCGCCCGGGCGCGTCTTTTCCTTCGCTGAATGGCATGCGGCCGAACTCTCCGCCCCATACGACCAGCGTCTCGTCCAGTAGGCCTCGTTGTTCCAGGTCGGTCAACAGCGCGGCAATCGGTTTATCGACTTCTGCTGCATGTCGGCCGTGATTCTTTTCAATGCTTTCGTGCGCGTCCCAGGTCTCTTCCAGGTGACCGCCACCTGAATAGAGCTGAATAAAGCGGACGCCTCGTTCGACCAAGCGGCGAGCGATCAGGCAGTTCTTGCCGTATTCATCGGTAGGTTGGTTGCCGACGCCGTACATCTGGAGCGTCTGCTCGCTTTCACCGGACAGGTCAACTGCTTCAGGGGTCGCTGACTGCATTCGGTAGGCGAGCTCAAAACTGTCGATGCGGTCTGCCAATTCTTGGCCGCCGGGTCTTTCCGATAGATGTCGCTGATTCAGTTCTGCAAGGAGGTCAAGCTGTTCTCGTTGTACCGAGCGAGTGATATGAGCGGGGCCCTGCAGGTCTAGGATCGGGTCGCCCGTAGGCCGAAAGAGCGTGCCGGAATAGGTAGCTGGCATAAAGCCGCTAGACCAATTGGGCTGTCCGCTGATAGGACCGCCCCGCTTGTCCAGCATCACCACATAGCCCGGCAGATTTTCGTTCTCGGAACCCAATCCATACACGCACCAACTTCCTAGCGAAGGCCGCCCGATTTGGGTTTTCCCGGTGTTCATTGCGACCAAAGCGGACCCGTGGGCATGGCTATCGGTGTGGCAGGAATTAACCACGCACAATTTGTCAGCATGCTTTCGGACTTCGGGGAAATAGTCGGACACCAGCAACCCTGATTCGCCGCCCGGACGAAAAGGCCTCCAGGCAGGCGTCAGGAAGCCCATTTTGCGGCCTCCAGAATTGATAAATTTCTTGTCGGCCGGCAATTGCTTGCCGGCATGTTTGGCAAGCTCCGGTTTGTAATCGAAGGTGTCAACCTGGGAGGGGGCGCCATTCATCATCAGAAAAATGCAAGACTTCGCGCCTCCAGTAGGGATCGACGCGCCGCCGATCCCCCTGGCTGTAGGTTGGGCGAACGCGTTCTGTTTACCCAACAATCCCGCGAGGGCGACACCGGCAAAACCAGCACCCATTTCCCAAACAAACTCGCGACGCGAACGGCCGCAAGGAAATCCGGATGACTTCAACATGACAGATCTCAATCGACGTAGACGAATTCGTTGGAGTTTAATAACACGTGCGCAAGGGATGCGAGGGCTAACCCTGCCGGGGAGGAAGCGATCGACGAATCTTCCTTCGCTTCCGACAGTGAATCGAAGTGGTGCCGTTGGACGGATAGGTGCTTGGTTGCGATTTCTATTTCGTCGGTGGTCGGGGCTCTTCCGTAGACGGATACCCAAAGCTGCTGCACTTGATTCTGAACGTTCTCTGCTTGAGAGGACGATAAACCTTCGAGGATTGTGGTTGCTAGGCGGTCGCTGCGCGCGTGGACAAACGGATTGTTCATCAACACCAACGCCTGGGTTGGGACGGTCGTGATGTCCCGCTGGGCACAAGACTGGGTTGCGTCTGGAAAGTTGAAAGTGGTCATCATCGGCGGCAAAAGACTACGCTGAGAAAACAGGTAAAGCGTCCGTCTGGCCTGTTCTTCCTTAGAGGAGGGCTGCCAAGCATCGGTTTTGCGAGAAAGCCCTTCTAACGCTTCTGCGCGAATCGATGGGCGGAATCCGGGGCCACCGACCCGCAGGTCCAGTTCACCGGTGACGGCCAGCATTGAATCGCGCAGTGCTTCGGCATCTAAACGACGCCGTTCGCTTCGCCACCAAAGTCGATTGCCAGAATCCTTCACGCTGTATTCTTCCTGCTGAGGATGCGTTGACGCTTGACGCCAAGTTTGGGACGTCAAGATCAGCTTATGCATCCGTTTTGTCGTCCAGCCGCCGCTAACAAATTCATCGGCTAGCCAGTCCAGCAATTCGGGGTGCGTGGCAGGGTCGGCCAGGAAGCCAAAGTTATTGGGCGTGCGGACGATCCCTTGTCCGAAATGATGTTGCCATAATCGATTAACGAAAACTCTGGCCGTCAATGGGTTTTCAGGATTACCGATCCATTGGGCAAGCTGCAGACGCCGATGCGTTGTTTTCGCGGTTTCAGGTGGCGGCTGAAACGGACGGTCCAGGGCGGGAATCATCGAAAGCGAAGCCGGGATCACCTCATACATGGGAACTTCGCGTTCTCCATTCATCAAGACGTGAAGGGGCGAAGGCGTCTGGCCGAGGTCGGTCCATCCCAGAACCTCCGTGACGCCTAGTTCCTCAGGACTTGGGCCACCCAAAAATTTGCGTTCACGTGCGGCGATCGGGCCTCCCCAGAATGCCGCCCCCATGCGGTAGTAGTCCTCTTGGGTAACCGGGTCGAATTTGTGGTCATGGCATCGCGCGCATTTGACCGTGATCGCAAGGAACGATGAGGACGTGGTATGGACCAAATCTTCCAGGCGGTCGTATTGGTAATCGAGCGGGTCGTTCGGTTCATCGTTCCAAGTTCCCAGACGCAAAAATCCAGTTGCAATGACCGAATCCTCGGTGCGATCGGGGATTTCGTCGCCTGCCAACTGCTCGAGAATAAAGCGGTCATACGGCATGTCGGTATTGAACGCGTTGACAACCCAGTCGCGGTACTTCCACGCAAAAGGTTTTTCCTGATCGCGCTCGTACCCACTGGTGTCCGCGTAACGCACCAAGTCTAACCAGTAGCGGCCCCAACGCTCTCCGTACTGCGGCGATTCCAGCAATTCGTCAATGAGCTTCTCCCAGGCCTGCGGCGTTTCATCCTGTTCAAAGGCAGCGATTTGTGATTGCGTTGGGGGCAGGCCTACTAGATCAAAGTAGAGACGGCGGATGAGGACACGTTTGCTGGCGGTCGGAGCGGAGGTCATTCCTTCCCGCTTCAGTTGTGCTCCAATAAAGGCATCAATGGGATTCTGAGGTTCGATGGATTGAGGTTTTCCGTTTAGCTTGGGAATAGTCGGCCGGCGAACCGGTTGCAAGGACCACAAGTCTCGACCGCCTCGTACGTCATTCGTCCGTTCGAAGAGATCCAGGGTTCGACCTTGCGGCCAGAACGCTCCGCCCTTCACCCAGCGTTCTAGAACGTTCGTTTCCTCTTCGCTCAACGGTTTCGGTTGCCCCTTTTCCTCCGGAGGCATCTCGCCTTCATGGACACGACTAAGCAGCAAACTATCGCCGGGGGCTTCTTTGTCCAACGCCGCTCCTGAATCGCCTCCTTGCAAGATGCCTGCGGATGTCGTTAGCAACAGGCCGCCGGAAGGATGTTTCCCCTGATGACATTCGACACAACGCTTGATTAGTAACGGTGCCACCTCACGTTCAAAGACTTCCGAATCGTCGGCTTTACTGTTAGCCGGACCGGTGCCCATCCATAGCAGGTTGGTCACTAACAATAGGAATGCATGGCGATAAGTCACTGCGGGGTACCTTCGTAGTACTTTGGGTCAGGAATCCCAAGGTTAGGCGGGAGCAGACAGGCTAACGGTAACGAACCGCCACGTCAAAAATTTTCTTGGTGTCGATTGCTTCGAATGAGTGACTCACGTAGTCGTTTGCGTTGTCATCGCATGGCTGGCATATGAATGCAGCGAATGAAAGAACCACCCTTCGTGGCCCGGCGTGTCGTCTTGGTGGAAAGCGGCGAAAGAATGTCGCCTTCCACGCCGCGAAAGCAGCTTTAACGGAGCGGAAGGCGACAATCTTTAAGTTGATCGCCCGTAACACGATAGGCTTTCTGTTAAACTATGACGCTTTGAAGTGCTGGGAAACGAATGCTTGGCATGCTGCGTTGATGAAACTCTTTATGAAAGAAGTGAGCCGTTGATGACGATCCATCGAATATTCCTTCTGATTTTCGGTTGCTTTCTAGGCGTTAGCTCCTCGCTTGCCGCAGACGATGGACCGACGAATCCAACACCGGGGGTCTGGCCGATTGAGCGATTGAAATCCGAGGTTCCCAAATTTCGAATTGAGAATCCCGATGCGAAAATACAGTCGCTAATTTATGAAGGCGAGAATGTTAACGGTGAGCGAACGGAGGTTTTTTCATTCTTCGCTTCACCCAAAACTCTTGGGCAAGAGACCGGTGACGCAAAGTATCCTGGAATCGTATTGATTCACGGCGGAGGTGGTACCGCGTTCGCCGATTGGGTTGGGATGTGGGCGGAACGTGGTTACGCTGCCATCGCGATGGATCTTGGTGGCCGTCGGCCTCCGCTACCGAAATATGATTCAGCGGGCCGAGTGAAGCCTTATGTTGGCCACAAACGAGAGAGTCGCGTTCGGCTTGCCAGGGGCGGCGTTGTCGACGGGAATTCGCAAAAATTCGACAGCATTGGTGGAGTAGGAGAAGATGACTGGCCGTATCATGCCGTCGCCAACGTGATGCGTGCACATACGTTGCTCCGAAGTTTCCCCGAAGTGGATGCGGACCGGACAGCGGTCACCGGAATCAGCTGGGGCGGGTATACAACCTGTTTGGTTGCGTCGATGGACGATCGTTTCAAAGCGGCCGTTCCTGTGTATGGTTGCGGCTTTTTGCACGAAGGGGAATCGGTTCAGAAACCGGCGATCGATAAATTGGGGGATCGCAAAGCAGCGTGGGTCGCGGCATATGACCCGGGAAGTCATTTGAGCAAATGCACCGTTCCAACGTTGTGGGTGAATGGGACCCACGACGTTCATTACGTTCTGGATAGTTACGCGAAATCGTACGCAAAAGTGCAGGGGCCGCGTACTATCCGAATTGAACCTCGAATGCGGCACGGGCATACGCCCGGTTGGGATCCTCCTGAAATTCAAATTTTCATCGATTCATTGCTCGATGGTACGACTCCGCTTGCGACCGTCGGTGAGATGACGGTGAGCGACAGCGGGACCGTCACGGTGCCTTACGAATCCGAAACCAAAATCGTGAAAGCAGAGCTTCATTACACAACGGAATCAGGACTTCGTTCCAAACGGAACTGGAAAACGGTCACTTGCGAAATCACGGAAGACGCGGTTTCGGCCGACGGTCTCCCCGCGGAAGCCAACACATGGCTGGTGACGCTGATCGATGACCGAGGGGCGTTGGTTTCTACCGAAGTTGGGTTTCGGTAGGATTGGTTTGACGCAGCAGAACGTGATGGATCGTTTCTGCTGCATTGGAGGACGGGACGCAGCTAGAATGATGGCTTGGCAAAAGCTGCAGTAAGCAACGCTGCCTCGCTTCTTTGGATCATCTGACCTAAATCGTCTATCGGCCGCTGGTGGCTGATTCAGATGATTCTGGGTTGATTTGCGAACGCTGTGCTGAATCTAAAGTCCGTTCGCGGTGCGTTGCTCTAGTGACCGTTTCGGTTTGTTAATAACCGTAATGAGCCGCTGAGTGCAGGAGAGTGAATTCGTCTGGAGAAAGTCCTTCGATGCGACGTGGATCAAATCCGTGGTCGCGTACTAAGTGGACCCAGCAGGTCATGCCTCGAACGGCCGCTCCGGGAGATTCGGCTTTCTGCAGCCAGTCTCGCAGTTCTTCTGCGGTGAGGCTTAACAGCCATTCGCTTGGCGGTTTGCCGTCCCGTCCTTGAATGATTGGGTCCGGCGTGCGCTCGCTTGCTTTTTCTGGATCGTACTGCGACGGTTCCATGTCGATTAAAAGATGAGACGGGAGCTTGGGGATTTTGTTTTCGATAACATGCGTCGGGATTTTTTCGGGGCTGACGTAGCCGTCGCTCGGTTCAAAAGCTTCACCACTTTCGCGATGTTTAGGAAGGGAGATGCCGACCGTCTGCCATTCCTCGTCAAGGAATCGTTCCAGCCGGTACCACTTCCATTCCCCTTCTTCTTCGGGCGTCCAATGTTCAAAGACATGCCCCTCGATTGCAAACTGCTGCCATGGACGAGGGGCCTCTTTCATCAATTCCAGATTTTGTTCGTCGCTCCAGCTGGTCTTTGCTGCGGCCAAGCTCAAGCCAAGCATCTGAATGAAACTTCGCCGGTTCCGAATGGTGGTGTTCATGCAACAACCCTTTTGTACAGTTCACTGAGGTAAGCAATGAACACTAGAACGGAGCAAACGGCCAAGATGCCGCATTTAGCGATGCGAGCTCCGGCAGTAGGGACGCGTGGCCGTGGAATCCCGATAATCGCCACAGGTCACACGGGGCGGCGGCGCAAAAGAGCACAAAAGTGCGGAAACGATTAGGACTCTCAAGCGTGCGCGAGCGACGAAGCCCGCTTTTGCCTCGCATGGCGGGGAGATTCTGAGTGTGCCGCCGGTTGTTGGCCAGTGGGACCGCTCGCGACGATTCGGGGGAAAGGTGAGGACGGAGGCCTGCAAGTCGTATCTTTTTGGGCAACGTGGCAAATTGGGCTATAGGAGGTTTGCCTCGGGTAGTTGACAATGGGGGAAATATCTTGATCTGCAAACCCAACGAGCTCTCCTGTGCTGCCTCTTTCTTCGATGGGCCAACAAATCGCCCAAACCCTTGCCAATCGCCACGGCTTTTCTGTCGATGCGGTTACCCACATGCTGGTGGCGGTCTATAACGGGAATTGCAGCATGGCCCAGTTCTCTCATCCAGAGTTTGGAGGATCGGGCCAGTGGATGGCAGGCGGGATGGTGATGATCGGAGACATGTTCAACCAGAACCTCAAGTATCGCGTCTCCGGGTTGTGTGAGGATTGTGCTCGATCGATCGGAGAAAATCAGACCGGAATGCAGTGCGGAGTCTTTCAGTCGCAAAGCCAAAGTGGCGGGTCAAATCATCAAGACCAATCGACTGGCGGGAACCGGGCAACGAACAATTTGTTTGCACCCGATCCACGATCGAACTGGTGGCCGCAAGAACTGGGATCGCCCTCCGCAAGTGGATCGCAAAATCAAATGCGATACGCCTACTTTGCAAATGCAAGAAGACTTGCTGTCGCCACCGGCGACGATGTTTGGGTATACGACACTCTGCAGCACAATATCGGCGGTTTCAGCCAGCAACAGTCTGGGGACGGTTCGATCGTCTTCACCAGTCAGTTCGGAACGGTTCCTCTCGCTTCGCTGCCGATTGTCAGCCGAAATGGATTCCCTGTTCCGCCTCCCCCACCGCGTCAGCAGGATCCGATCCCAGCTTCCCAGCCTGAAGCTCCGCTACCACCGGTTCCTACAGCACCGCAAGTCAACCATTCGCAGATCTCTAACGAGCCGGGTCTGTCTCAGTCCGACGTCTTTGAGACCATCGACCGTTTGGGAGGCCTGTTGGACAAGGGCTATATCACTCAAGAAGAATTCGATCGCAAGAAGTCGGACTTGTTAGATCGCATCTGATCTTCGGAACATAAACGCGATGTTTGGTAGCGAACGCTTGCCATAAAAATCGTAGCCAAGTAGGCCGGATCAAAGAGCGACAGCGATACCGCTCCGGCAGACACATTTGATTCATCATTTGCCGGAGCTTTGTCGCTATTGCTCCTCGATCCGGCCTACACAACTGGCCGCTATTCCTCGCTTACGCATTTTGATGTTGCGTTATTGGGGTGATTGCTGTGCTCAACCGTCCTGATTTCCGTACTCTGGCAGAGAATGATGAAAGCCAAGTAGGCCGGATCAAAGAGCGACAGCGATACCGCTCCGGCAGACACTTTTGATTCCTCATTTGCCGGAGCTTTGTCGCTGTCGCTCCTCGATCCGGCCTACACGACTTGCCGCTATTCCTCGCTTACGCATTTTGATGTTGCGTTATCGAGGTAATTGCTGTGCTCAACCGTCCTGCTTTCCGTACTCTGGCAGAGAATGATGAAAGCCAAGTAGGCCGGATCAAAGAGCGACAGCGATACCGCTCCGGCAGACACATTTGATTCATCATTTGCCGGAGCTTTGTCGCTATTGCTCCTCGATCCGGCCTACACGACTTTAGGCCTAGGATAAGCGACCTAGCATGCGGTCCAATGAGTCCGATGTTTGGTAGATCAATGCTTCGGGATAATGCGGGTAGGGATGGAAGTACTCGAAGGTCACGTAGCCCTTGTAGTTGATTTTGTCCAATTCCTGCATGACTGCGGGCCAATTGGTGGTTCCGTCCAGCAGTGGCCGGAACGTCTCCAGCGAGTAATCGGTTCCCTTCTTCGTGAACTCTTTGAAATGGACATTTTGAATCCGGTCACCCATGATCGGGATCCAATGTTCCGCGAACTGGAACATTGAAATGTTGCCGGTGTCGTAGTGAACGTTGATCGCTTCACTTCCAAATCCGTCAACGAATTGGTTCATCTCCATCGGCGTCATCAAGAAACCATTAAAGAAGATGTTTTCCATGTTAAGCGAGACGCCGGACTTCTCAGCCTGCTTGACTAGTTTGCCAACCGCATCTTTTGCACGCCGTAGACAGACATCATTGGGGACTGGTTCGTGATCGTCACGCCAGGGGATGTGGACCGCTCCAGGGACGACCAGAAGATTTTCGACTCCCATTTCGTTTGCGGCACCGGCCATCAGCCCGGCTAGTTCAATGCCGCGATTTCGTTTGGCTGCGTCGTTGCTTGAAAGTGGATAGGGCCAGAACAGAAAACTGCACAAACCGCTGATTTCGATCCCAATTTCGTCGGCCATATGCCGGATCCCAGCAAGTTCCTTTGCCGTCGCTTTAGGGGAGAGGTCGTTGTCCAGGTCGTAATTCAGTTCGATACCATCAAACCCTGCTCGTTTGGCCAACTCCATGCATTCCCGCAGTGACATTCGGTCAGGGTAGGGGAAAGCCCAAAGATTGATCGATTTGCGAAAGGAGTACTTTTTTGCTGACTGTCGCCGTTCGTCGATTCCTGAACCGCTGGTTGGCCCATCCGCCGGGGACGCTTCGCTAGCTCCAGCGAACAACGCTGCCGAAGTGCCTGCGGCAGCGAGCCCGCTAAGCAGAGCGTCACGTCGGGAGATGCCGCGATTCTGTGCAAAAGGTCCGGTCGGCATGTCTATTCTCCGTGGAGGTCGGTGAAACCAATCGAGATAGGCCCGAGGGCATCTCGATCAAGATTTTTAGTTTACAGGCAATGGGTAACAGGATTTGCCATGATTCTGTTGGCAAGTTACCTGCCCATTGTAACCAGACCGCCCGTCCCGATTGTGACCGAGCGGCTTGCTTTTTCAGGCCGATGGTTAGCGATCAAAATCTTAGACATTGGAGCCCGCGACAGGTGAAATCAGCCTCCGTGACGAGGCTTCGCCGCGTAAGATTTGGCAGCACCCTCGCCCCCAGTTTTGGCCTCACGTCTATCCGCCACGACGTTCGTCCCCGACCTCTCCGATGTCGTATTTAACGATTCCGTCGCGATCGAAAAAACGGTCGGAAACTTTCCCGTCCATAGAACCATGGCCTGGTCGGACGAGCGTACGGTTCGGGCTTGAGTGCTGCCTCCTTGTGGCTTTTTTGGTAACGCACTCCTTCGAACTTGTTTGCGTCAAACCATGCCGTACCGTGTTGGACCGCGAGAACGACCTACGAACCTATCCTGCGTAAGTGCGTTCGTGTGAAAGAAACGCCTGAGGCAGCCGGACGCCGATGATTCTTTCCAATGGAGGCCACCGCAATCACGCGGCGTTTTTCCTTCGAGTGGCGGTGAAGGCGAATCCGGCGGCCATGGTTACCAACAATATGAGCAGTATGCTCGCTTGCCAGATCGGCAACCGACGCTGCAGATCAAATCGCAAATCCAGTTGGAGCGGCTCGTTTTCCGCGACCTGCACGCTGCGGCTGAAAGTGTAGACCCCACCCTCTTCAGGTAGGCTGATCAGAATCGCTTGCGGGGCAGGTTCGGTTGTATGCTGGTGTTGCACCAGACGCCCCGCGATTTGCTGAAGAATTGCATTGTCTTCGGTCGTGTTACCGCCAAGTAGCTGGCTTAGTTCTTGCGGACGAAAATTCATTTGGTCCTGTTGAAGGATGGGGTTATCAACCGCAGCTTGACGCAATTGTTCATTGTCCACGATCGCCGTGTCGTCGCGGTTATTATCCAGATAGAGACGTTGGCGGCGGGTGTTTAGGCCGACGATCGCCTGCTGTGTTTGCAGATTTTCCAATTGAACACGTGCGTCCTCGTTGGAAGCTGCATCGAGGGCATAACGGTTGGCAACACTATTCAATGCCCAACTGGCCTTCGATTGTTCTCCGGCTTGAAGTAACTGGTTAGCTTGTTCCAACAGCTGCGTCGCCTGTTCTGCCTGCACCTGACGTTTCCCGCTGATTTTGGAGAGGTACGAGGAACGGTCATACTTCTCTTGATTCGCTCGGCCAATCAGTTCCAGATTTCCATCGCTGTCGGTTAGTTCAAATCCCTTGGGGGCGACCACATTCCATTCGATGTTTTCCAAGGGAACATTTAGTTCGGGACTGCTGAGCGATAGTCGATTTAGCCGTGTTCCCTTAACCGAGTAGACAAAACGAACCTGAGCCGTTCGGTCGTCGATGCCCGGAAGGATGTAGAATTGCCAGGCATTGTCGTCACCACCTTGGCGAATCGAATGGACGCTCTCTCCATTGACAAAGATACTGAATAGTTCGCCCTTTAGAGGCAGGCCAACGACTAGGCTGCTCCGTTGGATGACCTCCACGGTTAAATCAACCGCGGTCAATTGGTCTCCGGTCGGCGAGAGGATCGTGGTCAACGTTCCCTTGGCGACTCGAAGTTTTAGGGCATCGGCAAGAGAATGGCGTGTTGCGTGAATTGCCAAAGGATTGGCGGGAGCAACGGCCCGCAACGTGAGTGCGGGGGCAACCCGGTTACCGGCATCGCGAAGGGCTTGAGGAACAGTGCTCCAGTCGGCTCGCTGCCAACCCGAGGACAGTTCCTCGTGATCAATCTCCAGACGACCGCCAGCGCGAACGCTGAAGAAGTAGGTTAGTTGTCTAGCTGCGGGAAATTCGGCAGGGCGAAGCGATTCGGTTTCGTGGGTGCGGTCGCCGCGGCGTTCGTATTCGATGCGAAACTGAATGTTGCCGACGACCCGTCGCTTAAACTGAACCTCCCATATGTTTGAGTCGGGCGCGGTACGGATAAAGTCGCTAACTGTTTTCCCGTTTGCTCGAAGCGTTTTGATTTCACCTTCATCGGAAATCGGGAGAACCACTTGTAAAGATCGAATCGAAGCGTTTTGGACGTTGAAGTTCGCGAGTAGCGCGGTACGCGTTTGTCCTTCTCGTAACGTTGTTTCTTGTAGTACCTGGCCGGTAATCCATGGTTCAAGCTTTTCGATACCCAGCACCAGATTCCAATCTCGCTGCAGCAACCGGAACGCTAGTGCTCCTTGGGCATTTCCGCCCATGCTTCGCGGATCCGTTTCCGATACATTCTGCCTCGTGATCGTGCGTAGCCGGATTCCGGTCGTGGGACGCACTACCAGTTCACCGGTTTGGCGTGTCGATTCGTTCACGACAAAGCGGGGGATGTCCCAACTTTCCAGCGCATCCGGTGTGGGGCCCGCAAGCACAAGCGAGAAGTTCTGGGGACCAATGGTCTTTCCATTTAGGTGCAAAATGATTTGGCGTTGATCACCTTCGGTCAGTTCTGCCCAATGATGGAGGGAATCGCCCGTCAGTGATTCGACTTCCAGTTTTTCCGGCAGCGGGAAACTAAGCTGAAACAGCCCGGAGCGGGAAATCTCTGCGGTGAAGTTGACGTTTAGGACGATTCGTTCGTCCCCCAACGATAGTACCTGCTTGCTAACCAAACGGACCTCCGAGTCGACCGGCGCGACGCGTATGGCCAACTCCCCTCCGTCGACGCCATAACGGAAGACGCGGTGGAGGACCGATTCTTTACTGGGCAGTAGACTGGCATCGAAGTCACTCAAGTTGACCGCTGAGAGCGTTTTCGGTTCTAGTTTCGCCGGTTGAGCATCGGGGCCAAAGGCAATCGCCAGCAAGCCCACTTCGCCATCCGCATTGTCAACCTTCAGCGGACCAACGGTTGCCTCTGTTGGAAGCGGTTCCAGCCCCCGCTGTGTTTCGATGGCTACATCGAAGCTTTGAGATTGTGCGGGTTCCAGTTCAAGATTCAACTGACCGCTTTCAGCGTCGAACTGCCACGATCCAACAGGGCCACTCACACCGCTGACCGTCAATCCATTTGGCACCCGGACGTTCAGTTCAGTCAGTTGGCCTTGCGATGTGCGAACGTGCAGGCGATGCCGTCCATCGATGACTCCAGGACCGGGTAAATATAGATTCGAACCTTCGACGAAGAATTGAACCGTTTCGGCCGTGACGTCGCGGGCTTTGGGTTTAAAGACTAGCGTGGCCGGCCCCGGAGCAAGCAACAATCTGGCTTTGGTCGCGTCCGTGACGATTTCGTCCATCTCGGTTCGAACGGCATTGGAACTGGACACTTGCCAACCCGGTTCGTCATAAACAACTTCAACCTTTTGTACGGCTGCGGAGCCGGTCATGACCTGCACCCCTTCCGCTGGTTTGATCGCTTCTAATTGGTATTCGAACGTTGCCTCATACCGCTGCACCGAACCCTGAACTGCCGGTTTCTTTTCAACGGCGTCGTCGGAATCGTCCGGATCTGTCTTGGAACCATCGGTCTCGGTGGCGGGTTCGTCCGCTTTGTTTTCGACGCTGGGTGCGTTCTGCGTTTCAATGCTGACGACATAAAACAGGCCTTGTCCAGGGACCTCGGCTTTTGTCAATCGAAGACCTTCACCGTCAAAAGCTGTCAGGACGGCGGGTGCGTGAAGCAGGAGAAATCGATCGCCCGGACGACCCGTTAGAGTCACGTTGGCAGTGGCCGTTAACCGTGAATCCTTGTGAGCAACTTGCCACTGTTGTGAAATGACGTCGGCAGCTTGATACCCGCCGGCGACTTCCGCAGAACAAGTTGACCATACGGACGAGAGACCAAACAGCAGCAGTGCAAGGATGGTGGTCACGATTCCCGAATCGGAATCCGGAGGATGGGTTCCCGACGGTGTCGTTGTGGGTTTGTTTTCTGAATTTTTCCGTAGCCATGTGATGATATCTTTTCCGACCTTCGATGCGATAGGAATGATTAGGAGGAAAAGGATGGCGGCAACCGTTACCCCAAAGAACCAGGGCGCTCCGTCGCGTTGCAGCAGGATTCCGATCGCGACCAGAACGATTCCCACCCCGCAGATGACGGTGCGGCGTTTACCTGAACGGCGTGAAAAGGACCAAACAATGGCCAGCAAACCAACCACCGCAGCCGCCAGACCTTCCCATGTGAAGTTGACACGCCACGATGGAATGTTCTGAACCTGCAATTCCACTAGTTCGCCCGCTGCAAGAATCGGCAGGCTTAGCTGCAACGACGCAGGCCCCGCGGTTTCAGCGATTGCCATTGCCGTTGTTGTGATCGACAGCGTTAACGCAATCCCTAACGCAATCAGGCCAAGGCCTCTCGTCAGTGGAGATCGGTTTTGGCTCCAAATACCTAAGACCGCCAGTGACACGATCAGAGTGAAAGCGATCAGTCCTCGTTTCGCGACCCACTGGAAACCGTAGGGACGCAGGACGGGCAGGGGAGGCGTGACGGTTCCTCCTTTGGAAATCAACACCTGCTTTTCGTCGCCTGAAATGCTCCACTGGGTTTTTAACACCGGCGTTGAAACAATGGGCAGCCGAAGCATTGGTTGTTGACCGGCAATTTTCGGCTTTCCTAACCGCAAGCGAACCTCGACTGGAACATTAGGATCTGTTCCACCAGGAAGTGGAATCAAAGTCGCCTCGTCCGCTTGCCTAGCGGTGACGGGCTGACCATTGACGGTCGCTTCCCAAAGACGTACTGGTTCCGCTGGCAATTGGACTCGAAAAGTCCGCTCTCCTCTCGTTTTTACGTAATACAAAACATCCGTCACCAGTTCGCCGTCTTGGGAAACGCGGCTGTTCGCTTCTGAAAATTCGACGACTTGCGTGACGGTGGATCCAGGCTGAAACCACTTTACTTTTAGGTCCAGCTGAAAAGGGCGCGCCGTGTATTGCCAGGATCCTAAAGAAGGAGCGGTGCTTAATAAGCGAAATTCGGCTGGTAGTTCCAGTGGATCTAGTTTCAGCATGTCCTCCGAAACCGATGCGGTCGTCATTTCAACCTGCATGGGGCTGACCACTTGGATGTAACCACGCTCCCCTTGCACATTCTGCGGATTGATTTGTCCGGCTTGGAAAAGACCATCGTTACCTTCAGGTTTTTCTTCGTAGGTTATCAACAACGTGTAGGCTCCCATCACCGGCTGATGGAGCGAAACGATCAGCAGGTCGCCTTCCCGTCGCCAAGTCCGAACGTCTTGACCATCGACCATTACGTTTCCCAGGGTTTCTGGGACTTCGATGGACCACTGCGAAACGGGGGCACCTGTGATGAAGTAATTGATCAAGGCGCTTCCATAGACCGTTTCCTGGCTAAGGGAATAAAGGTGAAAGATATCCGCCTGTACGCTCCGGGGAAGTTGTTCAATACGCATCGTCGCAGACCAATCGGATTCCCTAATCCGGAAGGTTTGTTGCAGATTCGGCGTCGGTTTTGGGAAATAGGAGAGCGGTGTTTCGACCAACAGGTCCGTTTCGCCTACCGCAACCCGAAATCCAGGTGCTCCAACGATTCCAATGTTGCCGCGAACCGATTTCGCTCCGGTATATTCGATTCGAGGAAGGACCCAGTCCGCTTCGCCCGCGGGTTCATTTTTTTCTAGATGCAGTGCAACAAGCTGACGCCCGGATAGGTCTTCACCAAAGATGACTCTTAGGTTGCGTATTCCATTCGCCGGATCGGTGGAAGCGATGTAATCGGACACGCTTGCGCCGGTGACTGAAACAATCGAATAGTCGCTTGGAATGCCGAACTGCCATTCACGAATGGGGGCTTCGCGAATATCCAATTCGATGTCCGCTTTAATGACGCGATCGGTGTCGGCCAACTGATAAAGCACAAGTTCCGAGATGTTAACCTCGGGCTGGATCCGATCGGCGGATATCGAAAATGCATAATCAGCGGCGGGAAAGCGGTAAGCAAAAATCTGCCGGGATTCTAATGCCTCTCCAGGGTACTGGTCTGGGGCCAGTTGGGTCAGTCCAGCCAGCGAAGTTGGTTCTAAGCGGACCGATCCCAAATTGCTAAGACGCAGATACCCCGAATGTCGGATCGCGTTTAAAGGAATCAGACTAAGCCCCTCGGTGCGCACCGGGAAAGCACCGAGCGGTGTTCGGGTGCGGACGTTTATCTGACCCTTGGATGTGATCGACTGGCTGAGGGTGACGTCCAGCCGGCGGGCTTCCCCCTCTTCGCTTACTTTCCAAGCAACAATGTTACTGCCCGATACGTCCAGAATCTCTCCGGGGCCGCGCAATTGAAGGCTTAACGAAGCCAATTCGCCCTGCAGAACGTGGTAGTCGATCTGATGATCTTGACGAAGCAACCCCGTGCCGATCTTTGCATCGATTTTGCCGCTTGTGGTAAAAAACAGTTTTCCGTCGGTCGACTTCTTCGCGGATTTCCACTGAAGCTTCGTCCGCCCATTGGCGGGCAGGAACCCGGTCCAATGTTCCTCGTCGCGAACCGGAACAATCGCTTCTTGTTCGCGCACAAATTCAAGGTTCGAATCCAGACCGTTCAATTCGATGGGAACAACCGCACTGGCGGCAAGCGTGAAATCTAGACTGCGAGAATTCGCATCGGGAACCTTCAACGCTGCGACAAAGTCCAGCTTGATTGCAAAGGTTCCCGCTTCAGAAAAAACAAGTTTGTAGACCGGTTTGTCCGCTTCGTTAGCAAGTTTCAGACGATAGCCAGGTCCGCTGGGAATCTGATCGACGGCAACATTCCCGGCGAGAATGGTGATTTCGGAATCCGCCTGATTGACTTGTGCGGTCGTGTTGTATTGAAATAGAACCGAACGTTCGTCGGAGGCAAGCTTGCCGACTAAATGGCTTTTGGTCAGTTCGATCGGTGCCGGCGAAGTGCCGCTTCGCTGTAGGTCCAGTGTGATCTGCCCACCTGTCGCTGTGTGTAGGTGGCTTGCCTGATCCTCCGTTTTCAGCGGAGCAAAACCTGCTGCCTCGGTAACGGTCCCTTCCACTCCATCGGCATATCGAATATTGACCAGCGAATCGAAACCGATGGCGTCTCCGGGGGTCAAATGGGCGAGATCAACTTTGGCGGGCAGACTGGAAATATTCGATTGCAGTTCGATCGTCGGTTTCGTCTGGGTAACCTCGTTCTTCAGTTGCAGTTCGAGAAATTGTTTATCGCCCACTTTGCGAATTGCCCAGGAGAGCAGATTTGGGTCGGTCACTTTTGTGACTTGAGCGTCGCCATGCATCCCCAGATTAATCGTTTTTGTACTCCCCTGAAGTACCTTGATTTCCAACTGAATAGACTGTTGGATCTGTTGGGGACGGACGGTCACGGTTGCCGTCGCGTTCGCGGCGAAGAAAAGGGGCGGTTTGGGCATTTGGCCACGGGCTTCAACGATGATGGTTGCCATTCCATTTTCGCCGACCGACGACTGGACGGTCGCTTTGTCCGTCTTTTCTTCTCCGCGGCAAGGAACGTCAGCGATAAGAAACGCCGCGAGGAATGCAAGGATCGCGATCAGAGCGGGCCATCGGACGGCGTTTTTCAAAGTTGACGAGGCTCTTGTATTCATCACGGACGGCTCTTGGGAAAAGGAGGATTTGCACGCTCTAGCGAAACATGCTTCTTCGACTGGCGTCAACTTCTTGCGATGATCTTTCTGAACAAATCATCTGCGTGGGCAATTGTCGCGGCTCTAGTTGGACTTCCTGGGACCTACGGTCTTACTGCGGAACGGCTGATAAATGGAGCGACCTACCGCCACACTGATTAATGAAGTGTCCTGAGTAGTCGTATGTCCATATTCGCAATCCTTTGGCGTTTAGCGTTTTGCTTTCCGTTACTCTCCGTTTACTTGCCTCGCCTGCTGGATCATCTCTTGCAGTTCGACGACTCGTTTCGTGTCGCGCTGGGGTTCGGGCAATTCGGAGACTAGTTTCGTTAGCGACTTCAGGTCGACGTTCGCGCCCAGGGGATCGCCCTTTAGTTTGGCGGCCAGCAAACTTGCGGCGGTGGCGATCTGCATTGAAGGGGTCGCTTGGTCGGTGTGTGGCGCGTCTGGCTGATACAAGATGGGCCATCGTTTCTCAACCATTTGACCGGAGTTCATGTCGCGGAAACGGACAGAGACCGAACCGACATCTCCCTGACCATCTGGTTTGGCTTCAAACTGATACATCGCCACTCCCGCTTCTTCAGCGGACATCTCGGCCGCGTCGACGCTGTCGTCGCGGAAGTCTTCTTTGTCTAGCAAGTGTTTCTCAAACCCCAGTAACTTGTACCGTCCGACTCGCTGTGGATTGAAGTCGACCTGGACTTTGACGTTCAT
This sequence comes from Roseimaritima multifibrata, assembly GCF_007741495.1. NCBI lineage: Bacteria > Pseudomonadati > Planctomycetota > Planctomycetia > Pirellulales > Pirellulaceae > Roseimaritima > Roseimaritima multifibrata. The sequence goes on from NZ_CP036262.1 coordinate 3,588,759, forward strand.
TGCCGAAGGCCGAAGCGCTCCGGCGAGCTGTCTGGCGAAGCCCTCATCGGCCGATTCCAGATTGTCAAGCAAGTAGTATCGTCCATCGCCCTTCCGAGTCATCGCTTCCAAGACCTCGTCGTTCAAGCCCTCGGCACTGATCCCCGCCGCATCAAATGCGATTCCAAAATTGCGCAGTTCAACAATCTGATTGGACAGCCTCTCGGGGTTGGCGTTCCCTAAGTTGACGGCACCATCGGTCAGCAATACGATTCGATTTTGGGCACCTTCGATCTTTTGCTCCAGTGCCTTCTCTCCGGCAAGCTGAAGAGCCGCTTCGATATTGGTTCCACCTTCACTGGGAAGTGATTCAACCAGTTCCATCAACTGCCCGGCCTGATCGCCTGTAACCTTGTCCGCAAGCAGTCGCGGCTGGCGAGCGAAGCTGATCAATGTAACCTGGTCGATTGGTTTCAGTTGTTGTGCAAGTAGTGTGAATGCTCGCTGGACAGTCTGGTGGCGGTCGTGACGTTCCATCGACCCAGAATTGTCCAGCAGTAGAGTCAACCGCAGCGGAGTGTTGTTGGAACGGCCTGCGGCAGCGGTCCGCATCGCGACTCGCAACAAATTTCTCTGCTGGATAAACGGGTGAACCGATTGCTCAATTTGGCAAGCGATTTTTTCCGATTCACTTGGCAGTGGATCTCCATAGTCAAACGCGTTGACGAATTCTTCGATTCGTACCTTTGATGGTTCAGGCCACTCGCCTTGGGAGAGCGCCGATTGAGCCAACTTAAACGAGACGTCGCTGACATGCAGGGAGAATGTCGACGTCGATTCCTCGTTGGCCAATGTTTCGTTGAGCGCCTTTGGAACGGACGGGATTGGAGATTGCCAAACATTGGATCCTAGGCCATCGAATCGAGTTGGCAGTGTTCCAGCGGCTTGTTTTTCGCTCGCGACATTTGCCGGACTCGGTAGACCAAGGTTAGCTTCCTCTTTGGGGGCGATCGGCAGGCCTGCAACTCGATCGTCTAGTGATTTTGGTTTCGCTTGTTCTTCGGTCAGCTGTCTAAGAACATCACTCTTGAATTCCACTTCAGCGGGCGCTTGTTTTAATGGGGCAGATTTGTTGGCAGCCGCTCCCGCGTAACCCGAAAAGTCCAATGCCAGTAGACTTTCATCGTCTGTGGTAGGTGCAGTTTTGGGGGCGTCCGCCTTATCATTGCCTGCACTCCCCGCGGATGGCGCCGATGGTAGAACGGGAGCTACCGTTTCTCTCGTCGTTCGAAGCGCCGGACGCGCTTGTTGGGGAGATCGATTTAGCGATTCCTCCAGCGGAGTTGGGGGCATGGGCTGACTGCCATTTGCAAATCCTTTCCCGCCCGACATTCCACCTCCCGCACTTCCCGCCACATCCCAAGCCGCATCGGGTGGCGAGGCCGGTTGGTTTTGTTCAGTTTCTCCTCGCTCAAAATGGCGTCTTTGATTTTCGTCGACGCCGAAAGGGTCATCTTCTTTCGCGTTTGGAAATGGTTGGGCGTCTTGATTCTTGGAATCCACAGGGGGCTGGGAGGGACTCTCATTTCGTGTCGGTTGTGGCACAACTGACGAATCAGGCAACCGTCTTTCACGGCCGAATCTCTCTCCGAGAGGAACCGATGCTACGGACGGCGGTAAAGTTTCCCCCGATGGTGTCACGTCAGAAAAGTAGGACATCGAATTTTTGCGATTCGATGCGGGCAGTTGAGTCGTGGCTGCATCAAGTCGTTCCTTGATATCAGGCAGCAAGTTCTCGAGCGGGACATTGTCTTTAGCATCGCGTGACAAATGGTCTAATTCATTGCCAAAAACCGAGTAATCATCTCGATCGTCGGCACGCATTTCTAAACGAACATCCGCTTCGATGGAGGGCACCAAAATCGCATCGGCAGTCTCGGCAGTCTGACGGTTCAGGACACGATCGGAGACAGCGACCTCCGAATCGCTAATCAGCGAAGTGCTTACGAACGCAACGAGTCCGACCGCTGCAATCGATGCGAGGACACCAAAGACGGACGCAACTTTGACCTGCCGCCGACCACGTGCTCCCAAGACGCTCAGCGTGCTATCCGCGGCAGGGGCAGGTATGGGAGGCAGCTGCAGTGGATCCGCTTCGCCGCGAATCACCGCCATCACTTGGTCGCGGCGTTCCAACGGTAGTTTCCAATCATCGCCTGCGTCGATTGAATCATCATCGCGCAAATCATGCAGCAACCCATGAACGTCTTCCATCCGTGCCTTGAACGCCGCTAAGTCGGGCCTCTGCTGCAACAATCGTTCTAGTTGGTCCCGTTCGAAATCGGATGCCTCGTTCAGCACCATCGATACGATGCGAGCTTCTAGATCCGATTCGGTCGAGGGATTGTTTATAGGTTCGTTCATGATTCTTCATCAAGTCCCAGAGGACGCAGTTTGGCTGCTAAGTCTTTCAGAATGTGGTGCAGACGGTAGCCAACGTTGCCGATGGTCAAGCCGGTTTGTTTGCTGATTTCGCGATACTTGAGGCCTTCAAAATATTTGAGTTTGACCAAACGCAAATCATCCTCATTAAGTTCTCTGAGAGTTTCCCGCAGGACTCCGGATGCCTCCATTCTCAGAAGCATCGCCTCGGACGTTTCATCGCTTCCGTCTGCAGATCCGGGATTGCGATCATCCCCCTGTAGAACTTCGCGGCGATTGTCTCGGATATAGTTAAACGCACGATTGCGGACACTGCGGAACAGCCAGTCGCGTGGCGAGTCAACCTTTTCCCAGTGAATGTGCAACTGCAAAAAGACTTCTTGAACGATATCTTCGGCGACGACACGTCGTCCGATCAAAGAGAACGCGTAACGCAGTAGAGGAGTCTCCTGGTCGTCAAATAGCGACTGCAAGGAATGCTCACGCACCCCTTTCGCAGTGGACGATTTGACTCCCGGAGTCGGTTTCAACATAGGTCCTCTTCGCAGCGTCTGGCATTTCTGAATCACAGCGAGCCCTTCCTCTAACAGGAAGTACCGGTGACCGATCCTTTCTTAGAATTTTATCTGAAAAAGGTTAGAAACCGTGATAAAAGCCCTGCGGGTGGCTCAGATACTACGGGAAGTCAAAATAGACGGTGGATAAATGGCCAGCAGTCGTTGCGTCGGCCCTCCGGGCCTTTCGCTGGCAGTGGTTCCTATTTACCGGAGGCTTCACCCTCGCCAGAGATTGCGTCACCCCTTCGGGCCTGGAAACGATGAGGGACTTTTCCCCTCTGACTGTGGAATTTTAAAACGTGGTGTCACCGTCTATCGATTCCAGTTCGTTGGTGACGCTTCGTGAAAGACGGCGGCTGTAGGCGTTTAGTTTTCCGTGTTCGGGGCACCATCCCAGCATGAACCGCGTGAAATCAGCCCAGGCGACAGGGTAGAGCTCTCGCCATTCACGTTCGATATTCCCCGCCGATTCGGTAGATCCGGTTCGCTTCAGTGCTTTGCGAAATTCTGAAAAGTACGTTTCTAGAAAAGTGGATTCGCCGCGTTGGCATTCCGATTCGTCTAGGCAACTTCCGAGAAAGTACGCGACGTCTTTCATCCCGCAGCCGCCGCCGACGTACTGAAAATCGACAGCCGCGATTTGTTGTAGATCCTCGGAGAAGCAAAAATTTGCGACCTTCGCATCGCCATGCACGATGGTCTTGTACCGACATTGATTCAGAATCGTATCAATTGCAGCGGCGTGTGTTTTCAGTTCACCTGGTTGCATCGCCTGCCATTCGTCGGGCCGGGTTGCGAGATGCCAGTACGTCCCAATCGGCCAAAGACCTTTTGGTGGCTGACCGAGAAAGGTCGCGTGGAAATTCGCCAAATAACGGAGCCCCGTTTCCACGCCGTTTCGACGGAGCGATGATTGTCGACGTGGAAAACCGGCTGCGTCTAAGTCTTCCAAGACAAACAGAGACTGCCCCTTTAGAGAACGCGTCGCGTAACATTTCGGGACGCGGCAATAGGAGCCACATCGTTCGGAAAAATCTCGATACCACGCTAATTCGACTTCGTAAGAACGAAGCTTGCGGCGATGGGATTGATCGCTGTTCCAGCCACGCGGATGGTTGGTTTGATCTGGTGGCGAAACCTGTTTGACGATCGCCGACCGGATTGGCAAACCGGCTAACTGCACACGCGCAATCTGCCCATAGCCACTCCAAAGCGACTGTACCAAATCAACTTTCAGTACCCGCTCAGCCCCAGTAGCCGAACAAACGAAATCAGCAACATCACGATTCAAAGGGGCTGGCTCCTTTGTTTGAGTCTGGGACAGGAAGATTAACGGGTGCCTTCCTCCGATGTAAAACAGGGCGCTGATTCTATCAGTTTCATTTCAGAGACAAAGGAGCCTGTCACTTGGTTCTTCGCGAAATCTTCATGTTGAGATTGCGGAAGGTTTTGCCTCCATTTGTTCATTTTGTTAAGTTGCACGCGGACGCGGCGGTTCAGCTTTGGATCGGACTTTGTACTATCATGCAAGACGACCATGTGTGTTCTCTATGGTCGTTTTTTTGCTTTTGATTCATCCTTTGCTTTGATGGTGCGCTGATGGTTTTGGACCCTTCCTCTTCGATTGCGTCTGCAAGTGGTCCGGCCGAATCCATTGATCTGGTTCCTGGATTGGTTGAGACGCGTGGATGCGAACGGTTGTTCTTGGTCCTTGACGAAATGGCCTATCAAGCCTCGGGCGCGAAAGAGCGGCTGGAACCTTTTTTTGAAAAATGTGAAACCGTTCGTTTTGTTGGCTTCGAACCCAATCCGAAACTCTCGGATGTTCGGCGTGGGATTGAAGCATACCAAGCCTTCCGACCAGATATCGTGATCGCGATTGGAGGGGGGACCGCGATCGATTTGGCGAAATTGATTGCGACGTTTGCGGTCGAAGAGGCCGAACCGATGCAGATTATCGATCGCGAAGTCTCTCTACAGGCAAAGCGAGTCCCATTGATTGCGATTCCAACGACTGCCGGAACAGGAAGCGAAGCGACCCATTTTGCAGTGGTTTATGTCGAGGGCAAAAAGTATTCCGTCGCCGACGCCAGTCTGCTGCCTGATATTGCCGTGGTGGATTCCCGATTGACGTCCAGCCTTCCCAAATCGATTACCGCCGCGACCGGATTGGATGCGTTTTGCCAAGCTGTTGAGTCGATTTGGTCCGTCGGTGCTACAGAGGAATCGATGGGCTATGCGACCGAAGCAGTACGTCTGGCCGCTCAGCATCTTGTCCCTGCCAGTTGCGGCCCATCCCCAGACGATCGCAAAGCGATGTCGCTTGCATCACACTTAGCTGGCAAGGCGATCAATCTGACGAAGACAACGGCCTCCCATGCGCTCTCTTACCACCTCACTTCGATGCATGGAATCCCCCACGGCGTCGCGGTAGCCCTCACGCTGGCTCCGATGTTGGCATTTAATGCCGAGGTTGGTGAGGACGATTGCAGCGACCCGCGCGGGGCGGAGCATGTTCAGAAGCGTATTGGCTTGATTCTTGAATTACTGGGGGCTGTCAATGTTGCAGAAGGCTGCCAACGAATTCAAGAAATTCTTCGTGATCTCGATTGCCCTGTGTCGGTAGCGGACGCAGGGATTTGTTCGCAGGATGATTTGGTAGCGGTTGTCGATTCGGTGAATGCCGAGCGTTTGTCAAATAACCCACGCAAAGCTACACGCGAAGACCTGCTGCAGGTTCTGACAATGGACCTTTGCAGCGATAAAATTTAGGAACGTCAATCGCCTTCATTTTTGCAGGCCAGCGATTCTATTCGCCGATCGCCGTAGAAGAGGTTTCGAGCGGCCAATTCGGTAGCTTGCCACAGGCTTGCAACGCAAGAACCGCGTACGCGCTGCCGGTATTGGATATCAGATTTCCGGCGTCGTTAACCGGCGATGGAGTGAACCATTTTCCGCTCTCGCGTTGGTTGGCAAGTATCCAGCCGATTGCCTTTTGAAGACGCGGGTCGTCGGCGGGGATACCCAGTTCCCGACTGATCACAATTACCAATCCGGTCCCGTAGGCGTCGCTGGTATCGGTATCCAGTGGAAGACCGCTATCGCGTTCCAATCCTTTCCAGTCCGTTAGAAAGCCAGCGGTTGACCAACCACCATCCGGTAATTGAAGTGACAGCAGTTCCTTCAATGTTTCGGCTCGCTGCTGGTCGGAGGCAAGCCCTTCGATCCGGACCGAAGCCCAAGCAATCATGGCGCGATGGTGAAGCGATTTTGGTGGGTTGTTAGCAAAATACCCTCGTAGTTTTTCTAATCCTGCTTTCGCCTGTTCGGTTTTCGAGTATCCATCAGGGGCGATACCAACCGTCAGAGCTGCCACGGTGACACCGTAATGATCATCGATTTCCATAGGGGCATAGTCGCAGTCGGGCCAGTTCCAACCACCATCCTCCCGCTGGGCTGTCCACAACATATCGAGAACATCTTTTGCTACGGGGCTCAGCTTTCCCGTTGTTTGAAGATCGTTGAACGTCAATCCAGCGGCGACGACGATCGCCCAGAATCCTTGGTTCTCTGTTGGGCGTTTGTCTTTCCAACGAACCGTGCGGTATTGTTCGAAGAATTGCCGAACCTCTCCTGAATCAGGCTGCACGGACGCAAGTGCGGGGCGAGCAAACATGTAGGGCATGTTCGTATGGCAGGTCACGCACTTTTTCTCTTTCTGCCACGTAAGGGATGCGCGATCAAGATAGATGGCTGCCTGCTTCGCCGAAAATGATTTTGCAAGAGGCTCTTGAGAGGAAATCGCTTCACGTTCTGCCGGTACCGAATCCAAGGTAACAATGTCTTGCCCCACCCCCGTCGATTGCAAACCGTAGGCAAGGAGCAAACATACGAGAATTCGTGGAGAATGATCCGAGGTGAATCGGACGATGCGGTTCGTTAGAAAGGCTGTAAGCATCATGTGTGTCGAATTTCGATGAAGCGGAGGGAGGCAAACGATGTTCGCAGGTGCAGCGGTCAATTTGTTGCGTGAAGCGGTGGTATTGCCCGCCCGGGACTGGTGGAATCATTACCTGCCAGCACAGTGCCCGGACCAGCGGTTCGGGTAAACAAATGACGGTGAACAGACTGTAGAATACCGTTTTCACACCCTGCCTGCTGCGGATCGTCGGATTTGGGCCCCACATTTGTGTTGCGAAAATCCTATCGCCCCGACCTTCATCATGTCGCCGTCATTTGCGGGGCTTGTCTTCCAAGTATTTTGAATCGCATCGGCGATTTTTGTTATTCATATCTAGGTATTCCAACATGATCAATCGACGACAAGCGGTTCAGACCATTGCCGGAGCGTGCACGCTTGCGGTCGCGGCAGGGCAGGGTAGCGCAGCGGAAGCGAGTCCGGGGAACTCCGTTGAAGCACTTCAGTCGCGACTAAATCCTAAGATCCAGGATGCGCGGAACGTGGCGATGAAGATTTTGAATCCCTCAAAAGCTGAATTGGAAAGGGGACTGCAACTGCACGCAGAATCGATTGTCTTTGATTCCTATGGGTTTGGACCTCGAGCGTCCGTCGATGGGGATGTCGTTGCAGCGGCCGTCGATGCGGGCGCATCTGCAGCCGAACTGAAGGACATGCAAGAAGAGATGACGATGACACGGTTCGCAACCGATCCGGTCCAAGAACAGGAATACCGCGAAGCTTGGCGGGCATCGGGCGTTACCTGCGTGTTCAATAACGCAGGGGAAGAGGGGCAAGACCCGATGCGTTTACTTAAGAGATTGGCCCGACATACCTACACGACCGACCTTTTACGCGGCTTCGTATTTAAAGCAGCGGTTCCTGGCGATATTGTTGCGGCCAAGAAAGAAGATCGGCACTGCTATTATCTGACCGGTAACGGCGTCCCCCTGGCTCAGCAGTGGGTGTCGGTCGAAGACGAATTAAAGTACGTGCGAGTCTTCTACCAGTTGGGCATCCGAATGATGCATTTGACCTACCAGCGTCGTAATATGATCGGCGATGGTTGTGGAGAGAAGAGCGATGCCGGTTTAAGCGATTTTGGGCATCGAGCGATCGCCGAAATGAATCGTGTTGGTATCATCCCCGATTGTGCTCACAGCGGATGGAAGACAAGTCTGGAAGCGGCCAAGTCATCTACCAAGCCGATGGTTGCTAGTCACTCAACGTGCAATGCAGTTTACCCTCACTTTCGCAGCAAGCCGGACGAGGTGATTCGGGCGATTGTCGATGGTGGCGGCTATATCGGGATTTGCTGCATCCCGCGTTATCTAGGGAACAGCGGAGACATCAATGCCTTGCTTGATCATGTCGATTACGTGATCAAGAAATTTGGAGCGGATGCGGTTGCCATTGGAACCGACGTCGCATACACCGCCCAGGATTCCGGAACTCAACGGGCAAAGGTCCCGCGTCGTGGAAAGCAGCGGGAGGAGTTTCGCATGCTCTGGCCGAAAGACGATTTTAAGACAACCGGTGCGATGAACGAGAGTATTGCCTGGACCAATTGGCCGCTGTACACCGTTGGCTTAGTCCAGCGTGGACATAGCGACGAGGTTATCCGAAAAGTAATTGGTGGAAACGTGATGCGTGTGATTCAAGATTCGGTGTAGCCGAAAATTTCTTCTATCGGATCCGAAGATGTTACTCACTGAAACTCTCTCACAGAGACTAGCGGAGAACCGCATTTCGATCGCACAAGAGAGTAGCTGCCAGTTGTGAGCCCGCCGGGGCACGCCCGGAAACGGAACTCTTTTCGAAGCCTGCGGGCTAGAGCGTCGACGCAACTAATTCCAACCCGCTGCGTTAGCGAGGGATTACGGACCGTGTTCCCGGTCCCTCGCTTACGCAGCGGGTTGGGATTCTCTGATGCACATCTGCGACCCAACTCGGAAACCGTCACCTATCAATTTCATGTCCCCAGCGAAAGGCGACGACTCCGGTATTCTTGGCGTCGGAGAATCAACGCAAACACCGCGAGGGCTACTTGTTCGCCGAGGCGGTCTTCGGTTCGGGGCCGTTTTGTGGAGTCTTGACGGGATCCGCGTCCGCGGCGGAAGCGTCGGGAGCTGGCAACCAACGCTTGGCTTCGCTTAGAACGAAGTCAGGATCCATGAACGGTTCGTAGCCGATGTCTTGCCAGCGGATACGGCGATCTGCATCGATCAAGAAGGTGCCGTGAAGCGGTTGAGATTCAAAGTCGTCATAAGCGCGGAAGGCCTTGAAAGCTTCATGTTCCGAATCGGCGAGAAGCTGGAATGGGAGTGGGGCACCGTTGTATAGGTCGATCGATTCTTTCAGGTCATCCTGTCCTTGGCTGCTGATGGCGACGATCTGCAGTCCCGCTTCGGCAAATGCGTCCGCTTTGGGAGCAAAGGCTTGAAGTTGTTCAGCGCAGTGCAGGCATCCGGCGCCTAAGTAGAAAATGACAAGGATCGGCTTGCCGGAGTTCTCCTCGATCGTGTGGGGCTTGCCGTCCATGTCGATCAACTTCCAGTCGGAAGCCTTGGAGGGTTGCCAACGGAAAGGACCGAGGGAATCAAGACTCGGACGTTCGCCCAAATCATCGCGGACGGGAGCATCGCCTCGCCAACCCTTCGGTTCACCGACGCGTTCGGAAATCGAATCCATTCGACCGAATAGCGGAGCTGTCGTATCGGCGGCTGAAGCGATGCCGCGAAGTTTCACGATGGACTCTTTCGTTTGCTCCCAATCGCCAGAGAGAAAACATAGTTCGGCCAAGCTGGCGAGTGGATGAACTTCGTTACTGCCCTTGGAAACCTCTTTCTTCATCAGGGCGACCGCTTTGTCTGGATCCCCTGTCCGCAACAGGATCATCGCTTTCAGTGTAGCCGGAATGTTTCGGGAGGCTTTTTCTAGCAGAGAAGAGGCTGCATCAAATTCGTCTTGGGCGACGTGTCGATAGATTTGGACTTCAGCGATCGCCTTTACCAGATCGTTGATCGGAGTCGCGAATGGTTTGCGAGCATCCGACCGTGCTTTTTCGATCGCCTTCTTACGCTCTGCAGCAGCTTTGTCCTCAGCTTTGTCCTCAGCTTTGTCCTCAGCTTTGTCCTCAGCTTTGTCCTCAGCTTTGTCCTCAGCTTTGTCCTCAGCTTTGTCTTCAGCTTTGTCTTCAGCTTTGTCCTCAGCTTTGTCCTCAGCTTTGTCCTCAGCTTTTTTTGCTGCTTCGTCGCCTGCCTTCTTCTGGGCTTCTCGCTTATCTTCCAGTTTGGATTCTAGATCCTGCAAGACTTCTTCGCCTTGCGTGGTCCGGTGGGTCATCCAGGCAGCGGCACCCAATAGACGCAGACGTTCGAGTTGTTCTTTTTCGACTTCGGTTGGTTCAATATATGAGGTTTGGCATAACTGATAGGCTTGCTCCCATAGTTCCCACTGCCGTAGGGTTTCAATCAGGCGTAGCCGTCCGTAACGGGCGCTTCCACGTTTCTCGAGCGTATTGAATTTTGGATGGCGTGGCAGATCGCACATGTTGATCGAAAGGTCGACCGCGTCTCCGACACGTCCGACAAAGTTCAAATTGCGAATTAACCATTCGTTGTTGTGCGCAAAATTATGTATTTGGTCTGGGAGGACTCGATCTCGCATCATGTGAGCATGGTCCACGCGAGCCGAAGCTTCCTGCTGCCAAGCAGCGTCGTTGTAGCGTTTCAACCGGGAGTAGATATGCCCTGGCATGTGCCACATATGTGCAATTCCAGGGGACGACTGACCGCACATTGCCGCGGACTGCAACGCCAACTTCGCTTCCTTGCGATCCCAAAGGTGGATGCGAAAATGGTGAGCCGAATGCAAGGGTTGGGCTGCGAAGACTCGGTCCAATAACCCGTCAACGGCCAAGTAGCTTGGGTTGGGCAGGACGGAGTGGTTCTCATACAACTGCAATGCCAACAGCGCTTTGGCTTCGATATCGTCTGGGAACGCGATCGCAATCGCTTCCAGGTCCTGCGTGTACTTCTCGGCCTGCTTTTTTTTGTCTTCGCTGGTCAAAGCTTTTGGTTTTTCGTCTTCTTCCTTCGCGTCCTCTTTATCCCCTTTTTTCGGACGTCCGAAATTCAAATACTTGTCGAGCGCGTCGATATACATTTGCTCGCGTTTGGTCGCGGAGCCTTTGCGTTCGACAGCTTCGGCAATAAAACCGCGAGCACGGTCTTTGGATTTAAGAGTCGCCAGGGCGGCTCCCCAGTACGCCATGACACAATCCGGATCCTCTTTAGCTGCCTGCCGGAAGGAACGCTCTGATTCCAGATACCAGAAACCGTAGAACTGACCTAAACCCTGCTCAAAAAATGCTTGGGCTTGGGGGCTTTTGGTGGAGACAGGGAAATCGACATGCCCGGTCCCTTCCATCGGATAGGCCGCTTGCCGCGGACCGTCGTTTAGGAAATCGCCATGGTACGAATGTCCGGCCAGAATTTCGTCGGCCGTTTCGTCTGTCTCGGCCCCCTCCGCAGTCGCTTCGATCTTGGTGGTCGGTTCTTTGCCCGGCAGCGAGCCCTGCCATCCAATGCCGATAATGGTGGCTACTAATCCCATAAATCGAATGGAATCGAAGAACATGAGCGAAATCCGTAGGGCAGGCACGTGGAAGGGAGGCCGCTTTCCATGGAAAACGGTAGATACTTGGTTGCCTTCCATTTGTAGGCACAGGTATCTAGGGCCCAGCTTAGGTTTCTTCGCTTCCAATGGCAAGCATTTTGGCTACCCGAAGCAAGATATGCCCCTCTTTTAGACGGCTAAAGTTCCTTGGTTGCGACGGATTCGACGATGGGGAGCGTATTTAACGCCGCCACTAAATCAATGACGTTGCTGTCTGGCAGTAGGACTAGGTGATAGGTGAGTTCCAGGGCGCTTCCTCGCCGACTGGTTTCTGCGGAGACCAGTTGAAGGTTCTGCGTGAACCTTTCGATCTCGGATTCCCAGCCATCGGTTGCACTAAGGCCGACCTGCAAATTCAATCGCCACGTTGCTGGCTTTTTCCCAGGTTCCGTGGTTTTCTTCAATGTGGGATGCGATGAGGCGCGATTGATTTGGGTTGCTAGTCCAACGACTACCAAACCGAGTCCTGAAACCCAGTATTGGCCAGCGCCGACCGCCATGCCAACAACAACGGCTGCAAGCACAAACGCGACGTCTCGAGTTTCCGACATCGCGGTTCGGAAACGAACGATCGACAACGCTCCGACCAAGCTGAACGCTCGAGCTACATTGTCACCAATGATTTGAGTCACCATCGCAATGAGGATGCTCATCAGGATCAAGGTTAAGGTCAGCGTGTCGTTTGTACCGGGGGCTTGATTGCGACGAGCGATCCAGGCAACGACGCACCCGCACAACCAAGCCAGTATCAACCGAGTGAGCAATACCTGGAGCGAAGGATCGACCTGGGTATCGGTAACGTTTGTGAGCCAATCAGGCATTTGCCATTCGTCCCTTGTTTGCTAGTGGCCGGCCGGATGCCAGTGGTTCATTTGTTAGCGTCTCCGATTGATGCAGTGACCGGCAGACGATCCCCGACCGGAATTTTGAGAATCCGGTTGCTGGAATAGGGAACGTCCGGAGCAATTTTTTAAACAAAGCGGGCATCTGGTTGTTGAACTTCAGTTCCAAAATTTCATGCTCGCCGATTGCCAAGTCTTGGCGTGCGCCGCCGGTCGATACTTTCCAGTCATCGACCGGTCCGGTAGACATGTGACTGTCGATGGTTAGACGCAGATTTTCTCCGTTCAGCATCGAAGTCCTCGCAAACCTTCGATAACCGATTTGGACCGCTGGTTGTAAGCGTCGCTCCGCGATGCGTTTCAGGAACCAATCACCACACCAAGGATCGGCCGCGGTTTCCTCTGAAAAGACCTGGGCGGTGTTCGTCAGAGCCTCCATAGAGTTTGACGCCAGCGTGCCACGCGGTTCGCTGGTAGGTTTCGGACGTGTCACATTGCTCAATGGGCCATTGGCATTCTGAAGGTCGATTGCCTTAGGGGAAGCGAATTCCGGTGCAGACAAACGAGCCAGTAAATCGGATTCAAACACCGCAGTTCGATTTTTGCGAACGATCTGCTTTTTCTTGCGTTTGGTTTCCACCCATAGGGTTTGCTCGTTTCCATATCTCCGGATTCGATGTTTGGCAAGCCCGATCACGCGTGTGCGATGAAACAGGTCAAGTTCCGGAGTGTCCAGATAGAGCGTTCGAATATCATAGGAATCGCTTTCCGCTGCATTGCAGTTTTCGTCGACGCCAAGGTGGTCTCTCGCCCAATCTTTCACTTGAGCGGACATATCCGCATCGAGCTGAAACTTCATCTCGATGCGTTGGATGGTCGGTTTTGAGTGAGTCATTTTGCCTCCATGTTCAACAGAAACTCGCGACGTTGGTCGAAGAACGTTTTCAGGTTCATGGAACCGTGTCCTCCGCGAGCTTCCGGGGCTTTGGCCTCGGTGGTCGGCGGTGAGGTTGCTTCGACGAATGCTTCGTATGTCCCCAGTTTGCGGGTCCCTGCTTTGACTTCGTCGTCAATCAATTCGACCGCTTGATTTACAAACGGTTCGATCGACGTCCAGTCGAGATCGTTTTCCGCCAGTTCACGAATGTTGTTCAGGTATTGCTGACGGTATTTGGGAACAGCCAACACCTTGCTTCGTAGCGGTTTGGTCGGATCGTCCATTCCGATGAGTGGATCGAGTCCCACTGGGGAGGTTGCCGTTGCGGGAGGCGCCGCGTCGGGCCTAGCTTCACGATTTTGTTCCGGACCGCGTCCGCGACCGCCTGGTCCACGCCCGCCCATTCCGGGGCCCCCTGCAGCTCGAAACGCTTCGTTCATGTCGTGGGGGATGAAGTGGAATTTGTCCTTTTCGTCCAAGTAGATGCTGTAGTCGCTTGCTCGAACCCAGTACCCATCGGAGTTAATCAGACCGTTGTCAAGCGCTAAGAACCACAGCAAGCCATCGACATTACAGATCGGTTCAAGGGCGGCTGGCAATTCGCTGGCTGGAGTTTCTTCTAAGACACGGCAGAGTTCGATCAGTTTTTTCAGGGACTTTTTGCCGCCCGACTTTTGTTCATAAGGATGTTGGTAGTTCGCAGGATCTTCCCCGCGATAGTCCAATCCGCCGCCGCCGCGTGGGGAGCCACTAACTTTCCAGCGAGCTCCTTTGGTGGTTTCAAAGTTTGCTTTGATAAAATCCTTATTGAATTGTTCGACGTTAGTGTAGATGCCCCAGTTTTCACCGTTGATAACCACACGGACGAAGTTCGCTTTGGGCGCTGGGACGTGCTTTCGGGCGATGTGCGAGTAGAGGACTGTGCTCATCAGAGAATCGTCACTGCTTCCGTTAAGCAGGTTGAGGGTTTTGTATCCCTGCAACCGTTGGTCTTCGTCCGCCATGTCGGTCGAAATATTCAGCGATCGTTTGTGTCCGGCTTGCACCATTCCATAGGAAGATGCTCCGCGGAAGTGAATGCCAACGTTCGGGTAGGTTTTGCCGTCCACCGTCAAGGTTGCAGCGACGTCGATATCGGTTCCGTGAAAATCTTCTAGCTCTGCTTCCCAGTCTGCATTTTCAAAATCAAGAAAGATTGTTCGCAGAACACTGACGTCATACAGGTCACCTTCCACCGGCGCAACCGATGCTTTATCGATTTCAATTCCCTTGGTGGCAGGTGGACGGTCGCCGCCGCGTCCTGGTCCGCCTGGTCCGCCTGGACCACCACGTCCGCCTCGTCCTGGCCCACGGCCAAATCCGGGGCCACGATCACCCGGAGGCCCAAATCCTTCGCGCCGTCCAAAGTCTCGTGGCGGGCCGTCAGCTTCCGGTCCGTCGCCCGGCCTAGGGCCTTCAGGACGATCGAATCCGGGAGGGGGGCCAAATCCAGGGCCGCCAAATCCGCCGGGGCGTCCAGCTCTTTCGGGACGATCTTCTGCTCTTTCGCCTTCAGGTGGATCAAGACCAGGAGGCGGCCCAAATCCAGGGCCGCCTAGTCCTCCAAAACCCCCGGGGCCACCAGGCCCACCAGGAGGTCCGCCAAAGCCTCGCCGTTCCTGAGGGTTCTCTTTGATGAAGGCACGCGCCTGTTGGCGTTCTTCGGAATTTAGCCATCCATTTTTATCACTGTCGAATTGGTCCAGCAGCTCGCGATCTTCACCTCCCATCCCGGGAGGTTGAGCCAAAGTGAATGGGGCTGTCGCAACTATAAAACAGGCGGCGTAGAAACCCGAGCGTATCGACATTGGCTGCATCTCGCAGAGGGGGAAAGAAACAAACTGCTATTGAATTAGTTGCCGAGTGGCAGAGAATCCGCCGCCGAGAATCAAGATTTTTTTCCAAATTCCCCTCGGCGCTACACCTAATCGATAGAGTGCGTCCCTGGGGGAATGAGCCGAGGGAGAAAAGGCAGTCGCTCGGGATGTGAAATCGGTTCTTTGAGGTGGTGCCGTTCTACCCGCGCTCCGGCGAGTGCAGCAAAATACAAGCACAAAGCGCAAGCGATGCACAAAATGCTAGACGGCGCGGGCTCAATTTGATCGCTTGCGAGTCTGTTCCGAATACTCGCTTGCGCTTCGCGCTAGCAAATGGAAGGTTGGAAGCGAAAGGGAGTAGCAAATACAAGCACGAAGCGCGAGCGAGTGAGCAAAATACTCGCTGGCGCGGGCTTGATTTGATCTTCCGCAGGGGAGTCTGAACCTGAACCGGCTTAGGCAAGGTTTTCTTGGAAAAGCACTAGCAATCGGCTCCATGCTTTTTCGGCTTGCGCTTGGTTGTGGACTCTGGAGTCTGGTGGGCACCAGCCATGACCGGCGGGGTAAACTTCGATCTCCGCAGGAAGATTGGCTTTTGCGTATGCCTGTTTTAGCGTTGTCTTCGCTTCGGGATCTCGTTCGTCATCGTTTTCCGCAATGGCGACTAGGAACGCGGCCTTCATTTCTGGAATCAATAGATGCGGACTATCCGGTTTATCGCTAACCAGTCCGCCGCCGTGGAAGGATGCCGCAGCGCCGATGCGATCGGGAACGGCTGCAGCGGTTCGCATTACGATGGGGCCGCCCATGCAGTATCCCGTTGTGCCAGCCTTCTTCGATGTGTCGACCTGTGGCTGGGAGTCAAGCCATTTGATGAACGTCTTGGCATCGGATGTGTGTTTCGTCGCATCCAGGGACTGAGCAAGAGGCCGTACTTCGGAAATAGGAGTCTTCGCGCCGTCGGCCGCGGTGGGGGCTTTCTGAATTCGGTAGAACGGGTTGACGACCAACACGCTGTAACCGGACTCGGCCAGGCGATTGGCCATCTGTTTGAACGATGGGCGTAGCCCAAAGATATCGGGCCAGATCAATACGGCTGGATGCTTTCCCGTTTTGGGCGTTACGAAGTAGGCGTCGCATTCGCCGTCTGGGGTTTGGATGACGACGTCGTTGTGACGCACCTCTGCCGCGTCCGCCGCTCGGGGTAACATCATGGCTGCCCCAATGCCTGCGGCTGCCAGCGTACCAATATCTCGTCGAGAGTACTTTTTCAGATCGTCTTCAAAGTGGTCTTGATCACACATCGAGTTGTCTCTTCAAGTAAGGGGAACTCTGCTGGGAAACGAAAAAATAGCGGAGCGGTGCAGTTAAGGTTCGCTGGAATCTGTTTTTGCCGAACGTCTAGAAATCAAATGATCGATCGAAAATATTCCAGGTCCTGATATCGCGATCACAGCGTAAACCGCCAAATAGCACGCTGCAAGTTCTTTGACCTTCCATTCGTGTTCGGCATGTACGACAAACAGCGCAATCAACATCGTAAACGCCAGTGGAACCGTCGCAAAACGAGTTCCCAGGCCGATGATCAGCAGCAACGAACATCCCACTTCCGCACCGATGGCAGCGATCAAACTCAACCGACTGCCCATCTCCAGCGGGTCTGAAAACGAATCGGCTAACTCACTGAAACCATTCAGTTTCTGCAGGCCGTGAACCAGCATCAAACAACCAAAAGTTACTCGAAGCAAAAGCAGGCCTAGGGATGTGGTGGTCTGACGATTCATTGGGCTCTCTGGAAGCTGTTTTCGGTGGTCGGGAAAACGGCGCGTGGACGAAGTTGCCAAAACGCAATTAGCTATACGTAATGCAATGGTCAGCGGGGCCATGGATTCCGCAAATTTTGTTTCCCGATTCCGCTAACCGCCGCGCCGATTCCACCGGGATCAATCCAGATTCCCTGCGGCTTGGCCGCTTGTCCAAGCGGGTGCGGCTTGTGGATTTGGAGCATTGCAGTACTTTAACCGCATCTTCCAACAAACACTTTTTCTCATTTTTGGTGACTGAAGCGAGGCCTACGCTGAATACGCGGAAACACTCCCTTGGAGCCGACGGACTGCTGCTGTCAACGGCGCTGATGTGGGGCACAAATATTCTGGTTTTTAAGGCTTCCATTCGCGATTTGGATCCGTGGGTCTTTAACGGTCTGCGATTAATTTTTGCGTTCGTTACCCTGGGGATTCTGGTTTGGGCGGATGCTCGCTTGCGTCCGGTGAAGGAACCGCAACCGCCGATCCCGTGGGGGCGGGTGGTTTTGTTTTCGGCTTTGAACGGTTTCTTGTACCTTGTGATGTTCGTAAAGGGGATCGAGCTGACCACGGCGGGAAATACTGCATTGATTCTTGCTTCGATGCCAATGTGGACCGCGGTGCTGTCCCTAATATTTCTGAGGGAGCGGCTTCCTCGCGTCACCTGGCTTGGGCTGTTGGTGACGTTTTGCGGAACGGTGGTGGTCACCACCCAAGGTAGCGGCGAAGTCAGCCTGGCCAGCCGCTACTTCATCGGGAACTTGGTGATGCTTTGCGCGGCGTTGACGTGGGCAACCGGGACGGTCGTTAGTCGATCCATTCTGCAAACCATGCGCCCGCTTCGTTTGACCTTCATCAGCTGTGCTTTAACGACGCCTTTCCATCTGATGTTGGCGATCCCTTCGATTTCGGAGGAAATCCCTAAGCTCCTGCAGCCGACAACCTTCGCAGCCCTCGCCTATTCCGGAATTTTTTCGACGGGGATTGCGTATGCCACTTGGAATGCAGGTGTTCGCGCCGTCGGCGGCTCCCACGCTGCGGTCTACCAGAATGTTGTGACCTTGGTTGCAGTCGTTGGCGGTTGGTTCATTCTTAAGGAGCAACCGTATGCGGCTCAGATCGTCGGCGGGCTGTTTATCGTGCTGGGATTGTTTCTGATGCGACGTGGTCGCCGCTCAATTTAAGCCGCGTCGGCAATTCGATTCGTCGACGAAAGTTTCGCAGAGTCTGGGATCTGGGGAGGACGGTGTGTCGGTATTCGATGGAGTACAATGGACGCCCCCGCTAACTCTTCAATTCCCCCTCCCGTTGCTGTGAAAAGGCCTCCCATGAAACTTCCTATTTGGGGTGCGTTGCTGCTTGCTTGGTCCTTCCTTCCTTGCCCAGCGTTGTGCGCCCAAGGGATCGATTCTGATTTGACTCAGCTGGCGGGAACCCAACCTCTGACGATGGAAGGTGATCTCGCAAGACAAATGGTCGCTGGCATCGACAGCTTTCTTCTAGGCGAAATCGATGCTTCTGTGGCGTTGCGGGAAGCAAACTTCACTCGAGATCGCCATTCGGCAAGTGCTTACTCCGAGTCATTGTCCGCCAGTCGCAAACGATTGGCTCATATTCTTGGAGCTGATGACGCGCGTGTTGGTATTGAATCACTCGAATTTGTTGGCAGCACGGTTGTCCCTTACGTGGTGGAAGAGACCGAACGCTATACGGTCTTTGCGGTTCGCTGGCCGGTGTTTCGCAATGTTCACGGAGAGGGTCTGTGGTTGAAACCCAAAGAGGCCGCTATCGCTCGAGTGGTCGCGATCCCCGACGCTGACCAAACCCCTGAGGACGTAGCAGGTAGCCATGCCGGGATTCAGGAGAAATTCCAATTCGCTAGGCAACTTGCAGAAAACGGCTGCGAGGTTTTAGTGCCTACTTTGATCAGCCGGGATTACGGTCCACGCAATGGCCGAGCAAAGATGACCGACCGGGAATACCTTTATCGAAGCGCCTTTGTATTGGGGCGTCACCTTATTGGATACGAGGTGCAAAAGGTTTTGGCGGCAGTCGATTGGTTCAGTACGGTGGAAGATGATCGTTCCAAACCTATCGGCGTCATCGGTTACGGAGAAGGCGGCATGATCGCTCTGTACTGTGCAGCGCTTGACACCCGAGTCAAAGCGGCGTGCATCAGCGGGTATTTCGGATCGCGACAGCGGATCTGGGAGCAACCGATCAGTCGCAACGTTTTCGGTTTACTTGAATCCTTTGGTGACGCGGAACTGGGGGCAATGATCGCCCCTCGTGCGTTAACCATTGACGGGACCGGGGGACCCGAATTGCGTTTGCCCAGTGAAGGTGGAGCCCCCGCAGTCCTTGTCGCCCCTGCAGACGAACAGGTCACCGCCGAGATTCAGCGCCTGCGTGATATTTTGCAAACCGTTCCCGGGACAGTTCATCACATCCATGCGACCGAAAAACGAAACACATCGATTG